>DAHR01000013.1:43097-113057 GCA_002498525.1 Euryarchaeota archaeon UBA58
CACGGCTACGGCTACCACCCTTCGATTCCCCAGTATGTCGCAGCCATGAACCAGAGCGATGCCTGGCTTGGCATGATGATGGATGCGATATTCGCTCGGACCAACTATGCCGAGGAGGACTGGATGGTGATTATCTCCTCGGACCACGCAGGGTCTGGATATGGCCACGGGTCCAACATCCCGGAGCACCGGGAGGTCCCGTTGATCATTTGGGGTGCCGATTCTCCGGGCACAATATGGCCAGCCCCCGATGCGGTGGACATCGTGCCCACGGCGCTGCACCACATGGGGGTGGAAGTGAGGCCCGAGTGGGGATTGGACGGACGCGCGGTCGGTTTGGAGCCAACCGGGCCGCCGGATGCCGAACTTGGTGTGAATCTGGTATTCAACGGCGATGCGGAGCTAGAGCGTGGCTACTGGCCGAGCGGCCAGGACGCGTCGATCCCAGGATGGACGGACAATGGCACACTCACTACTTGGGAATACGGTGCACCGACATACATGCTGATGGATGATCCGGGGCCTTCCGATAGAGGCTTGAACTACTTCGGCGGCGGAACCTCCGCCTCCTCGATGTACCAAGACATCGACCTGAGTGCGATCCAATCCGATATCCAGAACGGGAACATCACCTATTCCCTGACGGCCTTCATTGGCGGCTACTCTACCCAGGACGACCGCATGGAGGTCCTCATCGAGTTCTTCGATTCCTCGGGGAATCTCCTCCACTCAGGCGGAATAGGGCCGCTCTACGCCGATGATAGAAACAACACCACTGGAATCTTCCTTCGAGCGGATATCGGTGAAGTCCCTCAGTCCACGGCTTATGTCCGAGTCACTCTCAACGCCTACTTGTCTTACGGGATGAACGATGCCTACGCTGACGACGTCTCACTGGTGCTTGAGCGCGGGACTGTCTAATGCAGAGTGAATCTTCTGTGGCTCAGAGAGTCCAGAAGCTCAGGGGTTTAGTTTCGATGAGAACAGTGTCCAAGAATGATTCCATCCATCATATCGACGACCTCGCACCAATGATTCAAATCAAATTCAGCCTTGGGCATTTCATGAATCCAAAGATTCGTGCGAAAGAGGAGGAGCTTTACAATCTGGTAAAGGAAATCGAGGCATTGAGGATGGCTCATCAAGGAGAAGAAGTTCCCGATTATGAATTTACGAATCTACATGGTAACATCAAACTATCAGAGATGTTTGGTGACAAGTCAGGACTGTTCGTGATACACAACATGGGACAAGGGTGCAGATACTGCACATTGTGGGCTGACGGTATCAATGCCTTCCTACAACATTTAGAAACCGAATTCTCAGTGTTTCTGGTTTCAAAAGACGACCCTGCCACGCAGAGGACATTCGCCAACGAGAGGGGCTGGAGGTTCCAGTTGGCATCGCATGATGGGGAAAGTTACGCGATTGAACAGAGTGTGGAGGAGGGGGAGGACAACTACCCAGGAATCTCATACTTCGTCAAGCGGGATGAAAAGATATTCAAGAAGAATAATGCCACTTTTGGACCTGGTGATGCCTTCTGTTCACTGTGGCACATTCTCTCTCTGAGTGGGAGGAATGAGGAGGATTGGTTTCCGCAGTTCAACTACTGGAAGCGACCAGAATCGTTGGATGATGGCGGGCGTAATGTCGAGTGACCACTCGCATGGCGGATTAACGAGGCGTTGACCCTCGTGGATCTAAACCCCTGAGCTTCCGGACTCACGAGGACATAGCCCGGCCACTGACAAACCAACCCTTCAAGGCTGGCACCTCCTGTCAGGGTCATGGGAAAACTCGAATTTATGGGAATACCCAACTGGCTGGCATTCGCAGTGATAGGCTTCGTCTTCATACTCCTGATGCGGGACGCATATTTCTGACCTCATATCGGACCAGGCTACCCTCTGTGCCTACCCATTTTAGGGCTACGAACGAACCACTGTTCTCACCGAAAGCGAACCAGTGGGTTTAGACTCACGAGGACTCAGGTACCCCCTACTCCTCTTCTTCATCGTAATACCTAATCCTCGACTTTGAGTATGTGGTCGCTGCGAGTATCACAATAGCGACCACGACCAAGTCAATCATTACGTCGACTTGGGTCTGATATCGGGCCATTTTCTTGATTACGTCCGAATTGTCGCCGGCGCCATCGCCGTCCGAGTCAAGCCATTCGGAGGGGTCATTCGGGAATGCATCGTCTTTGTCGGAGTAACCGTCGCTATCGGTATCCGAATCCATTGGGTCGGTGCCAATGTCGTACTCCCGGATGTCGCTGAGTCCGTCGTTGTCATCATCCAAGTCGGCGTTGTCGCCCTCGCCGTCGCCATCGTTGTCATCCTGTTCGGAGGGGTCGTAGGGGAAGGCGTCATCCACGTCGAGACGCCCGTCGTTGTCATCGTCGAGATCCTCGTCGGAGTCCCTACAGCCGTCGTCGTCCCTGTCTTCGACGAGCCCACTCACCCAACCCTGAACTCCGGGGCTGCAGAAGTCGTCCTGATCGGGTTGCCCGTCGTTGTCATCGTCCTCATCTTCGTAATCGGGGATTCTGTCGCCATCGGAGTCCAGATGGCAATCCTCGGACGAGTCGGAGCCTGTGTCAAGCGTCATGAAAGTCTCCGGGCAGGCCTCCGGACTTGTGCTGGCATACCCGGATGTGTAGTGGTCCATGGGCGCGGCCGTCTGAACTGTGGAGGCCTCCTGACCCACGAAGTAACCTGGGTCCGACTCAATGCAGGACGCCTGTCCGGACGACGGCTGGTACGTCCCAAGTGAGCAGGCTGTCGGTTGGCTGCTCCCATCCTCGGATGTGAAGTATCCTGGACCGGTGTAGATGCAGGCGCTGGAATTCGATGAGCCCTGCTCGGGATTGTATGTACCCGGCGTGCACGCAGTCTGAACGATTGACGCCTCGACTAGGACATAGTGACCAGGACTGGCTCCGATGCACCCGGTCTGCCCCTCCGATGGCTGATAGGTCCCGACAGGACACGGAATCTGATACGGCATGCTTTCATTACCAGTGTAGTGCCCAGGGTCAGCCTGCATGCACGAGTCGTGGCTTGTAGAGGCGTTGTCCGGGTTGTAGGTGCCGGCCTCGCATGCAGTCTGCGATGTTGCCGCTTCGGAGTCTACGTAGTAGCCGTGATTGGCTTCTCTGCAAGAGTCTCTCCCTGTGGAGGGCTGGTATGTCCCCAAGGCGCATTCTGACTGAGTGGTTGAGTCGTTTGAATCGACATAGTGCCCAGCATCGGCCGGCATGCACGAGGTCTGGCCGGTGAGTGGGGTGTAAGTCCCTTGATAGCACCCTATCTGATAGGACATACCAGCAACAGGAGTGAAGTTGCCGGGGCTGGTCTCAATGCAGTCTTCGGAACTGATTGAACCATTGCTTGGGTTGTAGGTGCCGGCCTCACATGCGGTTTGGTTGATTGCTGACTGGAAACTGACGTAGTGGCCGGGCGCAGCCTCGTAGCAACTGGATGAGGCGTTGTACGGCTGGTAGTGTCCAATCGCACAGGGGGTTTGCACCGTGGAAGAAGCGTTGGCAGCCACATAGTAGCCGGGACTGGAATCGATGCAGCTCGTCTGACCGGTCGACGGCTGGTAAGTCCCAGAGGAGCAAGGGGTCTGCTCCGCCATCCCGAAGCTCGCCACGTAGTAACCACCGCTTGCCAATACGCAGTCAGTTGGCGAGTATGAACCCCAATTGGGATTGTAGGTTCCCGAGGAGCACGCGGTCTGGTTCGTCGACGCTTCGGAGTTCACATAGTGGCCGGGCGAAGCCGAGTAGCAGCTGGATGATGCGTTGTTGGGCTGGTAGGTGCCTGCCGCGCAGGCGGTCTGCGAGGAGGAGGAGCTGTTCGGCACGTAGTAGCCGGGAGACGCTTCGATGCAAGAGGTCTGGGCGCTTGACGGTTGGTAGGTACCCGCCGCGCAGGCGGTCTGCGAGGTCGCAGCTGTAGTGTTGACATAGTAGCCAGGGGATGCCGAGGTCTGATCGGTAGCGGCTGACGTCGGCACGTAATACCCCGGATCCGCATCTTCGCAGGAGGTCAGGCCCTCGTCCGGCTGGTAGGTGCCTGCCGCGCAGGCGGTCTGAGAGGTAGCGGCTGTGGTGTCGACGTAGTATCCCGGGGACGCGTCGATGCAGGAGGCCTGGCCGGTGTCCGGCTGGTAGGCCCCTGGATCACAGGCGGTCTGGTTCGTCGCAGCCATGGTGTCGACGTAGTAGCCGGCGTCCGCGTCATCGCAGGAGGTCTGGCCCTCGTCGGATTGGTAGGTCCCCAAGGAGCACGCGGTCTGGGCTGTCGCCGCCGTGGTGTTGACGTAGTAGCCAGCATCCGTGTCAAGACAGGAAGTCTGGCCCTGGTTCGGCTGGTATGCCCCCGGAGAGCACGCGGTCTGGTTAGTTGACGCTTCGGAGTTAACATAGTGGCCGGGCGAAGCCGAGTAGCAGCTGGATGATGCGTTGTTGGGCTGGTAGGTGCCTGCCGCGCAGGCGGTCTGCGAGGAGGAGGCGCTGTTCGGCACATAGTATCCAGCGGATGCGTCGATGCAGGAGGCCTGGCCATTGGATGGCTGGTAGGTCCCTGGATCGCAGGCGGTCTGGGCTGTCGCTGCCGTGGTGTTGACGTAGTAGCCGGCGTCAGCCTCGTCGCACGAGGTCTGACCCTCGTCGGATTGGTAGGTCCCCTGGGAGCACGGTGTCTGGGATGTAGAACCTGCATTCGGCACGTAGTAGCCCTCATCTGCGTTGATGCAAGCACTGGAATCCGATGACCCAGTGTTGGGATTGTAGGTACCCGCAGGGCACGCGGTCTGCGAGGTAGCGGCTGTGGTGTCGACGTAGTAACCGGCTGAGGCGTCGATGCACGAGGACTGTGCGGTGGACGGCTGGTAGGTGCCTGCCGCGCAGGCGGTCTGCGAGGCTGCAGCGGTGGTGCTCACGTAGTAGCCGGCGTCCGCATCATCGCAGGAGGTCTGGCCGGTCGACGGCTGGTAAGTCCCGGGATCGCAGGCGATCTGGGAGGTAGCGGCTGTGGTGTCGACGTAGTATCCCGCGGAGGTGTCGATGCACGAGGACTGTGCGGTGGACGGCTGGTAGGTACCTGCCGCGCAGGCGGTCTGCGAGGTCGCAGCGGTGGTGCTCACGTAGTAGCCGGCGTCCGCATCATCGCAGGCGGTCTGGCCGGTCGACGGCTGGTACGTCCCGAGATTGCAGGCGATCTGGGAGGTAGCGGCTGTGGTGTCGACATAGTAACCGGCCAAGGCGTATGTGCAGCTCACCTGGCCGGTGGACGGCTGGTAGGTGCCTGCAGCGCAGGCAGTCTGCGATGCCGAACCGGCGCTCATCGCGTAGTAGCCCGCGTCGGCGTCTAGGCAGGCGGAGGAGTTCGTCGAGCCGGTGCTCGGGTTGTAGGTGCCGGCGGGGCACGGCGTCTGGTCGGTCTGAGGCGGTACTGGAGCGGGGAAACTGACGTTGTCCAGCCAGACGGTGTCCATTCCGCCCCCTAGAGTGCTGTCCCTTTCGTAGACCCAAGCGAAGGAGTGTTCTCCGGCCGTGACGTAGTACGACTCCGAGGTCCAGCCGCTGATTCCGGACCAATACCCCTGTACCGAGTAGTCGACGTAGAAGATCAGGTAATCGTATCCTGACTCGGTGCTGATCTTCTGGTTCCAAGTGACGTAGCCCGAAACAGTCGTCAGGTTGATCTCCAGAACGCCCTCCTCGCTGTCGTCGGTCTGGTTGTTCATCGCCGAATAGACACCGACATGCGATTCGCTGCTCGTCACCGACCAGTTAGCGTCGCCATTGACGTCAGTCCCCCCAGCTTGGTCGTCGTTGAGCCAAGCAAGTCCACTGAAGTTCCCTGATTCGAAACCATCGGTGTAGGTCAGGGCATCCGGGACGTAGTAGCCTGGGCTTGCGACTAGGCACGAGGACTGCCCGGTAGACGGCTGGTAGGTCCCTGCCGCGCAGGCAGTCTGCGATGCCGAGCCGGCGCTCACCGCGTAGTAGCCCGCGTCGGCGTCTAGGCAGGCGGAGGAGTTCGTCGAGCCGGTGCTCGGGTTGTAGGTTCCAGCAGCACAGGCTGTCTGGCTTGTGGCTCCGGTCGTGTCTACGTAGTATCCCGCAGATGCATCGGTGCAACTGGACTGGCCGGTGGACGCCTGGTAGGTTCCTGCTGCGCAGGCCGTCTGGCTTGTGGCTCCGGTCGTGTCCACGTAGTATCCCGCAGATGCATCGGTGCAACTGGACTGGCCGGTGGACGCCTGGTAGGTTCCTGCCGCGCAGGCGGTCTGCGAAGTCGCTGCGGTAGTGCCGACGAAGTAGCCGGCGTCGGCATCGGTGCAGGAGGTCTGAGCCGTGAAGGGTTGGTAGGTCCCAGCGGCGCAGGCGGTCTGCAGGGGCGAAGCTGTGGTGCTGACGTAGTGTCCGGCGTCCGCGTCCAGACAGGAGGTCTGGCCGATACTCGGTTGGTAGGTCCCTGCCGCGCATGCGGTCTGGGATGCCGAGCCAGCACTGGAAGTGTAGTACCCCGCATCGGCATCGGTGCAATCACTCGAACTGGTCGAGCCTGTGTTCGGGTTGTATGTGCCAGCTAGGCAGGCGGTCTGCGAGGTCGCAGCGCTGCTGTCGACGTAGTAGCCGGCCGAGGCGTCTGTGCACGAACTCTGCCCGGTCGACGGCTGGTAGGTCCCAATTGAGCACTCTAATTGGGATGTGTGAAGCAGTGAACCCGCATTCGGGACGTAATGCCCGGCGATCGAATCGGTGCAGGTGAATCGGCCGTATGACCCAGCGGGGCAGGAAATCCAGCGTGCTGGGTTGTTCAGGTAGTCATCATTTGTGTCAACGACTCCATCGCCATCCAAATCCGTATCGAGCTGTAATATAGTTCTCCCAGCCGGCAGGTTGACTGCGACCGGTGTGTAGCTGGTGGTGGTGGAGCCGTCGCCGAGCTCGCCGTGGTTGTTGAAGCCCCAGCAGTAGGCCGAGGCGTCGTCGAGGACGGCGCAGGCATGCCACATCCCTGGGGACACAGAGGAGGCGGTCCGCCCGCTGGGCAGACTCACTGCCACCGGTGTGTAGCTGGTGGTGGTGGAGCCGTCGCCGAGCTGGCCGAGGTTGTTGTAGCCCCAGCAGTAGGCCGAGGCGTCGTCGAGGACGGCGCAGGTGCTCGTTCTTCCAGCGGACATCGAGGAGACGGTCCGCCCGCTGGGCAGACTCACTGCCACCGGCGTGTTGCTGCTCTCGGTGGTGGTGCCGTTTCCAAGCATCAGGCCGTCGCCGTTGAAGCCCCAGCAGTAGGCCGAGGCGTCGTCGAGGACGGCGCAGGTGTGGTGATACCCTAAGGACACAGAGAAGGCGGTCCGCCCGCTGGGCAGGCTGACTGCCACCGGTGTGGAGCTGGTGGTGTTGGAGCCGTCGCCGAGTTGTCCGTCGCCGTTGAAGCCCCAGCAGTACAGCGAGGCGTCGTCGAGGACGGCGCAGGTGCTCGTCCATCCAGCGGACATCGAGGAGACGGTCCGCCCGCTGGGCAGGCTGACTGGGACCGGTGTGGAGCTGGAGGTGGTGGAGCCGTCGCCGAACCGGCCGTCGGAGTTGTCGCCCCAGCAGTAGGCCGAGGCGTCGTCGAGGACGGCGCAGGTGTGGACCCCCCCTGAAGACACAGAGGAGGCGGTCCGCCCGCTGGGCAGACTCACTGCCACCGGCGTGTTGCTGTTGGTGGTGGTGCCGTCGCCGAGTTGTCCGTCGATGTTGTAGCCCCAGCAGTACAGCGAGGAGTCATCCATAATGGCACAGGTGTGTGATAGTAGACCCGAGGACACCGAAGAAGCAGTGCGCCCAGAGGGCAGGCTGACTGCCACCGGCGTGTGGGTGTTGGTGGTGGTGCCGTCGCCGAGCTGGCCGTAGGAGTTGTCGCCCCAGCAGTACAGCGAGGAGTCATCCATAATGGCGCAGGTGTGGTGCTCCCCGCTTGAGATAACAGATTTGGGTCTTTTCATGTGAGTGTCGAAGATGTTCAGGGTGCCATCGCCATCGAGGTCGCGATCGGAGACTGCGACCGAGCTACCATTTGCGAGGCTTACGTAAGTTGGAGTGGTACTGTCCGTGGTCGTCCCATCGCCCAACTGGCCGGCGCTGTTCGAGCCCCAGCACTGGACGGACATGTTGTCCATGATTGCGCACGTGTGTCCGCTTCCCGCGGCTACGGCGAGTACAGAGCGAACCGATCCTATGGCAACGCTTACCGGAGTGTTGCTGGACGAAGTGTCTCCATCGCCCAGTTGCCCATCACTGTTTTTGCCCCAGCATTTGAGCGAGGCGTCACTGAGAATAGCACAGGAGTGGTAGTATCCTGTTGCGATGGACACGGCTGTGAGTCCCGTTCCGAGGTCGACGCTGCTGGATGGGGTGCTGCTGTCGGTGTATGTGCCATCACCGAGTCCGCCGTGGCCGTTGTAGCCCCAGCACTTGACCGAACCATCGTCGAGGATGGCGCAGGTGTGATACCTCCCTCCAGAGACTGCTACTGCGAACCTGCCTGCTCCCACATCTACGCTCACTGGACTGCTGCTGTCGGTGGTCGTGCCGTCACCGAGCTGGCCGTGAGAGTTGCTCCCCCAGCACTTGAGCGAAGCGTTGTCGAGGATTGCGCAGGTGTGAGATGACCCTGTGCCTATCGCAGCGGCAGTACGGCCGACCCCCAGGTCCACGCTGACTGTGCTGCTGCTGGTAGTCGTCCCATCTCCCAGTTGACCGGCCGAGTTGCCACCCCAACAGATGAGGGAGGCGTTGTCAAGAATCGCGCATGCATGGTCGAAACCGACTGCTATCGCAACTGCTGCTCGTCCAGCGCCGATACTAACCGTGTTGCCACTGGAGCCCCCATTGTTCTGCCCCCAGCACTTGACCGAGCCGTCATCCAAAATGGAACAGGAGGTGTAGAATCCCATGGCGGTAGCCACAGCCGTTCTGCCGGACCCCAGAATCGCTGCTGCAGGGGTGGTTCGACTAGTGCTAGTGCCGTCCCCTAGTTTCCCGACGGTGTTCGAGCCCCAGCAGTGGAGGGAGGCATTGTCGAGAACCGCGCAGGTCGAGCTGCCCATAGCGGACAGAGTGGAGTAGGTGAACACCGAGCCTGCTTGGAACCCGGCCTCTAGTAGGTCGGAGTCGATTGAGTCGCAGATGCCGTCGAAATCCGCATCGGAAGGTACTGAGTTGGAGTCCGTCGGGTTCGTACTGCAGATGGCCTCATCGTCATCCGACCAGCCGTCGTCGTCGTCGTCGGTGTCGGCGTTGTTGCCGGTCCCGTCGCCGTCGGTGTCGGTGTCCTCGCTAGGGTCCAGAGGGAACGCGTCCTCCGAGTTGGCCACACCATCGCCATCGGCATCCTCGTCCGCATCATTGCAGATGCCGTCGGAATCCAAGTCGCCGTCCGAGACTGCGCCGGCGTAGCAGGTCGATCTCCGAGATAGGGGGCCCTCGCCAAGACCTTGCATCACAGCGGACACCCGATAGTGACTGAGTACGCCTAAAACGGCGCTGGTGTCAGTGTAAGTCAGGGTGCTGGACGAGACAGTCGAGTGGAAGCTCTCGTTGCCGGGCGAGTCGCCCTTGTAGACCCTGTACTCAGTGACCGCAGGGCCAGAGGAGGGAGCAGTCCAGGATAGCACGAGATTGGTGCTCGTCGCTGAGATGGTCGGGCTCAGCATCCCGGGTGGCTCTGCTGCGGTGATGCCCCTGCACCTCCACCCATCGTACGGCGTGAGATCGATTGTGGTGACTTCCGCCATGGCGACGGGGTCCCAGACGATGATACGGTTACCCCCCCATTCCGAGATGTATACCCTATCATCGAGTTGGTAAACTCCGTGGGTACTGGCGTAGCCGTCTGAATATTGCGTCGAGGTTCCCGTTTCTAAATCCAAATGTGAGAATCCTGCACTACTGACGAAGTAGCCAGCATATACCTCAGAGTCGTCGTCGTTCAATTGAATCCCTGCCCTGAGCGTGCCTACTGAGTGACTGGCGTATATCGATAGGTTCGAAGTGTAGAATTCAACAATTAATTCCTCGTCATAGCCGATGATGCCAAACGAGCCATCTGAGGAGATATCGACATCGAACGGCGAGTATGTCCCTGTTGTCATGTTCCCTAGATGAGTAAGGCTGGGTAAGGAGTAGGTTTGCAGGAGAGATTCGTCTTTATTCGTGACAAAGACAACCGTGCCAGCGGGGTTCACAGCAACAGCGTAGGTCTCCCATATATCATTGAAAACCAGTGAGATGTTTCCTGTTATGGCCTGATTGGCGATATCGATCAGATACAGTTGAGTTGAGGTGGCGACGACCAAATCGCCGTTGGAGACGGGGGCTAGGGAACCGGGAGAAGCGCGTCCCGTCAGTTGGTACGTACTCACTGATTGCCCGGTCCAGGCGTCATAGACATTGATGATGGAATTATCCCACGATACGCCGTCATGATAAGCCGCCCCGGCTGAAAATAAATATCTCCCATCATCCGAAATAGCTGTGTCATAATCAAAGGACCCCTGGTATTGGGCTCTGAAAAGCAAATCTCCGCTATCGCCATCCAAGGACATCACGTGGTTGCGGTACTCGGCAGCGCAGTACACTTGGACACCATGATCGCGGTGCCTGTATTCAAGGAAGGTCACCCCCCACGAGTGGAGTGTGTTGGTTGAGCTGCTGCTACTTGAGGCATGAAGAATCCAATCTCCGAGCGAGGATTCGCCCTTTAGTTGGTACAGGGCCTCCGAGGGGGCCTCGTCGTAGCCGAAGATGGAGTCGAACCCGGATTTCCAGTAGAATTCCTCGTTGGCTACCTGAATCTCATCGAACAGCGCGATCATCTTACCACTGGGGGTCTCGAGAGTGAGGTTCAGCTTAGCCGGGACAATCGGGTGAGAGACATCGACGTGCACGTACAGATCCGACATCCGGACGTCCTCAGTGATCGTGATGGTGTTCTGCAGTGGTGAGCCGGAGACGAAGGTCGAGCCGACCGTGGCGATGTCGGTCAGCGTGCTCTCGAATGCGTTGACTATCGAGGATGAGGCGCCGTTCGGGTTGGTCACCATCACCGTGTGCACTCCTCGCGGCACGGACTGAACGGTCGCCTGTATCGTCTTCGCATCGACCACGGTGAGGCTCGAGAGAATGTTCGAGCCGAATGAGGTAGTAAGCCCGTCAATCAGGTAGTCACCGGTGATCGTGACCTCGGTTGAGCCTGAGTAGTCCCCGAAGTCGGGTGTAATCGAGGAGATCACCGGCTCCAGCGGGCTGCCGGTGTACTCGAACCCGTCAGTTAGCGTTCCCTGCGGCGTGATCCCGTCAGAGGTGAGTGGGTTGATGATGGTGATGTCTGCATACCCTGGAACGTTGGCCGGCACGGTGACGCTCATCGATGTGGCGCTGTTCCAGATCACGTCGGTTGCGGCGTAAACGCCGAAATGTACGATGGCGCCCGATTCGAAGTAATCACCTGTGATATCCACCGTGTAGCCCCCGTCGACCGAGCCGCTGCTCGGGCTCAGTGGGGTTACGCTGGGATGATTGATGTTGTAGATCGTCAGGTCGTGGTCGCCGTACACGCCTATCGGTATCGCGTCGGTACTCCTGTTGGTCCTGATGTAATAGGTGGCATCTGCGGAGGCGTTGAACTGGATGGCTGATGCCACGGAACTGGTGCTCTCGTCATCATTGCTGTCGAGAAGGGTGGCTCCGTCCGTATCGTAGACCTGCAGATAGGTGTCTGCACCATTCGACAGGCCCCTGGTCTTGATCAGGTACTCGACCCCGGCTGAGCCATTGAACTTCGACCAATCCTCATCGCCTGCAGCATAGAAGGTGTGGTGGTAGGTGGAGCCGTCCGTCTCTATCCATGTTGCAGCGGAAGCCGAGTCGTCGGGCTCCATCGCATCTTCCTGGTACTCGACCCCGTGATCGAGGAGGATCTGCTGGAAGGCGGAGGCGTAGGAGGGGTGCAGTATCACCCAGTAATCGTAGAAGGTCTCTAGGGAGATCCTCTTCCCGTTAACCACCGAGAGGGGGGACTCGTTGTCCTTGATGGCAACGAAGACATTGAAGACCATCTGGTCGCCCTGCATGTTGGGCAGGTCGATTGAGTCATCGTCTGTGCCCATCGAGCCGTCGTTGGTCGAGGCCCCGTCGACGACCTCGAAGATGACGTGGCCGACTGTGGCCTCGTTTCCCGCGTCAAACGCGGTGAATGTGCTGGACGAATATCCTGCGATGATGTCCGTGTTCGAAGCCATCGAGAAGCCGACGAATCGCAATGAGGTCCCGGTCGTCTCGATGTAGATTAGGGGTTGGTCAACGCCCATGTAATTCCTGATCGCTCCGGCGAAGTAGGTTCCCACGCCCTCGGTGAAGCCCAGTCTCAAATCGTAGATGCCAGCCAAGGAGTGACCGCCGTAATAATCAGGGCTGCCCGAGTAGCTGAGGTGGATGTAGTGACCAATCTCGTGGAGGATCACGACATCGTCGTACGAGTCGTCGTCATCCGAGGTCCCGCACAAGTAAATATGCCCATTCAGATCGTAGTACTTCGAGCCGGTCGTGCCTTCGCCCGCGGCCCAGTACAATGTAAGATTCAGGGGGGCTGGTTGACTGGTGAGGTTCTCGATGTAGGACTCGGCGTACTCGGCCATGTCGAAGACGTTGAATGCCCCTGCGACACCCGAGGGGATGGCTTGTACGGGCGAGGAAGTGAAGTCTATGTCGGCGCCGGGCTGGTTGTTCGAGTATATGCTCGAGGTCAGGCTGTAGATTGTGTTGCCCGAGGATGGTGTCTTCCGGACGGTCTGGTTGAACAGCCTCTGGTTTCCCTCAGAGGAGGTCAGGACCCTGACTCCGATGTCTGTGGCCGAACTGATGGAGATGGTCGTGTTGAAGATCCCGAGGTTATTCGTGTAGGTGGTGGCGAGGATTGCGCCAGTCGAGTCGTCGAAGACCTCCACGTCGGCCTTCCTGATCGGCAGATACGGATTGATGCCGGTGAATCCCGTCTCGTCGAACTCTCGGTCCTGGTATTCAAATGCGCCAGTCACATATGAGGGGGTTCCGGTTTTGGAGGAGGCTGTTGTAGGTCGGATTGTGGATTCGGCACACCCCTGCGCTATGGCTTCGGTGAGCGTGAGGTGGAAGGGGCACTCATCGGGAGCAAGTGATTCATCCGTGATTGTGTGCTGCTCCCTGAACCGATAGCCCTCGGTTGTGATCGCGGTAGCAACGATGGTGATATCGACATCCCCGTTAAGGGGGTACTTGGTGATGTTGAATGAGAATTGTTCGCCTGAATTGAGATGCAATTTAGTATTCCTCGCGAACGGCAGATCGAGAATGTCGGCAGAGATTATCTCCAGCGATATCTGGGCTTCCATGGCTGCGGAAACGACGACTTCGATATTGCCCCCATCACCCAAGGAGGATTCGATTGAAATTGCAGACTCCACGGGGTGTGTATGTTCGAAATAGTCTCTGTCAAATTCCGATGAATTCGTGTTGGAAGCGGATTTGCTGTTTTCGATGACGTATGTTTGGCTGAGTACTGCCAGTACCTGTAGCATTAGCATCGCCAACACCACAACTGGCCATTTAGCCGAGAGGGCCATGGCACATGGTAAGCATATCACGACAAAGGTCTTTCCACCCCTCTCGGACCAAATTTACTCAACGGGCTAATCCTCGTGGATCTAAACCCCTGAGCTTCCGGACTCACGAGGGTCCAAACCGAATCAGAGGGTACCCCTCGCGATAGGCAGTAGAATCTACTTAGAATCGGGGCCACTTTCCTTTGGACAGGAGATGTCGCATTTTTCGGCTCGACCTTCCCTTGTCGTTCTCGTACAGATGCTGTACTTTTGAGATCGCACCGAAACCTTCTGTATAGGTGAAAACTGCGACACATACACTGACCATTAATAGCCCTACGACCAAAAATACCGCCGTTGGAACTTCCTTCCCTTCACCAAAATTAAATTCAAATTGGGCACTACCAAATACGGCTTCATCTCTTTTTTCAGGCTCATCATTATCATCTTTCATTCATATTCCTCCTTATTATAAAAAATTACCAAACGATGCCAATATTTCCTGCAACCCAGACTAAAGGGATTGCGATTAACATGAAAACGAAATTGATAATTAATTCCTCCCACCATCTCATGACGTAATTCTTGCGAAGAATACCCATTTCCTTAAGTTGTTTGATCACGGCCTTGCGGAAGCCCACGAAAACCTCGTGTCTCCAAACGAAGAGGTTGAAACAAACTGTGGCAAATAACACAATAATAATCAAGTCAAGAAAACCGAAATACCACGGCACACCGAGGAGAATTGCTGTTGCTGGGGCGACCTTGATGAGTTCGTAATGGGATGAAGAGAAACCTTCTTTCTTCATCAGGATGAAACTGCCAAAGCGGAACGGAATTTTCGGCTTGACGCGAATTTTTGAGGAGTCACCGTACTTCTTTCCTGGGTGTGGTTCGTCATCATATGGCCACCAGAACTGAGATCTATTGGCGATTTCAAATTCGAGTTGACATTCTGGGCATTTCGCTGGCATTACACGATTCCAAAGAAATTGCCCGAAGTTTTCTGCATATCCTTTGGCATCCTGACCGGACTTACCTTTGTGATTACAACCAGGGCACTGAAGGTATACCCATCCTGGATGAGAATAACCCGGTTGAACCAACCACAATGCCGCGCCGATATGGTAGATCGGCACACCTACAATCGCCGCGAAGAAAGCGAGGGCGAATGGACCTCCTGAATCTGGCCAATTGCCAGCAACATGATTGTATGCCACCCAACCCAAGAATGGTATGTAGAGGCAGATGAAGACTTTCAGTTGGAGGTATGGTCTGACTTTCGTATAAGGTTCCCAGCTTCCGAAGACGTCTTTCTTCGTCTCCTTGTCGACCGCCTTCTTGTCCTTTTTCACCGCGCGCTGGAGTTTGTACTTGTGGCCATCATTCAAGCCCTCCCACCAAGCCATAACTCAAGTTCAGAGTGGGAGAGGTGATAAGTTTTACACCGGATTAATGGGTACGATTTCTACTACTGAACGCATGGGCCCCCATCCGCTCGTATGTGAATCAAAGGGTACCCATCCGATCACCCTTGAGCGTAAGGGCCCCCTAAAATCCACCAAAGGTTCATGTACGAAATTTTTTACGGCCTGATTAATCCGAGGTGCCATCAAGCAAGCGAAGCCTATTTTTCACTAGCCTGATAGCCGGTGAGAGGTGGATAATTGATTGATGAAAAACACGGAAACGATAACGGGATCTTGGCTAAGTTCCTGGAAAGTATTCTGGGCATAGCGGAGCATATGAACCAGCTTCTCGGAGACGAAATCAAGCGCAGGGCCAATCTTGAGGAAGAGCAGCGTTTGGCCAATGAGCAGGGCATGTACATGCCCTATAGTTTCGAATGGGAGTTCATCATGGGGAATAGGTGATTGCACGGGAATATGGTGCTCGTGCCGGGATTTGAACCCGGGTCGCCGCCTCGAAAGGGCGGCATGATGGACCGAACTACACCACACAAGCGATGAAGCCGCCGAGCCGCGACCCCCACATAATCGAATCGGGCGACTGGCGAGCCGTTTTGCTCCTCAAGGCGGTGTGCTCTGCTGCAGCAGGATCACGGAGGAGTCGACTGCTGCGCAGAAGTATAGTTGGTGGAGTCCACGACGCCGTCTTGGTCGAAGTCCCAAGCTTGCCACGTCGTCGTGATCACATGCGTCCAACCATTGCTCGCATCCCACGCCCAAGCCACGTACGTCGCATTGGTGTAGAAGGCGTGGCCGAGATGGTTGATGTTGTGTCTGAACATCACATAATGCATGTACCAACCCTGAATCAGCGTGCCATTGGCATCAAAGACGCGTAGATGGTAGATGTAGCTGATTCGTTGCAAGGAATAATTGCCATCGGCATCATCGTCGATCAGCACGTGATTGTAGAAGAGGATGACGCGCCGCTCGAGGAATCCATCGCCATCCATATCGGCGGCGTTCCACCACCAGACATTGCTGCGAATCGTGTCGGTCGCACCATCAGAATTGTTGTCCCACGCCCGAACATTGTGAACCGCGATACGGATGAACCACAATTGGTCGGTACTCGGATTGAGCCAGCGCTCGACCGACCAAGCCGAAGTATCAGAGTAGACGAACCCATGCGCGTGCTGATCGAGATAAGTGCCCATCCGAACCCTACGGAAGGTGTGTTCCCAGACACCATCGCTGTCTGGATCCCACTTGCGCACCTGCGCGTTCAGGGTGTCCTCGCGCTCGAGGAAGCGATCGGTGTCGAAATCGCTGCCATTGCTCCGCTCGAAGGTACGCTGCAAAGTCTCGGGATTACCATCGTCGTCATCGTCAACTCGGTCCACTGTCAACGACCAATCGATGCGATATTCGATCAATCCCCAATCCCAATGGGTTGACCACGACCTCATCGCAACCGTGTGCTCCAGGTCGCCGTCGCGGTCCGTATCGTCCTTCATCGAAGCGACTCTGTAAGTCCAATACAGTTCGATGACTCCATCTGAATTATTGTCGTAAGCGTTCGTCCACTGCTGGACCGAACGCTTGAGGTCGACCGAGCCGTCACGGTCTCGGTCGAATCTGGTGATGCTGCGCAGGTAATCACGGCGAGTGTCACGGTTGCCGTCTGCGTTGGGGTCAGAACGGAAGTTTCGGTGGTCGATGATGTACTCGATATCCTTGGTTCCATCATCGTTCCAATCGGTCCACCAAACCATCTCGGTTTCAGAGGTCCAGAGGATCCAATTGTTCCAAGAACCATTCACGGTGACCCAGCGAGCGTTGCGATCGTAGGCGATGTAACGCTCGAGATTTCCGTCTTCATCGAGGTCCGTCATGCCGTTTGTCGTCATCTGCCAATTACGGTCGGTGATGCTGCCATTGGTCCACATCGAAAGGCTGTAATTGTAGGAATTTCGAACCTCAGGAATGCCGTTTGAATTTAGGTCGCGGATGATCAAGCCTCGGTACCAATAGCGCCACTGGTCGTCAACCCCATCCCCATCGCGGTCGTGCGCACAGGTCTCCACATGCCACAGGTAGATCCACTCGGGGCCGGGAATGCCGTCGTTGTCGTACCAATAACTCGCTACCTGTGTGGTGCAGAGGACTTCGGCGACACCGTCGCCGTCCCAATCCTCCCAGTGTGAGGAATTGAGCCAAGTGCTGGTTACGGTCATGACCGAGCGAGAATATGTGGTTTCTTGCGCCGATTCGTCTGTCACTTCGTCCCAAGCGGCGGACATGACCGGCTCGACGATGTTGCTGTAGGCAGTTTGGATGCTCGGCATTGCCCTGTTTTCAGCTTCAGACATGGTCCTCTCCCTGCCGGTGAGTTGAGCGTCTGCGTCGAGCAGATCGCTCTCGACCTCGTCGGAATCGGCTTCTTCGCCGGCGTCGTCGCGGATCGAGTCGTCATCCTTGGTCTGCCAATTGTTGATCTCCTCCTCGTCGTCCATCTCACCGTCGTCGTCGGGGTCGAAGTCTTCCCCGTAATCGTAGGCTTGTTCATTGTTGGCGTCTTCGACCTCGTCTACTATTCCGTCTGCATTCTGGTCGAGGAGTTGGTCGAGGCCGTCCTGCAGGACCTCCTCGGTCTCCTCCTCTGCCTCGTCGTGGAGTTCAGCGGCCTCCAAGTCGTCGATGTCGCCGACGACCTCGATGTGGATGAGACGCTGAGCCGTGACGCCCGTGGGGCCACGGGCGGTCACGGTGATCGTGTAGATGCCAGCCTCGGAGTACTGGTAGGTCTCCGACTCGTCGGCTGGCTCGATTGCGAAGCCGTCACCGTAGTCGATGCGGACGTTGACGGGGCCGAGAGGGTCTTCAGCATAGGTCTCGATGACCATCTCTTCGATGAGATGCATGCTGATTCGACCCTCGCCGGATGGGTCGGTTGTGACTGCGAGGGTCGGTGCGTCAGCGCGGTCGATGTGGATGGCTTCGCGCGAGGTCGCGACGTATCCATGTGAATCGGTCACGGTCGCCTCGACGATGTATTGACCGGGATGAGCCCAGATGTGGCTGCCTGACCAGTCCTTGCCGGCTGTTCCGTCGGCGAAGTCGACATCGATGCTCAAATCGTCGCCATCGGCATCGTTTGCGGTCACTGACCATTCGATGGGCATTCCAGCGATGCCATTTGTCGGCAGGTCAAGATCGACGAGCGGAGCTCGATTGGCGTCGGCGATGCTGAACAGAATCGCCGCTTCGCCCTCCCCTCCCCGTGAGTCGATGATCGATACGTCGAGTTGATGCACCCCCACAGTGAGGAATCCAGCATCATAGCGCAGGCTCGTTGAAGATTGAACGAGAACACCATCAAGAGTCCAGGAAACGATGTACGGACCATCGCCTTCGGTCACGGTCATCACTGCTATGACATAGTCGGCCGAGGTCATCGGTGTGCCCTCGAGGTCGATTGTTGCCGTCACCACGATTGGTTCTTCGGGAACGTCGACGGAGTCTTTGGCGGCGCCGATGCAGCCAGATGAAAGCATCAGGATCGCGAGAAAAATTCCGACTTGCCAGCGGCGGTTGAATGCGGTTTTTCGGTTGTTCATCGGTTTTGGGCTGCGCGGGCGCTATTAGAGGCGTGTGGGACGTCGGGTTTGTCATCCGCCGCGAGGTGGCGAATTACCCTTCTACTGAGTGACATGTGGGAACGTCTGACACAGGAGTGGATTAGGGGAACCTCTCGACCGTCTAAACGGAAGAACGGAGAGTTCCATTTACGGAGGTGAGTCCTACGACTGAATTCAGGCGGAGGTCATTTCTGGGATCTGCAGCCTCGCCCAACTTCTCTCACCCTCGGCGGTGAGGACTCGCCGCGTTCGCAGCCCCTTCCTTTCGCGGCTGATCAGGCCTTGGGTTTCGAGCCGGCGCAGGTGGTGGCTGATGAGCTGCTGGCTCGTCTTCAGATTGGCTGCGAGTTCTCGCTGGGTTGGTGAGGTTGCATCGGGTGCTTGTTCGGCGATGGATTTGAGGATCATCAAAGCGACATCGCTGAGTTGGTTGACATCGACCGGTCGGGGTAATCGAGAGAGTTCTGCCTCGCGATTGACTCGGTCGGTGTAGTAGCGCAGAAGTCGGCCGTCTCTGCGGCACCAGACCTTGCCGTCATGCTCAAGGATCCTCAGGTGATGGACGGCCTGATGATTGCCGAGTTCGAGGGCGCGAATCATGCCCGATAGATGACAGCCGGGGTGCGCGGTCAGGAATCCAGTGATTCGACCTCGCTGGTAATTGCCTGCAAGGGTTCCGGGGCCTTCAACGACAGAGAGGTCGGAGAAGCGCCCTAGCGAGGCTGTCACACGGGCGCGGGTCGGTTCGTCAACGCTGGCGACGAGGGCGAAGGTGAGGAGCAAGGTGGCGAAGAAGGCAGCGAGAGGAGCCATCATATTGCTGGGCAGAGCGAGGCTAGGCAAAGCCAGTCCCGAGTCATTTGGTTCGCCATTCTCACCGTTATTCGCGCCTTCACTTCCAGAGCCATCAACCGGTTCAGGCTCCCCTCCAGACATCGTGAGGAAAGTCTCAGAATCGATGGTCCAGGTATTCGCATCGACATCCGTCATCGTCACTAGAACGCTCGCTCCTGAGATAGGATGAAGGGTCACCCCAGGAATCGGCTCAGCATAGAAGAAACCACCATCATCAGCCTCTAGACACCAACGTCCGTCGGCATCTTTCATCCAAATGGCCTCGGCTGAAAATTGACCTTCCTTGGCCGCAATCGGAGTCGAAATAGCAGCCAGAAGGACGAGGCACAGACCGCTCACCAGCGCCGCCCGAGAAGCAATCCTCATTCGCTTCACGCCTCCCTTCACGTGCTGATGAGAGCCTCGTGAGCGGTATAAGACGCGTGGGGTGTCGTGTTTGTCAAGGCGAGAAATGGTTCATTCTTCCTCATCGAGGAGGTTCTGCCACCATTTCGCAGCGGGGATGACGATCGCTAGGCCCAGAAGGGCAGCAGCCGTGAAAGTGGTCCAAGTCAGAGAATCACGCATCGTTTCGCCATAGATTCCCAACAATGCTCCCGGAATGCCGAATCGCAAGCCACGTCCAACGAGACCAGCGGCGACGAAGAGACGAAGATCCATGCGGCCAGCACCGGCAATCCAAGCCAGCGCCTTGTATGGAATCGGCGACACGGCGGCGATGAAGATACCAGTCACGCCATAACGCTCGACGAGGATGTTGAGGCGTGCAGTCGTCGCTGTCGAGACGAAGCGCTCGAGCACGAATCCACCTCCGTAGACCCCAATTGCATATCCTCCCAATGCCCCGATGACACTCGAAAGAGTTGCGATGAGAACGATCAGAACAACTGTGAGTCCGTCGTCAGCGCCCAGAATCATGTTCCAAACCAGCGGGTCTGGCGGAACGGGTTGCAGTGCCGCCTCGCTGGCGGATACCAGAGCGAGACCGAGGTAGCCCAGTCCATCGGCCCAATCGTGGACCGAATCGATCATCTCCTGCGGGATGAGACTGGTCATGCTCCAACGTGCGAGGGAATCGAGATGAACGTTGCCGCCCGCGGCTAGCCTGAATTCAGCAACCCGACCCCTGATATGAGAGCCACTCTTAGGCCGGCTCATGGCTGATGTTCTGGTACTCGATACCGCCGCACTCATCGGCTGGCCTCTGCAGCAACTGGCCGGCGGGCTGGTCGTTGCTGCCCAAGAAGAGGAATTGCAGCGCATCTCTCCGGATCGCGGAGCGATCCTCAACAGCCTCGGGGTCGTATTCTCAGAACCCTCAGCAGAATCTCTAGAGCAGGCAGGCGCAGCAGCGAAGGAGACCGGCGACATGGCCGGCTTGTCGAATATCGACCTCGCTCTCCTCGCGCTTTCACTTGAGAGGTCGGCGACCCTCGTGACAGACGATTACAGAATGCAGAACATCGCCGCAGCACTTGGAATCGAATGGAATCCAATCGCGGCCGTCGGCATCGTCGAAAACTGGAGATGGGCCCTGAAATGCGTCGGCTGCGGCGCTACCCAAAGCCCACCAGACCAACCGAGCAGGCGCCGAGGTGAGCACGGAAACTGTGTGAATTGCGGCACAGAATTACGCCTGCGAAGAGTTCGCTGAATCAACTACATAGTCGAGTAGAATCACTCGCTCTCATCAGCGACTGCTTCTGTCATACCGCCGCGATCCATGTCGGATTCGGAGCTCGAATCTGAAAGCCCTTCCTGCAGTCCCTGTTGGAACTCACCCTTCGCGCGGCCGACATTTCGAGCCAATTCGGGAATCTTCTTCGCGCCGAAGACGAAAATCGCTAAAATGACCAGAATCGCTATCTCAGTGGTGCCGAATGCCATGGTGCTCGGCTCTCGCTGATGCACCCTTCACTCAAATGCTTCGGCATGCCAAAGCCCGAGAAGTTCGAAACTCGTGGCAAGAGAGCAAGTGGGTGAGGGCAGATTCACGTCTCCCGGCGGAGCCGTGAGGTCAGCCACCGGACATAGGTGGAAGGAAAGCGACTTCCGAGGCGTCGCGCAGCGGCGCGTCGAGGTCCGCTCCGATCTCTCCATCAACAGCGATTCGCAGACCTGTTGCTAGCAGGGGCTCGAAATGGAATCTCTCAATCAGATCGCGAGCACTGGAACCATGCATCAATGCGACCTCGATCTCACGCTCGCCGAGTTTCTCCGCCAACGGTCCGAAGAACAGCATCTTCACCTTGATGGCGAACTCACTCAAGTCCTCTTCGGGCATGCTCAACCCACAGAGCAGCCCTCCATCAAGCCACCTGCGGTCGACCCGCCACGCGAAGTCGAAACTGTCTCTGCCCTTCGCAGGGTCTAAACGCACTGCACTGAGCCACACGGAGATATGACCGAGGTCAGAGCCGTCGCCTTCGATTGCGATGGAGTGCTGGCTGACAATGACTCGTCGTGGCAGAACATCCACGAACTCTTCGGCACGGATAACAGTGAGATGCTGGCCCGATTTCTGCGCAAGGAGGTCACAGATGAGGAGTTCGTCGCAGATGATATCAGAATGTGGCGAGCCGTACAGGAGAATATCCACCGTGACGATATCATGCGCTGTTATTCAGGTGTCAAACTGATGCCAGGGGCCCGCGAGGTTGTACAAGAATTGCAAGCGAGGGGGATTCTCGTGGCAATCGTCTCATCGGGAGTAGATTTGCTGGTCGGTTCGATTGCACACATGCTCAAAGTCGACGACTGGGTTGCGAACGGCTTCGAATGGGATGAGGATGGCTGGATGACTGGGCCCAAGCCGACTCTGGTGGATTCACACGATAAGGGGGCGATGGTCGCTAAGCTCGCGCGCATCAACGGCTTCGAGGCCGCGACCATCGTCTCGGTCGGTGATTCGGGACCCGATCTCTCGATGATGATTCCAGGGTCGCGCTTCGTCGGCTTCAATCCAGCGCGCGACCGCGCAGCGGGAGATTTTGAAAAAGCGGGTGTACCAGTGGTCGAAAGTCGCGATCTGCGAGACATCTGGGAGCCGATCTTCGGCGAACACTTCCCAGAATGAACCACAGCGAACACGGATACGCAGAGGCGGAATGCCCTGTTCGTGAGCAGCCGCCACAATGACTGCGACGCTGTTTCCAATTTTACCCTGCACGAGCTCTGTGTTCTCGATGGTTCGAATTCCATCAGGCGAAGGGGATTGATGCTGTAGCGTGTGTGTGTAAATTGACTATGGTGAGGATGCAAGGCTTCGGCTGGAATCCCAGCATCCTCTGATAATCGGTCTGATTTTGCCAAGTCGAACTGTGAACCAGAGTCGTGCCCTTGTGATTGCCGACGAAGTGACCATGCACATGACCGGTGACGAAGATGTCCGGAATCTGGCTGATCACCATCCGGTCCTCGGGCTCGGGCGAAAGCGGGGTCTTGCCGCCCCACGAAGGAGCGAGATGCCGACGCTCGAGCATCGCTTTCATCGCCATCTCAGGCTTCGAATAAGTGATCGATCGCAAACCGGCGACGAAGTCGTCGATGCTCTTACCGTGATACGAGAGGATGCGGACTCCGTGCAGAGAGAACTCGCAGGGATTACCAACGAAAACGGTGTCCGAATAATCCTGCTGAATCTCCGGATCAAGCGCTGGCTGAGGCTCGGCGGGACGGACGGCGTCGTGGTTGCCGGGGAGGATTATGACGTCCACCCAATCGGGTAAACCTTCGAGCAATAGAGCCAATTCACCGTATTGATTAAACAGATCCGTGATCGCCAGATGCCGTTCTTGACCAGGATAGATTCCCACCCCATCGACCCCATCGCCACTCAGAACGAAGTACTTCACCGTCTTTGCCAGAGGCTCTGTGCTGAACCACTCGATCATCTTCTCCCACTGCGGCCGAAGGAAGGTTTTCGAGCCGACGTGCATGTCCGAGAGGAAGGCCGCAGAGACCGCTTCGTCTGCGCTTGCTGAGGCTTTGGAATGCTGGGTCAGCGGTGGTAGATGTATGTCATTGACGAGGAACAGCGGGCTTCTCTGTCCGAGCAGGAAATGCCCGCTGATGCCGACCACATCGTCATTCATCAAGCCATCCAGAGCGGGGTGCAATGGTGCGGCTCCGGCAGGTGGTTTGAGCGAGCAGGCGATGTTCTGGGTCTCGTCTTCGATGACGAAACTGAGATTGCCTGCTCGCGACCATCGAGGATCTGAGACCAATCCAACAAGGGTCACCTCGTACTCCCTCGATGTGTGTCGCTGTCTGTTGCGCCACGCCTCAACGATGCTGATAGGACGGCGTGGCAGGGCTCGACCGGCGAGCATCATTCTACGGATCTGCTCGAGCCGGTCGGAGAAGAATGCCTTCATGTCCGACATCTTGCCCTCTGTCTTCGAAGAGCCGGTGATGTCGAAATGGATCTCGATCTCGGAATCGACATCACGGGCCAGCATCGGGAAGTCGTCGAGGCGGAAGTGTTCAAGCCCGTGCGGTCGCGGAGCCGGTGAAGGCTGGCTCGAGCCGACTGGCGCGAGGGTTCGACCGATGACTTGGCCGGACTCTGGCCGCGCCAGAGTCGCTTGTAGCGAGGCGACTCTGGGGGCTTCCGCCTTGATCGTCGCCTCGGTTGGGACGATCGCGAGAAGCTCGTCGATCGTCCGACTGGTGAGCATGACGGTGTTCGAGGCCGAAGCGGCCTCGATCAACGGCATCAGATTCGGCAGCGTCTGAAGCTTCTCCTGTGCGTCATCACCCAGCACCAGAAGACCCGCCGCAGCGAGTGTACGGTGCTTGGCTGACCAGTCCTCTGCCGACATCCATCAGAGGTCAGTCCATACCGCTCATGATGATATCGCACAGACCTGCTCATCGAGCCGATTCCCGCGCCCTTCATTCATCCCAATCAGTCAGGGAAGCGAGATCGACCTTCTGGATCTCTTCGGCCACGGTTTTGGTCTCATTCGGCGCCCATGTCAGGCTACCCTCCCATTGCTCGGACTTCGGGTCCATGTGCGAGGTGTCGAGCTCGGGGGGTGCTTCGGAGCGATTCTCGACCGCTGCCAATCTCGCTTCGTCGGCCTGAACCCGATCCAGCGCTTCCAGCGCGAGTCGCAGAGCGAATGCTACGAATGTGCGTTTGTTGTCGAGGCGATCGTTCTCACCGAAGTCGCGTCTGCGTACGATGAATTGAGCGCCAGCCGTAACGGCGACGTGGACCAGTCCGACCTCTTTGGTCGCCGTCGCGCCTCCGGGACCGGCGATGCCCGTGATGGCGATCGATACCAGGGCATCGGAGCGATGCCGCGCTCCGCGCGCCATCTGCAGAGCCACCTGGTGAGAGACAGCGCCAGCCTCGCCGCTGTCGAAGGCGCTCCTCTCGACGCCCAATTCGCGCATCTTGGCGTCGTTGTTGTAGACGACCCAACCCTGCTCGAACCAGTTGCTGGCCCCTGAGATGTCAGTGAAGGTCGAGGCGAGCAGTCCGCCGGTGCAGGATTCCGCTGTGACGATGCTCCAGCCGCGCTTTCGCAGGCGTCTGCTCAGCCTCGAAGCGAGGGCAGCAATCTCTTCGACCACGTCTCCCTCTCCCATACGGCCCTTCTTGACTGTTTCACCTCTCCCGGACGGAATGGAAACACCCGACTGTGGAGGAGTCTTTTACCGAACTCTGCGACCCTGCCAGCCGTATTGTTCATTGAGGGATGCTGTCCAGCCAGTGAATGAGGACTTGGGGGGATGACCGTTGAACCACACATTCTCGACGTCCGCGGCGACAAATGCCCCATTCCAATCAAGAAACTGCGGGATACCATCCGTGAGACTCCCGAGGGCTCGAAGATCCACCTTCTGACCGACGACCTCGAGAGTCGACACGATGTTCCGGCGCTGCTGCGCCGACTCAAAATGCCTCCAGCTCTAATGATCGAAGCCGAGGTAGGAATAATCTTCAAAATCGAAAACCAAAAACTCTGACAGGATTTTCGAATCAAAGGTTCCTCAATCTAGGACCGACCAAACCCTCGAAGATTGACATTGATGACATTCGTGGATTGGTGGGCCCGGCAGGAATTGAACCTGCGATCTTCGCTTTGTAAAAGCGACGTCATAACCCCTAGACCACGGGCCCTCGATGAGAACGCGGGCGCGACGCGTTCAAATGATTGGTGGTGGAATCTCCTCGCCGCGGTGAAGTGATGAACCCCATGGACGACCTCCTCGAGCGCCTCTCCAACGCAGGTGTTCCGCTCGACGATTCGGTGGCTGAAGCAATGTCTGAAGTCTTCATCGGATCCTTCACAGACTTCGATCTCGAGATGTTCTGGCACGACAGACCCGTACCCTTCCTTGTCACCACGAATGACGCCGCCAAAACCATCTCCGCCCCACACATGGTCGCCACTCTTCTGCACCACCTCGAGATTCGCTCGGGCCAGCATGTGCTGCTGATCGGGGCGAAGGGTGGATATCTCGCTGCGCTGATCGATTATCTAGTTGGGCCCAGCGGTATGGTGACTGTTGTCGAGCCGCACACGCAGGTGCTCGAGTACACTGCGGAGAGGCTCGAATACCATGATTGCAAGGGTGTGATTCGAGTGCTGCCTGTCGCTGCACTCGACGACGCTGATGAGATGCGGCGCACTGTGGACAGGGTCTTAATCACCGGCGCAGTGCGTGAGATTCCAGACTCGGTCGCGGTTATGGTTGACGAGGGAGGTTTCGTTCTGGGACCTTTCGGAGGGCCGATTCAACAGCAGTTGCTGAAGCGAGAGCGACAAGGCAACGAATGGCTCGACACCGAACTCGGCAGCGTCATCTTCGGACCGATGGATCTGTCAGATGCCGAGCGCGGACCACTGGACCCACATGTACTGGCTGAACACATCGAAGACGCGCTGGCGATGATTGTCGACTTGATGGAAATCGATGAGGAGACGGTTGTTCGGATCAAGGAATTGGTCGAATCTCTGCGCGAGATGCCAGCGGATATTCCGCCTCTCGATGAAGAGGCGAGCGAGGACGACATCAGCGAGCACCCAGTCATCGAACTGCTGATGGCGGAAATGGAATGGCTCGAGCCGATGTGGCCGCTATTCGGCCAACTGCTCTCCATCGATATCGAATCGCCGGGTGATTGGGACGAGGATGATCCACCCATGGTCGGCGGCCACGAAGATCTCGTTCCTTGATTGGCGAAGCGGAGTCTTCATCGCAGCCTCGCCGGTGGCCGGTTCGATGACTGTTCGAGGCGCGTTGGCCAAGCTCAACCATCGCGACGTGCGACAGCGTCGCAGAGCTGTTCGTCACCTCTTCGAGATGGACGATGCTGAGGCGTTGCAGGGTTTCGTTGGACTTCTCGAAGATTCGGATCCGTGGTTCCGCGAGAAGGCGATGGATGCTGTGAAGCGCTGGGCTGCCAGCAAGGATCTGGCGCTGTTCGAGCGGCTGGCGAGTTCGGGCGAGCGTCAGAAACGCCTGCTGGCTGCCTCGATCTCTGGGCGCGCGGGGCGCGCTGGCGAGGCGATTCTGGCAGGACTCTGCGCTGATTCGGATGAGGCGATCCGACTCGCCGCCTGGGAGGCTCGATTGCTTGCTGCCGAGACTCCCGATAGACTGATCAAAGAGGCACTCGATTCTCATGACAGAGCGATTCGCAGAGCCGCCGCACACCGATTCAGTGTATCTTCGGGGTTCGATTCGGGCTTGTTATCTCGTATCTTGCAGGACGAGAACGTGGGTGTTCGACAGATTGGGATCAGAATTCTCGAGACCCATCCCGAGGTAACAGAATCCGGCGATTACGATTCACGTCTGGCCAAACTCGCAGACATGGCATCTGCTGAGGCCAAGGCGAGGATCGCAGCGGTTCTGATTTGTCGTGCGACGAGCAAGACGCTGCCGACTGCCACACTGCTCGACTGGGTTGGCGACGAAGATCCGCGCTTCATCACCCCCTTCGCCCGCACTCTGCGTGGAATCGATTGGTGGGACATCTCAGGAATGCCCGACGCTCTCACCAGCGATTCATCCGACAATCTCGCAGCGCGCCTCCTGCGAGGCGCACGGCACGAATCGACAACAATAATCCGTGAGTCGCTCCTGACCGATTCGACTCGCTCCCCCGAACTCAGAAGCCGACTCATCGAGGACATGATCGGCAGGCCGGTCAGCGAATCCAGCCGAACAATCATCGAATCACTCGTCGAGAACCCGGACCAGCAGATCGCTGCTTCAGCAGCGAATCTGCTCGCCGAACTCGATTGAGCAGCAGCGAATTCGACCCGATTCTTCTGAATCTCTTCAATGTGGATCATTCATCCGGCAACGCAGGCAGAATCAACCGTGACAAAGGCACAGCGATTGGAGGTAGATGATCGGAGAAGCGATGCCGGCTCGTCTTGGGGGCCATCAACTCCCCAGTCATCGCAGCATCGACAACATCCTGCTTCGAGATCGAGTCGCGACCACAATTCGGCCAGACATCCAACTCGATCGATGCATCCTCCAGATAATCGACCAGAACACAGGGCAAACATTGCAGCCCGAGCCGTAGCGCGACTTCGAAGCGGTGATGTCCATCGAGGATGGTACCGGTGGTACGATCGATGAGCAGTGGCTTGGTATATGCGTTCCAGCGGTGCGTCATTCGCTCCAATTGGTCGACCTTCTCAGAAATAATCTGCTCGTGCGCTCGAAGAACCTCAAGCGGCACCAATTCGACCTCCATGAGCCCCGGAGAAGGCGTTCGGCAATATGTCTGATGCCCGAAGAAGTGAAGCGCGAAAGGTCACGAAGCGGCTGCATGGCAGACCTATCCGAGAGTCTGACGGCGGCCGACATCGCCGTTCTCAAGAGGCTCAACTCGGCCGGCGAAGCCTGGGTCGTCGGAGGCTGGGTTCGCGATGCTCTGGCGGGGATAACGGCCGATGAGGTCGACATGGCGACGACTCTTCGACCTTCCGAGGTCGCCAAATTATTCCCTCGCACGGTGATGATCGGCGAGGCTTTCGGCACGATTCTGGTGCTGCCTGATGAAAAATCGAATTCTGCGCAGGACGAGCCCTCGTGGGAGGTGACGACTCTGCGCAGTGAAGGCACCTACGGTGATGGTCGCCGACCCGACGAAGTCGAGTTCGGCGAGGATATTCGGGAAGATCTCGCCCGACGCGATTTCACCATCAACGCGATGGCTCTCGATTCAGAGTCTGGTGAAGTCATCGACCCCTTCGGCGGTCGTGAAGACCTCGCTGCAGGGGTCGTTCGAGCGGTTGGCGATGCGGTCGAGCGGATGTCAGAGGATGGACTGCGGATCATGCGAGCCTTCCGCTTCCTGAGCGGTGGCACGCTCGGCTATCGCCGCCTCGATTCGGATCTCAGTGCGGCGATTCGAGAAAACGTCGCGATGCTCGACAAGGTCTCCGCAGAGCGGAAATGGGCGGAGTTGTCGAAGATCCTGCAACGACAGAACACGAATCGGATTCTGGCTGAGATGGATTCACACGGAGTTCTCGCCAAGGTCTTACCGGAGACGATACTGCGGCTCGAAGCGGACTTCTCTGGCGCAGCTCCGGTCGACCTCGCCATCCTCTGTTCGAATGACCTCAGGAGCGGAACCGGCCTCGCTTCGCATCTCAAGGGACTGCTCCGCCTCTCGAATGATGAAGCGGCGACAATCGCATTCGTCCACGAATTGCATTGCGATTCACTGCAAACCGACCAAGGGACTCTGCGCCGTTACAACGCAGCCCTATCGGAATCGATGAAGGCCGAGGTCGTCGCATACTTCGGCGCCGCGGGCGAAGCCTATGCGACGGCGGCGGCGGCGATTGCTCCGCCTCGCGTCGGCAACAATCCACTGGTCAACGGCAATCTTCTGATCTCGGCCACCGGCCTCGCCGCCGGCCCGCGTCTCGGCCGCCTCAAGGGCTGGTTGCATCGCCGCCAGATAGAGACCGACCTTGTGACTGCCGAGGAGGTGCTCGAGCTCTTGGATTCAATCGACTGGCGGGAAGATGAGTCAGAGAATTGGCCTACCCTCTGTTGGCCATGATATCGACCACTCACAGAGAGCATCGGCTCGTACTGCGGCCCCCCACCCCCAGTCAACGAACGAGCCGGCCCGCGTCACCATGACTCAAGATTCTACGGAAACATCAAGCGATTTTGGATTGATCCGCAGAATCCGTTATCAATCCAAGCGGAATCATATGGAATCGTCAACGCGAATATCGAGCGGGTTACTCACGAGCGAAGTCGCGGCCGGGGGGCCGCGACGCCTCGGATTCAAGGATTTTTCAAAGTTCGTTGAGCATCTCGATGTACTCTTCG
Organism: Euryarchaeota archaeon UBA58; assembly: GCA_002498525.1. GTDB lineage: Archaea > Thermoplasmatota > Poseidoniia > Poseidoniales > Thalassarchaeaceae > MGIIb-O1. The sequence goes on from DAHR01000013.1 coordinate 72,988, forward strand.
ACATTGAGGAATTGATTCTGGTCGAAATCGTGGGGCTTGACGATGATGCACCAGCCATCGCCGTAAGCCTCATCGTTGACGAGGTCCGAATTATCCTCGACATCGCCGTTAAGTTCGAGAACCTTGCAGGGAAATGGCGCATTGATCAGGATGCGGTCGTTGGTGGTGCGGACGGTGATGAGCAGGTCGCCCAGTCCGATTTCGTCACCAGCCAATGGCGGCGCTACTGAAGACAATTGCTCGTCATCAGAATCATCGTCGACATCGAGGGTGAAATTGCCAGATTCCTGAGGATGAGGGAGAACGACGCGGACGATGTCTCCGTATTCGGCTCGAAGGAATTCACTCAGACCGATCTTCACATGGATCTGATCTTCTTCGTGTTTGCTTCTACTCTTGACGTCGAATGATTGCAACCATAGATGTTCAAGGGTGTAAACGCGGTCGTGGGCGATTCCAAATTCAGCATAATCCGACTCTGACATGATTATCTCCGACCGCCCCGCTCTTGGCGTCGGATTTGAATGATTCGCTCGTCGGATTTGCTCAGTCCTCGCCACAGCGAGAGATTAACAACGGAGCCAATCCTCAGTAAACTGAGGCGTGGCGATGGACTTTCAGGAGACCGAGGAACAGAGCATGATTCGCGAGATGGTCCGCGACTTCGCCGAAGAGGTGCTCGCACCGACCTGCCTGAGTCGTGACCGCGAACAACGTCCGCCGCTCGATGAATGGGCTGCATTCTGCGAATATGGCTTGCAAGGTGTCACGATTCCAGAGGAATTCGGAGGTAATCCGGTCGATGACATCTCAGAAGCGATCATAGTTGAGGAACTCGCTCGCGTCGACCCTTCATTCTCAGTGATGTTCTGCGTTCACGTAGGCCTCTGCTCCAAGACCATTGCTCTACACGGTGACGAAGACCAGAAACAACGCTATCTGACACGACTTGCAGCGGGTGAGATCGGCGCCTATTCGCTCTCGGAAGCAGGTGCCGGCACCGACGCGGCAGCCCTCAGCTGCCGCGCGAAAATCAGCGAAGACGGCACGCATTATGTGCTCAACGGCGAGAAGATGTGGGTCACGAATGGACAGAGCGCGGAGATTTACGTGCTCTTCGCGAAGGATGTAGACCACCCCGATTACGGCGTCAAGCGGCACGGCGGGACGACGGCGTTCATCGTCGATTCGAGCATGGAAGGATTCAGCGTCGGCAAGAAGGAAGACAAACTGGGTATTCGCTCGTCCGACACCTGTTCGCTGCTCCTCGAAGACTGCAAAGTGCCGGTCGAGAATGTGCTGAATGGTGCCGGGAAGGGTTTCCCGATCGCGATGAATGCCCTCGACAATTCGCGTATCGGAATCGCCGCTCAAGCGCTTGGTATCGCGCAAGGAGCATACGAGTCAGCTCTGAATTATGCACACGAGCGGCAGGCTTTCGGAAAGGCTATCGCCCAGCATCAGAGCATCGGTAATTACCTCGCCGACATGGCGACACAGACCGAGGCGGCGCGTCTCATGGTCTACAGGGCGGCGTGGGCCAAGCAGCGTCATTACGAGGAGGGTGCACCGCGCCATTCGATGGAAGCGAGCATGGCGAAATTGTTCGCCGGCGACACGGCGATGTGGGTTGCTGAGCGGGCGGTTCAGGTGCTCGGCGGATATGGTTACACGACCGATTTCCCGGTCGAGAGATTCTTCCGCGATGCGAAGATCACACAGATCTACGAAGGCACTCAAGAAGTCCAGCGCATCGTCATCAACCGCGCAATCGCTCCTTAGATCAAAGTGGATTCCCGCGGCGCAATCGAGGGTTTTCATCTTCGGAATAATCGACGACGATATCGTCGCTGATTCCTGTTACCATCAGCGTGAAACGCCGCAAACTGACTGAGACCAAACGCTTCCGTTAGTTTGGTAAATTCACTCACGACTCGTCCTGTGAAACTCCGAGTCAATTCTAAGAATATCACTCAGCGATGGCTTCGACCGCTCGCGCAGGGCGCACTGGTCACTCAATCCAAGCGTAGCCGCGCTGGCCCTCGAGTTTGCCCTCGCCGCCGATCTCAATCAGGGCGAACTCGCCGGTCGGCTTGACCACCGAGCGCTTGCGGCTGCCGCGGTGCAGAGCCTCATAGACCGTCTTGTTGATTGGAGTGCGAGCCGAGAGACGCTCGAAGAGATGGAAGCGGCTGGCAATCTCCCGCCATTCCGGCTGAACCACTCCTTCGAAGACCTTGGCCTTGGCACCTGAGCCATAGCCGCAGAGGCCGACGTGCTTGCCTTCCATCTCGACATCGTCGAGATAGTCGGATTCCATCGTCGACATCAAGGCGAGGAAGATGGAACCGGTGTACTGGTTGCCGATCAGGCTCGAAGCGCGCTGAGTCTTCTCGATTCGGCGCTCGACGAATTCCTTGAAGGCATCAGTCTTCGAAATCAGTCTTCGATACTTGTCGTTGGCTCGCTCGAACTCCTCGAGACCCGCCGGCGTATCCTCGAAGTCCTCGGGAAATGGCTCCGGACCGATCTGCTCCAACACCCCATCCCACATTGGCAGATGCCTGCGGTCATGGCGGAAGACGTCGGGGAACATGCGCTTGCCTTGGAATGCGTAGGGCAGGTGGACGATGATTCGATTCCACTGTTCTGTGAGGATCTCGTCTTTCGCCGCGTCATAGCGACCAGCGCGAATGGCCTTGGCTCGGAAGTCGATGAAAGCGGTCTTAACCGATTCCGAATAACAGCGGTTGGAGAATGCACCATCGAAGACTGGAGTGTCCTTGTGGATCTTCAGCGTGTGCTCCTCGAAGATGATGTGATCCTTCTTGCTCGACTTGGGTAGAATCTTCAGGATTCGCTCCAGCAAGCCACTTCTCAGCTTCTCACCGGACTCTTCGGCGAGGTCGAGGACGTTTTCGACGACGGTCTTGATTTCGACCTCGCGGCGTGGCTTGAAGAAGTCGTGAACGGGCATCGTCGAGACTCCCCAGATGTCTGGGATCTCGATGAGGCGCGGATTGTGGCGGATCAGAATCGCGCCTCCACCGGCTCCTTGGGTGTACTCACCAGCGGAGCCGAGGTCATACTTCGCATTGTCAGCGAAGACGACTATTCCGATGCGGTCCTCGTCTTCGCCCCCGCGCGCGACCCAATCGAGGGTATTGTGCATGGCATCGACGGCGCCGATGCAGGCGAAGGTCAGGTCGACGACGTCGCAATTACGGAAGCAATCCTTGCCGAAGCGTGCTTGGTAGCACTGCTCGAGCATATCCAAGATGTAAGTCGCAGTCGGCTTGGAGCCATCGAGGGCGGATTCCGTACCGAGATAGAGGCGACCAATCTTCGATGGATCGAGGCCGTTGCGGTCGATCAAGCGTCTGCAGGCATTGGCGCCCATCGTCGCGGTATCCTCGTGCACATCGGGGATTGCCATCGCAGTGAGGCCCAATCCCTTGTTCAATTTACCATAGTCCGCGCCGCGGAATTCGGCGAAATCCTTCATGTCGAAGTATAATCGAGGAAAGTGGATTGCAATGTCATCGATTCCGACGCCTGCCATGAGTCATCCTCCAGTAATGCGGCGCCATGAAAGTGGGTTATCATTCCTTTGGCGTCATTTGTGCACCCGATGCAGAAGTAGAATCACATCACTGCGAGCCAGTCAATTCATTAACAGCGTCGAGGAGAGCCGAATTCGCCTCGAAATGGCTCGCCACCGGTGCGAGCACCTCTGCGAGGCCTCTCGCGACCGCCATTTTTGCGTCGAATGGGTGTATCGAGCCGTCTCCCACTGCTGCCACGAATGAATCGATGTCGCTCCAGATCGACGGCTCGCCGAACTCAGGCTTGGGATCAACCCGCAATTCTCCTGCGCCTGGCAGAACCACGAAGCGAGCGATTTCAAAGACTGCTGAATCATCGTTACCGACCTCAAGGAAGGCTTTGCGGAGTTTCTTCTCGATGCTCTTGGGAGTGTCGTGGAGCAGAATCGCGTTGTTCGGATCTGACTTCGACATCTTGTGATCGAAGGAGTCCATCCTACCCGTTCCCTTGCCCTTCAGACCCGAAAGCATCGGCGTGTGGATGCAGGTCGCTTTTGTCCAGCCGTTGCGGTCGGCGACCTCACGCATGTACATGTGCGCCTTGCGTTGATCCATGCCTCCGAATGCGATATCGACATCGAGTTCGAAGATGTCCGCCGCCTGCATCGGCGGGTAGAAGAAGGCGGCGAGGTCGTCGTCTGAGGAATCTTCGTCTCGACCCATGATGCTGAAAGTTCGTCTGGCGCGCGCCAGACTCATGCCCTTGGCGCAGCGCAGAACCCGCTCCCAGTAAGCACCCGAATCCATCACTTCGCCGGCGCTGATGAAACGCAGTTGACCAGCGCCATCTCCCTCTTGGGGGGAGTCTAGCAGAACTCGGAATACCTCGGTCAAGTATTCGCCTGCGATACCGATCTTCGCCATGTCGCTGCCGAACTTGTCGTTGACCCAAGCATGCCAGTCGGCGAGGAGGACGAGGACGTTGACACCCTCAGCGAGCATGTTGCGAATCGTCTCGGCCAGAATGACATAGCCGAGATGGGCTTTGCCACTCGGTTCAAGGCCGATATAGGCTCGAAGTACGTCGTCTCCGCCGTGGCTGGGAGCGCCTGCGAGGACCGCAGCCACATGCTCGACACCGACGACCTCATCGACGTTCGCGAACATCCGCTCAAGCTTCGCGCGCGCCACGGAATTGAGCGAAGCGAGCGGGTCGTCGGCAGCCATTCGGTCGCCTCAGGGGTTGAGCAGTTTGTTGAGTTTCTCACCGCGACCGAAGGCGCGAGTGTTGTCATTCGCTTCCAGCGCCTCTTCGATCTCAGTGATCATCGCCTGCGCCTGAGCCTCGATATCGGCCGACAGGTCGGAAGCCATCTTGATGAAATGATGAGCTGCGGATACGGCCGATTTCGCCTTTGAAGCCTTCTTGCCCCATTCCTTTGCCTTGTCACTGCGCTGCTTGGAATTGTAGCCGGTCGCATCGTCGAGGAAAACGATCCAGCGGCGACGGCTGTCCATCGCAGTCTTCATCGCCTCGGGGTCATCGAAATTCGGCGGCACATTTCTGACATTGATGAAAAGTGCGCCTTTATCGTCATAGTGACCGTCGATTTCGACCAGGATGTTATGAGAACCGGCGAACGAGTTGTCACCAGAGGATTCGACATTCTCGAAATGTCGACTTGCAAGCGCTGCCAATCCCCCTTCTGCACTCACTTGTTTGACAACTCCGCGCTTGACGTCGAATCTCTCCATGAGGCGCTGCGAGTCGCAACCCGTCTTGAATCCTGCCTCTCATCAGGCTTCACTTTCTATCCACGCAGAGGAGTGATTGAGTAAGGACTACCCTTTCCCCACAGACCTAAACCGATAGTCAATCTGCGACCCCCATGCGCAGCACTTCCTCGATGTCTCGAACCTTGCGCACCACTTCCTCGCTCGCTCCCGCCTCGCGGACTGGGCCTACCCCATCGGTGCTGGTCGGGCTGACCGTGCTGCTGCTGATGGCACCAAGTGTCTTCGCGGCCTCGGCGGTCGAACTGGGGCAGGGCATCAGTCTGTCCGACGAGGATCTCGGACTCTATGGCGTCGCTGTCGATGCGGATGGCGAGACCGCCATCGTCTTCGGCGCGCAGTCCTACCTGCGCGCTCTGGACGCTGCAGACCCGAGCCAGCAAGTCGAGTTGATCTGGCCTGGCTCGAACCAATTGCTCGACGCTGATTTCCATCCACAGGGTCAGACCGCGTTCATCGTCGGTGAAGGAGGTCTGGTGCTGCGCTATGCGAAGCAGGACCAATCGATCGAGAAAGCCGCCGCGGAGGCCAGCCTGATGTTCGCCGACCTGACGGCGGTGGCGTGGAACACCGGCGGATCGTGGGCTTACGTCGGGTCCAGCAGTGGCGAGATCTGGCGGCTTCGAGCCGATGCTGACGGAGGTGCGGAGGTTCACTCGCTGGCGGGTTTGGGCGAGAGTCCGATCATGGCGATCGACTGCCATCCAGCGCTCATGATGTGCGTCGTCGCAGCTGCCATTGAAGGCATCGGAGTCATCGACCGAGACCACACTTTCACCTGGGTCGGAGGCACCGGCTACCCATGGACGGGAATCGAATGCCCGACAGCAGAAACGCGCTATTGCGTCGCTGTCGCCGATGATAGAATCGTCGCGATGATCGAGCTGGATCCGAACGATCTGTCGAAGGCGATTCCGGTCATCAACCAATTTCCAGACATCGACGCTTACTTCGTCGGAATCGAAGCCCAAGCCGGCGATCGGACCATCATCGTGACCACGCCAGCGGGCTTGATCGAACACGACATCAGCCGCAACGCGTCCTACCCTTGGCTCGAACAAGGCGACGTGAACGACCTCAATGTCTCTGGCGACCGCATCGTTGGAACTTGGGGGGTGGGCGAGGACTCCGGTTGGCTGGTCACCAGCAGAGGCTGGATCGTTCCATACGCACCTCCTGCTGAGGGAGATCGAGGAATTCTCGACCTCTGGATAATACTCGGCATTCCGGCGGCGACGGGCCTGGTTCTGCTGACCATCGTCTACTCAATCTCACCGCGCTTCCGGAATTGGAGCACCGAGCGCTTCGGTAACGAAGAAGCGAAGCGAGAGTTGGCTCAAGAGAAGCGTCGAAAGCGCCGACGCTGAGACTCCAGACACCTCTGTCCGGCGCGCCTCTCTATCCGCAGGGAACCTTCATTTGGGCTAGTCCGCGGGAGCGGACTGAAACAGATGCCGTACGAAGCACTCGATTTCTACGATGTTGATTCCCTTCTGACAGAAGAAGAGAGGATGGTTCGCGACATGGTTCGCGACTTCGTCGACGAGGAGGTGTTACCGAAAATCGAGCAAGCCTGTGCAGATGGCGTCTTCCCTGATGAGTGGCGTGTCGCCCTCGGTGAGATGGGCGTGCTCGGCGCACCTCTCGAGGGCTACGGTTGCCCCGGACTCTCCTACACCGCATACGGTGTCATCTGCCGCGAGTTGGAGCGAGGGGATTCTGGTCTGCGCTCATTCGCGAGCGTTCAAGGTTCATTGGCGATGTACCCGATCTGGGAATTCGGCAGCGAGGAGCAGAAGAATCACTACCTGCCGAAGATGGCGAGTGGCGAATGGGTCGGTTGCTTCGGATTGACCGAGCCGGATTACGGCTCGAACCCCGGTGACATGATCACCAAGGCAGAGGACAAGGGCGACCACTTCCTGCTCAACGGGGCCAAGATGTGGATCACCAACGGCACCATCGCTCAAGTCGCTATCGTCTGGGCAAAGCTCGACGGAGTCATCCGTGGCTTCATCGTCGAGAAGGGAGACGAAGGATTCTCGGCGCCTGAGATGAAGGGCAAACACTCGCTCAAAGCCTCGGTCACGAGCGAGTTGGTGTTCTCCGACTGCAAGATTCCGAAAGATCGAATCCTACCGGATGGCAAGGGCTTGAAGGGTCCGTTCTCCTGTCTCAACAACGCTCGTTACGGTATCGCCTGGGGGGCTGTCGGAGCGGCTCAGGCCTGCTTCGATTCAGCCAGAGATTACGCCGGAACCCGGATTCAATTCACTCATCCAATCGCCTCCTACCAATTGGTTCAGAACAAGTTGGCTTGGATGTTGCGTGAAATCACAAAGGCACAACTGCTCGCTTATCATCTGGCTGTGAAGAAGGATGCTGGGACTTGGATTGCCGAGCATATCTCGCTGGCGAAGATGAACAATGTCGATATCGCTCTCGATATCGCTCGAATGGCGCGGGACATCCATGGGGCGAACGGGATTCTGGACGAATACTGCATCATGCGACACATGGCGAACCTCGAATCGGTCAAGACCTACGAGGGCACACACGACATCCACAACCTGATTCTCGGGCGGCACATCACCGGCATTCAGGCCTTCACCCGTGAAATCTGAGTTGATTCGTTTTTTCACGCTGACGGCGAGGTGCGTTGAGGCCTGAGGGGTGACTCTTCGTTCGCATCGGGATTACACGACAATGAAATGTGAGTAGGCCCGCAAGGCTGCCCATGGCTGCGGTTGACGATTGGCGATTCACAGCCAGATTCGGCGAGGTAATCGGCATCTCGGACGGTGTCGTCGCACACTCGAACGCCTTCTCGACATTCGACTCGGGCGAGGAGGCTTCGCTGAGAACGAATGATGGAGAAGTCTACACCGGCGTTAAGTGGATGTGTGTTGAATTTGCCCGCCGATTCTGGTTCGTCAAGTACGGAGTCACATTCGGCTCAGTCGAGACGGCTGCTGACATGTGGGCTGAGACAAAGTCTGCTGGAAAACCCAACAGTGAATCTCGTGGGGTTGTCGCTCGCGAAAATGGTGGCTCGACAAAACCGCGGCGTGGAGATCTGCTTATTTACGACCGGGCTGAGCGCGATTTCCTTGGCGCTGGACACGTCGCAGTCATCGTCGAAGTGAAGAAAAAACGAATCAAGGTCGCTGAACAGAACTGGGATAATCGACCTTGGCAACTCGAGCGTTCAGCTCGTTATCTGTCTCTCACCGAAGAGGGGGGCGCCTACCGAATCACTGATGAAAATCCAATGCCCGATGGTGGCGAGCCGCTCGGAGAAGAAGTCATCCGCGGCTGGCTTCGCCTCGAGTGAAATCAGAAATTCAGAAACCCCTCCGGCAATCAAAGAAGATGTAGCACCGCTTCGAGAAAAATGGAAGGAAGCTTTGGCTACCATCGCCGACGCTTGAAGTAACGAAACCGTTGCCGAATCCACCTTTGGTGGGTTGCCGAATCTTCATAGATGAGTCTCGGGTCGCGGGCCTGTCCAAGAGGCCGTTACATGACGATAGCAGTACTCCTAAAACAGGTTCCCGACACGACTGCGAAGATCACGGTCAGTGGGGGTCGTGTCGACGAGAGCGCCGTCTCAAAATGGTCGATGAGTCCTTACGACGAATACGCTCTCGAGTCCGCTCTGCAACTCAAGGATTCTGGCGGTGAAGACATCGTCGTCATCACCGCCGGGCCGGCACGCTGCGAGAAGCTCCTGCGCGATGCTGCTGCGGTGGGTGCCGATAATCTGGTTCACGTCTTGGTCGAGAACATCGGTGATCTCGACTCGACTCAAGTCCAAGCACTTCTGGCTGCTGCTGTGACAAACAGCGGCGCTGAGGTGGTCTTCTGCGGCAAGCAGGCCGCTGACACCAATGCTGGCTCGACTGGTCCGGGCGTTGCCGAACTCCTCGGAGCTGCCTGCGTCACGCTGGTCTCGAAAGTCTCCGCCGATGGCGATGGCTACTCCGCTCTTCGGCCAAGTGCGGCCGGCAGCGAGCGAGTCGCAGTCTCAGCACCTTGTGTCTTCGCTTTCGACAAGGGCCGAACCGAGATGCGCCGACCCAATGTCCGTGGCATCATGATGGCCAAGAAGAAGCCTATCGAGACTCTGACAGCGGGCGATCTCGGCGTCGATCTCGGAGCTGCATCAGTCACCATCATTTCACACTCACCACCGGCCGAGAAACCTCCAGGACAGAAGTTCGAGGGGGCCGATTCGGTCTCGACGGTTGTGGGCAAACTTCGCGATGAAGCGAACGTGATTTGAGGGGGGCTTGCTATGGAATTCACCGTTATTGCAGAATCTACAGGAGGCTCACTCCACTCGACAACCGCACAACTCGTGGGCGCTGCCTGCGCTCTGGGCGGGTCTCCAACGGTCGTGGTACCAGGTGGGATTGGGGCTGAAGAAGCCGCGACAATCGCTGGTGTTTCGAAAGTCGTCTCAATGGTTGGCGACTGCTTCGGTTCCTTCGACGGCGGCGCATGGGCTAGCGCTCTGGCGCCACAATGCGCCGGTGTCGTCTTGGCGGCTGCAACTCCTATCGGACGCGAGGTTGGGGCTCGAATCGCTGCCAAGCGCGGCGTTGCTATCGTTCAGGATGCGACCGCTCTTGCGGCTGGAATCACCATCACTCGCCCGATCTACTCGGGGAAGGCGGTCGAGACTTCGACGATTTCAGGAGATTGTGTCATCACCCTGCGCTCAAATGCATTCGAGGCTGCGGGTGATGGTGGCAGCGCGCCGATCAACGTGGTTGACCAGAGCGCTGATGTCAGTGTTGCAGTCAAGGAAGCCATCGCCAAGGCCAGCGAGAGACTCGATGTTGCCGAGGCAAATATCATCATCTCGGGAGGCCGAGGATTAGGATCCAAAGAGAACTTCACCCACCTCGAAGAGGTCGCCGATATGATTGGCGCAGCGGTCGGCGCGAGCCGAGCCGTCGTCGATGAATGGGGTCTGCCCCACCGCATGCAGGTCGGCCAGACCGGCAAGACGGTGACGCCCTCGCTCTATATCGCGGTCGGCATCTCTGGCGCCATTCAGCATCTCGCTGGAATGCGCTCGAGCAAATACATAGTCGCCATCAACAAGGACCCTGAGGCGCCGATCTTCGGAGTCGCGGACTACGGAATCGTCGCGACTTGGGAAGAGGCTGTGCCAGCCCTCAAGGCTGCACTCGCAGCTCTTTGAACACTGTTCGCAGCTCTTTGAAATGCGATATTCGGGCTGTTCAAAACGGCACAGCGTTCAAGTTGAACACAAGTGTTCGGTGAAGCGTGGCAGATGACTCGTTATTCGCTTCGCCGCAAGTGAGAATGGCAATCGGATTAGTATTCATCATCGGAATTCTCACCGGACTTTTGCTAGCCAATTCGATCATTGGCGATATTCCTGAAATCACCGACGCCGATGGTGACGGCATCGCCGACATATTCGACATCGAACCCAGCGGAGATGCCGGCCTGACTTTCTCGCTCATTGAGATCATTCACGGGCAATCGACCGAGGACCGCTCGTTGACGCTGATACTCGGCTATAACGATGGCAATGATCAGTCCGGAACGCTCGCCGGACAGGTCTGCAGCCTCAATTTCACAGTTGCAGCGAACACTTCGGTGACTCGCCCGACCCACTCCTGCGCCTTCCAAGTGGACGACTACGGCCGCCGCTCGGTCTCCTTCGAATATCGCCTGTTCGAGACGCTTGCTGGCGGCGTCGATGACGGGGTCGAAGTTGCGTGGGACCTCTTTCCCGGTGCCGACGCCGATAACCCGTGGGGAACCAATGCCACTGTTGACCCGATGGTTCTGGCCAATGGCGTGAGGATCGTGTTGGATGGCATGTCTGATGGGGATGCTTGGGAGAATAACGCACGAACCGTGTGGATGGCTTCAAGCAATATTTTCATTGAATGTGAAGATTGCGACTGAAACTGAATGAACCTCTCGCGGCTCACAGAATTCGCACTGTGGTGATTGACGTCACACTTGCTCCACGGTCGTCAGTGACTGTCAATTCGAAGGAATGCACACCCTTCGGGAGTCGGACATTGAGTTGTGGCGTGTGTCCGATGACTCGACCCTTCGCATCTTGCCAAGCCCAGGATTCGATGCTGCCGTCAGGGTCGTACGACCTGCTGCCGTCGAGCAGAATGGTTGCTGTCCCGTCATCGTCGGCTTCGGTGGTTTTCTCGTCGCCCGCGTCGGCGATGGGTGGCAGATTGATAGCGCGGGCGGAAGCGCTGAGGTCTTCGAGCAAGTCGGCCTCGACACTTGGCGCTTCTGTGAGAATCTCCATCTCCTCGTCCAGCGCCCCCATCAGTTCTGCTGTGTCGGCAGCCATTTCTGGTGGTGCGTCGGCGGCCTCGAGTTCTTCTTCCGAGAGGCCGCCGGCATGGGTATCGCCAGCTGGTCTAAGTTCTTCATAATCGAAATTCTCGTCTTCTGGAAGTCTCGGTTCTGAGTCAGGGTCGAGGATGACAATCGGTGCGGGAGATTGGCCCGCGGGTGCTTCGCCCAAGGCGGCTATCGTGCCATTGTCGAGGTCGAGCAAGTGAGTGACGAGTCCGGTGTGTTCGAATGACCAGATGGTCTCGCCCACGGCGGTCATTCGGATTATGTTGAACCATGATGCCACGAGCAGGTCATCTTCCCACGGAATGATACTGCTCGTCGAGTAATCGAGTCTGGCAACCTCTTCGTAGCCCTTCGAACCAACCTCAAGACGAATGATGCTGCCATCGAAGCAGCCGACCAGTGCTCCGGTTTCAGTCGGTAGCAAGGAAGTCGTTCGGGATGGAAGTTCTGTCGTGTGAATGAGTCCATTCTGTGGATGCCAACATTCCAATCGATTCTCGGGCCGCTCATCGAGAGCCATTCCGAGTGAATCGCGGCAGACCATCAGCACACCATCGTGACGGAATTCCATCCGAGAAATCGTCTCGACATCATCATCGGCGGCCGCTGAATCATGCAGCGTACCTCCGTTCTGCTCAATAATCAGCAATCGCCCATCCGAGAGGGCGATTGCGGTCACCGAACCGTCTGCATTCGAAGCGAGTCCGGTGACCTCACCATGGACTTCGCGCCCCAGTATCTCGCCTTCAGAGGATATGTGCGACACAGCACCTGCACCGTCAGCCAGCAACACCCCGTCGCCCGAGCCGACAATGATCTCGCAGCCAGCAGCCACATCCACAGTCCACTTTGTTTCACCTTGCAGAGCCGTCACACCATCTAGGCTCGTCGCAGCCACCACAGAATCACCAGAAGCGACCAGCCCGATGACCGAACTGCCGAATTCTGAAACACCCAACAAGTCACCCTCACTCTGGAAGACAAGGAGTCTACCCGAGGAAGTACCGACCGCGAAACATGCCTCGGGCAGAGCACAGGCCGAGAGCGGCGCCTCATCCAATTCGATGAGTGAGACGCTCTCGATACTAGGCAGCACGAAGCCTGAACGAGCCACCGTCGTTTTCATTCTGTCGCGCGCACGAGCCGGAAACGAATCGTGCCATTTCGCAGATTATCGACGCATGCAATTTCGCATATTTTGGGAATCTCAGAAAAAAACGTCACGCGCGCGTCACGCTTTGGCCGAATCCTTCCGCTTCGCCTCGAGAGCGGTGAGATAATCCGCATCGATTCGGCCAGCAACATATTTTCCATCGAAGCAAGAACAATCGAAATTCACCAAATGTTCACCCCCAGCACCGAGACAACACTCGACGAGATCATCGAGATGCTGATAGATTAACCAATCAGCGCCAATCGCTTCAGCGATCTCGTCGACAGTCCTGTTGTGAGCCACGTACTCATGCTTTGCGGGCAGGTCGATCCCGTACACATTCGGATGCACGACGGGGGGAGAGGAAGAGGCGAAGTAGACGTGTTTCGCGCCGGCTTCACGAGCCATTTCAACGATTCTTCGACTGGTGTTTCCGCGAATGATGCTATCATCGACGATGAGCAGCGTCTTGCCTTCGAATTCAGCTTGAATCGTATTCAATTTCTTTCGCACGGAATCCTTCCGCATCTCTTGCTCCGGCATGATGAACGTGCGACCGATGTAGCGATTCTTGACGAAACCCTCGCGGTACGGAACCCCCAATTCCCGCGCCAACTCAAGTGCGGCGATCCTCCCGCTATCGGGTACTGGGATGACAGCGTCGATTTGGTGATCGGGGTGCTCTACTGCGATTCGTTGGGCTAGTTTCTCCCCCATCTTGAGGCGCGCCCCGTGAACTGAGACTCCATCCATTCTGGAGTCCGGCCGTGCGAAATAGACGTGTTCGAAGATGCACGGTCGATGAGTCGGAGAATCGTGGCAGACCCTCGCGCTCGTCGCCCCGTCCATGCGCACGATCACGACTTCCCCTGGTAGGATGTCGCGCTCGAACTCGAAGTCGAGAGCCTTCATCGCCACCGATTCGGAGGCGATGATTGTCTCGGTGAAGCCGTCGACCTCGGAGGTTCCCATGCACAGAGGCCGGATGCCGAATGGGTCCCGGAAAGCGACGATTCCCCATCCGGTGATCATGGTGACGACCGAGTACGAACCCTCGACTCGATCGTGAATGGCGGTGACCGAGCGGAATATGTCCTCTTCGCTGAGCGCCGATAGGCCACCGACGCGGCCGTTGACGCAGCGCTGGATCTCGGCCGCGAGCAGGTTGAGCAGCGCTTCGCTGTCCGAGCTCGTGTTGATGCGCCGATGGTCCCGCTCTAGCAAGCCGGCGATGATATCCTCTGGATTGGTCAGGTTGCCATTGTGCGCAAGGCTGACCCCGAAGGGCGAATTGGTGTAGAATGGTTGGGCTTCTGCGGCGGAGGATGAGCCCGCGGTGGGGTAGCGAACGTGGGCGATTCCCATCGAGCCTTCCAGATTCTTGATGTGGCGAAGACGGAAGACATCGCGGACCAGTCCATTTGCGCGGCGGTGCGAGATGTTGTCGCAGTCACTCGTGACGATACCCGCCGCATCCTGTCCACGATGCTGCAGAACCAGCAGTCCGTCATACAGAGTCTTGCCCACTTGGGAGTCAGGATGCCCGACAAGGCCGATGATTCCGCACATCGGGTATCATACCTGCCTGAGAGGAGAGGGACTTAGCCATTTCCGGCTATCCAACGTTCATTTCTTCGGTGGGTAAGCCAGCGAGCGATTGCGCTTGCTCCAGCGGAACTTGCGCTTTCGGGCGGTGACACCATAGCCGCACGAAGCGCATTGGCGCTTCTGCTTGTGGTAGGAATGCTTGCCGCAGCGGCGGCAACGGATGTGGGTGGACTTCTGCCTCTTACCCATGCTTGGAGTACCCTTTGACATGATGACCACCTGTTAGGACAGCGCGGCGACCGACCGGCGTGTTATGAGCGTTATGCACGCAAATGCCGAGCCCCATGATGCGAGAGGGGCGAGCATGAGTGAGCGCAGTCATCGACCCCAAGGGGTCGCTCAGTCGTCGATAGAAGCCAGTAGGGGGTCCTCTGCTGAACGCGGGAAGGTGATTCTAAGCATCTGCAAGGTACCGACTGCGAAGAGCAGAGGCAGGAACAGGAACAAGGTCGAGAATCCGAAGTCAAGCCAGAGGAATAAGAGACTCTTGAAATTGTCCAGGAGACTCTTGAAATTATCCAGTTCGAAGAGATACATACTGCCAGTATCTTGGCCCTGACCAGCGACCACCCCTAGCATCAGAACCGGTCCGAGGAGGAATATGATTGAAGCGAGAATCGGTAGAATCGGCCGATGGTATTCATTGAATGTCGCCAGCAGATGAATCAGGAAGCAGAAACTCACCGTCACCATACCTACACCGATGCACGTCGCCACATTAATCGGTACCTCAATGAGGAACGAGAGCATCTCGATCATTCCACCTCACCTCCGAGATTGCGTCGGATCATCTCGGTAACCATCCTGCTCTCGCGTTCGTCCAGCGGCGCGATCTTGGGCATTCGAGGTGTCTTCCGCTCGGTGTATCGAACCACCTGAACGTGGATCCAGATGGTCGCAGCCATGCTGGCGAGGACAATCAGTCCGAGGAGGATGAAGAAGGGTTCTGAGATGATGAATTCGTAGAACCACATCCTCGACATCAGAAACCAGGCCGCGATGACCAGAGCCCATCCAGCGGTGACGCTGCGCGGCCTGTTCCTGCCGTAGACCGAAGAGCCTCTGATGATCATCAGCGAGCCCAACAGAGCGAGAACGATCCATGACAATGAACCGATCAAGACATCGAGATATTGATCTCGCAGATCCCATCGGCAGTGGTACAATCTCTGGCACTCAGCATAACCGGGTTCGAAGACGAGCATCGGTTCGGGCAGGAAGACCATCAGAGCGAGGCCGAGCGCGCCCAAGGGCCAGCCGAAGCGACTGCGCTTGAAGGAAGGACCCATCCGCCCCATCGAGAAGGCAGCGAGCACCAGACTGAGACCTATGAGAACCTGCATCCCCCACGTCAGCATGAAGCGGGCTGGCGGTGTCTGATTCTTTGAATTGACGGCTGAGACCGGTCGACTTAGCCCCTAAAGGGGGCTTGAATCGGCTCGACACAATCATATACGGGTCATAGGTGGGCGCGTCGTCGCAAGACAGTGAGGTGCTAAGCAATGGTCAAGATGCCACGCAAAGTGATGCGCTACAGTCCATCGGCTGGCAAGCACACTCTGCACGCTGTCGAGCGCGTCAAGAAGCGACGCGCGAGCGAGTTGAAGTGGGGTCAGCGTCGCTTCCGTCGAGTCACTGCAGGTTACCGCGGTTTCCCTCGACCTAAGCCGAGTGGCGAGAAGCCAACCAAGCGCGTCAACCTCCTTTACCGCTGCTCCGAGACGGGCAAGGCACACCAGCCAGCATCGCAGCGCGCCAAGAAGTTCGAGCTCATAGAGAGATGATTGAGGGGTCAGCATGAGCAAAGCGAATTTTCTACGAGTCACATGCGTCGACTGCGGCAATGAGGCGATCATCTTCGAAAGGGCGTCCACACACATCGCCTGCTCAATCTGCGGAGCGACTCTGGCCAAACCCGCAGGCGGTAAGGCTCAGCTCTCAGGTAGCACAATCGTAGACGTCCTCGAGTGAAGGGGGCTGACGATTGGCTGGCGATTCAGAAGAACCGTGGCCATCTGAAGGCGAACTTCTGGTTTGTACTGTCAAGAGCGTTCGAGAGAACGGCGCTTACCTGAACCTCGATGGTTACGGCGAGCGCGAAGGATTCGTCTTCATCGGCGAGGTCGCCGCCGGCTGGGTTCGCAGTATCAGGAACCATCTGCGGGTCGGTCAGCGCGTCGTCGCCAAAGTCATCGGTGTGCGCCGCGACCGACGGCGGGTCGACCTCTCGATCAAGTCCGTCTCGGCCGAGCGGCGCAAGGATACGCTGCAATCCTGGAAGAACGAAATGCGCGCTACGCAGATTATGAAGGTCGCAGCCGAGCGCGTCGGCTGGGATGAAGCGAAGACCGCCGATATCTCAGACGAGATGATGGAGATCTTCGGCGGTCTCTACGGCGCTTTGGAAGAGTGCGCCATCTCTGAAACTGCTCTTTCCGACAACGGCTTCAGCGGCGACTGGATGGCCGTTGTCACCGAATTGGCCATTGAGAACATCGTCCCACCATTCGTCGAGATTCGCGGCCAATTCGACATCGAAGTCTGGGGACCGAGCGGTGTCAACGCAATCCGCGATGCCCTCCTCGCAGCAGAAGCCTGCGCAGAGGGCATCGAAGAAGCAACACTGACTTGCCATTACGACGGCGCCCCACATTACCGCATCGACATCAAGGCGCCTGATTACGAGGTGGCCGAATCGTTGTGGAAGAACGCTCAGGTCGCAGCGAGCGAAGCGATAGCGGCGGTAGATGGTTCAATCGACATCGAACGGATGTGAAGCAGCATCAAGCATGCTACAACTTCAAAGACCTCTGGAAGGGGCTTTGCAGAACGAGGATTGGGATGGCTCGGACGAGACTTCAGAAATGTACGGCCTGCGGCGAATATGGCCTAGGCGAGGAATGCAAGGATTGCGGTGGAAAAATGATTACTGTCGCACCTCTGAAATTCTCGCCGCAAGATGCTCAAGGAGCGCGGCGAAGACAGCGCGAAAACGCTGGAAGCGACGAGTGGATCCAGAAACTCCCGACTCCTCGCAAGGGGGATGAGGAAGAGTGAATCGGACTCAGATGCATTGGTTGATCGACGACGGACTTCCCCAACACGCGGCTCTCTTGGAGGCTGTGCCCGGCGTCGGAAATGTCGGAAAACTGGTTGTCGATGCGCTTGTTGAGAAGCACCCTTCGACACTCATCGCGAGAATCCTGCACCCAGAAATGCCTCCACATTCGACACTCGATGACAATGGTCTGCTGGTTCCTCCCTCGATGATGGTTCACCGTGTGATGCTACCCGATGGGCGTTATGTGGTGACTATCGGCGGCGATTTTCAACCGATGACCGCCGCCGGCCAACACGAGGTCGCTGAAGCGATTTTAGGCGTTGCCAAGGCCGGCTCGACTCCACAATTACTGGTGCTGGCTGGTCTGGCTGCAGATGTCGAGGACAAGGATGTCCACGTCATCTGTGCTGATGCGGCGGTGCGGGCGAATCTGGAAGCGAATGACATTCCTGTATCACGCGAGCAGCCCGAGGCTGGGATGATCGGTGTTGCTGGGCTGCTCGTCAGCCTCTCGCCGATTCACGATGTACCGACCGTGGCGCTGGTCGCTGAGACTGTTGGTGCCAGCGCCGATGTTCAAGCGGCCGACCGTTTGGCGAGATGGATCGAGGAAGCCTTCGCCATGCCCCTCGACCTCGACATCGATACCACTGAGGAGACGGCTCGCAAATTGCTCGCGAGCATCGAGGTCTCGGGCAGTCTCGAGGAGCATCTCGGATTAGGCGCCGAGTCTGATGACTTCTACGTCTGATTCGACTCGATGCTCATAGCGTGGGGAGACTCATCCGCCACTTGAGACGACGACGAGTTCGAGGCGGATGTCTTCGCTGATGACCGATGTGTGCGGGACGATTGTTTGACCCAGAACCGCGAGCACGGTCGATGGAGCAATCGACAAGCGCTCGAGGACTTCTGAGATCGTGATCGACTCCTCACTCTCGACAACTAGGACCTCGTCGCCATGCTCGACCTCGATTCGCATGCTCGGTGGGTGGCGAGTCAGACTTATGACCGAATCGCAGGTGGCGGGCACGCTGCCGAGATCGCATAGCCCGGTATTGCGGTGGATTCGAAATCCACTGTCCCTTGGACTCGGGGGTTCAAATCCCTCTCTCGGCGCCATAAAATCGATTTGAACCAGGCGCAAAATGGACAAAATGGAGCATCACGGCCGCTTGCGCCGACGGTTGAGGGCGCTTCATTCTGAAGTCGAATTAAATCCGAATGAAGGCTCTCAGACAAGCGAAATCTGTGATTTCGCGCTACTGAAATACCAACTCTCATTCAGAAAGCCGGCAACTCATCATTCGCCCTGAGATGAACAACCTTCGAAGAGGGCGACAACTTCACTTGAGCCCTGCCCCCAAACTCACCGATCGTGCCGTTCAGAATCGCAACCTCATCGCCACGCTCGACAGAGGCTGCGGTGATTGGAATACTGCCTCTGAAGGCGACTACACTGCAAACGCCGCTCTGGTCGAGAAGCGTCACTGCCCATCGCTTGACATCGACACCATTCGGAATCGCGTCTATCGACCAGACGCGGCCGACGACATTGACTTGAGTGACGATTTCGACGATCGGGGCTTCATCCTCATCGTCAGTGATGACGACTTCTGATTCCTCATCGAGCAGCAGCTCGATATTGCCCCGCCAGATTCCTGGAATCGCATTCTTGACACGGACTCTCACCCCATTGGCGATAGCCCGAGAGATATTCGTTGGATTCTTGCCATAATTGGGTTTGACGACCGCCTTGTCGTAGCCCTCTTTGAGGTCGAACCTGAATGTGATGATACCCTTCTCATCGAATTCGGGTCCGCGCAGAAGACCGACATTCCCCACTGCGTCAACCCGTGAGACGATCTCGGCGAACGGTGTGATCGGCCATGCGTGTCCGAAGCGCTCGATTCGGCGCTCGAGAGGCAGGTCGAGGTCATGCTCGACATTCTCACACAAGCCGCGATAATCGCATCTGATGCACCTCGCATTCGGGTCGGGGTCGGTAGGAGGGTCTGCTGCTTTGCCGCCCTCCTCGAAGATCCGCAGAGGGGCGGGTTTTGTCGGGCAATCCGCCTCGCTCGGATCGCCCGCACGCAATTTCTGATACAACTCTTTGAGCTCTTTCTCGTAGTCTTTCAATTCACTTTCAGTCGGTTTTCGGATCACTTTCACAGTGCCTGTTCCGAGGTACCAGACTTCGAGTCCTTCGACATCCTCAGTGTGGTCGTGAGTCTCCCACCAGAGCCAAGCATAGAGGCGCAGTTGTTCGATATAGTCGCCTGAACGGTCGCCTTTTCCGATGCTCGCTTTGATGTCTATGATGCGTATATTCCCATTCCATCGATAGATCATATCGTACTCGCCCTGGAACCATCCGTCGGGGTGGCACGTCGCTTGCTTGAACTGCCCAGCATCGGGGTCAACGAACCACGGTCGCGCCAATTCCCAAGCCTCGCACCAAGTCACTTCGCCGGAACTTCTCGCCGCCTTATGTGGAGTGTTCCAGATGAGAGGGAAGCCATCAGGAGCTGGTGAATCGGGCCGAGCCTCGCCTGCTCTCCATGCCTCCAGCATCGGCCCGCCATTCGCTTCCAAGCAACCCTCAACCTCATCGAGGTGCATGCGTATTCCGGCGGCGATCATAACTCGACATTCGTCCTCGTCAGCATCCTCGATGCTGCCGCTACGGTTCTTGGTGATCTTCCAATTGTGAACCGCAGCCTCCCAACAAGCATCGAAGTGGAAGTCGAGGCGCGCGAGCGCCCACGTCTCAAGCGCCTCGCGCGAATCCGGCCAATCACCTTCGGGCCGCGCATCGAGCCGCTGGGCGAGCCAATTCGTGGTGTCGTCGTAGTCGGGATCCTTGTCCATGGTGAGCGGAGAGGTGAGGAGTGTGGTGGAGTCTGGAGCGATGAGGACTGGCGATTCCTGCATTATGCGCGAAAGGCATGCCTCAGCGGCATTTCCACGGATAATCACAGGTGGCATCGGACCCTTCAGACCATGCCGATAGGCGTAGAACCACTTCCGCGGACACGAGGTCCAGAGATTGGTCTGCGAAGCCGAAAGCCTTCGATATGGGTCGATGCCTGTGCCGGCTGCATCAAAGGTCCGCACGGGCATACCCAACTACTTGCTGCGAGGGTACATGAACTCGACTGCGAGACTATTGAATTCATTCATTCTTTGATTGAATGAATCCGATGACGGCTCAAACTTTATGGTAGATTCCGTGAACGGTAGAGGGATGATGGAAGGAAGCCATACCTGAAGACCCGCCAATAAGATGCCATTCATGGATGCCATGAAAAGTGGAGTTTCGAAGTCTTTAAAATTGGAGGGTCGCGCTACGCGTTCCGAATATTGGTGGTTTGTCCTGGGTGGCATTATCTTCCAAATGGTATGCACAATTGTAGCAACACAGGCAGTCGCAGTTTTAGCACTATTACCCATTCTACTTGTTCCAGCATCGATTACTCTGGTTGTTCGAAGACTTCATGATGTTGGGAAATCGGGTTGGTGGTTCTTCATTGGTTTAATCCCCCTTGTTGGAGTGATTTACTTAATTTACCTCTTCGTTCAAGAGGGCGATTCTGGGGAAAATATGTATGGATCAGTTCCAACAAATATGCTTGAATAATTGTTTTACGAAGTATATACCGATAAACATCGCGGAATGAACACCGAAGGATGATTCATTCATCGCGGTCGGCGCCGTCGAGGTAGACGACAGTCATCTCCAATCGCTCGTGAGTCGGGTGGACCTCGACCAGAGCGATTGGCGCATCGATCTCTCCAGCCAATTCCTCGGCCATCACCAGAGGCAACTCGATGCGTCCGTTGTCCTCGTCGAAATACATGAATCGGCGCGGCAACCCCGTCTGTTCGTGAATCTCCTCGATCCAGTCCGTGGCGTCATCAGAATCACAGTCTATCGAACCGAAGACCAGCGTGCCATCCTCTGTCAGAATCTCATGCGGAGAAATCGTATTCTCACCACGGCGAAGGAAGCGGCGGCGAAGCTGCCCACTATCCTTGTAGGTCGATGTGCAGAATTTCAGATGATACGGATAGGCCTCGCGAACCTCCCCATCCTCAGGGTCAGGCGCACCGATCTGAGCAGCAATCACACGGTCGCGCATGCGAACCGATAACTCAGCCGAACCAGCGGCCCCCGCAGTGATCTCGTCGGAGAGGTTGAAGCCGCGCACCACCATGTTGTCGTGATTGCCAACGGTGATCTCCAACTCATTGAGATTCAAAAATTGCACATCCATCCCTCGCAGAGTCTCAAGCAATTCGAACAACTCATCGGCCTTGTCGGGCTCGGTCGGAATCTCAACCCCGGTCAACATCCCAGCAGCGGTGCAAGCCGCAATGGTCTCGCGGTATTTCTCAGCCTTCAAATCCAAGAAATGGAAGCGAATCTCGTCCAACCCAGCCTCAGCGAACTCAGCAGCCCATTCAGCCTTGAACGGAATACTCGTGTACATGTGCAGGTGGAAGCCATCCCCAAACTCAGTTTTGAGAATTCGACAACCTTCCAGAACCCTCTCGCGAGCCATGACAGGGTCGCCACCAGTAATCCCAGCACCGGTCGCATTCATGGCTCGAGCCTCTTCGATCACAGCCCCCCAATCGCCGATTTCGACACGGCGTTCGTTAGCGTACATGAAGTCGATTTCGCGGCGGTTTTCGGAGAGTGGACAGTAGTCGCACATCCAGTGGCAGTGGCCGGTGATGAACAGCACCAACTTGCTCCCCATCTGGCATTGGATACAGCCCTCGGTATCGCTCGCATCCGCCGCCTCGGGCAACTCAGGAATGTTCGGTAAACGCAGTTGAAATGTCATGCAGCCACCTTTTTTACAGTCTCTAATAACCATTGATGGAAGCCATGATCATTTGATAATTCGGGATGGAAAGTAAGAGCCAGACGATTACCAAAACGCACCCCTACAACCTCTTCACCAAGGGTGGCTACGACCTCTGACGAATCGCCCACATTTGTGAATCGCGGCGCGCGGATGAATACGCCTGGAAAGTCGCGGGCGAGCAGGCTTGATTTGAGCGCGCTCTGGAATGAATCGACCTGACGGCCGAAGGCGTTTCGGTCGATTTCGGCGGCGACTAACGGCTCGCCGCCGTCACGAGGATCACACAGCAGAATTGCACCCGCGCAGGTCCCGAGGACCGGACGGGTGGCATCGGCGCGAAGCCACGAAAACACCGCGGGCAACAGACCCGATGCGGGATCGTTGCCAGTCAGCCGCATCGTGGTGGATTCACCACCGGGGAAGACGAGTGCATCAGGTTCAGCCTGTATCAGGTCCGAAGCCTTGCGCAACTCGTGAATTTCGATTTCGATGTCAGCATCGGCAGCCGCCGAGGTGAGCGCCGCAATGTGAACATGGCGAGCGCCCTGCAACATGACGAGACCGATGCGAAGCACGACCTGCCGGCTGAACCATCCGGCTTCAATCCAACCCTTATCAGTCGAAGCGATGAAAGACCCCAGCACACGCCCAAAGGGCGTGGCCAACTCAAGGATTCACAACTTCGGCGCCGGTCCAGCAGTTCTGCCATTATCGGTCGTCGAAGAAGTTCAAGCAGCATTACCCAACTTACACGGCAGCGGCTTCGGACTCTGCGAGATCAGCCACCGAAGCCCGACTTTCCAAGCGGTTGTCGACAGCGCCATGGCACGCATCAGAAGGGTGCTGTCGGTTCCAGAAGATTATACGATTCTATTTCTTCAAGGCGGCGCTTCACTGCAATTCTACATGAGCGCGCTAAACCTGTTAGCCCCGGGGGAGGCAGCGGATTTCCTCGTTACGGGAGGTTGGTCGCAGAAGGCCTTGAAGGAGGCAAATCGCATTGGCGAAGCAGCGGCGCAGTGGGACGATTCTGCAAATGGATTCAAGTCGGTTCCAAACGACGGTGATTACACGATTCGCGAGAACGCAGTCTACTTGCATTACACATCGAATAACACACTGATGGGTACTCAATTCCACCATCTTCCATACTCGGGGGGCAAGCCACGGGTGCTCGATGCGTCCTCGGATATCGCCGGGGTTCCGCTCGATGTCGCGGCTCACGATCTGATCTACGCGGGGGCTCAGAAGAACCTCGGACCTTCGGGGGTGACGGTGGTCATTCTCTCACCTTGGGCGCTGGCTCGGGCGCAAACAAACTCTACTTCGGGCGGTCATACCGGTTGCGGAAATCCAACCATGCTCGATTATACAGTTCATGCTTCGAAGGGGTCGTTATTCAACACTCCAAACACCTTCGGAATATTCGTTCTCGACTGCGTTTTCAAATGGCTTGAGGAGAACGGCGGACTGGCTGGATCGATTGCGCGGAATCGGGCTAAGGCGGCCCTTCTGTATGGCGAGCTCGACCGGACTGATTTCTGGGTTCCACATGCTGAGGTTGGCTCTCGCTCGGTGATGAACGTCACTTGGAGATGTGCTGATGAAACTCTCGAATCGGTGTTTTTGGCGGAAGCGACGGCGGCTGGTCTTGGTGGTCTGAAAGGTCATCGCTCGGTCGGTGGTATTCGGGCAAGCATGTACAATGGCTGTCCTATCGAGTCTGTCGAGGCGCTGGTTGTGTTCATGCGCGGCTTTGCGGAGCGGCATTCCTGAGAATGCGGCGCAGGTAGCCGCTTCCATTCGGATTTTCTATCAAGGAGAGATTGATAACCGCGTGGAATGGTTCGCGACGCGATGACCGAGTTGGACAGCATCGAGAGCATGTTGGATGAACAGCGTCGTTTCCCACCCCCCGAGCCAATCGCCAGCGAGGCGCACATCACCGACCTCGATGAATATCAATCGATGTGGCGGCGCAGCATCGCCGACCCCGCCGGCTTCTGGGGTGAGATCGCCGAAGATTTCGAGTGGTATCGCAAGTGGGACGAGGTCGCCTCTTGGGATTTCGTGGATGCGCAGATCAAGTGGTTCGAGGGTGCCCAACTGAACGTCAGTGTGAACTGCCTTGACAGGCACATCGCTGCTGGTCGCGCTGGCGATCCAGCCATCTCGTTCGAGGCGGACGACGGTGAAATGAGCACCTACAGCTTCAGTGAAGTGCTGGAGCAGGTGTGTCGGCTAGGAAACCTCCTGCGCGTGAATGGCGTCACCAAGGGAGATCGTGTCACAGTCTACATGCCGATGATTCCCGAACTCGCCTTCACGCTGTTGGCCTGCGCACGCATCGGCGCCATACATTCAGTCGTGTTCGGCGGCTTCTCTGCAGACTCACTCGCCCAGCGCATCGTCGACTGCACCTCAGACGTGCTCGTAACCACAGACGCCGGCATCCGCGGCGGCAAGCTGGTCCCGCTCAAGTCGACGGGCGACGCTGCCATCGAACTCGCCGCTGAGCAGGGCGTCAACGTCCGCTGCGTGATAGTCAACCACAGAGCAGGCGATGGAATCGGCGAAGGCAGCCCGGGCTGGGTCGCGGGAAGGGATGTCGATATGGAAGAAGGAATGGCAGCCCAAGGAACCACTTGTGAGCCGGAGATCATGGAAGCTGAGGATCCACTCTTCATCCTCTACACGTCTGGCTCGACTGGCAAGCCAAAGGGGGTCCTGCACACTCAGGCGGGTTACATGGTGTATGCGGCTACGACCTGCAAATACGTCTTCGACCTGAGGCCTGAGCGCGACCTGCACTTCTGCACGGCAGACATAGGATGGGTTACCGGTCACACCTACATCATCTACGGCCCGCTCGCTCTGGGGGTTCACACACTGATGTTCGAGGGAATTCCGACCTACCCTGACGCTGGGAGGTTCTGGGACATCTGCGACAAGCACCGTCCTACCACCTTCTACACCGCTCCCACCGCAATCCGGGCCCTCATGGTGCATGGCACTGAGCCGGTTCATCGCTACAAGCGGGACTCGATGAGAGTGCTCGGGACGGTCGGCGAGCCGATCAACCCAGAGGCGTGGATGTGGTATCACAAGCACGTGGGAGGCGAGACTCGCCCTATCGTCGACACTTGGTGGCAGACGGAGACGGGCGGCATAATGATCACTCCACTTCCCGGAATGACGACCACGAAGCCTGGTTCAGTGACGCGGCCGTTCTTCGGTGTGCTGCCGCGAGTGGTGAAAGCGGACGGGACCGAGTGCGAAGTGAACGAGGGAGGCTACCTGATCATCGAGCAGGCGTGGCCTGGCATGATGCGCACGCTCTACGGCGACCACGAGCGGTTTCGCGAGGTCTACTTCACCCAACAACCAGGGCGCTACTTCACCGGCGACGGGGCTCGCAAGGACGAAGACGGCTGCTTCTGGATAATGGGCCGCATCGACGACGTGATCAACATCTCAGGACACCGTATGGGAACCGCCGAAGTCGAGTCGGCACTCGTGGCGCACAAGTCGGTGTGCGAGGCGGCGGTGGTCGGCTTCCCGCACGAGATCAAGGGACAGGGCATCTACTGCTATGTCACCCTCGAGCAGGGAATCAAGGCCTCGGATGAACTCAGACAAGAACTCAGAATGGGAGTGCGAACGATTATCGGACCAATAGCCACGCCGGACGCCATCCACTTCACACAGGTACTCCCGAAAACTAGGTCAGGGAAGATCATGCGACGCATCCTCAGGAAAATAGCCGCTGGTGACGTCAGCGACCTCGGCGATACAAGCACTTTGGCTGACCCGAGCGTTGTCACCGACCTCCTCAAGAGTCGTCCAGAGTGAAGAAAAGCCGAATTTTCCTAATCCGATTGATTCTAATGGACCGTACTGAGCGGTGTTGATGAGTAGGTGGGCGCAATGTATGTCTCGACAAGGAACTCCGGGGGAGAGTTAGACCTCGACCTGCTCGACTCGATTCATATCAACCGCTCCGCTCTAGAGCGTCGAGCAGCGACTCTGCCCAAGCGGCGTGCGGTGAAGCAGGACTGGCAGGTCGCCTGGATGCTGCAAGCGCTGCGCTGCATCGACCTGACCACGCTCGCCGGCGACGATACACGCGGACGGGTCGTTCGCCTCGCGCAGAAGGCGATCCGACCTGTCAGAGGCGACCTGTTGAGTGCACTCGACCTCGATGTCGACACGATTCACTGTGCCAGCGTCTGCGTCTACCACAACATGGTGCCCGCCGTGGCCGCCGCTCTAGAGGGCAGTCCAGTCGGAACCTGTGCCGTATCTACCGGCTTCCCGGCGGGGCACATCCCGCACGAGTTCAAACTCGAGCAGATCGAGGCATCGGTGGCGGCCGGAGCCAGCGAAATCGACATCGTGGTGAGTCGAGAGACCGTGCTGCGCGGTGATTGGCAGGCACTATACGACGAGGTGCGTGATTTCCGGACCTCCTGTGGTGACGCCCACCTGAAGACGATTCTTGCAACCGGAGAGTTGGCCAGCCTCAAGCAGGTGGCCCAAGCGAGCCACGTGTGCATGCTCGCGGGCGCGGATTTCATCAAAACGAGCACCGGCAAGGAGAGCGTGAACGCAACCCTTCCCGTTGGACTTGCGATGGTGCGCGCCATCCGAGATTACCACCAGCGCACCGGACAGAAGGTCGGGTTCAAGCCGGCTGGGGGCATCAGCACCGCCAAAGAGGCGGTTGTCTGGCTGGCGCTGATGAAAGAGGAACTGGGTGACGAGTGGATGCAGCCCGACCTTTTCCGCATCGGTGCCTCCTCGCTGCTCGCAGACATCGAGCGGCAACTCGAATTCCATCTCTCAGGCCACTATTCAGCGGCCAACAGACATCCGATGGCATGAGGTGAACGAATGAGCGTCAAGGAGATCCTCGATTCCCTCGAATGGGGTCCTGCACCCGAATCGGACGCCTTCGCCCGTGAATGGCTGGACGAGCACGGCCCCGATTTTGGCATGTACATCGACGGCGGCTGGAGGCACGCCGCCAGCGGCGAGAAATTCGAGACGCGCAACCCGGCTGACAACCAGCTGCTCGGCACTATCTCACAGGCCGGCGAAGAAGAGGTGAATGCGGCAGTGGCAGCAGCCCGAGCCGCACTGCCCGAGTGGTCCTCAACACCAGGACACGTGCGCGCCCGCTATCTCTACGCCATCGCCAGACAGGTGCAGAAGCACCACCGACTCCTCGCCGTGCTGGAGACTCTCGACAACGGCAAGCCGATCCGCGAGACCCGCGATGTGGACATCCCGCTGGTCGCCCGCCACTTCTACCACCACGCCGGCTGGGCACAGCTGTTCGATGAGACATTCCCCGGCTACGGCCCGGTCGGAGTCTGTGGTCAGGTGATTCCGTGGAACTTCCCGCTGCTGATGCTCGCATGGAAGATTGCTCCCGCCATCGCCGCCGGAAACACCGTCGTGCTCAAACCGGCCGAGTTCACCTCAATCTCCGCACTCGCCTTCGCCGCCATCTGCGAATCGGTGGGACTCCCTTCGGGTGTCGTTAACATCGTCACCGGCGACGGACGCACAGGCGCGCTTATCACAGAGCATGAGGACATCGACAAAGTCGCTTTCACCGGCTCGACAGAAGTCGGCCGCATAATACGCAAGGCAACCGCGGGCAGCGGAAAGGCCCTGACCCTGGAACTCGGAGGCAAGAGCCCGTTCATCGTCTTCGAGGACGCCGACATAGACTCGGCGGTCGAAGGGCTCGTGAACGCCATATGGTTCAATCAGGGTCAGGTCTGCTGTGCCGGCTCGAGGTTGTTGGTGCAGGAGTCTGTAGCAGAGGAGTTCCATGAGAAACTGCGTGCACGCATGGGGAAGCTTCGGGTGGGTAACCCGATGGACAAGGCAGTCGACATGGGTGCGATAGTAGATGAAGTCCAACTCAAAACCATCTCTGAACTCTGCCAGCTCGGCTGCGACGAAGGGGCCACGATGTGGCAACCGGACACCGAACTCCCCAAGGGAGGCTGGTTCTTCCCACCCACACTGTTCACAGACGTCTCACCCGCTTCCACGATCGTCCAGGAGGAGATCTTCGGCCCGGTGCTGGTCTCGCTCACCTTCCGCTCCCACGAAGAGGCGATCGCGCTCGCAAACAATACGCGCTATGGACTGGCCGGCAGCGTCTGGAGTCAGGACATCGACACGGCGCTCGAGGTTGCACGGGCAATCCGCGCTGGCACTATCTGGGTGAACTGCACCAATCAATTCGACGCCAACTCCGGCTTCGGTGGCTATCGTGAGTCAGGCTTCGGTCGCGAGGGCGGCCGCGAGGGGATGCACGCCTACATACGACCCACAGGTGATCACGAGTCTCCCGCAGCTGTCGCTACCGCAGGGGTAGACGCTCCCGCGCCAGCAGGCGGTGACGGCTCAGGAGATATCGATCGGACAGCCAAGATGTACATCGGCGGCAAGCAGAAGCGGCCAGATGGTGGCTACTCACTCGATGTGCCTGGTGGACAGGTCGGCCGGGGTAATCGCAAGGACATCCGAGACGCGGTGGCGGCAGCCATCAAGGCGACCGCCTGGGCAGAAATGAGTGCTCATTCACGCGCACAGGTGCTCTACTACATCGCCGAGAACCTCGAACAGCGCACCGAGGAATTCGCGAGCATAATCTCAGCGAGCACCGGCTGCTCCGATGATGATGCGGCTACCGAAGTTGCCGACTCCGTCGCCGAGTGGTTCCGCTGGGCGGCGTGGGCGGACAAGTTCGACGGACGTGTGCACGAGACTACCATGCACGGACTGGTTCTGGCACTCAACGAGGCGATCGGTGTCGTCGGAGTGATCTGCCCCGATTCACGACCACTGCATGGATTCACCCGACTGGTGGCACCACTGCTCGCCATGGGCAACACCGTGGTGGCGATTCCCTCAGAAGCACACCCGCTGGCGGCCGCTGGCATCTACCAAGTGCTGGAAACCTCTGACCTTCCCGGCGGCGTACTGAACTTCGTCACCGGGTTGCGCCAAGAGATTGTCAGTACCCTTGCGGAACACGACGGTGTCGACGCCATCTGGTCCGCTGCGGGCGACATCGCCGAGGTGGAGGTGGCCAGTGCTGGAAACATGAAGAGAGTCTGGAACGCGGACACAAGCGCGGCCGACGAGGAATTGCTCAGAGCGGCGATTCAGGTGAAGAACATCTGGCTGCCACACGGTGTCTGATGCCGCAGGCCGAGGGCCGCTTCATGTGAGAATAAGTCCTCAGTCTCAAGGATGGTTATATCTCGACTTATGGAGGTCGGCGGGCGCCCAGCGTGTGATGGTTTTCCCAGAGACTGCAGAATCCACGCATGGCGTGGATTCGTCAGGCACCAGGGCCAACAACTGATGCTACGACTCCGAGCAAGCCGATGGTGATGACGAGGACCACGGAAGTCCGCAGTGCGCGTATTCGGAGTTCGTCTTCGCTGTCTTCACGGAAGGTGAGGTAGCAGAGATAGACCATGACGATAATCATCATGTGCTTGATTAGCATCACCGAGGTCCAGCGATTTGCGAAGAATTCGAGGAGCAAGGGGTGT
This sequence comes from Euryarchaeota archaeon UBA58, assembly GCA_002498525.1. Lineage (GTDB taxonomy): Archaea > Thermoplasmatota > Poseidoniia > Poseidoniales > Thalassarchaeaceae > MGIIb-O1. The sequence goes on from DAHR01000013.1 coordinate 102,993, forward strand.
CCCGGTTGGTAGAGTCTCATCAGGCCTCCGGTGAGGTTGAAGACTAGGCCGACGATGGTCAGGCGCTTTCCCATCAGACTGAGGCCTGAGGAGAACGAGATTTCTGTTTCCGGGCTCTCATCGAGATGTCGTTTGACGTGGTAATAGAGAATCAGAATGCCCGATAAAAGCAACATCGAGCCGAGGCTGTGCAGGCTATTTGCAAGAATCATCATGTCGAAACCCCCTAGAAGTGCTCTCCAAGATGATTCGCCGGCTTCTTCGCCGTGAGCCGCGACCGATGATGAGAGGAGCGAGGTCAGTGTGGTTGCGATGAGTAGTCGACCTGTTGACAGATTGTTCGGTGGTCGATTCATGAGCTGGCGGTCACTCGGTGGTCGATTACTGAGGGACCGATACGTGTTGCCCATGTTGGTCACATACTCGGCTGTTGACTATTGATTCTTCCTCAAAACGGCCTGTGGCATGCTCACAGGGCCGGTTATGTGTTTAATGTGGGGCATCGCGTGTTCTGATTCATGGCGCGCGTGGCGATTGTCTGTATCACGTTCGCGTTGATGCTCAGCGCGGTGCCGAATGTGGCTGCTCACGACGAGCCTCCGGTCGCTGCAGGGATGATTCTCGCACTGTCGGGTTCGGGTGGAGACTTTGACTTGATTCGCGAGACTCCGGCTGAGGCCAGCCAGGGTTCACGCGACATCGTCGGCGGTGTCGATGTCGATCTCGGTGTCTGGCTGAGCGCGCCGCTTGAGAACGATCTTTCGATTGTTTCAGGCGACATCATGGTGGTGATGTGGGCGCTGCCTTTGGTGCCAGTCATTGGAGATGGCATCGATTTCACTATTACGGTGTCGATTGATGGTGAGGTCATCGACTCGCACACCTCCGATGTGGTGTCGATGATCGAACCGCTGATCTGGACCGCCGTGCCATGGTTCGCGCCGAATATCGAGTTCAATGCCTCGGCGGGACAGCAGTTCGAACTGCACGCCAGCGCGATGCTGGACGGTGTCGGCTCGGCCAGGGTGCAATGGGGCAATGAGATGGATTCGCCGGCGACTTTTTCGATTGAGAATTGGTTATTGGTGCGGGAGGAATCACAGGTTCCGACCGAAGAATCTTCGCAACTTGAGGCAAAATTCAATACCCCGTGGAACTGCTCTGACATCGACGCGGTGACACTTGAAACCAAGGGACCAGTCGACAATCACGACATGGCTTGGGAGGACGGAGGCGAGTCTGAAACGCGTGCGCTCACGCGCGAGGAATGCACCTTCGCCCTCGACCTCGCACAGATCGAAGGAACTCACCTGACGCTATGGAAAGTGAGTATGAGTGACGGTGGCATCATCAATCAAAGCGGCAACTTCGAAGTCATGGCTCTTGAGCCTGAGGGAGTGACTCAACCATTGCACGTGAACCTGCTCGGTGGCGTCATGGGGGCTCTGCTGGCAGGCGTTCTTTTAGTGGCCGAAGTCAGTCGCAAAGTGTATCCCGAGCGCTTCGAAGGTCGGGAATCACTCGGTTATTTCGAGCGACTGCAAAGCGGCTTCTCAGCAGAGCAGTTGGCTGTAATCGGCATCGCGGTCTTGGTCGGAGCTTTGACCAATCTGACGGTCACAATCATCCTCTTCGCTGTGCTTTATGCTTCGCTCTGGTCAATCAATGATTGATGAGAGCCGAGCCAGCGGCCGAATCAGGCATCTTCCTCTGGGATTTCGTAACCCCTGACGTGGTGAATTTTCAACATGTGCGCTTCGGCATTTCGTGGTTTCAAGCGCGCTGAACAATGTGGACAATCGATGAAATCACCGCTGCTCGAGCGCGACTTTGTTGAGCGTGATTCGGTGCTCGACTTCGGGCCTCGCATCTTGACGACGAGGCCCGCGATACTGCCGACGATCAGTGCGACGAGAAGAAACGAGGCGGCGAGAGTGTGAAAGAAGCCAGGGTCGCTGTCCAATTGCAGGTCGTCAGTGACGTATCTGTCCGCCTCCTCCGGTTGTCCATCCGCGCCTTGCAGGTCGATGATGTGCTCGAATTTTTGTCCGTCGACATCGAGTACAATCTTCATTCCGTGGTCGCCGGAGTGGATATGCAGAATCAACTCGTAATTGCCTGAGAATCCAGTGCTGTCGTCACGCTCTTTGTTATTACCACAAAGTGAAGAATCGGTCGCATCTTCTGAACAATCTATCTCGACAGTCATCCAGCGCATGACCTCACCATCGGGCGAGAGAACCTTGCCTTCGATGACGTAGCGGTGTTCCCACTCATGCTCGGCTTGGGCAGGTATGACGCCAGACAGTAGAATTGCAGCCAGAACCAGAACGAGGATGTTGCTTCTCATCATTGGATGGGTCGAATGAAGTCCTGTTAATGATTTCGCGGAATCGGTGTCCGATAGATTCTCAGCGCGGATGGATGATTGGAAACAGCGGATGGTTCATCTCTGCCCCCGCTGCTAACTCCTCTGCTAACCCCTCGAACTCGGGGGAAGTGCGCCAAGTTCGTGGGGCGTGACGAATGTCCTCGCCCATCACCCTGACTGAGAATGCTCGGCGCCGATTTGTTGAGCCGCGTGCGCCGTGCAGCGTCAACATATGGAATGCGACGGCGTCGCCTTGATTCAATTCCCAACCGAGGATCTCGTGTGAATCAGACTCGCCGTCGATATCGGGAACTTCAGCTAGACTACCCTCTGGAAACCACTTGGATTGGTCGGTCAGGAAGGTCTTGGGCATGTACCAAGTACCATCGTTCGAGCGAGCGACGAACTCGAGTGTTGCGGGCCGAGAGACCGGGTCGACGGGAATCCAGAAACTGATGTTCTGCGAGCCTTCGATATTGTAGTACGGAAGGTCTTGATGCCACGGAGTCGGCTGTTTTGTCGCCGGTTCTTTGGTCAACATGTGGTCGTGGTAGAGCCTTACTACTGCGCTTCTCATCAGCTTGGATGCGACCTCTGGAAGTGCTGATTCGAAGATGATTTCGCGGTAGGCTGAGATGCGTTGCCAATTGCAGAAATCCTCGAAGAAACGGCCAGGGTCTGAATTGCGGCTGGCGGTCTGGCCGAGGGGGCTGGGATTCTCGATGTTCCAATCGATCGCCGTGGCCAGTTTTTCGACTTCTTCGGCGTTGAGCAGATTACGAATCACCACAGCGCCATTGCGCTGATAGAACTCGACGTCGGCCTCACTAACCACTACCATGAATCGCTTCTGACAAGGCAGATTTTGAAGTCTCCCACGAGAGTTCGATGACTGTCGAGCCCACCTTCCATTGATTCAAAGCTGGTGGGCTCGGCAGGAATTGAACCTGCGATCTTCGCCGTGTGAAGGCGACGTCATAACCCCTAGACCACGAGCCCAGCAAGGGCTCGACGAGTGTTGGCGACTTAATCGTGATGACACTTCACATCCACTTTTCGTCCCACCCCTGTCCCCGCCGCAATCAAATGCGTCCGGCAGGTCGGGGGTTCGATGGTAGCGGGTCTTGACTTCGATGTCCTGCGGCAACGGGATACCTGGAAGGCCTTCGGAATCGGCGTCGTTCTGTTCTGCCTCATCGGCTATTCCTCGCTCTCCCTCTTCGGCCTCACCTCCTCCACCTACGGCACCACAGACGAGGTCGGCGAGGCGCCTGATTTCCTTGTGGCTTCGATGAATCGGAGTGGCATCGAGGACGCTTTCGCAGACGAGAATGGGATGATTCGGCTGTCGAGTCTGCGCGGAAGCGTCGTCGTCTTGGATTTCATGGCGGTCGATTGCTCTAATTGCCACTTTGTTCAGGCGCACATCGACCAGAATCTGGCGGAGTGGGGGGCTCTGCAAGGTGAGTATCCGATTGTGGTAATCTCGTTGGGGTCGTGGTACGGCTACGAATCGTTCGAGCGAATCAATTCGAGCTTCGGCGATTCGGCCTCAGACCGTCACATGCCCTGGCCGGTCGTCAATGGTGGCACGGATGTCATTCTGCTGGAGAATGGGACTCGTGGAGATCTGGTCGAATACTACTCCGCGCAAGCCTTGCCGCTTGCGCTGGTCATCGACCACGAAGGCTTCGTGGTCGCCAAAGAGAACACTGGTACGCCGCTCGATGGCTGGGACTCTTTCGATTCTGCAATAGAAGCGGCGAATGCTGGCGAGGCTGAGTCGCTTCGAATCGGCATCGCCAAGTCTGATAGATCGATTCAAGGCGTTTTCATCATCGGACTGTTTCTGGGCATTCTCGTCTATTTCTCTCCCTGCGCCTTCCCTGTTCTACCCTCGTACATCACCTACTACCTCAGCCTCGGGATGCGCGAGGACGAATTGCGGGAGTCTGGAAAGTTGAGTGGGCGACTGCCCGGTCCTTTCGAGGTCGGTGGCTTCGCAGCATTGGGGCAATTGACCTTCTTCGGCGTCGTCGGCATCATCATCTTCGGCTTGTCCGAAGTGATCAATCTAAGCGGTGTTCTGCACAAGGTCGCCATCGCCATCGCTTACCTGCTCGTCGTTCTAGGCGCTCTGATGCTGCTCGGCTGGACCAGCCATCTGCTCGCTTTCGTCCAGCGCTGGCTGGACACGTATCAGACTCATGAGACCGACGAGGTCTTCACGCCTCGTCGCAACATGTATCTCTGGGGTATTGGATATTCGGCGGCTTCGGTCGATTGCACCGCCGCCGCCGTCTTCCCATTCGTCGCTTGGCTGACAGTCGTCGGACAAGGTGCATTCATCTCGGGTCTGGGCGGCCTCATCCTCTCGGTCACCACATTGATGATTCTGGTCACAGTGATGGTCGGGATGGGCCGTCAAGCGATGGTTGGATTCCTGCGCCGCTCGACTGGAATCGTCAAAGCGACCGGCGCTTGGATGATGATGTTCGCAGGCTTCGGCCTGCTCGCGTACTTGACGCAAACTGAAGCGATAACCGCGTTAATCGGTTGAATTCAATCGTTTGAATCGCCATTCCGGCTAATGAATCTTCGACGAAGTTCACTCGACTTTCTTGACGTTGACCGCGTTAGGGCCCTTCGGACCCTCGCCGACCTCGAACTCGACAGCGTCGCCATCGCGAATCTGTCCTTCGACCTGCGACTTGTGAACGAAGAGGTCGTCTCCGTCCTCTTGCTCGATAAATCCGAATCCTTTCGTGAAGTTGAACCACTTGACTGTTCCCTGTGCCATCAAGTCGAGGCGGCCCGCGTCTACTACTTCATGTTGCGTGCGGCATGATGCGCCGAAATATCACTTCTGAAGCGTTGTGATGAGCGTGGAAATTCGGCAGAATAACTCCAATCAGCAACACTCTGACATTGTCAGGATTTACCAAACCATAGCCTCGCAATACAACGAATCACCGCTTTCCCAGAGTAGAGGAAATATTTCAAGAACCAAATACCCCACGCCGGTCACGAGGCACGAATGGAACCCTCCGTCATGCTGGTCCTCGCCGTCGCTGGCCTGATTGCAGCCTACATGGCTTGGAACATCGGCGCCAACGATGTCGCCAATGCGATGGGGACGAGTGTTGGCAGCGGCGCTCTGACTCTGCGACGCGCGATCATCGTCGCTGCCGTCTTCGAATTCCTGGGCGCGGTCTTCTTCGGCAGCCACGTCACCGACACGATTCGCAAGGGTGTGCTCGATTTCGGCACCGACGACCTCTCCTACGAACTCAGCCAACAGCTGATGTACGGCTTCATGGCAGCCCTCCTTGCGGCTGCGATTTGGCTGACGATCGCGACGAAATATGGCCTGCCGGTCTCGACGACGCACAGCATCGTCGGCGGTGTTATCGGCATGGGACTCTATATCCAGCCATCCTCGGTCAACTGGAACAAGGTCCTCGAGATCGTCCTCAGTTGGATCGCCTCCCCGCTGCTCGGCGGACTTCTCGCATTCACCTCATTCATCATCATCAAGCGGGTCATCATGAACCACCCCGATCCACTCCAGAAAACCAGAGAAGTCGCACCGATAATGGCGCTTCCAACCTTCTTCGTTCTCGGCCTCGCACTGCAATTCAAGGCTCTCAAAGGCTTCTACTCGAACCTTGATTCGGCTGGAATCATCGACCAGTCGGAATGGTTGCCAGCAAAGGCTGGGACGACTTTCAACCCGCTGGCCGAAGGCGCCTGGATTCCCATGAACGCACTGCTGGCCGCCCTCGCGATAGGCATTATGGCAAGTCTGATCCTGTGGCTCGTTCTGCGCAAGTACGAGTTCGAGGAGGAGGGTTATGCAGGTGTCGAGCGTGTATTCGTCTGGCTTCAGATCATCACCGCTTGTTACGTCGCCTTCGCGCACGGAGCGAACGACGTTGCGAATGCGATTGGACCGATGGCTGCGATCTACGACATCGGCACTTCAGCGGCTGGTGTCCTCTCGGCGGATCAGGTCGAAGTGCCGATCGGTCTGCTGCTTCTAGGTGGGGCTGGCATCACGATTGGAGTTGCAACCTGGGGCTACAAAGTGATGGATACGATTGGCAAGAAGATCACTCACATCACGCCCTCGCGTGGCTTCGCTGCTGAGTTCGGCGCGGCGACGACGGTGCTGATATTCTCGATGCCTTTCCTCGCCGTGCCGATATCGACGACGCATACTTTGGTTGGCGCGGTCGTCGGTGTAGGGCTTGCAGGTGGAGCTGCTGCTGTCGATTTCCGGGTTTTCGGGAAGATCGCCGCGAGTTGGGTTGCGAGCCTGCCAGTTGCTGGATTCGGCTCGATCATGTTCTTGGTTCTCTTCAACGGAAGTCCGACGAATCTCGTCATCGTGACAACGCTTTCGATAGCGATCACATTGTTCGCGGTGATGAGGCCTGAAATCGGCCTGCCCCCACTTCGACCATTCATGATCTCGGATACGCCAGGGCGCATTCAGGCCAGTCCCGATGGAGAGGCGAGCACGACGCCATTCGAGTTGTTCCACGACCACGCTGTGATGGTTGAGAAGACGGTCGAAGCGATGCTCGAGGCCGTCGCCGAGGCAGTTGCGGGAAGAGACCCTACTGAGAAGATCCGTCTCACAAGCGAGACTGAATTGCAGGCTGACATTCTCAAGAACAAGGTCCGTAAAGAAATCGGAACCAGTGTTCGCGTCGCCATCGGACGCGACACATTCCTGCATATGGTGACGCGCCAAGACCGGATTGCTGACTATGCTCAGAACGTCGCTGAACAACTCTCCTTCCGTCCACTCTACCGGAATAAGGAAGCGCGGGCGAAACTCAAGGCGATGGCGCAGGCGGTCACAGAGACCGTGAAGTGCTACGAAGACACGGTCGAGCAACTGGAGAATCTCAGTCTTTCCGGCTTCACTCGCAAAGAGAAGAATATCCTCGGTGAATTGATTGACAAGGTGAATTATCTCGAGCACGAAGCCGATGAGAGGGAACGAGATGCTGCGGCATTCGTCTTCAGTCACGGCGATGATGATGCTCTGGCAGCGATGCACATGTACCGCGTTCTGCAGAGATTGGACGATGTTGCGAACGCCTGCGAGGAAGCGGCCAACGCATTCATTCCAATCGTCTACTCCTGAATCCGATACTGGGCTACTCAGGGTCGCCCAATCGGGCAAGATGACTGAGTGATCCGCACCCGATCAATGGTTTGGAAATGGGTGGATTTCAGCATCAGGCAGGGCTCGGATGCTGTCTAACACCGGCAGTGCGATTCGCCAACCGATGAAGCCGACGAGCAATCCCGTTCCGAGATCCCAGATGTAGTGCTGCTTGGTCGTCAGGATGCTGATGCAGAGTAGGACGAATTCGACCCAGAGGACGAGAAGGAACAGGCGAGAGCCGGTGGAGTCGCCATGGCCGGCCTTGACCCAGCGGGTGATCGCGTGGGCGAGGAAGTACGAGTGCGCGATGTGCAGGCTTGGCCAGGCGTTCCATGGTTGGTCCATCTTGTGAACCATTTCGAAAAGTGAAGCCTGCCAACCTGAAAGTGAATCCCAGTCGATGTCACTCCGCATATCGATCTCGGCGGGGAATGCGAGGAAGAATAGCGAGCAGAATATGGTCGCGAGCGAGAGCATCTGAACCCCCGCGATGAGTTCGAGTCGATGCCGGTCGTCGCGGGGATTGCAGATCAGAGTCGCGGGGTAGAACAGGTAGAGAGCCATGTAAGGAGCAATCATCCAGCCGATGACGGGAATCTGACGGTCGAGCGTGATTTCCGGATTCCAGAATGTGACTCCGTTGGCTGCGGCGATGATATTCGAGCCGAAATATGGGATGGCGATCACCAATAATCCGAACATCAGAACCTCGATTCGAAAGATATGACCCCCGAGGAGATTCCTGCGCTTCCACGTGCCCTCCCAGATTCCTGGCCAGGGAGAGAGAAGTTTGTCGCGCAACGTCGTCAACCGCTCCGTTTGCATGAGCGCGCGAGTCTCGGGTTCGTCCTTGAATGAAGCGGAGGCGGAGGAAGTGAAAATTGTCTGAATGTGGAGAATCTGAAAGTGTCAGCCGAGTCGATGGCTACATGCTTCGCAGATGCGCCATTCGATCTCGACATCCTCACCACAATTCGGGCAGAGCCCGGGAATGACGATGATCGAATCCTCAGCACAGGCTGCAAGCGAGTCGTCTTCGCTGCTTTCGGTCATCGCTCAGGACCCATCCGGCACGGCGAGAGAACCCACCACAGTCACGAGGGCCGAGCCAATCAGTGCTGCGAGGAAGACATCGAGGTTTGCCAGTCCCCAATCGTTCGTGGGCGAGAAGATGTAGCCGATTCCGGTTGAGATGTCCGCCGTGTATGCGCCGTAGATGATGACTGAAAGCAGACCTGAAACTGCTCCGAAAAGCGCTGCAGCTGGCGAAACCTTGTCCCACAGGGAGAGCAGAACAGGAGCGACGGTCGCCGTTGCGAGAAGGTCGGCGAAGAGGAATATCTCGAAGACGCTGAGCGCGTCCATGGTCGAAGCGTAATAGATTGCAATCGGCATCATCGCGATAGTCGCGATACGCGCGAGGCGTAGGTCCATGCGACCGTCGGAGAGGTCACGAGTAAGCGAGGCGACAATCGCGTTCTGCAGTGTGTCGGCGCTCGAGCAGACGAGCGCCACTGCGAGAACGATGAAGGCGGCGATGAAGAGGGTTCCAGCCTCATCGATGAGATAGAAGAATGCCGCCGAAGGGTCGTCGACCGCACCTTGGCCTGCCACAACTGTACCCAATACCCCCATCACGAAAACCAGTGGAAGAACCAGAGCTGCAGCGAACCAAGCACCATGCTTGAGCGCCTCATCGGATTCGGAAGCCCAAGCGCGTTGCCAATTGCCTTGAGAGAACATCTCAGCGGCCGTGATCGCAACCACGAGCGCCAATCCCGACTCAAAGGAATCCATGTATGACATCGAGCCAATGCTCAACTCGTCAGTCGGATTGTACGCCTTCGCATCGGCGAGCAGTCCACCGATATCGCCGCCAAAGAGGAATAGTAGCAAGGCGACGACAAGGAACAGGACGATCAACGCTTGAATGCGGTCGGTAGCCAGTGAAGCTGGAAGCCCACCATAGGCGGTGTAGGCAGCAGTAACAATCGCAACAGCGACCATTGGAATCAGTGGTTCGAGCCCCGCAAGAATCTCCATCCCCTTGCCGATCGCGGTGAATTCTGCGAACAGGAAAGTGAACATATAGAGCACCGAAATCAGGCCGACATAGACCTGCATAGGTCGGCCTAGTCGCATGCGAACATAGTCCGCAAGAGTAACTCCCTCTGGAAGTCGCTCGCGAATCATCGGACCCACATACGCGAGCAGAAGGAAAGGCGTAGCAGCCGATACCGCATAACCGGTGACGTCCCAGAAACCCCCGTAATAGCCCACCTCGGAAGGGCCGAAAAGCACCCAGATTCCCATGCCAGATGCGAACAGACTGAGACCGATTCGCAGCCTGTCCTGCGAGCCTCGAGCGGACAGAAATTCGTCGCTGTCGAGTTCTTTCACTTTCGTTGCTTGAAATCCGACATAGCCGAAGAAACCAAGCGTTGACAGCATCAATAAATATGCAATATTTGTTTCCATTTTTCTTCCTCCGCTGGCATTACCCAGATCAGGT
>DAHR01000013.1:113168-131672 GCA_002498525.1 Euryarchaeota archaeon UBA58
CTCCCCAGTAGATTCCCCGTGGAGAACTGAATTATTCAACATTCCCCAAATCAATTTTGATCGGATTGCATGAACGAGTAAGTCCAGTCTTGTGGCGTCTCTAGAGTTCTCTTGACCGAGCGCGGGCTGATCCANNCCGGTCGGTTTGTCGTTGATGTAGAAATTTCCAGCGGTGAATCGCAAAGCGTCGAAGGCCTTCTGGATATTATCTTCGTTGCTTGAGAAAATGCTTCCAGTCAATGCGTAAGGTGAAGCCTCGTCACACATTGTCAGCACCTCATCGAAGTCCTCGTCCTCGTAGACATAGACGGTTAGAACCGGTCCGAAGATTTCCTCGACCATCGATTCAGAATTTGGATTGGTAGTGACGATGATAGTCGGCTCGATGAAGTAGCCGACCGAATCATCGCAGCCGCCGCCGACGATGATTTCGCAACAATCTCTCTGGCCAGCGCGCTCGATATATCCACTGATTTTATCGAATGCGCGCTGATCGATCACAGCGGTCATGAAATTGGTGAAATCGCGGGCATCACCCATCTTGATCTTCTCGATTTCAGCGACCAAGTCGTCTGAAATCGCATCCCAAACGGACTTTGGAACATAGGCGCGGCTGGCAGCCGAACACTTCTGTCCTTGATACTCGAAAGAGCCCCGCAGTAATGCAACCAACAAGCCTTGCCGGTCGCAATCAGGATGAGCGAAAACGAAGTCTTTTCCACCGGTTTCGCCAACGATTCGAGGATAGGAATTGAGGTTAGGCAATGCCAGGCCAATCTCCTGCCACAAGCCCTGGAATACGCGCGTTGAACCAGTGAAGTGCAGGCCTGCGAAGTCCGGGTTATCCAAACAAACCTCGGTGATTTCTGCACCTGAACCCGGCACGAAATTGATGACTCCTGCCGGCAAACCAGCCTCCATCATCAATTGCATCAAGATGTAATTCGAAAGACAAGAATTGCGGCTTGGCTTCCAAATTCCAGTGCATCCGACAAGCGCCGGAGCACTCGGTAGATTCGCCGCAATACTTGAGAAATTGAATGGAGTGATCGACAGTACGAAGCCCTCCAACGGACGAACCTCAGTCGAATTCTCAACCCCTTCCGGAGACACCAACGGCTGAAGATAATCGTGGAAACCGCGCGCGTAGTGGCAATTGAAGCGCCAGAAATCGATCAATTCGCAAGCCGCATCAATCTCAGCCTGAAAACAGGTTTTAGATTGATTCAGCATCGTCGAAGCATTGACGCGCATGCGCCAATCACCCGCCAACAGATCAGCACAGCGCTCGAAGATCTCACATCGACCCTCGAGCCCGAGCTCGATCCAAGCCTGCTGAGCATCGACTGCAGCAACGCAGGCCGCCTCCATCTCTTCCCTTCCAGCGAGATGCACATTGGCCAGAACGTGACCGTGTTTGTGTGGAATCACCTGTGTCGTCGTCGTCCCAGTGAAGACCTCTTTTCCGTTGATGATACAAGGAATCTCAACTACCTCGCCCATCTGTCGGTCCAACTCCGCGTACAGCGTAGCCCGCTCGGCACTCCCCGGTGCGTACCCCAGAATCGGCTCGTTCGCGGGGTGGTTCATGTTGAGTGGCTTTGCCACTCCCTCTTTCATCATTCTTATTCTATCCACAGAGCCACCGAGCTCGCACTGTGCGCCAGCACATCCCCTACACTGAGACAAGTCCCACGGCTGAAATCGTAGAAGAGGAGCGAAAGGAGCGAGCGCATGGAACCGTTATCGCGGCATCGGCGGCGATGTTGACTACCAAGGCAAGATCAAGAAGGTATTATCAATCGTATTCGAACGATTTGAACGAGTGGTGAAATCAATTTCAGGACCACTCGTTCAAGTCGTCCTTCTTTTCTTTCTTCCATTCTCTGTAATGCACTTTACAGATTGATACTCGGCGCGCTGAACCATCGAGGCCATTCTCGCCCCAGATATCGGCCGCGCGGTCGAAAGCCAGCCGCCGTCCACCGATCTTCTTGTCAGCGAAATTCTCGCAACCAGCCACTTGACAGCGAACCTGGCCCTCGAATTCCTCCTTCAAATCCTTGCCCGTTCTGCCCGCGGCCGTATCAGCAGCCGAGCGCTTCTTGTGTGCTTTGGACTTGAATCCCATGTTTATTCCTCAGGCCAGCCCGCTTAGAATGTTACCTCGTCCCACTCGACATCGAAGGGGCCATCAACCGCTGCGATGGACGCCCTCCTGTCGGGCCCGACGCCCACACTGACTACCGGTATGCCAGAGAGTTGCTCGATGCGCGAGACGATGTTTCTGACCGGCTCGGGCATCGCGGCGTAGCCTATTCCTTGCGCTCTCGAGTGCTCTGCCATCTCTATCCAGTCTTCGTCTGAGAGTTCTGGGAAGCCCTCATGGGTTTCGTAGACCGGGACGCATCGATCGACTTCGTCGGCTGTTGTCGGCAGGTAACTGATTGGGCGGCCGTCCAACTCGTAACCGATGCAGAACTTGATTTCGTCAAGGCCGCCGAGCACGTCGAGTTTGGTGACGACAAGGCCGGTGTAGCCCGAAATTCGGTGCGCTTCCTTGAGGGCTACGATGTCGAGCCAGCCGGTTCTTCGAGGCCGGCCCGTGGTTGTACCGAACTCGTGACCGACCTGAGCCATGTGTTGCCCAGGGCCACTGTCGAGCGAGAGTTCGCTCGGGAATGGACCATTGCCGACGCGCGTACAATATGCCTTGGTGATGCCGAAGCATTCGGTCACATGGCCTGGGTGAATCCCTGCACCGTGAGTCGCATTTGCACGCCCGACCACGCTCGAAGTGACGAACGGATAAGTCCCTTGATCAATGTCGAGCAATGCGCCTTGCGCACCCTCGAGCAAGACATTCTCACCGTTGCGAAGCGCAATGTCAACCATCAGACCAGTCGGGCGAATCGCAGCCCCGAAGCGCTCCAGAATCCACTGCAAATCAGCCTTCAATTCCTCCGCAGAAATCTGCTGCTTCACCTTCACGGTATTCAATTGGTGATTCATCCGTGAAACCGTCGCCAGAATCCGCTTCTCCTCCGCCAACACCCGCGGAATATCGGCAAATCGAATCCCGACCCGTTCGGTCCTGTCCCGATAAGCGGGGCCAATCCCACGACCAGTCGTCCCGACGACCTTGTCCGCGGAATCGTACAACCTGTGGAAAGGCAAGATGATCGAGGCGCGCTCGCTGATGAACAGCCGCGCCCCCTCGGGCCGCTCACCCGTGAGTGCGAACCAGCGCTCCAACTCCTCCTCAAGCACCCACGGATCGACGACCATGCCATCGCCGAGAACCAGATTGCAGTGGCGAGAAGTGACGCCCGACGGTATCTGGTGGAGTTTCAGGGTGGTGTCGCCGATGACGATCGTGTGACCCGCATTACTACCGCCTTGGAAGCGGACTGCCCACGACGAATGTGGTGCAAGCTGGTCAATTGCTTTCCCCTTTCCCTCGTCTCCCCATTGGGCTCCGAGCACGACGGTCGCTGGCACCGTATCCTCGGGCTGTGTGGATGGTGTATCAACGCATTGGTCAGCCTCTGGCTGTCTTTTGTGTGTCTGTGTGTTGGCTTTCAGTCGGCGCTTCGCGCCGGGAAAACTTGCGTTTTTCACTGGGAATGGATTATGAAGGGGAGGCAGGTCGGCGGGCTTGCATGGCAAGTAGATTCCCTGAGGCCGAGGCTCGCCTCCTGAAGAAGTGGATCTGCATGAAGTGCAGTGCTACGCACCGTGGCCGCAGGCCGCGTGGTTGCCGCAAGTGCAGCTACATCGGCCTTCGCTTGAAGGCCACCGAGCGTCGCAAGGTTTGAGCCCACTGAAAGCGCCTTGGTGCGCCTCAATAGTTTTCAGCAGACTGCGTGAGGCTTGTGTGTGCTGGCTTCCGCGATCGAAGGCTTCGCTCTAAGTATAGGGCTCATACTTGCTCTCGGCCCACAGAACGTGTTCGTCCTCAGGCAGGGCCTGCTGCAATCGCACGTCTTCGCCGTCTGCTTGGTCTGCTCCCTTGCCGATGCCAGTCTGATAGCAATTGGGGTGCTCGGAATGGGCTCGGTTCTATCAGGCATCGAGGGAGCAGAATTCTGGATAGCCGGCGCTGCTGCCGTGTTCCTGATAGGATATGGTCTGCTGCGCATCCGCTCGGCAATGAACCCAGTGGGAATGTCCACGGAGGGAGAGGGGGAGAGCGAATTGGTTCCGACCATCGGAGCGGCTCTCGCATTCACGTTCCTCAACCCGCACGTCTACGTGGACACGTTGCTGCTAATCGGAGGGGCGTCCAGCGGGTTCCTCGGCGATGAGCGACTGGCATTCGGGATAGGCGCTGCGACCGCTTCGTTCGTGTTCTTCTTCTCTCTCGGTTACGGCGCTAAGAGGTTCTCCGGGGTTCTAAACAAGCCTGAGTCGTGGCGATTCATAGACCTCGGAATTGCCTGCATTATGTTCGTGATTGCCGGAGCGATTCTGCTGCCGCACCTATGAGACTAGATGTTTGAGCGCCTCGAGCAGAGACTGCACATCTTCCTCAGAGTTGTCGATGTGAGGAGAAACCCTGAGCAGTCCGGCCCGACTTGTTACCAAGATGGAGTATTCGTCCTGAAGCCTGCGGGCTATCTCCTCGCTGCTGACCCCTTCTGGGAGTTTCAAACTGACAATGGCGCTGCGTTCTGAATCCGAGAGCGGTGAGGCCACCTCAATGCCGAGGCGCCGTGCACCATCGATGACCGAGTCGCTAAGTGTTAGGTCATGCCTCCAGACCTCTTCAATCCCTATCTCGTTGATCTCCTCAACTGCAGCGGCCAGCCCGAGCGCTGCACCGAAGTGGATTGTGGTGTACTCGAATCGGCTGGCATCATCAGGCAATTCCATGCGATCGGCCCTGAGATCCCAAATGTCAACGTGGCTTCGGAATCCCAGCAGGCCGGGATTCAGGTCACCCCTGATTTCTGGTGAGATGTAAGCAACTGCGGCACCGTAGGTGCCACGTAGCCATTTGTACCCTGAGGACACGATGGCATCGGCCCCCGATGAGACGGCATCGATTGGCACCATTCCCATTGACTGGCTCGCGTCAACGACCAACAGCGCCCCGACCGAATGCGCCGCATCTGCGAACCTCCTGAGATCGTATCGCTGACCAGTGGAGTACTCGACGTGGGACAGGGTGACCACTGAGGTGGCTTCGTCTATCAAATCTAGGATGTCATCTGGATTAGTGTAGAGTTCCTCGTCGTGATTTGCGAGCCTTATCTTCGCCCCGTTTGCCTCAGCCACCCTGCTCCAAGGGTAAACCGTGGATGGAAACGCGGTTCTGGTGGATACGATGTTGCTGCCCCCAGAGGGAGAAACCGCCCATGCCAGAGAGCATAGCAGTTCGGTCGCGCTCGAGCCAACGCAAACGTCTGCGACCTCACAGGAAAGTAGTCTCGCGGCAGCTCTGCGAAGAGGCATCATTGCGTTCTTTTCCGCCTCTCCATCGAATTCTGCCGCACCGCCGCGCGCAAGAGCATCAGACCATTCCATGGAGGCCTTGTGTGCCGCAGGCGAGGTAGTCGCCACATTGGCGTAGGAGAGGTTTGTCCAACTCTTCATGTGAGTCCTCGGAAGACAGCCACTGGAGTTGCGCACTTCAAGACTCAGGAGCGTCTGATTTCGTTCAGAAGGGTCGTGAGAACAGTCTGTATCTGGAGACACAGGGGGCCGAGCGGGAATTATTTGCAATCTGAGCAGCGCTCGCTGTCTTCAATTGATTATGCGCGCTGAAAAGCGTGCGCAAGCGCACTATGTCCGCTTTGCCACTGTGATCAACCGTGCTTGATCTCGCTGAGTAATGCCTCAAGCGCTGTCTGAATCTGCAAACACAACGGACCGTAATGGATCGGCAAGTTCGCGTCGTTGAAAATCTCGTCGAGAGACGACGCTGTCATGCCGAGACGAAGATCCATTTCCTTGTCTTTGTTGAGCAGCCATTTCTGTACTGCATCGCGAGCGGAATTGCGGATGTTGCGCGGCACTTGGCTGTCTTCAAGCTGACCGATGACCTGCGCGATTTGGCTTATTCGAGTCTCGAAGTCCGACATGCGACGCCACCAACGGCCGCACGACCTGCGGTCCCTCCTTAAGCGCATCCCTGAGACTCTCGCCGAAGCCGTTCCCGTGCCCCGGTTCTGACTGTTCACGAATCTGCTTGCCACGCCAACCATGGCATGTCCGTATTGGCCACTCCTGTGCCGATTCCGGAGCCGCAAAGTGCGATCAGACCGACTTGGTGGTGGGCCGCGATGTGGTTGTCGATGCCCCACTGCATTGCGGCTTCGAGCGAATCGACAGATTGGTCGCGAGTAGCGGAGATTCGCTCGTGAACTCGTTTGGAAAGTAGTGCGATTGTAATTGCTTCACCGATGCCCGTCGCTGCTACTGCGATGGCGCCGTTCACCCAATATCCGCTACCAGGAAGTGCGACATCTCCGACTCGGCCGGCTGGTCGATGACTGCAGCCGCCGGTGCTCGTTGCCGCTGCGATGTTGCCTTGAGAGTCGCGGGCGATGACGCCTACCGTGTCGCCGATGATTTCGGCTGGCTTCGGGCCAACATCGCCAACGTCGCCGATTTCGTCCTTCGGTGGCCTGCCGATGACATCGGCCTTCAGGTGCCCTCGTGCGTCAGCCCACCTGCGCGCGCCCGGACCTGCCAAACCGTTGATCTCCTCGTCGAGCAGGTCGACGCAGATTCTGATTGGATTCGGCGTGTCCTCCATCGCGATGACGAATCCGAGGCGCCCATCGCCGGTCTGCAGGGAGGCGTCGGTCAGAACCGAGCCATCGGTTCGCACGACGCTGCCAGTTCCGGCGTTGAAGACTGGATTGTCCTCGAGCAGGACACAGGCTTCGACGGCCGCTTCGATTGCACTTCCACCTGCTTCGAGGATGGCTCGGCCGACTTCTATCGCAGGCTCGAGATTGGCTCGGCGCTCGGGTCCGGCTCCGGCTCCGCCGTGTGCTACAATCGCTGGTCTTGCCATTCGAACTCCCCTCCCCTTGGGGCAGGGCTGGGGATTTAGTGATGAGGGCGCCGCTCATGCGGCGACATCAAGCGCTGGGTTGCGAATCAGGTCCGCCCGAAAACGTGTCGATGACACTCGCGAGGCGCTCGACGATGCTGACCTTGTCCTCTGCGCCGACGAGTGCGTGTTGCAGCACCTCGTCGAGCGAATCGACAGGCAGAATCTCGACCTTCGCTTCGTATTTCTCATCGATGAGAACATCCTGTAGATTGCTGCGTGGAATGATGACCTTCTCGATTCCGGATCTGACGGCGGCTTCGATCTTCGCGGAGACGCCGCCGATGGGCAGAACCTCGCCGCGTACAGTGAGCGAGCCTGTCATGGCAAGATTCTGTTCGATTGGAATACCCTCGAAAGCGCTGATGATCGCGGTCGCCATGGTGATTGAAGCGCTGTCTCCGTCGACGTTGTGGGTGCCGGGGAACTGTACGTGGAGATCGTAGTCTCGGATGTCTTTGCCAGTGAGTTTCTTGACTACTGCGCTGATGTTGATGACAGATTCCTGCGCCAGATCCGACAGCCCTCCGGTTGCGATTACCTTGCCGGATCTGCCATGTGCGGGGGTTACCATCGCTTCGACCGGCAGGACGACTCCAGAGTAATCCGAGAGTCCTGTGTCCGCGCCGAGGACTGCGAGGCCGTTGACGCGGCCGACGCGCTCGCCGCGGTTGACCAACATCGCATATTCCGATTGTCGCTCGAGGTATCTGTCAGCCACTTGCTGCTCGAGCGGTTTTGCTATCATGCGCGCGCGGGTGACGTGTTCCGAGCGCGTCAGAGTTGCTTTGTCTTCGGCGGCCAGATCTCCTGCGATGCGCACGAGGCCGCCGAGTTCGCGCAGGCGCAGCGATAGTTTTCCTCTACGGCCGCTGCGCCGCTGCGCCTCTTTGAGGATGAGGCCAGTGGCTTCGATGTCGAAGTGTGGAATCGGCTTGCCTGAATTCTTGTTCATCTCGTTGCGAACTTCCTGAGCGATGAAGCGGACGAGGCGTCTGCGGTTGCGCTCGGTATCTGGCATGTCGGTGTTGACGTAGATCTCGTAGCCGTAGCCACGGATGCGGCTGCGCAGCGCTGGGTGCATGTTCTGAACGCTGTCGAGGTTTCCGGCTGCGACGAGGATGAAGTCAGTCGGCACTGGTTCCGACTTGGTCAGAGCGCCACTCGAGCGCTCTGAGCGGCCAGAGATCGACAGTTCCTTCTCCTGCATTGCGATCAGCAGAGCCTGCTGCTCCTCCATCCGCAGCATGCGGATCTCGTCGATGTAGAGAACGCCTTTGTTGGCGCGGTGCACAGCACCGGGCTCGACCCTCTCGTGGGCTGGAGTCGCTAGGTCAGCGCCCGACTGGAAGGGGTCGTGGCGTACATCGCCAAGGAGCGCTCCGGCGAGTGTTCCGGTCGCATCAATGAATGGTGCATCCTCGTTCTTCTCGTGTTTGACGAGGAGTTTAGGGATGTTGCCCTCATCACCTGCCGTCAGTCTGGTGCGGAGAAAGAAGTAGCCGAAGACGAGGAGGAAGGAGCCGAAGATGAAAGTCAGAATCTCGCCGCTAGAGATCGTCGCGAGCAGCAGCGCCGCTCCGACGATGAGGGCGATGAACAGCAGCGTGCGATTGGTGCGCTCGCGCTGCTGACGGATGTGCCCTCGACGCTCGGAGATGATGCTCGAGCCGCGACCGGCTGGAACTGTGCGAATGCGCGGCTCGTTCTCATCCTCTGAATTCCGATAGACGAGGATGTCCTCGAGTTGCTCCTTCGGGAGGAACTCGGTCATCGAGCGAGCCAGCATCGATTTGCCGGTGCCAGGCTCGCCGACCATGATGATGTGTCGACGCTGCTCGGCCGCCTTACGAACAATGATCGAGGCGGCCTCCTGGCCAATCACCTGATCGACCAGTTTCTCAGGAATCGGAACCTCTTCGGTTGAGGCGATGTCGATGTCCTTCACCCAATGCTCGACCGGCGTCTGGCAGATCGGATCCTTGTCCTCGGCGACGCCAAAGGCGACCCCGTCTTCCCACGACTCAAGAGGGTCGATTGGCTCAGGCTCATCGCTCATGCTGCATCCCCTCGTGAATATGCCTGTCACTTGCACCTTCTTGAAGGTGCGTCATAGCGAGCAAGCCGGTTTCAGACCTCTTCACGGCGTTGTAGGTACTCTGCGCCATAGTGAATCCATTGCTCCATCGTCCATCCCGCAGGCAGTCCCTCTGGGGGTAGAGGAGGGGCCATTCCGGGTGGTGGCGGAGGTGCTTCAGTCAGCGGGCTGTCTTCGACAGTGACCGCGTAGCCATGGTAATCCTGATCTGCATTATCGTACTCGACCGAGCCTTCTTTCTGGCGTCGGATCGTGATGGCGAGAACCATCACAAGAGCGAGTGAAAGTAGAACGCCGATCGTCATCATTCCCATGGTCATCGGTGTGAGAGCTCCGTTCTTATCGTCGGTAGGATCATCGCTCGGAGCCTCGACTTCTGTATCGATGGGTGGCTCGGTTGCGTAAACCTTGTACTGCTCCTCTGTGGCACGGTCGAAGCCATTTGAATCCACGGCGGTCACCTCGAGTGTAAGGTAGTCGCCCACAGCCAGTCCGTCTCCACCGTTGGAGAGGATGATGAATGGGCCGAAATTGTACGAGTTGCCGAAGTCGCTGCAGATTCCAGTGATGGTATTGCAGACGGTCCAGATGACCTTGATGTCAGACAACTCGAAGTCCGCTATGCTCTCGAGTGTTACGGCCGGATTGGCTCCGAAATATGCTGGTTCCATGTTCACCACAATGTCGCCGTTGCCACTTCCGTCATCCCACTCCAATGGTAGGGCGTCCACCACCTGCACGATGAGCATCTCAGCGCTGGCTTGGCCGTGGCGGTCCTCGGCGGTGATGGTGACGATTTCCTCGCCGGCCTCGTCCCAACTCATCGTGACCATGCCGGAGATGGGATTGTACAGCACCGCGCCCGGCACGTAGGTCGTGACAGTAATCCAGATCTCCTCGTCAGGGTCGTCGATATCGGAGACGATGTCGAGGACATTGATGGTGATTCGCTCGCCGAGTTGGATCAGCATCGTATCGATGCCAGTGGTGTCAATTCTCGGCGCGTCGTTGATGTTGTTGACGTGGTAGGTGATGATGGTGTCGGATTCCCTGAATCCGTCAGACGCTCGGACAGTTATCTCGACCATTCCGAAGCTGTCGTCGTCGAGAGACTCGACATTGAGAGAGTGGCCGGTGATGCTGGCGTCGACCAGCGAGGTGTCGCTGATCTCGACGACCGTGAGCGCCAGGCCAGATGCCGGCATCGAATCACCGTTGTCGTTGGTGTCCGAGAGGTAAGGCGTCAGAATCAGGCTTGCCGAGCCGCCCTCATCGAAGGATTGGGTCGGCACGCCGTTCCAGCGTGGTTGGCCGTTCTCGATGACGTTGAAGAGAATGGTTCCGGAGTTGGAGTCTTCCCCGTCACTGATGGTCACGAAGATGCCCTGGGCCAGCGGTGTTCCGTGGCCGTCGTAGAGAATGTTGGCGAAGTTGACTGTGAGTTCAAGATTGTAAGCATCGAACTCGATGAATTCAGGGGCGTTGCTGTCCATGGTCAGCATCGACAGTGGAGTTTCTGCATCGTTCAGGAGGCCGATTATCGAGACGATCTCGTCGGTCTCGACCTTGACTGTCGGGATTCCGGCGTAGCCGTTGTCGCTGCTGGTCAGAACGGTCGGTAGAGCATTGCGCAACTCGAATGCGTCTTCGGTCAGCAACCAATCCGAGGTCTGAGAGCCAGCATCTGTCCACTGGATGCGCACATCATAAGTGCCAGAGGTCGCGCTCATCGGTGGACTGAGAGTGTGGATGTAACGTGCGTTACCGCCGCTACCGACCATATCCACCGAGGATATCCACGCGGTATCCCAAGCCTCGGTCGCGTGCAGAGCATACTGGAGGGCGGGGCTCATGGAGGACATGTCGTCGACCAGATCATTGGCCAGAGCAGTTGACTCGAATTGTATCGAAGTGCCACGCTCGACGCTGGCTGCACCGACCACAGAAGGTCGGTTTGCAATCGGCGGCATGTCGTGCAGAGCGCTGTCGTCGGCGTAGTCGTTCGACGAGACGCGATCCGCGGTGAGACTGAGGAGCATGGCTCGGAAAGTCGTGGCGCCGGATGCGTAAGGCGTGATTTGGGATGTGTCGAAGTCAACCGTCAGTGTCTGAGTCCCAGCGGTGGCGAGATAAGCGATTGAAGCGCCGCCGATGTAGATTTCGTCGAGTCCTTGAAGTTCGTAGATGGCAATCTCGCCACCGTCGTTGTAGGGGTCGACGCCGTTGTTGGTAATCTCGACGGAGACATCCAAGATGTCTCCGGGAACGAAGCCGAGGTTGCCGTTCTGGTTCTCAACCTGGAAGTCGGAGACGCCTATGTCGACGAGCGGGATCATGTCGAGGTCGACGGCCGAGAGGAAGGTGTTGTACGAGGAGTGCGGGCCGTCCATCAGAGCGAGGACGGGCCAGAAGTTCTCGAACTGGGTGTTCCCGCCTGACGCCCTGACGGTGTTCAACGGAACCGTCCAAGTCCTCTCAGCGGCGTTGTTCGGGGTCAGAGTCAACTCCTCGAAGCCGTTGTTGTCGCTGTTGAGGAGCCACTCCCTCCAGTTGTTGTGGGGCCTGTTGCCGTTGTCGTAGGCATCGGCGCCGACCTGCTCGGTGACCGCTCCGTAGAGGTAAACGGTGACTGAAGACGACGAGCCCAAGTAGGTCGCCTCGACTGTGATGGTGACCTCGTCACCGGCGCTGTTCAAGGCGGTAGAGAGTTCCATTGCGTATTCCGATGCATCCGAAGACATGCATCCGCCAGACGAATAGTCGGCGTCGTAGTAGTCTGTTCCGACAGAGCCGACCTTGTAGCATGACCCGCTCTGAGCATCGGAGAAGGCGAATGTCGGGTAGCCGCTTGAGGCCGCCATAACGTGGTCCGTCCTATAGATCGGGCCGTCGGCGGGCCAGCCTCCGGACTCGGACTCGTAGAACGAGACGAAGGTGAAGTCCTCTCCATTCGAACTCTTGAGGTTTACAAGCGAAGGGGCCGCGCTGTCCATGCACGGCCCGCACCAGTGTGCTCCGACATATTCACCGAAGACGGAATGGCCAGGGCTGGTGGCGAATCTCGGCATCTCTTTGACGGCCAGTTGTTCTCTCTCAGTCGTCTGTTCCTCGATCAAAAAGAATCCCATCGCCGACATGGTCAGCATCAAAATTGCAATGGTTATCGAAGAGAGTTCGTTCACTCGCTGCGATGTGGTCATCGTTTTGTCGGGCGTTTGGCCCCGTATAATACTCATCTATCTGTGTCTTACTCTTGGAAACGACCCCTAGGGGTCGGGAATCGAATAAATTCGCGTGATTGTCGCGGGTATTTGAATCGAAGGTATTGAAGCGTCGTTGCCACCGCGGATGCTCTGATGGCTGGCTCAACTTCCGACCCCACCCCACCCTCCAACACCCCAGATTGGGTTGCTTTGCGTGAGGACGACGGGCGGGCTTACCTGCTCGATAGGGCGGCAGGTGAGGTGAAAGTCAAGGGGCTCGGTCGCTTCGATACTGGCCAGCTTCTGAATGGCTATTCTGTCGGCGACCGTATCATGGTTGGACAGAAATCCCTGACTATCGTCGATGCGGCTCTTCCGGAGGCGCGCAGGAATATGTTTCGTCGGGCTCAAACCATCGGCATCAAAGATTCAGGATTCTTGATTTCTTGGATGGGGATCGGTGTAGGAAGTCGGGTACTGGAAGGCGGACATGGCTCTGCTGGACTTGCCATGCACTTGGCGAATGTGATGGGCTCGGCTGGCACCCTGATCTCGGTCGAGAATCGGGCAGAACACGCTGCGGTTGGACGGCAGAACATGGAGCGAATGGCCGAATTTTCGAGCGAATTTCCCGACTGGCATCTCATCGAGGTCGACCTTTCTGAGGCGTCAGGAAAAGTCAAAGAAATCTGTGCTGAATTGGATGCGGCGATAATCGATATCGCCGAGCCTTGGACAGTTGTTGCTGACATCGCATCGGCACTCAAAGTAGGAGGCCGTTTGGCCTGTTATTGCCCGACGACCGCGCAACTCGAAAAGTCTTGGAATGCGCTCGAGGAAGAAGGCCTCGTGGTCGAGTTCTCAGGCGAGATGATCGAGCGCCGCTGGGTCAAAGCTGCGAAGGGCGGCGTTCGACCCGGCAACCAGCCGATGGGCCACACCGCCTTCCTCATCATCGCCGCAAAAATCGCCCCAGAACCCGAAGAGGAGGAGTGAGGCTGGCAGCAATCAACGCCTACTCATTCTCTCACTTTGCAATCTGGTTCGTCGCTGGAAGATTTACGCAAATGACCTGGCCGATTTTCCTGACGCTCTCGATCGGATGGGAGGTCATGGAGTGGTTCCTGCCTTTCGAATTCGCAATCGAAGAACTCACAAATAAAGCAGCTGATCTGGCATTCAACATTGGCGGATTCATACTCGGGCGACACCTCAACTATGATTGACTCAAACCCTACCTCACCGGTCATGATAGTCACAGTGTTTCGCTCACGACTCAACTCCGATGTCGGTGAAGAATACATGGAAATGGCGATGCGGATGAGCGAATTAGCACAGACGATGCCGGGCTACATCTCGCACAAATCCTTCCTTGCCGACGACGGCGAGCGGGTGACGATCGTCGAGTTCGAATCGATGGAAGGCCAGAACAAATGGCGCAGAAATATCGAGCACGGTGTGGCAATGCAGATGGGGCGAGAGACGTTCTACGACGAATTCAAAATCCAGGTCTGCGAAGTCATCAGGCAGAGTGAGTCCAAGAAATCATCCTAGCAGCAGGAGAGTACCATCATGGGTTTGATGAGCGATTTCAGAACTAGGGTCGACGATGTCGGTTGGTCTGGGAGGGTCATCTTCAACGAATTCATGAAATTCAACATCGTCGGTTGCTTCAACTCGGCTTTCGCCTTCCTGCTCTACCTCATGCTCTACCAGATCAACCTCTGGGACGCGCACACGGCGGTTGCGGCTTGGGTGGTCTCGAGCATCATCGGCAACATCGAAGCCCATTTCATGCACTACCGATTCACCTTCAAGTCGACTTTCAGATATGCGCAGAGTCTGAACCGCGCTTTCTGGTGCTACACATCTCTCCTCGTCGTCACCACCACGATGGAATACATCATGATCGAATTATGGGCCATCAACCACTATCTCGCATGGCTGTTCAACACCTGCGTCTTCGGATTCCTCAATTTCGTCCTCATCCGCTGGCTCGCTTTACCGCCTGAGCTCGACGAAAAATTTCTCAACTCGGTCACTTGAATCATTGTTTCTGAAAAGACGGTTGATTCCTCATCGACTTGAAAAAATGCCAAGAGCCTTGTCTCGCATCACAGTTCCTTGGGTCAAAATAGCCTTAGATGAACACCAGCACGCCAAGCCGATGATGGATTGGGTATTCCTGCTTCTGCTCGTGACTTTCGCTGCCGCGACGGTTCAGTCAGCAACCGGATTCGGATTCGGACTCATCGCAGTGCCCGCCTTCCTGATTGTGCTTGATTCGGCAGAGGCGATTCAATTGGTGATTATCATCACACTCGCCATGTCCTGCGTGCACTGGCCGAAGTTGCGAGGAATAGCACCTCGCCATCTACTGAAATGGCTCTCGTTCGGCTGCCTCTTGGGATTTCCCCTAGGAATCTTCGCCTATGCACAAATGGATCTTGAAGCGATCAAAATGACTGTGGCGCTATTGATAATCCTCATCAGTCTGGAGAACGGATGGAATCGGTTTGGGCAGGGAAAAATTCGTCTCCCCTCGGAGTTGGAAGAGCTCCGTCCAGCGGTTCTTACAGGCGTCGGCGTCGGCTCTGGCTTGATGGCCAGCAGCCTTGCCATGCCGGGTCCCGCAGTGATGCTCTATCTGTCGAGGACGGGGCTTGAGAAGAACCAGATTCGCGCAACCATTCTGACCTACTTCATCTTCGCTTATGGCGGGGCATTGCTGATGCAGACAGCATTGATTGGTATTGAATCTGAGACTTGGCTAAACGCAGCCTTCCTGATACCTGCCGCACTGGTCGGGGTAGTTGCTGGAGATCTGATTTCAAAGAAGATAAATCAACAACTGTTCGAGGCTCTGGTGCTGATGATATTGCTCTTCACTGGTATTTTCATGCTCTTGAACCGATGATCGAAACAAGGTGAACACAATTACGAAACCATGAGGAATATCATGCTGACCAAGAATTTCCAACGAGTCGAACTGGCCCACACACCGACGCCGCTTGAATTTCTAGATAATCTGAGCGCCGAGTTGAATGGCCCGAGGATTTGGGTCAAGAGGGACGACTGCACTGGACTCGCCATGGGGGGGAACAAAGCCCGCCAATTGGAATTCTACCTTGGCGATGCAGTTGCGAAGGGAGCAGACACCATTCTGACAACCGGTGCAGTGCAGTCGAATCATCTCCGAATGACCATCGCAGCGGCGAGGAAACTCGGTCTTGAGGTAGAGGTGCAACTTGAGGAGCGAGTTCCGGATCGAAAGCCGGAGTACTACGATTCGGGGAATCCCTTCCTGATGAGATTGATGGGGGCTAAAATCAGCCATTATCCGGTTGGCGAGGATGAAGAAGGAGCCGATGATGCCCTCCATAGACGAGCTGATGAGATACGCAAGGCTGGTGGCAATCCTTACGTCATTCCACTTTCAAAGAATCATCGACCGTTCGGCTCTCTGGGTTATGTCAAGTGCGCCGAAGAATTGTTACTTCAGTTTCAACAAGAATCGTTGCAAATCGACGGAATTGTCCTAGCGACCGGCAGTGCAGCGACTCAGGCAGGGTTGTTGACTGGACTGAGAGCCATGGGCAGCGACATCCCAGTCTATGGCTTCTGTGTCAGACGTGATCAGGCTGCTCAGGCTGAGCGAGTCTTCAACACCGCTCAGAGAGTATCGAAGATGATAGGTCACGAAGGTGTTGTGGTCAGTTCTGACGTCTGGGTCGATGACCGCATGCTGCATCCGGGTTATGGACGGTTGAACGAGAGGCTGCTTGCAGCGATTCGACTCACCGCCCGCTGCGAAGGTCTGTTGCTCGACCCCACTTACAGCGGCAAGTCGATGGCTGGACTGATTCATCTGGTCACCAACGGCCATTTCACACGAGATCAAACGGTGGTTTTCCTTCACACAGGAGGCACACCAGCTTTGTTCGGTTACCCTGAGATTCTTCAAAGCAAACTCGATTGAACAGAGATTGATCTGCGCTCTCCTTTGCAGGTGCAATGGATGCTGGACCCTCCAGGCAAAATATTCCAATGGCCATATTCAAGCGATATCGAAGTCGATGATTAGATTTCATTGATAAATCGAAGATGGGACGCGATGGTATGCGGGACAGCAGTGGATGGCACCCGACCGCCTTCCGAAGCCACACGATTGGCCAAATTGTCAGCGGTGGCGCTGATCTCGTTGGAGAGGAAGTCTCCATCGCCGGCTACGCTGAAACTGTGCGCGGACGCGGCGCAATCGCCTTCATCATGCTGCGCGACGGCACCGGCCACATCCAAGCCTTCGCAAAGAAGGATAACATGGAAGAAGCAACTTTCGACGCCCTGCAATCAGCAACCAGAGAGTCGACAATTCAAGTCACTGGACCCGTGGCCCAGAAGCGACCCCCCAAGACCAAGGAAGGCGAGGCGCCTCCGGCGCCCGAATTTGAGATACAGGTGACTTCAGCTGTGATACTATCCTCTGCGGATGCGCCATTGCCAGTGGGCGTAATCGACGATGTGAATGTCGGCCTTGACATTCGGCTCGACAACCGCTACCTCGACCTGCGTCGAGCCCATGTGAATGCGAGGTTCCAGATGCGCAGCAAGGTCCTGCAGTACGGCCGCGACCACCTCATCACCGAGGGCTTCGCGGAGATCAACAGCCCGAAGATAATCGCCGCGGCCGCCGAAGGCGGAACCAACCTGTTCCCGATGATGTACTTCGACACACCTGCATTCCTCTCCCAGTCGCCGCAACTCTACAAGCAATTGGCAATTCTGGGCGGGCTCGAGCGAGTCTTTGAGATCGGACCGGCATTCAGAGCCGAGAAGCACGATACTTACCGTCATTTGAACGAATTCATCTCCTTCGATATCGAGGGTGCGTGGATGAACGACGAGGATGTGATGTGTGTGCAGGAGCGAATGATTCACCACATTTGGACACAGGTTGCAGCCAATGACCAGAACCTGATAGATGTCATCAACGAATACAAGACCTCACAAGGCGAAGAAACGATTTCCGTGGATATTCCTCAACTTCCGTTCCCCCGCATCTCTTATTGTGAAGCTATTGTGATTGTGCAGAATGGCGGCGGCGAGATTGAGTGGGGTGACGATATCGAGAGTCACCACTGCGATATCATAGCCGCCGAGTATCCCGGTTTCCACTTTTTGCCTCGATGGCCGATGGCGATGAAGCCGTTTTACATCTATCACAATGAAGATGAGAAGGGCGCGACTGGTGGGCAGTTGAGCCGAGGTTTCGATTTGAATTATGGCAGAGATGAGATGACAAGTGGCGGTCAGCGAGAACATCGAGTGGATGTTCTCGAGCAGAATCTTCGAAACATGGATTTGGATCCGAAAGATTTCACTTTCTACACAGATGGTTTTCGCTACGGCGCGCCACCGCACGCCGGTTGGGGATTGGGTGTCGCTAGACTTCTGATGGTTTTGACCGGTGCTGGGAATGTCAGAGAAGTCGTTCTCTTCCCTCGCGACCGCTCTCGCGTTACACCGTGACCAACGTCACCGCCCAAACCAAGTTTTCCAGGTTCCCACGCTGATCGTTTTCATTCGGTCGCGCCGCCAGTGCGACCGAAAAGAAAGGGTATGGATTACCCTCTCCGAGAATCGGAGAGAGTCATGTCGGACAAGCCGCGCTTCGCATATCTACTGCTGAAGGAACACCCGTACGGCAGAGAAATGCTGCGCCAAATCCTCTCAGAAGGTTACGTTCCAACAATCGTGATTTCCGAAGATTCAGCAGTCGGCGACGAGGAGCGAGAGAAATTCCTCAAGCGAATCGAAGGCAATGACATCGCACCGACCATTTCGGCGCAGTTGGCTGAATTGGCGGCTGACGGAGTCTATGTTCCACACATCGAAGTGCCACGCCACAACACAGAACATGTGATGCCACACTTGGCAGATTTACCACTCGACCTCATCGTTTTCGGCGGCACGAGAATCATCCGCGGAGAGATTCTTGATCATCCACGGAACGGCGTCATAAACAGCCATCCTGGACTTCTACCAGATTGCCGAGGATCCGCATCTCCAGCTTGGAGCGTCTATCACGACATCCCAATCGGCTCCTCGACCCACTTCTGCGACAACGGAATCGACAC
>DAHR01000013.1:131808-194213 GCA_002498525.1 Euryarchaeota archaeon UBA58
GTTTTGGCTGGAGTCCTGATGAAGGAAGCACTGATGGCTTACACATCCGGACGCTGGGATACAATGCGCCACCCGCAAGGAGAAGCTGAACACCCGACGTTCCGAAACGCAGGGCCTGAAATACTTGAGGTCGTCAACCAGAAACTGGCTGACCAGACCTATGCGCACTACATTGACTGAGGAGGAAAACGCATGACAGACCTACTGAATGAAAACTTTCCATACGCCGATAACATACTCGCTGGCCGAACCGCACTGGTTTGTGGAGCATCGAAAGGAATTGGTCGGGCGAGCGC
The DNA here is from genome assembly GCA_002498525.1 of Euryarchaeota archaeon UBA58. Taxonomy (GTDB): domain Archaea; phylum Thermoplasmatota; class Poseidoniia; order Poseidoniales; family Thalassarchaeaceae; genus MGIIb-O1. The sequence goes on from DAHR01000013.1 coordinate 132,105, forward strand.
TCTGATGCTGGCTCGCGCGGGCGCTCGCGTCATCGCTTGCGCCCGATCAGCAGAAGTTCTCGATGAATTGATCGGCGAATTGCATGGCTCTGGCCATGAAGCATTAGTGCTTGATTTGGAGGATGTCGAGGCCGTTCGAGAAACTGTACTCGGCCTCGGAGTCGTCGAGATTGTCATCAATAATGCAGGCGGGCCGCCCGGAGGACCGCTGTTGGGCAATAATTTGGATGAGTTCGAAGGCCCATTTGCCCGTCACCTGCACGCTGCACACACGATTGCACAGATTCTTGCGCCTCGGATGGCAACTGTTGGATATGGTCGAATAGTCAACATCATTTCGACCTCGGTTCGCGAACCGATCGACAATATTGGCTTGTCCAATACACTGCGTGGTGCCATGGCTTCGTGGTCGAAATCTCTCTCCCGCGAACTCGATCCTTGTGTGACCATCAACAATATCATGCCTGGATTCACCGATACCGACCGCCTTGGCTCTCTGGCAGGCTCGATTTCTGAGCGAACCGGCAAAACTGTCGATGAAGTTCGCAAGGAATGGATGGATTCTGTGCCGATTCAGCGGCTGGTCGACCCGATGGAGACCGCGGCCGCTGTCACATTCCTCTGCTTGCCGAGCTCTGGAGCCATCCGTGGGGTCAGTCTTGCCGTCGACGGTGGCAGAATGAGGTCAATCTGATTGGTGATGCGCTTGCGCTTCGACATCTTCTTCTCGATTTCGCAGACGCCGGACACCTCCGGTCACACTCCGTCTGAAAGTGAGATGTTCTCGAATTTCCTCGATCAGGCTGAGAAGGCTGACGAACTCGGATTCGGTGTTGGTTGGGTTGCGCAGGCACACTTGTCGACCGAGGTGCAAAAGGGCAACTCGAAGCCTGTCGTGCCGCATTATCCGGGTGAGGTCGGGCTCTGCACCGATTTCTTCCAGGTCGCTCAGAAGATGTTCGCGCGCACGAAGAGGATGGAAGTCGGCAGCGCTGTGATGTCGATTCTCGCTTCGGGAGGACCTATCGCTCAGGCAGAGCGAGTCGGCTCTTTCCTCGCCCTCCACGGACTCGACCAGAATGAGTCTCGAAAACTCCACATCGGCTTCTCGGCCGGTCGCTTCGAATTCATGGCCCGGCCGTACGGAATCGTCCCTCGTGACATCGTCGAAGAGGCATCATGGCCAGCGCTTCGCGGGCAGATTTTCTACGAAGCATCGGAAATCTTCCTACGACTTCTGAATGGCGAGACGATCTCGACCGAGATGATCCGCGACACCACCATGACCCGCGACCACTTCCGCTCTGAGGCGGATTGGCAAGCCGTGCAGGCAGCAGCTGTCGAGTTGCACGGCTTGGACGCGCCGCCAGAATCGATTGAAATCGCGCCGCGTTATAACTTCGAAGAAATCAAGACGATTCCACAGGAATGGCGCCGAGATCTGCTGAATTTAGTCATCGGCAGCCACGACCCGACACTGCAGATGGAGGTCAACAGATGGCGGCCGGTGCAGGTGTTCAACCTCTCAATCACCCCCCCGCACATCATCGATGCGACGCACGAACGCATGGCTGAGACCTACCACGCCGACGGTGGTGCATGGACCCGCTCAATGATGCCACGAACGGTCATGGTCTTCGTCAACGATGAGGAAGGGCTGACTGCAGAAGAGCGCAGCGCGGCTGCAAGATCGGAAGCGAATGCCGCGCTGACAACCTACTGGAATGCATTGGAAGGAACGCTTGACCCAGCGAAGGTCGAGAAAGCAGCAGACAATGCGGTGATTGGCAATGTCGAGGAGGTGGCGGCACAGATTCGTGAGCGTTTCCACCCCGATGACCGGCTGATGTGCTGGTTCGATTTCTTCAATCACGATTCGGCGAGAGTCCAGAGAAACATGGACGCATTCATGAATTCGGTGGTTCCGCGAGTGAACGGAGGCGATGAGTGATGAGCGCGCGCAGGACCGAACAACCATCGAGCGTCTCGCCGGGTCGTCCAGGCTCGGCGATTTTCCCAACAAATCCACTCGGAGAGCAGCACGAAGGCATCGCCACCGGCCGCGATGTGGAATGGGAGCCACTGGTAGATTTCCGCCGAATGGACGTCTCAGAAAATACCATCCACGGCGCCATCGCTTGGGCGCATGGCGACGAGATAATCCACTCATTCGGTGGCAATGTCCTCGTCTACGGCCGCTCGATGATGAAGCCGCTGATGATGAAGCCTTTCACCGAGGCCCTCGATGGCGAACTCGACTGGACACAGAAAGCCATCGCCTGCTCCTCACACAACGGTGATACCGAACACGTAGCAGCCGCCCAGTCACTGCTTTCAGAATCGGAATGGGGATTGATGCAATGCCCATTGGACGTTCCATTGATCCAATTCGGCCGCCAGGTCCGACGACCTCGCAGATGGTTCCACACCTGCTCGGGAGAACACGCTGCAATCCTCAAGGCGATGCGAGTGCTGGGTATGAACCGAGCCGGCTACACCCTGCCGAGCTCGCCTTGGTTCCCGATGTACTTGGACACATTACGCGAATACATGCACAAGCCGGACTGGCAACCACTTCGCGTAGCAAAGGACGGCTGCGGCTTCCCGACCGTCTCCAACACGGTCGACGAACTCGCAGTGATGTTCGCAGGTCTCGCAACCCACCGCGACAAAGACTGGATCTGGGAAGCGATGAACCGCCACCCAGACCTGATCGGCGGATTCAATCGACTCGACTCGACCTGCCTCAAAGCAGGAGATGGAAAACTGATCGCGAAAGAAGGGGCGGATGGTCTGATGGGATTGGCCATCGATCATCCGGATTGGCCCAAGGGCCTAGGCATAGTAATCAAGATCGCACACGGCTGGAATTCTCAGGCGACATGGTACGTCGCACGCGCGGTGTTGGGCGTTTTGGGGATTCAACTTCGCAACCCTTACCCACTGCACCGACAGAAGGCGTTCATCGTTCCCGGAATCGTCCCGGAGCAATACCAGAGTGCGCTTGAAGAAGTCGTCACATGGGATGAATGGGACCCTGACCGCGACCGCTTCACCCTCGATTGGAAGAAATACACTGCGGCCTCGACGCGCCCAAATCCGTTCAGCAATGAGGGCTTGGAGGGGTGAGATGGACCCCGATGAGTGCTGTGATTCTGGCTGCGTTCCTTGTGAGCGGGACCGCGATGGAGTGGCGCCGCTCGACCTCGAGAATTACATCGGTGGGAAATTCGTTTCGCACTCGAATGATGATTGGCTGAATGTGCTTGAACCCGCGACTGGCTACCGCTTCGCGCGGGTTCCATTGTCTGAACCGAAGGATGTCGACACTGCTGTGGCCGCTGCACGGGCGGCACAGCCGGATTGGGGGGCGCTCTCCCATGCTGAAAGGGCTGATTGGTTGGACAGAATCGCCGATGCTCTGGAGGCGAAATACGAGGAAATAGCCACGCTTGAAAGCCAGGACACCGGCAAACCGATCTCACTCGCGCGAGAGGTTGATGCTCATCGTTCTGTGACCAACTTCCGCTTCTTCGCCGGCCTCATCCGCGAGCATGTCGAAGAACAGTTCGAGATGGCCGACGCCACCAATATCGTCATCTCGAAACCCGTCGGCGTCGCCGCTCTGATCACCCCGTGGAATCTTCCGCTCTACTTGCTGTCGTGGAAAGTCGCACCAGCAATCGGCATGGGAAATACGGTTGTCTGCAAACCCTCCGAGTTGACGCCGATGACAGCGAATCTTCTGATGGAGACCCTTCACGAAATCGGACTCCCTGCAGGTGTCGTCAACCTCGTCCACGGCAGCGGAGAGGGGGCAGGCGCACCGCTCACCTCCCACCCCGATGTCGACCTTGTCTCCTTCACCGGCGGAACTGCTACTGGAGCCAAGGTCGCTGAAGCCGCCGCGCCGCAATTCAAGAAACTCAGTCTCGAGCTCGGCGGCAAGAATGCAACCATCGTCTTCGACGATTGCGACATTGAGAAGACCGTGAATGGAGTGGCTAGGGCAGGCTTCTTGAATTCGGGACAGGTCTGCCTGTGCGGCAGCAGGATACTGATTCAAGAGACGATTTACGACGAATTCGTGGGAAAATTCGTCGATGCTGTGAAGTCGATGAAAATCGGCGACCCGAGCGATGAGGCGACCGAACTCGGGGCGCTGATATCCGCTGAACACCTCGAAAAAGTTGAGTCGTATGTGGCATTGGCGGGCGAAGAAGGTGGTACGCTTCTGACTGGTGGAAATCCAGCCATGGCAGGGGAGTTCGAGCATGGAAACTGGCTCGCTCCGACAATTATAGCCGACCTGTCAACTGATTCACGCTGCTCGAGGGAGGAGATCTTCGGGCCTGTCGTAACCCTGCACAAATTCGAATCAGAGGATGAGGCCGTAGCGATTGCAAACGGAACTGACTACGGCTTGGCTGGAAGCGTATGGACCGGCGACCTCGCGAAGGGACAGAGGGTCGCTGAGAAAATTCACACCGGAATGGTCTGGATCAATACCTGGCTGCACCGAGATCTTCGCGTTCCGTTCGGTGGAGTGAAGAACAGCGGCGTTGGCAGAGAGGGTGGCCGCTGGAGTTTGGGATTCTTCTCAGAACCTCTCAACATCTGCCTCAAACACGACTGATGGGTTAAGTCTGAAAGAGAGATGCGCCCGCGATGGGCGTGAGAAGATGGCTTCAGTCGGCATCATCGGACTTGGCGCGTATGTGCCACCGCACGAGATGAGCAATGAGGATTGGGCCGAAATCGTCGAGACGAATGACGAGTGGATAACCACGAAGACCGGCATGAAGAAGCGACGGATCGCCGACAAGAACACGCACACTTCGGACTTGGCTGTAGAGGCTTGCAAGCGCGCGCTCGACGACGCTGGATTGGTCGCTTCGGACATCGACCTGTTGATTCTCGCTACCTCTTCTCCGGACGTCCCACTCTCCTCCACTGCAGGCATAGTTCAGCACAAGTTGGGCTGCGTTGATTGCGGCGCATTCGACATCAATGCCGTCTGCGCCGGCTGGGTTCATGCATTGGATGTGGGTACTCGCTATGTTGGCACTCCGGGCTACGACAAAGTTCTGGTTGTCGGCTCCGAAATCTATTCACGGATTTTGAATTGGCAGGATCGTACGACTTGCGTTCTGTTCGGTGATGGCGCAGGGGCTGCTGTGTTGGGTGAAGTGCCCGAGGGCAAAGGGGTTCTCGGCACCTGGCTGATGAGTGATGGTAGCGGTGCCGATGTCATCGTGATACCTGCTGGTGGTGTTCGGACTCCGATTCCAAGCGAGGGCTTCGAGGAGGGCATGCAATACTTCCACATGGACGGACCAGCGGTCTGGGAATTCGCAATCGAAGCCTTTCCACAGGCTGTTCACGGAGCTCTTGCACGGGTCGACAAGACCATCGAGGACGTCGATTTCGTTATTGCTCATCAGGCCAACATCAATATCATCAAGACCGGCATGGAGAAGCTCGGTCTGCCGATGTCAAAGACTTTCACAAACTTGCACAAATACGGCAACACCGCCGGTGCGAGTGTGCCGATCGCGATGCGCGAAGCGATGGATAACGGCTTGATCAAAGAGGGTGATTTAGTCGTAACCGCCGCCTTCGGTGGCGGCCTCGCTTGGGGAGCAAACGTCATCCAATTCTGAATGACCAACGTCACCATCCGTACAACCGTTGAGGCGTTCCGGAGCGTATATTGCAGCGTTTGTGTGGGAAGCCGTCGAGCAGACAACGGCCATGGCCGGTCACTGCTCGAACGGCTCCCAAGCTCCGGTTAATTCGTTGTGTCGAAGCAGGGAGCCATCGGGATTCTGCACCCAGACGTTTCCATCCGCGCCGCGCCAGACCTTCTGTCCGTGCTCGTTAATCTGAGCATCAGCCGGCGCTTCGATGAGAGGCGCTGGTGGTGGAGCGGTCTCGAGCAGAGCGCCGAGGTCGAACTCGCCCACGTCGGACTTCTCGGCCGGCTCTTCAACCGGTTCTTCGATTGGTTCGTCGGTCTCCTCTTCCAATTCCTCTGTGACCTCAGTGTCCTCTGTGGTTTCAGATTCAGGCTCGACTTCCCCAGCATCGATCTCCTCGGTCTCCGGTTCTGGCTCAGCCTCGGCTTGTGAAGACTCCAGATCATACATCGAGGGCGCCGAATCGAATTCGTCGTCTTCCACCTCGGCCTCTTCTGGCTCGATCGCCGCCTCGATCTCCATCTCCTCAACGGAATCGAAATCGTGGTCCCGGTCGGCCAATTCGACCTCTGCGGTAGCGTCGGCGGTCACCGGAATGGAAACCCCGCCGATCTCCATCATCTCGGCATCTTCGTCCTCAGGTCCGTCGGCCCGCGCTCGACCCATCTTGATGCTGAATCCGACCATTCCAAGCACGGCCAGGGCGATGACGAGATGGAACATTGCCTGAGAATAAGTCTGGTAATATCGAATCGTCGGGAATTTGTCGCTGTTGTCGCCGACGCCGTCACCGTCCGTGTCGAGCCATTCGCTCGAGTCCTTGGGGAATGCGTCGATGCTGTCGTTGTAGCCGTCTCCATCGCCGTCTGCGATCAGTGGATTGAGTCCGAGTTTGAGTTCTTCAGCGTCTGGGATACCATCACCATCGTCGTCTGTATCCGCGTTATCTCCGATTCCATCACCGTCGGTGTCGAGCCATTCTGTTGGGTCGAGAGGGAATTCATCGTCTTCGTCGAGATAGCCGTCGTTGTCGTCGTCGTCATCCTCATCGGCATCTCGGCAACCGTCTGCGTCGTTGTCAATCGCCGGCGTGCTGGTCCAGCCCATCACGCCGAAATCACACATATCCATGCCATCGTCGATGCCGTCCCCGTCATCGTCACGGTCGAGGAAGTCAGGTATCCTGTCGCGGTCCGTGTCGGTGTGGCAGTCGCTGAGGCTGCTCGTTCCTTCCAGCATGGTCATCTGTTCGTTGGGGCAGGGTATCGCTTCTGTCGCGCCCGTCTGCTCGATGTAATGATCGATGGGCGCGGGAGTCTGCGAAATCGCTGCTGAAGTGTTGGTGAAGTATCCGGGGTCTGCCGCTTTGCAGGCGGTCTGTCCGCGCTCGTTCTGGTATTCTCCAGGCTCGCACGGCGTCTGTGCTGGTGCGGCTTCGGATTCGACTGAGTAACCGGGATCGGCCTCTTCGCAGGCCGTGGCTGAGACCGACTCTGTGTTCGGATTGTAACTGCCCGGTGCGCATAGAGTCTGCACCAATGCGCCCATCGAATCGACGTAATGACCGGTGTCAGCTGTCAGGCACCAAGCCCAGCCGCTGTTAGGCTGGTAGGTTCCCAAGGCGCATTGTGTCTGCAGGCCCGAGCCCGCGTTGGCGACGTAATTTCCGGGCTGAGCCTGAATGCAATCGTTCGCCGAAGTCGATCCCCGCGCCGGATTGAAGGTGCCGGCGAGACAGGGCTTCTGGGCCGAGGCGAAGTGGGTATCGACATAGTGTCCAGGAGCCGCTTCGAAGCACTCTGTCCCCGCTCTCGACCCTTGATAGGAGCCCATCGTGCAGCCTATCTGGCCGGTCGCGCCCTCAGCCGGGACGTGGTAACCGAAGTCGGCGTCGATGCAACTGGTGCTGGCTGGCGCCGGCTGATATGTTCCAGCGGGACACGGCGTCTGGTAGCTCGAACCAGCATCTTCGACGAAGTTTCCAGCCTCGGCGGTGACGCAGTCTGAAGGGCTGGTCGAGCCGCTGTTCGGATTGTAAGTGCCGGCGCTGCACGGCGTCTGTGCCGTCGCAGCGCCATTCTCGACATAATATCCGGGCTCAGCGACATTGCAACTGATCTGCCCTGCAAGATCCTGCCAGTTGCCAGCCTCGCAAGGATGCTGCTGCATCGAGGCTGCCGAATTGACATAATATCCAGGTGAGGCTGAATCGCAGGTAATCTGCCCTTGATTCGCAGCATAACTGCCGAGCGCGCAGGGAGTCTGCGCGATCGAACCCGTCAGCGGAACATAATAGCCCATATCCGCAAGCATGCAATCGTCAGCATTGTCCGCCCCGGCATAGGGGTTGTACGAACCCGCAGAACAAGCGATCTGCGCCGTCGCGGCCTGAGTATCGACGTAATTCCCGGGGTCCGCGATTAAGCAGCTGTCCGCCCCGATCGCCGGTTGATAGGTTCCCGGTTCGCATGGGAATTGCCTGTCGGAGGCGGTGGAGTTGACGTAGTAACCAGGGGAGGCTGATTCGCATTTGTCTTGGCCTGTGGCAGATTGGTATGTTCCTACTGCACACTCATACTGCTGAGTCGATGCCGTCGTGGGAACATAATGTCCGGCGGCCGCGTTCAAGCATCCCGATTGGCCGGAATAGGGCTGGTAAGTGCCGACTGAACATGCGGTCTGGTTCGTCGAGCCGGTCGAACCGACGTAATAGCCGGGCTGGGCATTGAGACACGAACTCTGGCCGATGTAGGGTTGGTAGGTGCCGAGTTCGCAAGCGGTCTGATTGGCTGAAGCCGGGTTCGCGACATAATATCCAGCGTTGGCCGAGAAGCAGGAAGTTTGAGCGTATGCCGGTTGATAGGATCCGGCGGAGCATTGGGCTTGGAAGGTCGCGCCGCTGACGTTGACGAAGTAGCCGGGAGCGGCTGGAGTCTGCATCGTCGCTGCAGTCGAGCCGACGTAATAGCCGATGGCCGCGACCATGCAGGTCGTGGCTCCGGTGTTGGGTTGATAGTAGCCGAGCGTGCAGGCGATCTGCGCGGTCGCTCCAGTGCTGTAGACGTAATATCCCGCTTGAGCTGGAATGCACGAGGCCTGGCCCGTCTGATTCTGGTAAGTTCCTATGGCGCACTCCACCTCATTGATTCTGTATTCCGCGTCGACTGCGAACGAGGTCGAACCTATTGGGTTCATCGCGCCCTCGGTCGATCGCAGGTCGATGACCAGAGTGTAATTCGCGCGTGCTGTTGAACCCGATGAATACAGTACGCGCAGGAAGTAGGTCGCTGTCGTATTGTTGGCTGCAGCCGTCGAGACCTCGTCATAACTCGTATTGCTGATGCTCGAGGTGATGATGCTGAATGAATCATTGAGCAGGTCGAGATCGAAGTCGGTGACTGATGGAGAAGTGAGGTTCGCAGTGAAGTAGGAATTCCTGTCCAGAGCGATCTCGTAGACATCGCTCGTATCGGCTGTGCCGTCAGCTGCTGCCGTGTAGTTCGCGCTCATCGCCGAGAGCGGCAGCGCTGTGCTGCTGCTGTCGCCGGCATCGCCACTGAGGCTGGTGACATAATGGCCGGCGGAAGCGGCGGTGCACGAGGTTTGACCTATACTCGCTTGGTAAGTTCCGGATGCGCATGGAGTCTGGCTGGTCGCCATGTCGGAGTCGACGGAATTCCCAGCCGATGCGTCGAGACATTCACCCTGTCCGGTGAAGGGCTGGAAAGTACCGGCGCTGCAGGCGAACTGATTGAGAGAGCCGGCGACCGCGTAATTCCCAGCATCGGCTGCGACGCAGAGCAAGCGGCCATACTGGCCGATTGGGCAATCTGTCCAACGTGCGGAATTGTCGGGATAATCATCGTCGGCGTCGACTACGCCGTCACCGTCGGAATCGCCCGTCTGATGGGTGTCGAAGATGTTGCGTGTACCGTCGCCGTCCATGTCCTGGTCGGAATAGGCGACGTGCGCACCAGCATCGAAATCCATCTCGTACGGATTCAACTTCGGCTCGGTCGTATTGTCGAATTCGCCCGACTGCGCGCCCCAGCAGCGCAGCGAATCATCGGACAGCAGCGCACAGGTCGAATCACTGCCTGTCGTTGCTGAAAGGACGGTCAGGCCACTCGTCAGATTGACCGAGAGGGGCGAATCACCCTGACCGGGGAAGATGTTCTCGCCGCTGCAAATCGCATTGATTGTCGAGCTGCAATTCCCATCACCGAGTTGTCCATTGGTGTTGACTCCCCAGCATTGCATCGAGCCATCGCTGACCACAGCGCAGGTGTGTGAACCGATGCCATCGAGCATCGTCGCTGTGACACCAGCCCCAAGATCGACGATGTGGACATTGCCCGAGACCGCACCATTGTCGGTCGAGACGGTGTATTTGTCACCCCAGCATCCGACCGAGCCATTGTCTAGAATCACACAGGTGCTGCGACCCGGCGTCACCACAGTGACAGCCCGCAAGCCGGTCGAATGATTGGCCACGACCGGCAGCAGAGAATCGCTCGTCGTGCCGTCGCCCAACTGACCGCGAATGTTGTAGCCCCAGCACTTGACATCACCAGCATGGGTGATCGCGCAGGTGTGGCCGGCACCGGCCGCCACAGCCACCGCATCGGTGTCCGTACCCAGATCGATTTGAACCGGTGATACCCGATTCGACGTCGAATTATCGCCGATCTGACCATGATGATTGCGACCCCAGCACCAGAGGCTGGCATCGACGAGAATCGCACAGGAATGGTCGCTGCCGGAATCTACCATCACCGGAACAATGCCGCTGAATGAGACGTAACCAGCACTCAGCGATGTCGCGCCAATTCCGAGTTGTCCGTAATTGTTCTGACCGGAGCAATACATCGAATTATTCGACAGAATCACACACGGCTCAGAAGTCGTCACAACCGAATCATCGGTATAGACAGGACTGCCGTTGACCCACTCGACAGTGGTTCCATTGGCCAGCACCACGATTGGGCCATTCTGGCCGATGTCGAGGGCCGAATTCGAAAACACCGAGCCGGCCTCGGTTCCGCGCACATTCGGCGTAGCACCGCCGGAGTGCGTGAAAGCATCACTCGCTTCATCATCAAGCAAACCGGGCCTTTCCGCCGAACCAGCATATTCCACGGAAGAGGCGAGGAATCCAAGCATCGTCACGCCGAAGAAGAGGGCACAGATTCCAAGTGCGATGGTTGACTTGCGTTGCGCTGAGAGCATGGGTATTGGCGCCGTTGTGGAGATTATGACTATTCCCTATGCCTGAACGGCTTGCATCATGCGTTTAGCACCTCTAGAGCCAGTCCAAAGGACTGAACGTCAGATTCGACAAAAGCTTCCTCAACACTCTCGAATGGTTTTGCTGGGTTCTTGCGCGCCGCCTTCGCTCTGGTTGAGATCAACCTCCATGCGGCCTTCGCTCCGATGCCTGGGATGGCCGCGAGTTGGGCCTGTGTGGCTGTGTTGATCGATAGGTCCGACTCGACCCCCGATATGCTGCGCATGCCGTGGCCGGTGATGATGATGTCCGAGCCGGTTTCGAGAGGGATCTGGTAGGGTACTCCTACGAGGATTGGGTAGGCTCCGATTTGGCGGCCGAAAGTGATGCCGGCTTTGCCGTGAATGGCCGGGTTTCGGTATTCCGGGTTGAGGACTTGTTCGGGTCTGCGGATGCGGTCTCCGTGGGCTTCCCACCAGACCTCGCGCAGGGTCGTTCCGAGTGGGAACATCTCGGTCAGGAGTGGGTGGTCGATCTCTTCTCTGACTTGGCGTTTGAATTCGCGGAATGTGTCTTGCGGGATGGGCTGGAATCCTTGGCCTTCGACTTGGCGGATGTTGATTCTTCGAAGCCACAGACCTTCGGCGCGCAGGCTTTGGAGGAGTTTGCGGTTGAGTTCGTAGGATTTCTCAGTCTCACCGTTGAGGCCGGCTATGAAATTGAGGCCGGGAAGGAGTTTCGGGAGGCCTCGCTCGCCTCGCTCGCGGCCGAATTCGTTGATGTGACGGATCGCTGTTCTCAGTTGCTCGGCGTCGCAGTTGAGCCAGTTCTCCTCGTGCACTGTCGGGTCTGCTGATTCGAGGCCGAAGGAAAGGACTGCTCCATCGGAGAGTGTTTCGATCATCGTGCGGGTGATCTCGGTTGCCGGTTCGAGATTCTCTGCGACTATCGAGGGATTGCCATTGTCGACATGGAGGATTTCGAGGCGTTCGTCTTCACGCAGGCCGTGTAGGACTTTTGCTATCGGTTCGGGGTTCGGGACGGGATATTCGAGTTCCAAAACGCCCTCCGCCTTGTAGGTGTAGATGTCGGTCGCGCCGCCGATTCTGACATGCCGAACTCCCTCGTCGAGGGCGCTTGTGATCTCAGCGATGACTGCTGCTTCTTCGCGCCATATCGGTACTCCTTTCTTGGGCTCGATGCAGAACTTGCAGCCGCGCTTGAAGCGCACGCAGCCTTGGTAGAGTTCGACCTCGTAGGTGAGGGGTCCAGCTCGTCCATCTTCGGTCCGTAGATCAGGGTGTTCGGTCACACATTTTCCTTTTGCACCGGCTGCAGCCCAAGTGTTCCATTGGTCTGCAGTGCGGCGTTTATGAGCCCACTTTCCGGTGCTGAGGAAATTGTCGAAGGTCGCGTCAGTATCCTGCACGGCGCAGAACAGATTCGAGCGTAAGGGCATCCAACCATCATAGCGCCAATGTTTGATCGCCCAGCCGCCGGCAAGGACTGGTTGTTCGCTGGGTAGAACGGCGAGGAACTCGTCGAGTTCGCGGCGTGAAATCGGAGTTCCTCGAACATATTTTCCAGGCACGACAGCACCAGCTAGAACCACCGCTCCATCGAGGTCAGAGAGTTCTCGCTGCAGGGCGGCTCGCTCGCCTGAATCGGCAATACGTGCTTTGTGTTCAAGCCGCCATCGATCGATGGTCATGTAGGTGTATGGAATCCCTCGCGCTTCCAACACTCCGCAGATGTAGCGGATGTGGAATCCTAGGTAATTCGGCACGCCGAAGGCGGCCGGTTCATCCTCGTAACCATCGAGAACGAGCCAGCCTTCCATCTCCATCCCCCCATACGCGGGCGCGAGCGCCCTCCTTCACGACTTCGCTCACGAATTTGTGAGAATTCGCTCAGTTCCGACGGCGTCGGCCACCATCGCGACCACCGCGTCCGCCGTGACGATTGCCACCGCGATTGCCACCACGACCACCACCGCGGCTACCGCCACGTGAATCGTTGGACTCCTGAACGCTGAGTTTGCGACCGTTGACATCGGTGCCGTTGAGTTCCTTGAGTGCCGCCTCGCCTGCCTTCCGGCTAGCGAATTTGATGAAAGCGAAGCCGCGCGACTTTCCGGTCTCACGGTCGGTGGCGATGCTGACTTCCTTCAATTCACCATGAGCGGCGAACAACTCTCGCAGCTCATCTTCTGAGGTTTCGTAGGATAGACTCGCAACGAAGAGTTTGATCCCCATGGTTTCACCAGCCTCGGCTCGAGCCTTTTTGAGAATCTCTCGCTCGGCAGCAAGCTCCTCACGGCTCGCTTTTCCGTCCTTGACCTTGTTCATGCAGTCTCGGCAGCGGATTGGTTTTCCGGGTGTCGGCTCGAATGGGACGGTCGTGTCGATTAGGCACAAAGTACACTTGCAAGCGTGTGAAACTCGTGGTTTTCGGTCACCGCCGCGTCCACCGCCGCCGCCGCGTCCCCCGCCGGTGATTGCTGCACGCATCTTGGCCGCGGCAGCTGGAATATCGTGTGCCATGCCGCGGCGATGGTCGGCCACTGGGGACAGATATGGTCTGGCTCCCTCGTGGCCGAGTCCCGACTCAGCAGCTGCTGACCAACGCTCGCCGGTCCGATTCAGGCTCTGGACATCCCCACCGAGGGTGTGTCCGTGACCGAAGCCATTGGAGAGAACGCGGTAGCCGATGTAGTCGCAGCGAGGGCATTTGACGTTGAAATCGGGTTTTGCCGACGAGGTCTCGAGGTCGACTCCGCAGGCAGGGCAGATGGCTGACAATACGCCGAGTTCGGGCGCCTCGCGCGTGGTCGCCTTGATGTTCGGCTCGACTTGGGTGATGCGGGCTCTGATGATGTCGCGCGTGCGCATCGCATCGCCAGGTGAAGGGAGGAATCTGTCGACGATTTGAGTCACGAATAAGTCTGCGAAGAGGTTCAGTGCTGGCAGGTCTCGATGGCCGCCATCCTTCTCGATGTGAAGCAAACGGACCATCGCAACTTTCGGCATCAATTTTGTGACTTCTGCGATTACGTCATCACCGACCATTGGTAGATTCGTCTCAACTTGAGTGGTCTCGATGGAGATTGTTCCGCTCGAATCGACGACGGTGCCAGAGACTGTTGCGACGACGCCGGTGCCGGTCTCGTGAACGCCGGTTCCAAGGCTCGCACCCTCAGGGATTGAGATGGAGTTTCCAGGTGTGACAAAGTCACCAGCAGCAGCACTCATCGAGCCGCCGACCGGACAACCCCCTATGAACGCGACGGCCGTGCGTAGCACGGTCTTGGGCTAGAGTACACAGCGGGCTTGGCAAGAAGTTGCAGTTCACTCAGCAGGAGGTGTGAGTCGCCAGAATGCGACTCGGGTTCGGCCTTGGCGGCGCGAATGATGAGCATAGGCGGCTGGCAGGGCGAAATCCGCTTCCCAATATCTTTCAACGGCCCAGCCCGATTCTTCGAAAAATGACTGGATATGAGTCGCAGCGGCGCTGTGCATCAAGTGGCATATCGCACCACTGCGAAGCATCGCCTCGAGAAATGGCCGATCAGCTCTGGCGCTTTGTGCGCCCCAAGGTGGGTTAGAAATCACAAGGCTTGCACCCGCCACATCGAGGTTCTCATCGACGCTACGACACATCACCTCAACCACTTCGCCCACGTCAACTTGCTCGACCGCCTCGAAGGCAGCAGCGCAAGCAGCCTCATCACATTCGATCAGCACTACCGAAGTTGCACCTAGCAGCGCGGCGCCGATTCCCAGAACTCCATTGCCTGCGCCGAGGTCGGCGACCACTGAATCAGAATCGAGGTCGCCAAAAGCGGCGATCTGTCCCAACCAAGCAGCAGCCATATCGCCGCTAGTCACATATTGTTCCAACTCGACAATCCCGCACGGATGCTCAGGAAGCGAGGAGAGAGTCATCGCGAGTCTGCGTTGGCGCACATCCCCGCTATGCGGTCGCGCTATTGGGTTGCTGCCCAGAATTCGAATGACGATTGCGCTTTTCCAGCAAAGAATCAGTCAACAACACCCAGAAACGGCTGGTTCCGAACCGATCCGAGCCGCACATCATCGGCTGAGAGTTCAAGAACCCTCGATGTCCACTCAGTTTCACGATGCAGTACGAAATCGTATACTTGATCGTAGGAATTCTCGCGGGGGCGGCCATCGGCTGGCTCTACGCGAAGCAGAAGACAGATGCCGCCTTGAGTGAGGCGAAGACAGCAATGACGCGCGCACAAGCAACAGCCGAAGCACTCGCTGAGGCGCGCGAGGGCGAGGAATCGATGATCCGCGAAATGCGCGAGAGCGAGCAGAAGCGAGTCAACGAATTGCTGAAGGAAGAAATGAAGAATATTGCAACACAAGTCGGCGAGCGGAACACCGCCGAATTTCTCAAGCTCGCCGACCAGAGATTCGCAGTGGGTCAGAAAGAAGCTGAGAAGAGCCTCGAAACTCGCAAACTCGAGGTCGAGGCTCTCATCACACCTCTACGCGATGAGATGGTGAAGATGTCAACTGCCAACCAAGCGATGGAGAAGGATCGCGAAGGTGCTTACCAAGCCATCAAGCGTCAACTGAAGGATCTGGGCGACCAAACCGAGAACCTCGGTGTGAGAACCACCGCTCTCTCGACAGCCCTCACCACCTCTGGTCAGGCTCGTGGTAATTGGGGCGAGGTGAAACTCCGCCGCCTCTTCGAGATGGCTGGGATGTCCGAACATGTCGACTTCTTTGAACAAGAAACAATCGAAGGCGGCGGTCGACCGGATTACATCATCCGCATGCCGCAGCAAGGTGTGATTCCAATCGATTCCAAAGCCTCAGGAGCGTCCTTCCTCAAGGCCGTCGAACTCGATGCTGGAGAAAAGCAAGACGCCCTTCTCGCCGAGCACGCAGTAGCTGTGAAACAACGAATCAAGGAGTTGAGTTCAAAGAGTTACCAAGAGGATATCGAGGGTGATTTTGACCATGTCGTGATGTTCATTCCGAGCGAAGCCATGGCAGCAGCAGCCTTCAGTATCGACCCAGATTTGATGGATTATGCGATGACGAAATTCGTTCTCATTGCCACTCCCGTGACGATGCTCGGCTTACTGCGAACTATCGCCCTCTACTGGCAACAACATGCATTGGCAGAGGGTGCGAGTGAGATTTACGAAGTCTCCCGGGAGATGTACAAGCGAGTCAATACGCTCATCGAACACCTCTTGAAAGTCGGTGGGCACCTCGATAAGGCTGGCAAGTCCTACAATGACGCCATGCGCTCGTACGAGAGCCGAGTTCTACCCCAAGGACGTCGTCTCGACGATCTGCAAGTCTCCGACACTCTGGCGAGTGCACTGCCAGAGCCAAAAGAGATTGAAGCCTTTCCAAACAAGACTTCCACAGATGGGGAGGAATGAAAGGTCTCGCGTAGCGTCGACATCCCATGATGGACTCCAACAACGGCCCAGCCAGAGCATCGATTCTCATCTTGACGATGCTCTTGACCAGTCTCCTGCTGGCCCTGACCCCGAGTGCCGCCGCTGAAGCGGAAACACGTTCCTCCCACACCTATGTCGAACAGTTCGGACCGAGTTTCGACAAGGTGATCATCGCTACTACCGAAGACGATCTGAGTACCCCTCGCGACCTCGCCTTCCACCCCAATTCAGCTCGACCGAATGAACTCTGGATCGCCAATCGCGCCACCGACAGCATCACCATCGTTCACAACACCGGTTTGGAGGATCAATACTCTGAGAACCGACAAGACAGTTATGCGAATCACTTCATGGAGGAGATCAGCGCTTTCGCCTTCGGGCAATATGATTCCGAATTCGATTACATATTCGCCTCGGCCCAAGAATCGCGCAATACGTACAACGGACAGCAATCCCCGAACGATTTCATGGGCCCCGCTCTCTGGCCCTCCTCACTCGACCACTTCGCCGAGGAACATCAGTCGGACAGCAGGTTGGGCAGTCATCTCGACATGCTGCATGAAAGCCCTCAAGGAATGGGTATCGCCCACGACTCGGGCAATGCCTACTGGTACAACGACGGTCACTATGGGGAATTGGTGTATTATGACTTCAGCTCAGACCACGACACCGGTGGCGACGACCACGATGACGGCATCGTTAGGCGTTACAGCGAGATCACTCCGACCCGCAGGGTGGGCGTCCCCGGCCACATGATACTCGACAAGTCGAACGGCATCCTCTACATCGCCGACACCGGTGCTGGCAGAGTTCTCTGGGTCAATACCGACGACACCAGCACGACGACGACGAACATCATGGGTTCCAGCACGCAGAAGGACTCCTCACTGGCGGAGTATAGCGAAATCACCAATGTCGAATGGGGCGTTCTCGCTTCCGGACTCGACGACCCATCGGGAATCGCATTGCAAGGTGACAAGCTCTTCGTCTCGCTCAATGGCAATGGCAAAATCAAGGCTTATGGCCTCGCTGGCAACGGCAAAAGTGCAACCCACCTGCAGACCATCGACACCAATGCTAACTCGATCATGGGCCTAGAAGTAGGGCCGAACGACAAGCTCTACTATGTCAGTTCGTCAAACAATCGAGTCATCAGAATCGACCCACATCCGGACGCTGACCTCGATTGGATTCGTGACAGCCTGGACGATTGCGACCAGACCTACGGCACGAGTACGGAGGACCGAGTGGGGTGTCCAGACCAGGACGGCGACGGTTGGTCCGACGATGGCGATGACTTCTATGCTGACAATACTCAATGGAGCGACACTGATTCCGACGGTTACGGCGACAATCCCACGCCCGCGACCACTCCTGACGATTGCCTGTTGACTTGGGGTAACTCGACCATCGACAGGCTCGGTTGTGTTGACAGGGACGGTGATGGCTGGTCTGATGCCAACGACGAATATCCGAACAACAAGCTGTTGTGGTCAGATGATGACGGGGATGGTTATGCAGACCAATCAGGGACAAGCATCTCCGACGACTGCCCTGAAGTCTACGGATTCTCGAGTGCAGATCGACTCGGTTGCATCGATACAGACGGTGACGGCTGGTCGGATGCTGGCGATGATTATCCAGCCGAGTCGACTCAATGGCGCGATACCGATGGTGACGGGTACGGCGACAATGTTGAGGGTAAGGATGGTGATCTCTGTTCGTCGGATGAAGGCTACTCTACAATCGATCGCATCGGCTGTCCCGATGCTGACGAAGATGGTTATTCCAATCCCGATGATAGCTGGACAGCCGCGGACGGGGCCGACGCATTCCCGATAGATGACACTCAATGGCTCGACTCGGATAGCGACGGCTACGGAGACAATCCCGCGCCTGCGCAACAGGCTGATGACTGCCCCGAGACTTACGGCACGAGCATACAGGATCGGCTCGGTTGCCCTGATCTGGATGGCGATGGCTGGTCTGATGAGGGTGATGCCTTCGATATGGATGCGAGCCAGTGGCTCGATAGTGACGGCGATGGTTACGGTGACAATCCAGCGCCGGCGAATGCGCCCGATGCCTGCCCCGATGACTGGGGTGATTCGACCCTCGACCGATTGGGCTGTCCAGACAGCGATGGTGACGGCTGGGCCGACCTTGGTGATGCGTTTTCGGATAATGTACGACTTTGGTCTGACTCTGACGGCGATGGATATGCCGACCAACAGGGAACCAATCTCTCGGATGATTGCCCCGAAGAGACCGGTTCATCGAGCGAGGATCGACTCGGCTGCGTCGATGCCGATGGCGATGGTTGGTCCGATGCCGGCGATTCTTATCCCGCAGATGCGTCGCGCCATGTCAAGAGCCTGCTACCGATGATCATGCTGATTCTCGTGGTTCTCGTCGGTGGAACCGCAACGGGGGTAATTCTGCGCCGACGCGGGAAGGAGGGGCCGATTCCGCACCTCACAGCGCCTGAAATGACTCCGCCACCTGTTCTTGCTCCAGCCGATCCGCCTGGACTCCCCCCTGAACCACCGGGGCTAGACCCTGAGCCGCCAGTCCCTGAGCCTGAAGCCGAAGAGGTTGGACCACCAATCCCCAAGGAAGGAATTCCAGAGGGTTGGACCTTGGAGCAATGGAATTACTATGGTCAGGAATGGCTCGATTCCGAAGGTGAAGGAGTCGAAGACGAAGAGGAGAGGTGATGTTCTCGGCCTGCCTCGGCAGCCCATGATTGACTGGGGCTCCTACGATTTCCATCCAGTCGTCCATCTTCCTGATGAATATGAAGTCAGGGACTTCACAACTGGGGACTATTCACCCTCGAAGTCAGAGTACGATATTGGGCGATACGATGAACTACGCCCCGGAATGTATGCGACAGAACTCTTCGCAGGCGCTCGCTTCCTGCACGTTGGCATCGATATCGGAGCGCCTGTCGGAACACCTTGCATGGCATTTGCGAACGGCGAAATCTCTCATTTCGGTTACAATCCAGCAGACGGCGATTACGGCAACGTCGTCATCACCAAGCATAGACTCGATAGCGCGACTATCTGGGCGCTCTACGGTCACCTCGACGCGGCCTCGATAATCGGTAAATCGGTCGGCCAATTAGTCACCGCAGGAGAGGTGATCTGCCACATGGGTCCGCGTGAAGAAAACGGCGGTTGGGATCCTCACCTGCACTTCCAACTCTCTTACACCGAGCCAGAGACCCACGACCTCCCCGGAGTGGTTGACCCCAAGGACCGCGAAGATGCCTTGGCGAAATATCCGGATCCGAGGCTTGTACTCGGGCCGATTTACTGAATCGAAGCGAGATGGGCTTTGAGGCCGTCGATCGAGGCCATCGCGGAGGGGTCAATACCCTGAATCAAGGCCAAGGCGATGCTGATCCAATCGGTCAGATGGGCAGCGTAGAGAAGGCTCTCCAACAGGCTCTGACCCTCGCAATCGAGAACCCAGGAAGCGTCGCAATCAATATTCTCCATCATCCAATCCATGCGGGCGCGCAGGCGTGGATTTACCGCACTCGAAGTCATGTAGAGCAGGGCTTGTGAGCCAGAGTCGGCTGCCCATGCGACGATTTCGTTATGATTCATCTCGGGCAGGTCGACCGGCCGAGCGAATCGGTCGGCATTTTCGTTCAATTGGTTCGCGAAGCGACGAGCCGCGCAGCCGAGCAGGGTCGGCGCGACGATGCCAATCTCACATCCAATCATGCCTTGAGCCATGGCAGCCACGCGACCATCACCACCAACGATATCGGCGGACTGCGAGGCGGCACGAAGCCGCCCGAGCATTCCCGACAATTCATCATCACTCGGCTTCGGAAGAATCCCGAGCGCGAAGCAAACGGCTAGTTGAGTGCCAAGTAAATGTCCGAATGCAGAACGCGGCATCTGACCGGCGGGAACCGATAAACAGAGTGACTCCTCGCTCTCAGCAAGGAGATCTTCAAGCGCACCGCCAGAGCAGATGCCGACAACGGTTCCACCGTCTTCGAGAACCGCACGAACCCCATCCAGAGTCTCCTCGGTGTCGCCCGAGTAGGAGGTTGCGATGACCAGCCAATCCGGCCCCCACCACGAGGGCAGACCGTAGTCACGCCAGACCACGAATGGCAAGCCACCAGCATGGTCGGCCAGAGCCGAGAGGAACATCCCACCGGCGCCCGAACCACCCATCCCAAGGCAGAGGACTCCACTCCAATCGGTATCTGCTTCGACCTCGATTTTAGTCGCCAATGCAGCCTCGAGGTCGTCGACGAAACGACGTGTGAATCCGGCCATGTCGCCAGCGTCGTGAGCAGCTAGAAGTGCCTCGAAATCCCGCTCGCCCATGCTCAGTCCTCCGCTACGTGTCCTGGCAACGCCATCCACGAGTCGTCTATGAATCCGATGCGCAGACTCGCACCGGAGCCCTCATCATCATAGGGCAGTGCGACGGTCACCACGCGGTAATCGACGGGGTCCATGACCTCAGCCCCTGAAGAGTCGCGATTGAGAATATCAACGACTTTCTGGTCATCCAAACGACACACAACGCTAGCCTTCTCCATATCGCGCCAACTGACTCCAGTACGCTGATTATGTTCGAGTCGGCTCAGTGTTGGACCATCCTTCTGCCAAGCGGAGACAAGCCAATTCTGTCGCTTAAGTCGAACCACATCTCCAAGGGCGTAAGCCGGTTTCCGGTAACTGAGAGTGAGGCGTGTGACCTCCATCCCATCCCGCATCCCGACGAGTGTTGCCGATTCCTTGATGGTGCCCCCGAAACGCTTGACGAGGCGTCGCGCCCAGGTTTTTGTGAGTGATTTCGAGCCGAGCTGGAGATCCCATCCTCCAGTAACGGGCCCTTCCTTGGTGATGAAGAACATCGGGTCTGATTCGGCTTCGTCGAGGAGCTCATCGAGGGTACCTCTGAGTGATTTGAGTTCCTCGTCTGATAGGCGGCGACCAGCGCTTCTGAGTTGCATCGTCGCCTCGAAATAAGCGCCTGCTCTTCGAGTGCAGGCAGGGCAGACGGCATTGCTCGTCTGAATCAGGACGTCGTGCTCGTCTGCGAAATCGTAGCCCTCGAGTTGGCCCTCGACGGTTACGTGCAGACGGGCTGTTCGCTCGTCGATCGGCTGGTAGGCTACATCGACGGCTACTTCGGTTGCCCCGCTCACCACATCGAGATTCTCGCGCAATCGATGTTCGCCGAGATCGGCGTCGTCGATGTTGACCCAGCGTTTCTCGACCTCGTGCTTCGAACACTTGGCACAGCGCTCCTGTTGAATCCTGTCAGGGACTTTCGAAAATGTGGTTCTGACGCGCAGGCAAGCCTCGCACAGACGCTTGCTGGTCAGAGGTGGTTGCGCGCCGCAAGCAACACAGAATGCTCCGCTGTCCATCGCGCTCCCCCTGCCTCCGGCAGAAGTGCGTCGTTTGAATGGTTCCCGCGTCGGTCGGGGGTGGATTCTTGCCCTCTGAGGTGAGAAAATCCACCCGATTCAGAGGCAGATGAGTCAGCAATCATTCCTCATCTGATTGATCCGAATCGGCTAGCGAAGCCAGATCCGCGCGCAGATTCGCGATATCACCGAGCAGAGTCCTGCTGTGATAGCCGAGCAATCCCAGCATTATCAAATAGGCCAGATAGGCCGAGTAGATACCACTCAAGAGCCCACCTCCGAATCGAGCTCGACAGGAGCTGCTACAGAATTCTCATCGAGGCCTCGCTTGACTCCAACCAACTCAGCAGCCAAGCGATAGCGCAGGTTAGAGAGGCGAACCAGACCTGCGAATACAACACACATCGAGAGGAATCCAAAGAGCAGAATCATCTTGATCTCTGGGTCTAATCCAGAGTCCTCAGAATCGATGATTAGGACCCCGGGATGCCGCTCCTGATACCAAGTAGTAGCCAGAGCGGTGATTGGAACCAGCGCGAACCCGAACAGCCCGACGGCCGACAGAGTGTCGCGAGTCTCCTGACTGTCGGCTTGTGACCGGCGAGAGAGGACGAGGAAGAGAGCGACCGCGGTGAGCAGGGCGAAGGTGTTGAGGCGAAGGTCTCCCCAATCCCACGGCGTCCCCCATTCCGCCGAACCCCAGATCGGCCCCGATGTGATGACCCCAAGGCCGAAAACCAAACCGAGATCAGACCCGGTCTGGAACCAGATCCAACCGTTTTCGTCGCGCTTCGCATACCACTTCACTGCCCCGATGAAGAGCAGAGTGAAGGCCAGAAACGACGACCAGGCGAATGGCACATGGAGGAAGAGAATCCGATACGCCTCGGGCGACTCCCACGACTCTGCGCTGACTGAAGGTGCGTAGAAAAGGCCGAGCAGTGCTGTGATTGACACGCTTGCGAGGCCGATTGCGAGGAGGTTGAAGCCGGCCTCTTGGCGGGTTGACATCACCGAGTCGTCGGGCGGCGCGGTGATGAATCCACCTGATGAAAAATCAGAATGAAACGCGCGTGAGAACGAAATACGTCAAGCCTGAATCAGTCTTCGGGAATGATCACTGCGACCGCCCAGATCAGGGCCGCCGAGCCGGTAGCGATGAGCACATCGAGAATCGGCTCGCCCATCGCCAATTCAAAACTCATTCCCGTATCCATCAGCGTCGTCAAGGCGCTGGTCAATTCAAGGAAGGGCCAAACCAGGACGAGGAGCAGGAGCGAGCCGGCCGCCGCGCTGGCTCGGCGCAGGTCGGCGACCATCAGGTGCAGGGCGGCGGCCGCACAACTGATGTCGATCATCGCCAGAGGTGGAAGCCACAGCCAACGCAGAACCTCATCGTAGACTGCCGAATCGATATCACCCGCAAGGACGTACCACGCGAGGTAGGTCAGAGGTATCGGCAGGATGAATGAGGCTCCCATGATTGAGAATGTGGCGCGCGACCACGGACCGATCATCGCGCGCCACCAGTCGCCAGAGCGCTCTTCCGCGAGTCGCTTGATGAGCGCAGGCGCTACCACCGCTGCGATGAAGGCAGGGGCGAGAACCAGAGCGGCGAGGAGGTCATGATTCTCGGCAGTCCGGGGAATGTCAGTGGCCATCGTATAGGTCAGCAGCAAGGCGACCAGGGCAGGCGTTCCGCGGGTAATCGTATCGAGAGGGTTGCGCTTCTCGATCCTCCACGCCCAAGAGACGAATTCGGAGAAGGCTGAGGCTTCCTGAGCCGCGCTCGGCTCGACCATTTCCACCGCGTCGCCAAGAGCCTCGCCCGGCTCCGACGTCAACCGACCATTACCAGAGACAGTGATGATGCGGTCAGCTGCGCTGGTCAGTTCTGGGTCATGAGTTGCGATGACTATTCCATGTCCGCGAGCCGTCAAAGCGCGCAGCCAACCGATGAGCAAGCGCCGTGAAGCCTCGTCGAGCCCTTCCGAGGGCTCGTCCAACAAGCAGATCGTGGGTTCTAGGGATAATGCCGCTGGCGCGAGTCCACAAAGCACCGCGAGCCTGCGGCGAAGACCATCGGACAATTGTGATACCGACTCACCGGCTCGATGACTCATGCCCCAATCGGTCAGCATCGAAGCGAGCGCATCGGCCGCATCGTCTCGGCCAGCCAAGCGAATGGCGTGGCCGAGGTGTTCTGCAACAGTCTCCTCACCACAGACAGCGTCGCTCTGCAGGGTCAGACCGATGCCCGCGACACTGCCACGCTCACCCTCCGAATCGCGCACGACCGTCGAATAGGTGGAGAGGCTCAAACGGACCGAGCCCGCTGCCAGGGAATGCAGGCCGGCGAGGGATTCGAGAAGAGTGGTTTTACCGGAGCCATTGGGTCCGACGAGCGCCACCACTTCGCCCTCCCTGAGTGCGAAGTCGGCACCGCGCAGCACCTCTCGTGCGCCACGATTGACGACTAGTCCTTCGCCCGTGATGAGAATCCGTCCGCCCACGCAGTCTCCACCGACGGCGTGCGTTTGAGTGGTTCCATCGAAGCCCCTATGCCATCGAGCGCGTCGTCGAAGCCCGAGGAAGCAGAATGACTGGGGCGGATTACGAAATCCTCTGGTCCGACTTGACGACCGGCGACTACCTCGCAATCGCCCTCTTTCTGGTAATCGCCACAGCCCCCTATGTCGTTGCTGTGAAACAACAGACCAGTCTCGCGCTCGCCACCGTTCTCTCGCTGCTGCTGGTCACCTTCTACCAAATGCTCCTCGAACAGGGCTTGTTCGACTTCAAACCGCAATTCTTCCTCAGTCTGATTCCTGCTCTTGCCAGCGAACCGACTCAGGCTCACAGATTCATCACCGCCGCCTGGCTTCACTCCGGTTGGATCCATGTCCTCGGCAACATCATCGTCATCGCCCTTGCCGGCGTCCCGCTGGAGCAGAGGATGGGACCCCGCAGATGGATGGCGATCTACATCATCGGTCTGCTCGGCGGCAACATCGCCTGGACCCTCGTCCACCCCGATTCAACAACTCCGGCACTCGGTGCATCGGGTGCTGCATTCGGCATACTGGGAGCCTATATGGCCTGTTGGCCGGAGGACCGGATCGAGTTCCCGATGCTCTTCTTCATCCGTCCTTGGCCGGTCTGGATGATCGCTGCCTTCCGGCTTGGTCTAGAGGTCTACAACATGTACCAGATCGAAATCAGAACTGGCTCCTCAAACGTCGCTCACATGGCTCACCTCGGCGGCTTCATGCTGGCTTGGGCGCTGGCCCGCACCATCGCCAGAGGTGCTCCTTCACCACTCGATGATTCATCGGATATCTCAATCGCCGGCTCGTCGGCCTCGAAGGCCGTGCGAGCCGCTGCGATAGCGAGGATGGGCAGCCTCGAATCTGACCCTTGGTCCGAGGCTGGAAAAACGCTGGAGGGAGAGTCTGCCCGCATCATGCGAAGACTGCGAGAAGAGGGGGATGAACTCGAGACGCGTAGGGCCTGGTTGGAGGAGTTGGCCGAGCAGGTGGTCTGTCCGGTTTGCGAGGGCGAGGTTCTGACCAAGTTGCAGGGAGAGAACTGCACGCTGCGATGTGTGATTTCAAGCAAACACATCCGCTGGCCATGAGTTTTCGCAGCGATTTCATCCATTGATGGTAAGTCAAC
Source organism: Euryarchaeota archaeon UBA58 (assembly GCA_002498525.1). Classification (GTDB taxonomy): domain Archaea; phylum Thermoplasmatota; class Poseidoniia; order Poseidoniales; family Thalassarchaeaceae; genus MGIIb-O1. Next base: position 157,568 of record DAHR01000013.1, read on the forward strand.
GGAGCGCCGCCTGTGGTCTCGATGACGACACTGAGCCGGCTCCTCGACGGGTTCGGCTTATACCCCGACCGAGTCAGGCTCTGCTTGCAGAGCCATGCGTGAAAGTCGACTCACCCTCACTCCGATGCTGCTGGCAGCGATGCTACTGCTGCTCGATTTCAGCATTGCAGCATCGGCACTTCCAAGTGTAGGAAACGACGATTCCTATGGAATCGATGAGGTCGAACCGGCTTCAATCGAGCGCGATCCGGCTTGGCCGGAGGCGCTCGTCTGCGGCCAGTCTGAGTGTGATTCGATCGACCGTTCGGTCCGCTTTCCACCCTTCGATGCGAGTTGGCCGGTCGAAGATGCGGCGTGGTGGTTCACCTATTGGTACGACCTCGATTTCAACGGCATGGATGACCGCTTGCAGCGAATCATATCTGGAGATTACGAATCTCCTTCACCAACTTCGATTATCGGACCGGATGGTCGCGATACGGTTGCCATCGTCGTCGATTATGCATGGCATCCGGGCCCAACTGACAGGGCTGACCTACGAGCCACCCTCGAAGCCCACGGCTGGGAAGCGAGAGGCTCGTGGTTCTGGCAGGCCGACATCCTCGACAGCATCTTCATTGACCACGTCCCTGTAAGTTCCCTGATCGATATCTGGCGGACCGATGGAGTCGTTCTGCTCGAGCAGCAGAACGTCATCGTGCCATTGCTCGACAGCGCCCCGCGCGGCTCGAAGGTTCGCGATTCCGAGGTTTACGACGAGACCATGCGAGACTTCGGCTACGACGGCTCGGGCATAGTCATCGCCATCCTCGACACCGGCGTAGACAACGAACACTTCTCGCTCGACGACTTCTCGGACGACAATAACGACAATGAGAACGACCCCGATGACCTTTCCGACCCCAAATGGATCGCCGGCTGTGACGCCACCTCTCTGAACCAGAATGACTGCAATAACGCCGGTGACCACGATCCAGACGATGGTGACGGCCACGGCACTCACGTCGCTGGAATCGCCTTGGGCACCGGCGGTTCTCGGCGCGTCAACCAAGGTTACGCGCCGGGAGCATATCTCGTCGATGTCAAGGTCATGACCGACGCTGGCGGCACCAACTCAGCAGCAACGGTCAAGGGCATCAACTGGGTCGCCGCCAATGTCGACACCGATTGGGGCAACAACGATTCCAGCATTGGCATCCAAGTCATGTCGATGTCCTTCGGCAGCGCCTCAGACCCGCAAGGCAACGATCCTGGCGACAACGGCAGCGGCGCTGACGCCCGCGCCGTCAACCAAGCCGCAGAAGCAGGTGTGGTCCCAGTAGCGGCGATTGGCAACGACGGGCGCCGCAGAATCACTTCCGTCGGCGCGGCCGACGCCTCGATCACCGTCGGCGCGATTGACGACAAGGACACGATAGGTCGTGGCGACGACGCGATCGCATCCTATTCCAATTCAGGACCGCGTGAGGACGATGGGGACGACGACGATCAAGACGAGCTCAAACCCGACGTCGTCTCACCGGGCAGCGACATCATGTCGGCCAGACACGCTGCCTCAACCAGCCCAATTCCCGGCACCCCCAAACCCCTCGCAAAGGACGGCTACCTCGAGATGAGCGGCACCAGCATGGCTTGTCCAGCGGTAGCCGGATTCGTCGCAGTGATTCTACAGATCAGCGAGGAAGAAGGCTTGGACCTCGACCCTCAGGAAGTCAAGGACCTGCTGCGCGAGAACTCGGATTCGAGGGGCGAAGCCTCTGAACCTGACGCATCAGACACCTGGAACGAACAGTACGGCTTCGGAATAATCGATGGCAATCTCATACTCTCAGCGATGCTCGGCAACGGCGGAGGCAATGGAGGCAACGGAACCGAACCACCACCACCCGGTGAGGGCGAATGGCTGGTCATCGAGCGACCGATCGAAGACTCTTGGCTAGTCGAGGGCGAGACCTATTCGGTGCGAGGTCACATCGACGAGGATGCAGAGACCAACGGCAGCGTCGAGGAGGTTCAGGTGAAGATAACCTACACTCACAAACCCGAGGACTCACCGACTCGGGAAGTCATTCTCGTCAATTGGCACAAAGCCCAAGGAACGGCCAATTGGTCGACGGATTTCTCGATTCCGGAATTCCGTGAGGATGATATCAACGCGCTCGAGATCAAAGTCTTCGTACAAGCCCGCAACGAGTACGATCAGTGGAGCGAGACTCAGCGTCAGGACCACGAACTCGGCGTCGTCGAAGTGACCCTCGAGAGTCCGAGTGGTCAATCTTCGGTTGCTGGGAATGTTCGCTTCGAAGGGCAGTATGAGACTGTGAATGGCGGCACTCTGCAGTCGCGCGTCGGCAAGGATGACTGGATGGATGAGGTCACCTACGCGGGCTCGGGCGGGAGCACTGGTTCGTTCAATTTCAATTGGGATTCCACCGAGCATCCAGATGGTTCACATCGGCTTTCGATCCGGCTGACGAGCGGAGGAGGGATTCGATCTGAGGAGATTCGTATCACCGTTGAAGTCGACAATTATCCTCCCGCCCCCGACCTCATGTTCAGGAGCGGTCTGACGGTCTCTGAGTGGGGAATTCCGCTGGCTGATACCTTCGTCAATTCCTTCGTCGATGTCAGCGCGGAGATTCGCAACGACGGCGATATGGCGGCGAGCAACGTCGTCGTCTATCTGCTGGAAGAGGGCAGTCGAAAATACGAATTGACGATTCCTTCGATCAATACTGGCGACATCATCGAGGTCGTCCTTTACTGGAATCCGAGCGATGTCGGCACCCGTACACTGACCATCGCACTCGATCCGGGTGATTCGATCGCGGAGATCGATGAGACGAATAACGACGCCAGCCTTGATTTCCTCGTCGTCCAACGACCGGTTGGCGTCGACCTCTCATTCAGTCCGGGCGCCATCAGGACACTGCCGGCTGTGCCTCGTCCGGGAGAGCAGTTCCAGATCAGCGCGAGGGTCGACAACCTCGGCTCGACAGCCGCCGAGAACGTCGAAGCCTCTCTGCTTCTGAAGACCGATAGAGGCTGGGAGTTGACACTCTCGACCAGCATCCCACTCATCGCGGGCGCAGGAAGTCAGATCGTCAACTTCGCCCAGGTCGCAGATGCGGCTGGACCCTTCGAATTCAGAATCACACTTGCTGGATCCACACTCTCAGACATCGACTGGAGCAATAATCAGGTCGAGTGGACCGCTCTGGTCGACAAGACCACGATCGCCGGTGGCAGGATAACGAATTTCCAATCCGGCGAGATTCCAGTTGAGATCATCGAGCTCGAGGGCGAGGGTATCGTCGTCACCTCGAGAGACGGAGGATTGGCCCTTTACAGGCTCAATTCCGACCGCGGCATGACCCCCTGCACCAATTTACTGGAAGTGACGTGGTCGGGTGATTTCGCTTCTGCCAGCACCGATGACGGAATCGCCCACATCATCTGGACGCGAAGATACCTCGACACGAACGGATATCTGCAGCAGACGGTCTCCTACTCGACCATCGACTCAGCCTGTCAGATGACGCCGATTCAGGATCTGATGGAGCCGATTCTGCTCTCCGACGGAAAATACTGGGGCATCGACCTCGATTTGAAAGGCTCAGACATCCTCATCTCAGGATATCACAGGGATTTGCTGACCGGCGGCACCTATCAGGACCTGACGAGCATCTTCACACTGCAGGCCGACGCCCCGACTTCTTCGAATGACTGGTCATTCACTCCCAACGTCGTTGCCGACATCGACGTCATCGCCGGACAGACCGATGATGTGCAGATCGAGTTCGGCGACGAGGATGGCCACATCCTCTACCAATCATTTAGGAACGACACAACGGGTATCGAGAGACTAGGTCTGTGGTATGCGCATGGGGAGTTGGGCAGGTCGTCCTGGTCGTACAAGAAGGCGGTCGGTGACGAGGCTTCGCTGGCGCAGATGAAGGTCCACACGATTGAGAATGAGGATCGCTTGATCGTCGTTTGGCGCGAGGGCTCAGGACAAGACACCGAACTCGTGGCGATGATCGCTGATGACACATTCGAGGCGATTGAAAATCTCTCAATGAGACTCTCAGCACCCGGTTTCAGCAGGTTGGTCTTCCTCGAGACGAGCCGAGGCGTGCAGGTGATGCACGATATGGTAGGGCCGACAGGACCACAGATCCAGTACGGGATGATCAACGCGGAGTCGGGCTGGATCGCGATCTCGGATCGAATCGCCGATGGCTGGTTGCATTCCGTCGATCGCGCTCCATCTGGCGATGAAGCGGTGATGATCCACACATCGAGTCAAGGCTGGGTGATTCGCGCGATGATAGATGACAGCATATCGAGTCGCGATGATATCGATATCCTCGAGCAATTGAGGTACAGCCTAGGGCTCGATGAGAACAGTTTCAACATCCTCCTCGGAGGTGTTGCAATCGCCGTGCTGCTCCTCTGCACAATCGTTCTGGGAGTGCTTTCGGGGCGAGCCATCCGCTGGATGGGAGGGGGGAGGAGAGTGCGCGCTGAAGGCACTCTGTTACTGGAGGAGGATGTTGTAGAAGTCATCGATGATGACGACATTCCAGTCACCGCTGTCGACACCTCTTCGATCGTCGAATTGGTCGAAACTGGACCTGAAAGCGACGCCGGTGGGCAACGGCGACAGCGCCGCGAGAGGCGAGCGGCAGTGGCTGATGCAACCGAGATCGGAACGTTGCCGTCGATGCCACAATCACCCGAATCAGCAGCTGTGCCTGCAGAATTGCCCCCTCTCGATGAAGGTATGCCAATGCCGCCGGGAATGCCGATGCTCAACCGACCGGTGATGTGCCCTGAGTGTTCGAGCAGATTCGAAGTCGCGGCAGACTTGACGATGACTCGCTGTCCAATCTGTGCTCTGCGCATCGATTTCTGAGGTGATTGACGTGCTTCGCGTCAGAGTCGCATCCGCTTCTGAAAGGCGACTCGCCTGGCTTGTGGAACGCTTCGAAGTCGTCGAAGACGTCGATATTTTCGCCACTCCGCTGCTCTTCGATGAACCGGTCGTGAAGGTCGGGATTCCTGTTTGTCAACAGACCACCGACACCTGTCTGGCGAAGGCTGAGGCGGCGGCGAGTGAGGTTGCCATGGCTCGATCGATCGGCTCGGAGCTACCCGATCTGATTCTCGTCGCCGATACAATCGTCGAGGATCCTGACGACCCGAATGTGCCATTGGGCAAGCCCGAAGATGCTGCCCAAGCGACGACGATGCTGCTCCGACTGTCTGGAACTCGCCACCGAGTCTGGTCCGCCAGCGCCATTTTGCAGCCGCCCGGCCGAGACGGTGAACACAGATTGCACGGTGGTTGGACTGCGAATCTTTGGACTGAATCCGCAGTCGTCGAATTCGACGAACTGAGCCAGGACCGCCTCGTCGAACTCGTCAGCAGCGGCTCTTGGCAAGGCAAGGCAGGAGCTTACGATCTGGCAGGTGCTGCCGCTGCTGATGCGAAATTGATCGAGGGCGAGGAGGTGACCGTCCTCGGTCTCGCCCCTTCAGCTGTGACTGCATTGTACAATGCAATCACTTCACCCTGATGTGAGGCGTCTGCGGACAGAGACCTCATTGTGAGCGCTGAGCCCACCAATCGGGGTCCGATTCGGCCTTCTCGACCAAATCTCGCAGTGCCGCTAAGGTCGTCTCGTGCAGATGATGCTCGATGCCCTCGGTGTCGGTATGAGCAGTCTCCTCATCGACACCGAGAACCTGCAGGAAACGAACGATCAATCCATGCCTCTCGCGCAAGCCAACAGCAGCCTTGCGCCCAGCTTCAGTCAGCTGCGCACCACGATATCGTTCGTACTCGACCAGACCATCCTCAGCCATCCGTTTGAGCATCTTGGTCACCGTCGGGCGAGCAACCGAGAGATGCTCGGCGATGCGCGCCGATTTCGCCCGCCCCTCGACCAACTCCAATTCATGCAGGACCTCGAGGTAATCCTCGACTCGAACGCTGTGTCGAGCAGAGCGGCGCTGACCATCCGCGAGGTGAGCGGAACGAAGCGCATCGAGTCGGTTCGCATCAGTCATCTTCACACCTCGACGAAAGTTACTCCGCCATGCTTCAGAACGAATTCGCGCTGCAACTCGTCGAACCACTGCAACATCGCCGCAGCAAAGCGAACAGTGACCACTTCCTCATCCATCAGAAGGTCATCTTGGATGCCCCTCAGAGTACCCGGAGCAGCCCCGCAGGAAACACAGGCACCATCGAGATCTATGACCAGCGAGAGAGCCTCTGCACCGGAGTGCATCCTCTTGACATCGCAAGCAGCTATGAGAAGCCCTCCACCATGCCCATCGAGAGCCGCTCGGACCGGTCCGAGTCGCGCCATCAGAGCGGGCACCAGATCGGGGTCATCGGAGCTGACCAACGATAACAGGGAGAGTCCCCTCAGCCGAGCCAACTCATCCGGATCGTGAGCCTCCGTGATGCGCTTCTGAGCCTCCTTCTCGATTAGCGCCTCAACCTGCAGACGATAGGCCTCGGCGAGATCGTCCACATCCGACATGGTGAGCCGGTGTGGTCACCCCTACTTCTGATTCACCATCGAAAAAAACGCAGAATCGACGGACCGTCTATGACGGTTGCATTGAAAAGGGGCAAAGCATCGGGAAAGGTTGAGGGAGCCCTAAATGTCAGTTGACCCACCCGTTCTTGAGATTCGTGACCTTCATGCTGGAATCGATGATACGCCGATTCTGAATGGCATCGATCTGAAGATAGAATCGGGAGAGATTCATGCGTTAATGGGCCGAAACGGCAGCGGAAAGACGACTGCTGCGAACATCATCATGGGCCATCCGGAATTCGAGGTCTCGCAAGGCAGCGTCGAACTCAACGGCAAGGATATCCTGGAGATGAAACCGTGGGAGAGGGCTCGAGCCGGTGTCTTCCTCTCCTTCCAATATCCACAAGCCGTCCCGGGTTTACAGGTCGGTAACTTCCTCCGCAAGTCAGTCGCAGCGATCAATGGCGAAGATGCTGCGAAGGGTCCCGAGTTCCGCCGTACTCTGAAGAGTGCGATGGCGGAACTCGACATGCCGCGCTCCTTCCTCGGCCGCTACGTCAACGATGGCTTCAGCGGCGGCGAGAAGAAGCGCTTCGAGATCCTACAATTGATGCTGATCAAGCCGAAGCTGGCGATTCTCGACGAGACCGATTCGGGCTTGGACATCGATGGTATCAAGACCGTCGCGAAGGGCATCAACTCAGCGGTTCGCGGCAGCGATTCCGCGGCTCTCATCATCACTCATTATTCGAGAATCCTCGAACATGTCAAGCCCGACAGGGTACATGTCCTAATCAAGGGCAGAATCGTCAAAAGCGGTGGCCCTGAACTCGCCCTCGAACTCGAGGAGCGCGGTTATGACTGGCTCATCCCTAGCGGCGAAGACTCCGAGTCCGAGACGGTCGCGGCGACGAAAGATTAAGGTCAGATGAGAATTGGAAATAAACGAGGCGAGTGAATGACGGAACAAGAAGCAAGCACGATGATGACGCCCGAAGAAGTGAGCACGGTGGTCGGCGATTACAAGGCCGGCTGGCACGATCCTGAGAATTCGACCATCCGTTTCGACAATGGTCTGTCAGAGCAAGTCGTGCGCGACATCTCGGCGCTCAAGGACGAGCCTGAGTGGATGACTGAGTTCCGTGTCAAGGCCTATCGGCACTACGAGAAGCGACCGATGCCGACATGGGGCAACATGTCCTTGCTCGAGCAGATTGATTTCGACAACATCTGCTACTTCCTGCGCTCCGGCGAAGGCACGGAGACGAATTGGGATGACGTTCCCGAGGACATCCGCAACACCTTCCAGAAGCTGGGCATTCCCGAGGCCGAGCAGAAGTGGCTCTCCGGCGTCACGGCCCAATACGAGTCCGAGGCCGTCTATCATTCGATTCGCGAAGACCTCGTGAAGCAGGGAGTAATCTTCCTCGACATGGACAGTGGTCTTCGCGAATATCCTGAGCTTGTCAAGAAATGGTTCTGTTCGGTCATACCATATTCCGACAACAAGTTCAGCGCCCTCAACACCGCAGTCTGGTCCGGCGGCTCTTTCATCTACGTCCCGAAAGGCGTTCACGTCGAGATGCCGGTACAGGCGTATTTCCGCATCAATGCAAAGAACATGGGGCAGTTCGAGCGCACTCTGATCATCGCCGACGAAGGCAGCAGCATCCACTACGTCGAAGGCTGCACAGCCCCGACCTACTCGAGCGATTCGCTGCATTCCGCCGTCGTCGAACTCATCGCCCTGCCCGGCGCCTACATCCGCTACAGCACCGTGCAGAACTGGAGCGCGAACGTCTACAACCTCGTCACCAAGCGCGGCATCGCCCACGAGAACGCGACCATCGAATGGGTCGATGGCAACTTAGGTTCCAAGCTCACGATGAAGTATCCATCAGTGATCCTCAAGGGCGAAGGAGCCCACGCAGAAGTCATCTCCGTGGCCTACTCCGGCAAAGGTCAACACCAGGACACCGGAGCCAAGATCCATCATCTGGCGAGCAACACGACGAGCAAGATCCTCTCGAAATCCATCAGCAAGGATGGCGGACGCGGCTCGTATCGCGGACTCGTCACGGTCTCGGCGAAAGCCGAGAATTGCAAAGTCAACGTCGTCTGTGACGCGCTCATCCTCGACGAGGAATCGCGCTCCGACACCTATCCGACGATGGAGGTGGCGAATTCGACGGCACGCTGTGAGCACGAGGCCAGTGTTTCGAAGGTGAGTGACGAGCAGTTGTTCTATCTGATGAGCAGAGGGCACGCGGAGAACGAAGCGCTGGCGATGATCGTCAACGGCTTCTTCGAGCCTTTCACGCGCGAACTTCCGATGGAATACGCTGTCGAATTGAACCATCTGATGGCACTCGAGATGGAAGGCAGCATCGGCTGATTCTGTTCGAACCACAGAGGTCGCAGAGAACACGGGAGAAGGGTGTGAATGGACGCTGCGAGTCAATATCTATCGCTGGATGAACCACATCGGGCGAATCACCTGTGGCGCTACTCTCCGTGGCGCAAGGTGCATCCGACCGGCAAGGTTGGCGAGATTCCGACGAGTCTGGCCTCACCGACGCTGACGCTGACTTCGCTTAGTGGCGGAGTCGTTCTGGCTGGTATCTCGCTCGAGAAGTCAAGCGGCGCTAACCAAGTGCTTCACCATGCCGACGCGGTGACTGAGTCCTTCCTCAAAGCGATCACCACGGATTCTGCTTTCACTCTGCGAGTCGAGAACAATTTCATCCCCAGCGAGCCGATATTCCTCGACATCGACACAGGCGATTCGCCCTGCGCAGTCCATCTGACATTGGATGTCGGACGGCATTGCGAATTCGAACTCATCACACAGATTGACGGCGCTGCGCCATGGACGGGATTACTGCGCAGCGGTCGCATCGGTGAGGGCACTATCCTCAACGATGTCGTCATAGGCCACACCGATGCGGGTACCTTTCTGCGCGTCGATAACATCTCCATCGGCCGCGACGCGCAGGTCAAGACCGGCACGGTCAGTTCAGGCAGCGAGCGAACCAAGGCCGACCTGCGCTACAGAATGGGCGAGATTGGTGGCCATCTCAGAGTCCTCGGCTCGATCCTCGCGTCTGATAAGATGCACCTCGATCACCACGTCGAGATCCATCACGACGCACCCGAGACCTTCAGCCGCCTCGAATGGCATTCCGCCTGCGGCGGCAAGAGTCGCACCGTCGGAACCGGCATGCTGCGAATCGTCGACGGCGCTCACGGCGCAGATGCGTCTCAACTATTCCAGAATCTCCTGCTCTCGAAGGGTGCCAAGGCTGACAGTATTCCTGAACTCGAGGTCAGCGAGCACAATGTCGTCGGTTGCGGTCACGGGACCGCCAGCGGACCTGTCGACGAGGACCAGATGTTCTACCTCGAATCGCGCGGCTTCGACACCGACCAAGCCCGCGACACACTGGTCGCGGCTTTCCTCAATTCAACCCTCATCGCCATGGGCAGTGAGACGATGCACGAATGGCTGACCAACCATCTGCAAGAAGAGCTCGCTGACCTCAGTTCCTGAGCAATTCATTTGAACCGTGAGCGGCTGAATCGGGCCGTGGACCACGACCATTGCGCTGCAATCGACTGCGAATGCGGCTACATCGGCGCATCGATTCCGATGCGCCAACACATGGAGTGTCCGCGCTGCCACCGTGTCGTCGAAGCCTGCTGCGAAGGCGTGCCTGACTATTCCTGAGCGCACTCAGCCAGAGCGGTCGCGATAACTCGAGAGCAGAACGGTCAGGAACAAGCCGGCAGCGATGCCGAAAGCCGTGCCTTGGTCAGCCAGAGTCGAGCCGGCCAGATCACGGAAAGTCAGCGCCATGACTCCGGTCATCGGCACGACGAAGACGACGAAGCGGCCCAATCGCCGCTTCGCACTAGGAGCGACACCCATCGGTCGAAGTGTAATCGAACCAGCCTTCTCCAAGACCTGCCAATCGACCGCTTCCGCCCCGATTCGCAGCCGCTGCAAGACAGCGGGGCGAATACCTGGGTCGGCCGATTTATCGTGGATAATCTCCCCTCGGCCGGTCACCAATCGCACCCGTTTGAGTTCATCCCGGTGCGCCAGCAACAACTCGGTAGCGCCGGCTGCCTGAGCAGCATCCAAGCCATGCATATCGAAAGTCAGAACTCCACGCTCACGCCGAACCCTCTCCTCAACCACCCAAGCCCCATCAGTCTCATCTTCGAGGTGAGTCAGAACAGCCCTGAGATCATCGACTTCAGCCGCCCTTTCAGCATCGCGAGTCTCGACCTTCTCTGTGTGATTCCGCACCCGCGCGAGCGCGAACATCAACACCACAGCGCCGCTCGCGCCGCCGATTATCAGGCCGGTTTGAAGGGCATTCCCAATCTCGTCAACTTCAGTTCCGAGTGCGAAGAACGCCATCATCGACGACATCACGGTGACCATCACGCCGATGACGAGTGAAATCGCCAACGCGTCTCGTACTCCGACCTCAACCACGAGACGCGGGTACCTTGATGACGATAGAACCCACCGACCGAGATGTGAGCAGGCTCAACGAAGTTTCTGACCGCGACGTACGCCTACAGGACGAAGGTAAGGAAGCGACCACTCTTCGCAACGGCCGGCCCGACCGCATCCGTGAATCAAAGGTCGGCCGAAACCTCGCAGCAATCGCAGGAGTCTACCTGATCCTCGTCTTCCTAGTCCCACTCGCACTGCCCGAGAACACGATACCAGATTTGTCCGGACGAGCCAATCGGTTCGATTACGCAACCGATGACGGGTGGGCTTCGTGGGGCAACGGCGACAATGGCGAGGGGAGCGCTGTAGGGCATAACCAACCTGAGAATGGCGGCACATTCGCCTGGACTGACCTCAATCCTGTGGCTGCACTAGTCTACGCCATCGGTGACCTCAATTGCCATCAGAAATTCGAGCGTTCTTGGGAAATCAACGGCAACCAACTGGCTGTCTGCACGCGCGACATCGGGATTCTTCTGGGTTTTGTCGGAGCCTGTCTGCTATGGTCGCGCAAGGGCTTGAATCGATGGACTGTGAGAGATTCTTTCCTCTCGATCTTCACTGACGAAAGCGTCGAGAGATTCTACTTCAACGACACCCGAATGAGGCTCATGCTCGTCCTTCTCGCCGTCGGATTGGGCCCAATGGCAGTTGACGGATTCACTCAGCTGCTGACCGATTATGAGTCGACGAACCTTCTGCGGATCCTCACGGGAGCCCCAGCCGGGTTCGTCGGAGGCTGGTTCTTCTCAGCGACCTTCTCGGCTCGGCCGAATCAGTTCGATGACGCCGAGTCTGTGAAGTTGCCAGCCGATGCGAAATTACGCATCGTCTGACCAAAATCAGATTACTTTCTGCAGGGCTTGACCAGGAAGATCACTGGCCCTGCCACCAAGCGACGAGACCGCTGGCGCCGGCCGGTGCTGCTGCGTCGGCTTTGCCATTTCCGAGGATCGCCAGCCGCTCGATGGTGTCGCGTACGGCTCGCGGCTGCTGGCCCGAGCGAACGATCTGCCCCATGGCGAAGCGAAGGTGAGTGTCGGGATTTCTTGAAATCCACCTGGCTAGGGCTTTGCGCAGCGGCCAGATGACCAGAGCCATCATGCCGAAGGCCTGCATCTCGTCCTTGAGTTGGTTGCGCGAGGCATCGCGACCGAGCAGCGACTTGTGTTGATGGACCCACTTCGAGCGGTCAGCGAGGAATCTCAGCACCTTGTGAGAATGACTGTCCGAGACCGCTCGCACAGGTCCTTGTGCTGCCCGCAATTCGTTGACATCAGCCGAGGGCAGCACTGAGAGAGTACCACATATCGAGGACATCGAATGCGCCAGCACCGATTTCGGAACATCGACGCGCTCGTCTTCAGGAACCGCAGCGATAGCCTCAGAATGAGCCTTCTGAGCGGCCCTCAGAACCCGCCAAGGTGCCTCTCCGCCGAGCCAATCTCCGCGCGCTCGGGCCGGATCGACCCCCAAGTCATCGAGTGTCGTCTGCCCCTTCGTCGACTTGATCAGCCGGCGCAGCATGAAGCGTTCAACCGACTCGGTCTCGACATTCAGTGGAGCCACCCTCGAGTGGATGAACTTGCGAATGTGCAGCGTCAATTTCCGCCGAAACTCACGCTCGGTCGCCTCATTCGAGACAGGACCGATGATGGCCCCCATATCGAATGGAATCGGCATCTCGATCTCACCCGAAAGGAGCGCAGCATAACCCGCCCGAATCGCCTTCTGCAACTCGGTCGTCTCGAAATATTCAGCTTTGTCAGACATCATCCGCAGCGTTCCAGAGCGAATCCGATTGATCGCCACCTCGGGGTCGCAATCAACCCAGATGCAAAGGTCGGGAACCAGCGCAGCAGAATTCAGATGAGCGACCCTGTCAACACCCAATTCGCCGACAATCCCCTGATAGACAAGAGATGAGTGGACATTCCTCTCACTGACGACAATCCGTCCTTCCTCCAATCGAGGAAGTATCCAACCGTGAGAATGGTCGACTCGGTCAGCGGCGAACAAGCCGGCCTCCGACTCAGGAGTGTGCGTCTGTCGCCTGACCGAATCGATAGCGAGCCGCCCCAGCGGATGGTCCCGCCGCGGCTCGCCCGTAACCTCTACCGAGGTGAAGCAGAACTCACGTTCCAGCACTTCGGCAACGACCTTTGTGGCCAGCCCTTTTCCCGAGCCATCCCCGCCTTCGATTGTGATCAGATACACGCTTACACCTCAAGCGTCCTCGACGAATCCGAACTGCCCACGAGAGAGATAGGCAAGACCCATCCCCATCAGAATCAGCAGCGGGCCGATGAACATCAGACCCTGACTCCAGAGCCCCAGATATGCGAGGAGTTGTGTACGGAAGTGACTCGTTCCATTGTATGCTTCAACGCCTCCGATTATCCCTGCCAAGCCCGCGAGGAGAATCAGCACACCGATGACGGTGGTGATGAAAACCGATTCACGCAGATGACTCTCGCCACGCATGTCCTGCTCGTGCACCCCCTCGCCCGCGGTCAATGTCACCGTGATCTGGGCATGGTCCCCGGGGATGAGCCAGATTCGTTCTGTGAAGTTGTTGGGGTGGTCGACGACGATGAGCGATGATTGCCGAGGCACGTTGTCGAGCGCAAATCGGCCGCCTGAATCGGTTGTTGTTCGGCCGATTTCGAGTTCTTCCTCGTCGTACAGGACGACTGTAACTCCTTCGACTGCTTCGCCGCCGGTGGTCTCGTCGACGAGGGCTGAATAAACAGCTCCGTGGATGTCGGCCAAGCCTCCAGATTCGTCCAATTGGCCGGACAGTACTTCGCCTACATCGGCTGTGATATGTAGGCTTCCGGTGACCACTCCGAGGATGCTGCCGAGGATGATGAGGATGGCTCCTGCGACGCGCGTTGCGGGGTCGACTGAGAGGTCGTCGAGCCACCATTCGAAGCGGCTGCGGCGTGATTCGTCATCTTCAGACATGCTACTCACCTTCTACTCCTCCTCGCTGCCTAGTCGAGGCGGCTTCTCAGTTTGCCGCTTCGAGACTATCGAATAATACGCGACTGCTGTCGACAAGACAATGATGAGAATTGATGACGCTGATAGAGTAGAATAGAAATCCGCGTATGGAGAATTAACCGCCTGAGACGGTTCGAATCGCTCACAATTCTCATCCAACATCTCGAACTCTATTCGTATACCGTAGTAGTTCGACCAATTCTTACCGGTTACCCACAAAGTGTCCGAAGGGTAATCATCACGAGCGATTCCATTGAGGACTCCTGATTCCTCAGTTTCGTATTGTTCTCTAAGAAAACTGAGATCGGCCATTTGGCAGACTCTGCCGGTTGAGGAGATGCTGTAAATCGAATCATCATACCATCGATTTGCAATCAAGTGCGAACCACACTCCAGTTCGTTCCAATTGTCGAGAACCTGTCCATTCATTCTGATTTCGACCTCTTCCTCGACCGTTGAGAGGTCATCTGAGAGTCTGTACAATTCGCTTGAACCATCTGAGATCCAAAGACCTTCAAAGGGGGACTCACAAATGCCCCAGCCCTCACCGTCGTAGCTGAAATTCCCGATGGGTTCGAGGGTGTCGATATCGTAGATGAAACCGATTTCTTCGCGCCAAGTCAGTTGAATCACCGAGTCGTTCCAGATCGTAAGACCCTCACCGAAAAACTGGTCTGGAAGGTCTCGCTGTAGCTCGACTTCGCCGGTAGTCATGTTGACTATTCGAACACTGGATTCACCGTACAAACCTGTGCTTTCGTAGAACTTGCCGTCGTGGATTTCCAAACCTTGCGTGAAGGCGGTCGGGTCGTGCGGAACGATGCTCACAACCACCGGTTCGATCACTTTCACTTCCCAAGCACTTTCACTTTCCTGCGCGGCACCCTCTCCCCCTGCATAGCTTAAGAGGGGTGAAACCGAACTCAAGAGGATGGTCGCAATCAGCAATGGCAGAATCCTCGATTGGGAATTCGAAGCGCTGGGAATGCGGCCCTTTGGGCCGGGGGCGTCCGAACGATGCTCCATCGATGTTATAGCGGCTTGGAGTGGGGCTTGAACCTGTCTTCTTCATGGAGTGTCTCAGCATGGCGTCACACATGAAATCAAATCGACCAACAACTACGTTGTTGTTGGTATGGCTGATGTTCGGTGCTACTTTGGTGCCGATGGTCAGCGTCGCTGCCGATTCTGCGTCTGCGACAGAACTCATCGTCAGCGGCGATTTGAGTGGTTTCGACCCCGAGACAGAGGGTCATGAGTACCTCTTTGGTGCCGAAGATGAGCCGGTTTTCTCTGCCTTCGGATACCTCAAGATGCAGTGGATCGATAACGGCTATCCGAATCTCGTGCTGCCGTTCTCGCAATCATTTCTCAATTCGCGCAGCTCTGTGAAGACCTGTGAAAGTGAATGGTCGGTCGACGATACCGATACCTTTGCGACTTCCAGCGGAATCGTCTCGGCGACCGTCGAGAAGATATCGTCCAACTCTGCCATCTTCGTCGAGGATGGCGTCGTCATCCCATCGACGACACTGAACGATCTCACATCGACGTGGGAGTCGACGATCTACCCTACTGACACCTCCTATTTCGGCGATCCGCCCGATATCGACAACAACTGCCAGATCGAGATTCTGATTTTCGACATCGACCTCGGTGGCGGCATCGGCGGCTACTTCGACCCCAATGTCGCCAGCAGCCGAGAGATTCTCTTCATCGACTCGGCTGACCTCACTTGGCGGAACACCATTCTTTCCCACGAATTCGAGCACCTGCTCCACAACGCCCGCGACCCATACGAGTATCTCTGGATCGACGAGGGGGCTGCAGACATGGCCGCCTACCTGTGCTTCGGCGTCACCGACACACTATCGCAACACGCCAACGAATGGTCGCAGAACGCCAACATGAGTGTGCGCTGGTGGAATCAGCGCCTCGCCGACTACGGTGCCGGCTTCATGTTCCTGATGTATCTGGCCGACAAACTCGGTGGCGGCGCTGCAATCAGCGATCTGGTCTCCGACACCGCGACTGGTGGAGTCGCGGTCGAGAATCTGGCTCGCAACCCTCAGCCTGGCTCGACAGCCATCGGCACAACGATGACCGATATTTTCGCCAATTTCTCAGCCGCGGTGGCTCTCGACAGCGCTCAAGGGGCATTTGGATTCAGCAACATAGCCATGACTGCAGGTTGCGTCACCGGCTTCATCTGCAAGGTTCAGATGAGTGGTTACAAGGATGAATGGCAGAACGACTGGTCTTCACCGGCTCAGCAACTTGAGGGCTGGGGAATGCGGGCTTACAAGTTCGCTGGCGGTACCGGCGCTCCTCTCAATCTGATGGTTCAACCGACCCAGTTCGGAGTCGCTGGGGTAGTCATGGCGAAGGATGCTGCGACCAGTACATGGTCGATGTCGCGCCTTCGCATCGACACAGGGACCGGCGCTGGCACCGGCTTGGTGCACGGCTTCGGCAACGAGACCAACGAGGTCTGGCTGATTGCATGGTACGAATCTCAAGTCAACGATTGCGACTATAATTTCGCCAGCTGCGGCATCACGACCGGCTCTTACCCGACGACCTCGATAACCGTCCAAGCGGGAATCATCACCGACCCAGCCGATATAGAAATCATGTCGATCACCTCATTCGATCGCGATGCTGACAATCTCGATGACAGCATCGAAATCGACTTGGAAGTGACCTCAAATGCCTTCTTCGAAATCATTGAGGTTACCCTTGAAGCATTCGTCAACAACACGCTGCGCGACTCGATTACCTTCGATGTCCCCGCTGGCAACAGCATTCCAAGGGAGGACTCGGTCTGGTTCACACCGCCTGAGACTGGTGACTGGACCTTCGGCGTGCGCATCCGTGACGTCACCGGAGCGGTCATCGACACCGCCTTCACCCTGCCGATCGAGTTGGGCAACATGGAACCGGTCGCATCAGGCTCGACCTCGACGGCAATAACCCAGACTTGGCTTCCAGTGAGCCTTTTCGGTGCGGGCTACGATGTCTGGGGCTTCGGCCTATCGAATAATTCGTACTTCCATAATGACACTCCAATCGCATACATCTGGGATCTGGGCGACAATACCACTTCCGGCCTCAAGAATCCAGTTCACACCTATGACGAGGCCGGAGAATACACCATCACCCTGACGGTTCAGGATCAGGGCGGTTACTACTCTGAATCACAGTCTTGGATAGTAACTGTGGCCGATACGACCGAGCCGATCGTCGAGATTCGTGTCGATGGCGTGACGATAACCGATGAGATTGTCCTGTTGACGAATCAACGCGTTCTGTTCTCCGCCCGCAGCACGGTCGACAACGTCCCGCATGAGCAACTCGATTTCACTTGGAATTGGGGTGACGGTGGTGACGAAGGTGGCATCGGATTGGTTGAGGCGAGCCATTCCTATGTCGATGGCAGTGCTGACGGCATCGTCTACACACTCACGCTGACGGTCAATGACGGCACACATGTGGTCGAGCATCAGGTCTACGTCCGCATCCTCAACAGAGTTCCTCGCCAGCTCTTCGATGAGGAGTTGCAGACCTTCACACTGACCCCTCTCGCCATGCCGGATATCTTCACCGACGACGATGGAATCATCGTCGAATACCGCTGGACTTTCGACGGCGGAGTGAATCTCTCTGGTCGCGGATTGACCCTCACTTCAGACTTCTCCGCGACCTCCTCTGTCGACCAAAATCCAATGGTTGGATGGAGAACTCCTGGCCTCAAGAACGTCACAATCGAAGCCACCGATGACGACGGGAATATGTCCAGCGTCACCCTGATTGTACGAGTCCTCAACCAGAGACCTGTCGCCGTCTTCGCGCGTCCTGCAGACGGCACGGTCGAGTCGGATTACATCTTCGAGAGCCTTTCCTTCGACCCCGACGGCGACACCTCTCTTCTCCAAACCATCTGGGACATCACCGGCGTCGACGAACCGATCGAGAACGTCTCCAGCGTTCACCACACCTTCGCCGAGCCGGGCTTGTACACGGTCTCACTGACTGTCATCGACGAGAGAGGAGCCGAATCAGCCACCAAATCTTTCCAGATTCGTATTGCCAATCCACTTCCCGTACCAATGATAGAGTTCCGCCAACCGAGCGAGAACGGTACCGTCCTGGCCGATATTCCAGCCGACGATGCCAGCGTCATCTGGTGGGTTCCATTCGCTGCTGACGGGGGAGCCTTCATCGCTCCAGACCACTCGATATTACTCGACGGCTCAGCGAGTTACGATGGCGACCCGCAATTCGTCGGCCGCACCTCGCCAGACCAGCAAGACGCTGACTGGAACGGAATAACACGCTGGATCTGGGACTTCGGCGACGCCACCCCTCAGGAGGAAGGGGCAATCGTCTGGCACTCGTGGGAGCGCCCGGGAACCTACGAGGTGACCTTGACCGTGGTAGATGGTTTCGAGGGCGGTGACACGAACACGACGACCATCCTCGTACACATCTCAAGAGCACCAGAGATTCTCACGAAAGACCCTATCGATTCTGATTATGTCACGCAGGGCGATCTCGTCCTGCTGAACCACAGCGCCACCGACATCGACCTCGAAGAGGGGCTGGAAGCTTGGCTCGACCTCGACGCATTCGACGACAGCGATGGCGATGGCGATCCGATGAACGACCGAGACAGAAGCCTGACTGGTGAGTTGAAGGTCGACTGGGACCTCAATGCTCTCATCGATTCGGATCAAGACGGCGATTATCGCAATGATTTCATCTGGGGCAACATGACTTGGTATCAGATCGGCGAGATACGCGTCGTCCTGCAGGTCTGCGACGGTGTCGGCGTCTGCACAACTGAGGATTATGTCATCACCGTCCTTTCGGTCGAAGACAGCAAACCTCCTCTCGATTGGGCGGATCTTACCTGGCGCGACCTTGTTCCGAACAAGAGCAGCGCCGGATTGTTGGCACTTGTCGGCCTCGTCCTTTTCCTCGGTTGGCTCGTCATGCGCCAGAAGGACGAGGAGGAACTCGACGCCGAAGACATGCTCGAGACCTACGATGTTCAGGAAGTGGAGGTCGAGGGAGGCCTACCCGGAATGGACCAGCACACACCTCCACCACAACCGAAGTATCTGACAGTGGGCGAGCGAAGGAACAAGGAGTCAGGATACGTACGACCTATCAGGACTCGGAGGCGCTGAGGTTGAGATTAGCTGGACGCAGGCTCGCAGCAACCGGTTTCAGCGTCGGATTACTAGCTCCTCTCGTCGCCATTCTCTTCGTCGCTGCCACACCTGCGATCGCCGCTTCGAGTGACTGCAACATCGCTCCCGATGTTGGAATCGAATGGGGCTCTCAGGCGGAACTAAGAAATCTCGATGACGGTAATGTGGTGGAATGGTTACTGCCGGGCGATCCGAATGTCGATCTGGCTCCGCTGGTCAGTGATTTCTACGCCGAAGTGACGATTGATCCGATCGATGGAGCAGCCCTTCGGATGGAATTAGTTCCGGGATATTCGTACACCTTCTGCACTGAATTCCATGAGGATCCCCAAGACCCGCCGAATGTCGCCCCGATTGGCGATGTCTACCTCCTCTCCGAGACCAATTGGGGATATTACACCAACGAATACATCCAACACAAGAACGGCTGGGGAGATGTTGAAGAGGCTCTGAAATGGGTTCCAGTCGAATGGCGAGACATGATTGTCTTCCTGCCATTCAGGGATGTCCATGCCTACGAGAAGGTGCAGTCAAACTCATTCTCGACAGCTCTGGACTCGGATAGCAAAGGCTGGATCTCATGGTTCGGAGAAGCGCAGGACCCGAGTTATTACCTCGTTCTCGACAATTGGAACAACAGCAGACCCAGTGATGCGAATTCCGTAGACGGAGGAATGATCGTGCAAGTCTGGGTCGAGGTCGAAGAGAGGTTGACACTACCGAAATTCACCGCTTACCTGATTGTCGGAATTCTGCCGATCTCCTGCATCGTCGTTCCTCTCATTCTTCACTCCAGATACCACGCTGCGGGGAAGGGCAGTGCCGATGATAAGACGCAACTGGTACCACTGTTAGAATCCGAGCCGGGTTACGATTCCCGTGATGAATTGGATGACTGATGCGGCGGATCACTCGTATTGCAGCATATCCCAAGCGATGAGCAGGTCTGAGGCGTTGATTTGACCTTGACCTGCGAGATGTGCACCGGTTTCCATCGTCGAATAGACGAGGTGCTGGCCGAGGAGAGGGGCGTGGATCCTAGTCCAGTCACCCCCAATCCCGAGGCCCATGATTGCTGTTTTCAGGCCTGAATCCTTCATATTCCATGCAGCCTCAAAAAGCTTCAATCCTGAGTTTCGTCCCGATGTGTTGTAACAGATCTTGATGATATCACCCCGACCCTCGAGTTCCTCGATGTCCTCGACGACCTCCACAGCGCTCGCCGGTTCGGAGTCGGTGTGAAGGGAAGCGATGACCTTGGTCTTACCTTGAGCGATAGTGAGAAGTTCATCTCGCGTCTGCTTGTCGATGTCCGTCTCCAGATCGACCCAACTGACTCCCGTCTTGATTGCGGTTCGAAGGACATCGATTCTCTCTTCTTCAGTCCCCGGGAAGTATCCACCTTGACGAATTGGTCGACAGGTAATCACCACAGGTAGGTCGATGCCACCTTGCAGCGCCGCCAGAGTCTCCTTCAAATCGACAGAATCCATCGCCTGCGGAATGTAATCAGGCGGGATGTAGACCGGCCTTCTTCGACGTCGGTCGGCTTTCGGTTCCTCTCTCTCGACGGGAGCTGGCAACTCTTCGATGACCCAGAGTTTGTCGAGGCGAATCTCACAGATATCCGCACCGACCGCAGTCGCTCGAGCAGCATCGCTGAGCATCTCGTCGACCGAGCATCCTCTCAGCGTGACGCAGATGGTCGGTCGAGACATTCGATCGCGGCACCGACGGATTCTGTTTAACCGTGTCGTGCTGCCCAACCCCTCCTTTGGAGGGGTGATAACGTACCGATTCAATCACTTTCAGCCCATCTCAAAGCCCCCTTCAGGAGGATTGATTAACCCCCACAGGCTACAATATACGTGGACAGCCTGAGGGTTCCTTTAGGGAACCCTCAGAAAACGGATGGTGAAATCGATGGGTGAAGAGTATGGAGTTTCCAGCATCCAGGTCCTCGAAGGCCTCGAAGCAGTGCGAAAGCGACCGGGGATGTACCTTGGAGACCCGCATGATGGTTCGGCTCTCCACCACTGCATCTGGGAGGTCATCGACAATGCGGTCGACGAGCACCTCGCTGGTCACAATCCGACGATTGAAGTCGACCTGAATGCCGATGGCTCGGTCAGCGTCACCGATCACGGCCGAGGCATTCCAGTCGGAATCCACGAAGAGGAAGGTGTCAGTGCTGCTCAAGTCATAATGACCAAGCTTCACGCTGGTGGAAAATTCGATAATAAGGCATACAAGGTTGCCGGCGGCCTTCACGGAGTCGGCGTCAGCGCGGTGAACGCCGTCTCCGAGTGGCTGGAATTGGTTATTCATCGGAAAGGAAGAATCTGGCATCAGAAATACAGACTCGGAGTCCCCGACGCGGATTTGAAGGCCGTCGGGAAGACCGATTCGACGAGCACGAAAGTCACGTTCAAACCAGATTTCAGCATCTTCAGCGATGTCGTCGAGTACGATTTCGAGATGATCAACACCAGAATGCGCCGCACCGCCTTCCTCAACGCTGGTCTACAGATCATTCTGCGCGACCTTCGCGGTGAAGATCCGATTGAAATCGACCACACCTACGAAGGGGGTTTGAAGGAATATGTCACCGAGATGAACCAGAAGAAGAACAAGATTCACGACGAAGTCGTCCATATTCTCGGTTCGAAAGATGGCAACAAGGGCGAGGTTCATGTCGAAGTAGCCTTGCAGTGGACCGATTCCTATTCTGAGAACATTCACTGTTTCACCAACATCATCCACAACACCGATGGTGGAACTCACCTCTCAGGGCTCCGAAGTGCACTCACTCGAACCGTCAATTCCTACGCTCAATCTCGAAATCTGTTGAAGAATCTTAGCAGCCTGTCGGGCGACGATGTCAGAGAAGGCCTCTCGGCGGTCGTCTCGATCAAGCACCCTGATCCTTCGTTCAACGCACAGACCAAGGCCAAACTGGTCACCAGCGAAGTGGCGGGAATCGTCGAACATGTCGTCAATGACAAACTTGGCGAATACTTCGAGGAGAATCCATCCATCGCTCGGATGATTGTCGACAAGGCTGTTCTCGCGAGCAAGGCCCGCGAGGCAGCGCGAAAAGCCCGTGACCTGACTCGACGCAAGGGCGTCCTCGAAGGCGGAGGACTACCAGGGCAGCTCGCCGACTGCCAGTCGCGCGACCCGAACGAGTGCGAGCTCTACATCGTCGAGGGCGAGAGTGCTGGCGGATCTGCGAAAACCGCAAGAGATCGTCGCACACAAGCCGTTCTGCCGCTGCGCGGCAAGATACTCAATGTCGAACGCCAGCGACGCAATATCGTCAAGGTGTTCACCAATGAGCAGATTCAGCGTATGATTCGCGCCTTCGGTGCGGGAGTCGGCAACGAAGAAGAGGACGAGGGGGCATTCAACCCAGAGAAGTTGCGTTATGGGAAAATCATCATCATGACTGACGCGGATATCGATGGCGCGCACATCAGGACACTGATCCTCACTTTCTTCTGGCGATTCATGCGGCGCGCTATCGAAAACGGCAATGTGTACATCGCTGCACCTCCGCTCTTCTCCATCAGCCGAGGCAAGCATGTGGAGTGGGTGCACAGCGAGGATGAGCGAGTGGAAACGATGGCGAGAATGCAGAAGGAAGCGCCCTCGGCGAAAATCAATGTTCAGCGCTACAAAGGTCTAGGCGAGATGAATCCAGAACAACTCTGGGAGACGACGATGGACCCGGAGGTTCGACGCATGATGAGAGTCGAGATCAAAGACGCCGAAGCAGCCGATGAACTCTTCACGATTCTGATGGGCGAGGATGTTCCTGACCGACGGGCGTTCATCGAGAAATACGCGTCAGAAGTGACGTCGCTGGACATCTGAGGTGATTGAGAATGGCAGAGGAATTACTTCGCAGAGACATCTCTGAAGAGATGAAAGAGAGTTACATCAACTATGCGATGAGCGTCATAATCGGTCGGGCTCTACCCGACGTTCGAGACGGCTTGAAGCCGGTTCACCGCCGAATCCTCTGGGGCATGCACCAAGCTGGCTACACACACGAGAAGGGTTACAGCAAGTCCGCGAGGTCGGTGGGAGAGGTGATGGGAAAGTACCATCCTCACGGCGATCAGGCTCTCTATGACACGATGGTGAGGATGGCTCAGGACTTCTCACTGCGCTATCCCCTCATCGATGGGCAGGGCAACTTCGGCTCCATCGATGGCGATCCGCCGGCGGCGATGCGCTACACCGAGAGTCGCCTCGATCGCATGGCCAAGCACATGCTCGACGACATCAACAAGAACACCATAGACATGGTCGCCAACTTCGACGACAGCGAGAAGGAGCCAACAGTTCTGCCCTCGCGCCTGCCGAATCTGCTGCTCAACGGCAGTGATGGAATCGCCGTCGGCATGGCGACCAAGATTCCGCCGCACAACCTCAACGAGGTCGCGGCGGCGATCACATTCCACACCGAGATGGTCATCAAGAAAAATCCGAAAAGGTCGCTCGACAAGCCACCGAAGATCGATGTTCTGGAATATATGGAATACCTCAAAGGACCCGATTTCCCGACGGGAGCGATGATCTACGGAATCGACGGAATCGTCGACATGTACCGAACCGGCCAAGGTCGATTCCACATCCGCTCCGAGGCCGAGGTCAGAGACGACTCGAACGGCAAGCGCATCATCATCACATCGATTCCGTATCAAGTCCGGAAATCAGGTATGCTGCAAGGCATCGCGGAACTGGTGACGAAGGAGGTCGTGAAGGGAATCAGGGACATCCGCGATGAATCGAGCAAGGAAGGAATCCGCGTCGTCATCGAGGTCAAGAACAACGCCGACCCGCACGCGATTCTCAATCAACTGTACAAATCGAGTCGGCTGCAGGAGTCGTATTCGGCGAACATGATGGGCATCCTCAACGGAAAACCGGTGCAACTCGATCTCGGCACCATCATCCACACCTACATGCGCCACCGCGAATCAGTCATCGAACGTCGCACCCAATTCGAACTCGACAAGGCCGAGGCTCGCGCGCACATCCTCGAAGGCTTGATGCGCGCGCAGAAGCGAATGGCGGAGATCATCGAAGTCGGCCGCAATTCGGAATCCAGAGACCAGTTCGAAGCATACCTCCGAGGTGAAGAGATGTATCTGAAGATCAAGCGCTTCGACTTCTCCGTAAAGCAGGCGAAGGCAATCGCTGAGCGCCGCCTCTACCAGCTGACCAGACTCAACGTAAAGGAGGTCGCGGACGAACTGAAGAAACTCGAATCCGCGATAAAGGAATACAATTCGATTCTCGCCAGCCGCATTCGCAGACTGCAGATCCTACTCGACGAACTCCACGAGGTCGTCGAGAAGCACGGCGACGAGCGCCGCAGCCACATCGATCCCTCACCACTCTCGATGGACCGAGAAGACCTCGTCGCCGAACGTGCATTGGTCATCTCGCTGACTCAAGACAATTACATCCGCCACCTGCCGGTAGAGGCCTTCCGCCTGCAGAACAGAGGTGGAAAGGGGCTCAAGGGCGTGTCGACCAAAGACGAGGATGCACCGGCAGCAATCGTCACCTGCTTCTCCAAGGACCGCTTGCTGATCTTCACCGACAAGGGCCGTGTCTACGGTTTGAGAGCATGGGAAACACCCCTGGCGAGCAGGTATGGGAGAGGCACCCACATCCGCAATCTGCTGACTAAAATACGCGACGATGAAGCGGTGATCTCAATTCTGCCGATGGCCCGCGAATTGATCGAGAAACCTGAGGGGAATTATCTCATCTTCGCCACCAAGAATGGGCGAATCAAGCGTAGCCGCCTCTCGGAATATGTCAAAATCAACCGCAACGGCAAATTCGCACTCAGATTCGCGACCGAGGACGACACCCTCGTCCAAGTCAGGCCGGCCACGGACGCAGACCACGTCGTCCTCGTCTCGGCCGGAGGATTTGCTTGCAGATTCCTCCCCTCCCATGTCAAAACGCGGACCCACCCTGAGACTGGCGAGGTCCAGACCACCCACACAGTGCGCGTGCAAGGCAGGGTCAGCCAAGGTGTCAGAGGCATGAAATTACAGAAGGATGACAGTGTCATCGGCATGATTGTCACCGATGATTTCGACACCAGCGTTCTGACCATCTCGCGCTATGGAATGGCGAAGCGCAGTCGACTCGGCTCTGGAGAAATGATTCCGCAACTCGACGAGGATGGCGCAGCAATCCTCGACGATGAGGGTGAAGCGTTGATGCAGCGCGATGGATATCGCAAGACTAACCGCGGAACCAAGGGTATCCGAACGATGTCCCTCAGGGATAAGGATCAGATTGTCGGCGTCCGACAGATACCTGACCTCGACGACCAACTCTTCATGCTGACGGCCAGTGGGATGATGATCAGAATGCCCGCCACCCAGACCAAGGAAACCCTCGGAAAAGTCACAAAAGGCACTCGAATAATGGAGTTGCGCGACTCGGCGAAGAAATCACATGTGGACGAGATAATATTCGTCGCACGGCTTCCAGCAGGCCTCATCGTGAGCGACGACGACATCGATGTCGCAAGCGAAGAAGAGTGATTCGAACCGCTCGCCTTAAGCCGAAAACTCGGGTCGCCGGAACACTGCGGCAGTCGCATAGCCTGGCCATTGCGCTGGATTGCTAATCCAGTGGTGTTTCACCTCGGGAGTTCAAATCTCCCCTGTCGCGCCACTATTTTCACCGCAATTTGACCACCATATTCAGCACTACCCAACCGACAGAATCGCCTCGGTTTCACGAGTGCCCGAGCGACAGAATCGCCTTGATTCAGCAACCCCGTCCGGAGCAGACTTGATGCTGGACGCTGCCTCTCAAGCAACATGGAGGCTATGGAAGGACTGACCATGCTGGCGACAGCAGTGGCAGCCATCGGTCTGATTCTGAGCATTCTGATATGGCGAAGAATCAGACACCTCAACCCATCGAATGACCGCTCGTGGGTCAACGATAACGCGCGAACCTCATACTCTGAAATCAATGGAGACGAGGTGATCCTCTACAATGTCAGAGACTTCCGCTGGCGGACCACGAGAGATTATGATGAACGGTGGACTGAGCGCAGGTTTCGCATATCGGACTGTACGAAGATATGGTTCGTCCTCGAGTATTTCTATCCGGCGCAGAAGCCGATTGCACACACCATCTTCAGCTTCGAGTTCGCCGACGGCACGAGGCTGGCGTGTTCAATCGAAGTCAGGCGCGAGAAAGGCGAAAAATTCTCACCGATCAGGGGCCTGATGAGAGAATTCGAAATCATGTA
Source organism: Euryarchaeota archaeon UBA58 (assembly GCA_002498525.1). GTDB lineage: Archaea > Thermoplasmatota > Poseidoniia > Poseidoniales > Thalassarchaeaceae > MGIIb-O1. The sequence goes on from DAHR01000013.1 coordinate 184,178, forward strand.
TGTGTGGGCGACAGAGAGCGATGTGGTCGGGGTCAGGAGTCGCTGTCGGGATTCGGAGACGCATCTCTTCGAAGGTGTGATTCTGGGCGAGGGAAATCAATGTCGGATTCTGGAATCCTATCTTCGGCGCAGCAACAAACTGCACGACGAGCCGGAATGGTACAACAGCATCCTCAACAACTGCACAACGAACATCGTGCGCCACGTCAACGAAGTCTACCCGGGCCGCGTCCCTCGTGCTCTCGCCGTGATACTCCCTGGGTTGAGTCCGAAGCTTCTCAGACGCAACAATCTGGTGCGCCTGCGGGGATCTCTGGAGGATGAAATGAAGTTGAATCAGATTGAACCGCGGGCGCGGGCGTGGGATGGAGAATGCGATTTCGGGGATTGGATTCGGGCTGAAATCTGAGCGTGCGAGCATTCAATTCAGCGGGCGCTTTGTCGGCGACGTGCTGAACGTCGAGGCGTTGTCGCCGAGCGGCGAATTCGAGTGGAGATTGCCGCCATCGAAGAGCCACACGATTCGTTTTCTGGCTCTCGCCGCTCAAGGTGAAAGTGAATGTCGGTTGCGTTTCGAGGGATTTCTAGGTGCTGATGTCGAGTCAATGGCTCGCTGTCTGGAGGCAATGGGAGTCGAGATCGAGCGTGAGGCTGGGTCTTGGCTGGTGAGACCGCCAGAAAAGGGCTTGCGAGCTCCTGAAGGGGTTCTGGATTGTGGGAATTCGGGGGCCGCTGCAAGGATATTGACGGTGATGGCTGCTAATCTTGAGGTCTCAGTCACCATCGATGGGGACGAGTCGCTGCGCCGACGGAGCAGCCCCGGGCTGGCTGAGGTGCTTCGCGAACTCGGTTGTCAGGTGTCTTCTGACGGCTTGCCTTGCGAGGTCTGTGGACCTGTTTCAGGTGGCTCTGCTGTGCTGGATGTCAGTGCTTCGAGCCAGCCTTTGACGGCGCTTGTTCTGGCTTCGCCCGGCTTTGCTGGGGCGGTCGAACTGGTCTTGGAAGGTCAGGCTGTGAGCCGCGGATATGGTGCGATGAGCTTCGATATCGCGGCTCGATGCGGCTCACCTAATCGCATTGCTGAGCCGCTGTCGCTCGTTCCTTGGCGGGTCGAAGTACCAGAAGTTGTGGACATCCCGCCAGAGTTGAGTCTGTTTCCGCTGGCGATTCTTCTCGAAATCATTCACGATGATTTACGTCTCAACACAACGCTACCAACTTATGATCCGCTGATGTTGATTGCAATCGATGCCATTGACCGCGCCGATGGGGGAGAAGTCGACCTGAGCGATGCCAGCGATCTGGTCACTCCAGCCGCCGCGTGGTTGGCCTTGACGAGCGGTGGCACTCTGACTGGAATCGGCCATGCACGCGGAAAGGAAAGCGATCGAATCGCGGGCACCATCGAGATGCTCGCTACCTTCGGATTGGAGGCGCAGGAGAGTGCAGACGGAATGGTCATCGAGGGTGGACAGTCCTTGCACAGGCCCATCGAGCCGATCGAGACGCACATGGATCACCGGCTCGCAATGACAGCGATGGTACTCGCCTCGAAGGTCGGTGGAGTGATTGTCGGCGCTGAGATATCGGAAGTGACCCACCCGGGTTTCGTCAAGCAATTACTCGCTTTGGGCACAAACCAGTGAAGAAACTCAACTGCTAAGAGGGCACCGCCACAGCCTTTGACGAGGGGAGTCATGAAACTACGTCTGCATCAATTCCTTTCGAAGACGGGGGTCTTCTCCTCAAAGGCTGAAACAAAGCAAGCCATTTGGGACGGTGAGATCACCGTCAATGGAACGGTGGTCAAGAACATGACCTTCCAATTCAACGTCAAAACCAAGGAGGTCACCTACCGAGGCAAGGTGCTTGAACTCCATGACGAAGAAGTCCACTTCCTCCTCCACAAGCCGCTTGGCTGCATCTGCTCTCGACTTAATTCGCATGAATCTGCGCTTGGTAAAGCCTCGGCGTATGAGGTGTTTCGCGAGCATATGGGACCAACCACCTATGAACGCCTGATCACCGTTGGCCGTTTGGATGAAAACACCACTGGATTTCTCTTGGTGACCACTGACGGAAAAATAGTTCACAGAATCACATCACCAGATCACACGGTCAGGAAGACCTACCGGGTCCACACAACAACACCAATTTCTGAAGATCATATGGACGCCATCCGAACGGGTGTGCGCATCGTCGTCGAAGACGGTGAAGCCAGCGATGTGTATTGGACAAAGCCTGCAGTGATCGAGCAAGAGTCACCTGGCGTGGTTCTGTTGACCATCGGTGAGGGAAAGAAGCGACAAATACGCCGGATGTTCGGAGCCTTAGGAAACCCGGTCACTCAACTCCACCGAACGTCAACCGAAGAAATGCAATTGGATGCTTATGATCTCAAACCTGGGGAATTCGCTCCAATCGAACGAAAGGAAATCGAGCGATTGATCATTCAACCGAGCATCTGATCAGCGTCGTCGTTCTGTTGGCTCTTTCCAGCCTTTTTGAGGAAATTCAACCGTTAGGTGACTCAACCGTGCCGACCGAAGTGTCGGTCGAGATGGTCCATTGTCAACCGTAGCACCGTCGGGCGCCCATGCACGCAAGCCCAAGGGTTCGCAATCGTTCGCATGTCCTCGAGCAGTCGCCGCATCTCGGCGAGGCTCAATCTCTCGTTGGCTTTGACCGAGCCTCGACACGAACGCATGAAGGCGACGTGGTCGCGCAACTCAATGACAGCGTCGATTTCCTCAGCACCGTCAGGCGCAGAAGCAAGTTCGATCAACAGGTCATGGAGAAAATCCTCCAGCCCATCGCTTCCAACCAGAACTTCGGGTATCGAGGTTATTGCGATGCCCCCTTCTGTAACCGCAAATGAAATCCCTAACTCGGCAAGCCGAGACTCTCCCGATATCGCCGACGCCTTCTCGCGAGCTCCGAGAGAAATCACAATCGGAGCCATCAGTTCCTGACCATCCCAACTGATCATCTGCTCGCGCAACCGCTCGTAGCGAATGCGCTCGTGAAGCGCGTGTTGATCGACGATGAACAACTCGTCACCGCCCTGTGCGAGAATGTAAGAATCGGCCAATTGCGCCAATGCGACCATCTCTGGAAGGTTGGGGATTACAGCTGCATCAGGCCGTGGCTCGTCAAGGGGTGAGACCGATTTCCCACAGGCGTGGCGGTGTAGTTGCCGCTCTTCTGATGAGAGTGATTGTGTGATCGGATTTTGGTCGAGGCCGGGTAGGATCTGCTGATCTATCTCAGAACTTGAGACCGGCCTCGGCTCTACCTTCTGCTGAGAAATTGAAGCGCTTCGAAGACTGCTGAAATGTGTTTGGACGGTTGCGTCGTCTGTCACTGCACTTGCCCATTCTGGCATTATTTGGGGCGGGATTTGTTGGCTTGCATGACCCTCATCTGCGCGTTCTGCTATGCCTTTCAAAACGGTTCCCTCCCTCGCCTCGGGCCGTGTCGCAACCATCGAAAGTGTGTGTTTTATCGTGCGCTCCAGCCGCTCGAGAACCCTCCATGAATGCCTCAATCTAACCTCTCTTTTCGTCGGATGAACGTTGACATCGACCTCGTTGGTCGGCAGCGTCAGCGAGATGACTCCAATTGGATGTCGACCGACCATCAAGCGGCTGTGAAATCCTCTGCGAACCGCTTGCAGAAACGGCCCTGCTGAGACGGGGCGTCCATTGACCAGAATGTGAATGTCGTCGGCTCGGCTTCGCGTCAGGCCAGGCGGTGAGATCCAACCGCTCCAGCGCTCGCCGCCCGGCGCATCTTCGTCGGCTTCTGGCGATTTGAGTTCGAAAAGTTCGCTCGAAGTCGCCCCGAAGAGATCGTACAATCGGTCCTCGGTTTCGTTGGCTGGAGGACATTCGAGGACGGTTCGGCCATCGACCTCGATGTGGATTCCAATCGTCGGCTCACACAGAGCCAATTGTACTCCAACATCGACGATTGCAGCGGTTTCGGTCGAGGGCCGGCGCTGGAATGATAGACGGGCTGGAACCTTAGCGAAGAGGTTCAGTACATCGATTCTGGTGCCCGGAGCGAGACCGGATGGCTCGACTTCGCCGACCGATCCATTGTCGACTCTGAGCTCAGCGCCTTCTGCGCCCTCGGGCTTGCTGGCGACGGACAATTCGCTTACTGCACCGATCGATGCGAGAGCCTCACCGCGGAATCCCTTGGTCTCGATTCGCGACAGATCATCAGGTCCACTGAGTTTGTTGGTCGCGTGGCGAGTGACCGCCAGAAGCAATTCCTCAGCAGGTATTCCGCTGCCGTCATCGATGACGGTGATTCGCTCGAATCCACCTTTTTCAATTTCGATTCGAACGTGCTTCGCGCCGGCATCGAATGAGTTTTCGACCAATTCCTTGACCACTTGGGCTGGCCTCTCAACCACCTCACCGGCAGCGATTTTACCGATCGTCAGATCATCGAGTTGGATGATTGGGCTGCGCCCTGATTGCTCCAACTCGGCCATTCTCAGTCCTCCACGGTTTTCGATTCACCCGTTTTCGCCAGCGCAGACTGCATCGCGTAGAGTGCCTCCAGCGCCTCGCGTGGAGTCAGTGAATCCGGGTCGAGAGCCTCTAGCCGCTCGGCGATTTCACGCAGCGCAGGATTCTCCTGCACTATGACTTCGGTCGGCGGAGCACTGGATTCCACATCCCAAGGAAGTGACTCAGCAGTAGAGGCTGAACTCGCAGCACCCGTAGTTGGCACCTCCGGAGAGCGCAGCATCCAGCCGTAGAGGCTGGATTGTCCCACAGCCCGCAAATCGGGCGTGCCATCACTGCCTGCACGCGCGCCCTGAGCTTGATTCTCAAGGAATAAAAGAAGGTCGCGCGCCCGCTCGACAACACCAACTGGCAGACCCGCCAAAGCAGCAACTTGGACACCGTAGGAGTCGTCACACGGCCCATCTGCAACGGTGTGGAGGAAGCGTATCTCGCCGTTGACATCGGCGACTTGGACGTGGATGTTGACCAAACCGTTCACCTCATCGGCAAGGCCGGTCAACTGGTGGTAATGTGTCGCGAACAAAGTCCTCGCACCGACCCTCTTGGCGATGTCTTCGGTAACCGACCAAGCAATCGCCAAGCCATCGAAAGTCGAGGTGCCGCGCCCCACTTCATCGAGCAGAACGAGACTACGAGGTGTCGCTCTGCGCAGAATATGCGCGACTTCGATCATTTCCATCATGAAAGTCGAGCGACCGCGCCGCAGGTCATCGTGAGCGCCGACACGAGTGAAGACGCGGTCGACGATGCCGATCCTCGCCTTCTCAGCAGGAACGAAGGAACCGGCCTGCGCGAGAATCGTCAGCAAGGCAGTCTGGCGCAGATAAGTCGATTTCCCGCCCATGTTCGGGCCGGTCAACAACAGGAATCTGCGTTTGTTGTCAAAGCGAATCCCATTCGGCACGAAACGCCCATCGGCCTCCAGCACTGGATGCCGTCCGCCGATGATTTCCATCGATGAATCCATCCGCAGATCCGGCCTGTTCCACGAGCGCTGCCGAGCGTGATGAGCAAAGCTCGCAAGCACGTCCGCGCTCGCCACTTTTCGCCCGATCTGGCTCAGAGTGTTCGAATGTGAAGCGACCTCGCTACGTAACTCACGGAAGAGTTCTGCCTCGAGCGCTTTAGCTCGATCATCAGCTGTCAGAATGACCTCCTGCCATACCTTCAACTCGTCCGTAGTGTAACGTTCTGCATTGGTCAGAGTCTGTCGTCTGCGGTATTCCTCAGGGACTTTATCGAGGTGCAAAGTGGTGATTTGAATGAAGAATCCGAACTGTCGATTCTGCTTCACTTTCAGGCTCGGAATGTCCAGCCTCTCCCTCTCCCTCGCCTCGAATCCACGCAACCAATCCGTCCCTTCCGCCGCCTTCTGCCGCAGGTCATCCAACTGCTCGTTGACACCTGTCTGGAAGAGACCGCCGTCGCGAATCGTCGCCGGCGGTTCTGCGACGAGCCGCGTTGCGATATGATGCATCAGCGGTTCGAGTTCCCCTAATCCTTCAGCGCATTCATGCAGTAATTCGGCCGAGCCTTCTGAGAGCATCGCCTGCAGTCTCGGCATGCGCTCGAGGCAGTCTGCAACCGCTACGAGGTCGCGCGCATTGGCTCGGCCGTAAGCGAGTCGCGTCGCCAGACGCTCGAGGTCGCGCATCGATTTCAGCGACTCGCGAATCGACTCCAGACGCCGCGGCGCCTTGACCAAGGCGCCGACAGCCGCCTGCCGGGCCGCGATTTTCTCAGGATTCGTCAAGGGCCGCAGAATCCATTCCCTCAACTGCCTGCGGCCCATCCAAGTCCGCGTGCAATCGATCGCCTGAACCAACGAACCCTCCTTCTCGCCGGCCAGAGTGTGAGTCAATTCGAGATTGCGTAGCGTTGTCTGGTCGAGCACTAAATGTCCATCATCAGCATCGAAGAGCACCTCTCGAAGAGGCACGATATCGACGAGGTGCAACTTCGCCAAGTAACCTGCAGTAAGTCCGCAGGCTTCCATCGCTAGCGGTCGCCGATCCAGGTCGACAGAACCGAGATCGGCCAAAGCAAGATGGTCACGAACAGATTGCAGATGCTGCTCTTTTGTGCCATCATGAACACTCAGAGTCACCCTGTCGAGAGCAGCCATAACCGAGCGCAATTCCTCGCTCTCAGCGTCGCGCCGAGAGAGCACCAGCTCGCTCGGCGCCCAACGCTGCAACTCATCGCAAACACGCTCGATGCGACCCGGGCCGGAATGCTCCTGCAACCAGGCCCGTCCAGTCGAAGAATCGAGGATGGCGACACCGATCCCATCGCCACGCGAAACCAGCCCAGCGAGCAGGCTTGAGCCATCCTCGCCAATCAGCCCTTCTTCGTACAATGAGCCCGGAGTGTAAACCCGCGTAACGACCCGCTCGAGAATCTTCGCGCCTGGCCTCAAATCCTCTTCCTGCTCACATAAAGTGACCTTGTGCCCCGCCCGAAGCATGCCTTGGAGATAGGCCTCAACGGAGTGCCAAGGAACGCCGGCCATCGGTACCGGATTGTCAGACTTCTTGTCCCGACTGGTCAATGTGATACCAAGGACTTCCGACGCCAGAACCGCATCCTCATGGAACATTTCGTAAAAATCACCCATCCTGAAGAACAGCACCGTATCAGGGTGCTGCGCCTTGATCTCAGCGTATTGATCGAGCATTCCTCGCTTTGACATGCCATATCCCTCCAACGCTAACGCTGCGCGTGGGCCTCGGCTGCGAGCCGAGGGTGCATAAGCAATCCTGCTGCCGCCCCAAAGGGGCGGGAGTTAGAACGGCAACGGCGAGATTATCTCCGGCAGCCGCTGCCATTGGTTGGAGTCGACCAGCATGGGGGAGAATCGCCAACTCGGAATGCATGGTCGGATGCTGCTGGTCGCACTCATCTGGGGATTGTCTTGGGCCATCGGTCGAATGCTCGCCCTCGGCCTGCCGCCGATGACTGGAGCATGGTTGCGCTACGCCGTCACCATGCTCATCTTCTACGCCTGGTTCGCCGCGCGCGCCGCACGCGGACAACATGTCCGCTGGTTGCCCTCAAGGCGCCAATCCTGGAAGACTCTCGCAATCATCGGCGTGACCGGCGTCCTAGGCTACCAGATCTTCTTCATGCACGGGATGAAACTCACGGCCGCCGGCGACGCATCATTGATCATCACGTTCAACCCGATTTTCACAGTTCTGCTCGCAGCGCCACTCCTCGGCCAAGCCATCTCGCGCAAGATGTTCGCAGGCCTTTTCTGCGCCTTCATCGGAGTGTTGATCGTGACGGGCTGGAGCCCGAACACCGACCTGCCATTCGAGGAGAGACTGCTCGGTGACGTACTGATTCTTGCTGCCGCCCTCTGTTGGGCGACGACGACGAACATGACGCGGAGAATGATGGAGCGAAGGGGTGGTGAGGAGGAAGCGACGACGCTTGAAATCGTGGTTTGGTATTCGCTGATTGGGACGCTGATGCTGACTCCATTCGCAGCTTGGGAAGCCTACCAACTCGGCCTTCCACAACCCACGACAGGGGATTGGTACGCCATTCTCTACCTCGGCGCGCTCTCTACCGTCCTCGCCTACTATTGGTTCGCGATGGGCATCGAGAGGCTTGGTGCGACCGCCGCCGCTTCCTATGTTTTCATCGTCCCGTTCTTCGGTGTTCTAGGCGGCGTTCTTCTGCTCGACGAGAAGGTCGGTTGGAGCCTTCTCGTAGGCTTCTGTTTGATAGTCGCCGGAGTTCGCTTAGTGCAGGCCGAGAGTGAGAGACTCCGGACCGGTTGAAGGTGTTATTGCGGACTGAATGAAGCGGTGACTGCAAACGAGATGGGGTAGCCCCTACGGGGCTTCACTCAGCATTATATACGGCTGGCAGGTCGGCCGAGCCCGAGGGAATCGAGATGGCACGCAAACCAGCCAAGATGTATCGCTCGGTCAAGGGCCAGGCCTACACCCGCCGAGAGTACACCGGCGGTGTCCCGAACAACAGGATCCTGCGCTTCCACATGGGCAACCGCAAGGCAGCTGAGGCGGGTGAATTCGATGTCGTGGTTCAACTGACTGTCAACAATGCTGTGCAGATCCGTCACACCGCTCTCGAAGCGGCTCGACAAGTCTCCAACTCCACCATCCGAAACGCTGCTGGAGAGGAGGGCTATGCTCTTCGTATCCACAAGTATCCTCACATCATTCTACGCGAGAACAAGCAGGCGACCGGTGCCGGCGCCGACCGTGTCTCGCAAGGAATGCGACTGGCATTCGGCAAGAATGTCGGGACAGCAGCGCGTGTTCGAAAGAATGACGTCATCGTCTCGATCCACACTTCGGCGGAGTTCTACCTCGACGCGCGCAATGCTCTTCGTAAAGCTGGAATGAAGTTCCCAAGCTCGGTCACCATCAGCGTCTCCCGAGGTGCTGAGCACCTGCGGGTCAAGGGTCTCATCTGAGCGTGGTCGGGCATGGTTCCCGGCGACCCACTGACGATTCTGCAAGACTCTCTCCGAGGGGCACCGATAATCTGGAAGGGTGATTACCCTTACTTCATCCACCCGATCTCCGACGGCATCCCGCGCATGGATGCGGAAGTGCTTCGTGCGACTCGTGACCTGATCGTCTCCAGCATTGACTGGTCAGAGGTCGACCTGATCGTCACTGTCGAGGCGATGGGATTGCCTCTGCTCGCTGCGGTCGGGGATGCTACGGGAAAGCCGACCGTCGTGATCCGCAAGCGCTCGTACGGAATGGAAGGTGAAGTCAGGGTAGATGTCGCTACCGGTTACTCGCAGTCCATCGTTTACATCAATGACATCAAGCCAGGGGAGAGGGTCGTCATCGTCGATGATGTGATCTCCACCGGCGGCACTCTGGAGCCTCTGCTCGAACGACTCGAGAGCATGGGTGTCATCCTGCACGATGTCGTCGTCGCCATTGAGAAGGGGGAGGGACGCGAGCGCTTGAATCGCGAGCGACCAGACTGGCCGCTTCGATCCTTGGTACGAATCGACATCATCGACGGCAAGGTCGAAATCATCGACTGATCGTTCACTCGCCGAGTTGCTCTGAGCGGTCGCGGGCGGCGAGGATCGCATCGATGACGAGACGGACGTAATCATTGTCACCGAGGTGCGAGATCGCTGCCTCGGTGGTCCCGCCCTTGGAAGTCACTCCTTCGCGCAGGGCGGTGGTGTCGAGGGGTGATTCGATGGCGAGGCGAGCAGCGCCGAGGACAGTCTGCAGGACGAGGCGCTCTGCCATTTCAGGCGACATTCCCATCTCTACACCACTCTCGATCATCGCTTCCATGGTGTGGAAGATGTAAGCTGGGCCGGTACCACTCAAAGCGGTCACCGGATCCATCAATTCCTCTGGGGCTTCGAGCGAGTCGCCGACCGCGCGAAGCACATAATCGACTCGCTCTACATCGATATCACCTACATTGGCTCCGCGTGAAAACACACTGATCCCTTCACCGACCATCGCAGGCAGGTT
>DAHR01000013.1:194333-201367 GCA_002498525.1 Euryarchaeota archaeon UBA58
CCGAGTGGCAATCGAAGCCAGCAGATTCGGGAAGGCCTGTGGCTTGGCGGCGAGCACGACCAAGTCAGCGAAATCCATGACCTCGGACGAATCCGAAGCCGACCTGACACCGAGATCGTCAACCAGTTCAGCGACCTTCTTCTCATCGAGGTCTGAGACTATCACATTCTGGCCAGAAGTCAGACCTCGCGCAAGAATACCACGCACCAGCGCGCCACCCATGTTACCCACACCGATGACACCGACACGTAACTCGCCCTCCTGCTCCATGGGCTCGTCGGCCAGCGCGTCATATTTCACCCTCACCCGCCCACACGACAACAATGCAACCGCTCAAATACCGAACGCCGGACGGCGAGTCGGTCAGAAGCATGGACATGGAGCGTCACGACTTCCAACTCGACGAGCTGGTCGAGCGAATCAAGGAGAATGATCACCGTCTGATCGCTCTGCAGGTTCCCGAGGGCTTGAAGATGCAAGCCCTTGAAATGATGGACAAAATCGAAGGTGATTCCGAGGCAAAGGTGATTCTGGCCGCAGACCCGTGTTATGGCGCCTGTGACTTGGTGCACGACAAGATGCGCATGATGGGCGTTGAGTTGGTCGCTCACATGGGCCACAGCCAGATGAACATCGACTCCGGCATGCCAACCCACTTCATCCCCGTGACCTACGATGGAGACCCCGAAATCGACCCCGTTCTACCGATACTCGCGCGCCACAAGGCGATTGCGGACGCTCGCGTCGTCGAGGCAGAATCCCCTATCGACCTGACGAATGAAGAAGCGCGCGAGCGTTTTCTCGACGCAGTGGGCCGCGTCGCACCCCTCACTGGAACAAAATTGGGATTGGTCGGCTCGATTCAGCATCTGCACCTTCTGGAGGATTACAAGTCGCGTTTGGAATCGGCAGGATTTGCAGTGACAATCCCCGTCGGCGGAGCTCGTTTGACCTTCCCTGGGCAGGTTCTGGGCTGCAATTATTCGGGCGATAACCCGTCGATCGGCCACTATCTCTTCCTCGGTTCGGGCGACTTCCACCCGATTGGCCTGGTCATGCACACCGGCAAACCCCTCGCTTTACTCGACCCCTACAACGGCGAAGCGGGCGAGATGTCTTTTGAGCGGATCGAGCGAATTCTGCGTCAACGAATGGGGCTGATCTTCAGCGTCGATGACGCGAAGATTTTTGGAATTCTGATTGGCGAGAAGCCGGGTCAGATGCGTCGCAATCTGGCTCTTCGTTGTAAGCGGCTGCTCGAGAAACATGGCAAGAAGGGCTACCTTCTGGCCCTCGACCACGTCGGTCCAGAGTTGATTGATTTCTATCCAGTCGATGCTTTCGTCAATACCGCCTGCCCGCGCATCGCCATCGATGATGCGGTGAAGTATGCCAAGCCATTAATCACGCCTTTCGAGTTGGAGGTCGCACTGGGCGAGAAGCAGTGGGAGACCGGCTACCAATTCGACGAAATCCCCTAATCTTCCTCGCGCGCGCGTTACACATACGCGTGTATACGCGCACGCTGCAGCAAATATCTCTAATAACGGTGAGAGCACGAATGCAGTGAATGGCAGGATACATCGACCGCATCGGAGCGGGCAAAGTACTACTCGACAAGGGTCCCCTGTCGTACGACTGGATCCCTCCTGCTCTCATCGGTCGTGACGATGAACTCGCCGACATGGCTGCGATCTTCTCTCAGATGGAGAATCAATACACCAGTTGCCAAGCAGTGATCCTCGGGCCGGTCGGCTCGGGCAAGACCGTCCTGACCCAGCGTTTCGGCGACGACATCAGACAGCATCTCGAAGGTCGTCGACACATCATCTTCGCCCACGTCAATTGCCGGAATCACCCCACGGGCTCGCAGGTTCTGCAGCAGATCGCCCTCGCACTCGACCCTGGCCATCCCGAGCGCGGTTTCAGCTCCGGCGAGATCATCCAATCGATTCGCCGCAACCTGAGCACCCACAACGCCCACCTGCTGCTCATCCTCGACGAGGTCGATGTCCTGATTCTCAGAGACTCCTCGGACCTGATCTACAAATTGCTGCGCATCGACGAGGGGCAGGAATGGTCCGGCTCTCTCTCATTGATTCTGGTCAGTCAGAACCAGACTCTGCTGAAACTCTTCGAGCCGGCCATCATCTCGCGGCTCGGCCAATCAAATGTCATCGAACTCGCAGCCTACGACGAAGTGACCCTGACCGGCATCGCGCGCCAGCGTGCTGATGTCGCCTGCAGAACAGGATCTGTCGGCGACGAGACTCTCGCCAAGATCGGCCGTTTCTCTGGCGAGAGCGGCGATGCACGCCACGCCATCGAATTGCTCGACGCGGCCATCCGTCGGGCCGAGAAAGCCGGCCGCGGCGACGTCCTGCCAGAAGACGTGCGAGTCAGCACACTGCGCCAGGCAGCCTTCGAGCCGAGTCAGATCGACGTCCTCTCGAAGCACCAGAAACTGGTCTTGCTGGGAATCTGTCGCCGCCTCAAGAAGGCCGACCATATCTCGAGCGGCGACGCGCAGAAACTGTACAATCTCGTCTGCGAGGAATTCGGCTTCAAACCGCGCAGTTACACCACCTTCTGGAAGCACCTGAAAGCACTGGAGGTCGAAGGCCTCATCGATACTCGAACCACCAAGGCCAACGTCGGACGCGGCCGAACAAGACACATCACCATGACGAATACCCTGCCAGCGAGCCTCGAGAGCAGAATCGAAAGAGAGATGCTGCGCGGCTGAACACTCACCGTAGGTGATTCCGAACCGCTCTTATAGAAGGCGTATGTCGCATGAGCCGTTCAGGTGATGTCATGGCAGGTAAGGAACAGGGCTTCAAAGCGGTGATCAACGACACCAACCCCAAGTCGAACGGACGTTCGTATTCAACGGATATCACAGGTTCGAACTACAACCATTTCCTCGGCAAGAGCATCGGTGACGCAGTAGACGGCATGTTCATCGGAGAGGGCGATCAGAGTCTTTCTGGCTACAAATTGCAAATCACTGGCGGCTCGGATGTCACCGGTCGCCCAATGCGACCTGACCTCGACGGAAGCGGTGTGAAATCGGTCCTCGTCTCGCCTGGAGTCGGCTACAAAGGCAAGCGCTACGTGAAGAAGAACGCGCAAGTCTATCGCTACAAGTATCAAGGAATCCGCAGGCGTCGAAACCTGCGTGGAAACGTCATCAGTCAGGATACCCGCCAGATCAATCTGAAGGTCGTAAAGGCGGGGAAGCGCTCCCTGCCCGTACTCTTCGGTCTCGAGGAAGAGGCCGCTGCCGAAACGCCCTCCGATGAAGAGGAGTGAAGCGGCAGGAGTTGATGAGTCTGGCAAGTCAGCTCCCTCGTCAACCCGAAGTCAACATCGGCATGGTCGGTCACGTCGACCACGGCAAAACCACTCTCACACGTGCTCTCTCGGGCGTCTGGACCGACACCCACTCAGAAGAAAGGAAGCGCGGAATCAGCATCAAACTCGGCTATGCCGACACCGCCTTCTACAAGACGAAGAAGGGCGAATTCTACCCTAAGGACAAGCATCCTGCTGGCAAGGAAAACGAGCCTAAGGAATTGCTTCGAGTCGTCTCTTTCGTCGATGCTCCAGGTCACGAGACGCTAATGGCGGTAATGATCTCAGGCTCGTCGATAATGGACGGAGCTCTGTTGTTGATTTCTGCTACCGAGAAATGTCCGCAGACACAGACTCGTGAGCACCTGGCTGCGTTACAGATCGCAGGGATTTCGAATGTCGTCGTGGTGCAGAACAAGATAGATCTGGTGACACGCGAACGGGCTGTAGATTCTTGGAACGAGATCAAAGAATTCGTCGCGGGCACTGTCGCTGATGGGGCCCCGATCATCCCAATCTCGGCTCATCACGATGTCAATCTCGATGTTCTGATTCAGGCGATTGAGGAGACGATTCCCACCCCTGACCATGGCAAGGAGGGGCAGGCGCTGATGTATGTGGCGCGCTCCTTCGATGTCAATCGACCCGGTACGCGGCCGGCGAAGTTGCAGGGTGGAATCATAGGTGGCTCGGTGGTGAAGGGAAAATTCACTGTCGGAGATTCGATTCTGATTGCGCCGGGCCGAAGAATCACTGCGGGCAACAAGACTCGATGGGAACCGATCGAGACCACCATCGAGAGCGTTCAGGGTGGCGGTTTGTCGCTTGAGTCCATCCATGCTGGTGGGCTTTGTGGAATCGCTACGCCGATGGACCCCGTCGTCACCAAGGCTGACGATCTGTCCGGACAGGTGATGGCTCGAATCGGTGAATTGCCGCCTATCTGGGAGGAGTTCAATCTAGACTTGGATCTGCTTGAGAACATGGTCACGAGTGGCGAGGACAATCCCGAGCAGGTTCGTCCTCTGCAACCTAATGAGATGCTGATGGTCAATTCGGCAACTGCTACGAGTGTCGGTCAAGTCAGCGCGATCAAGGCGAAAAAGGCGACACTACGCCTCCGGTTACCTATCTGCGCGCCCGCGGGAAGTCGCATCACACTCTCCCGCCGTGTCGGTACGCGCTGGCGGCTGATTGGACACGGCACCATCACGGGGTGAGCCGTTGAGCAGCGTCCTTGTCGACGCCTGCGGTTGGATCGCTCTGGTCGATGCTCGGCTGAATCTCGATTCGGCGATGGCTGAAGTCGCTGGTGCGCCGAGGCTCATCGTCCTCGATGCGGTTCAGGCTGAACTCGACAGAGTCGCGGGGCAGCGTGGTGGGATGTTGCTCGATCTGTTGGCGAGGCGCTCGGAATCGATGGCTGATCTCGATGGCCTCAGGCATTCGGATGACATGCTGGTCGAATTGTCTGGCTCGAATGGCTGGCCGGTTCTGACCGTCGACCGCCGTCTCAAGGAGAGATTGATCGGTGCTGGTGGCTCGTACATCGAGGTCACGGGGCAACGGATTCTACGGCACGTCCAGAGTTGATTCGGGAACGTGAAAATCGCCCCGCTGAAGGTCTATCTCAATACTTTCGTCCTTGAAATCGGATGGGTCGTCTATAACTTCAAGGTCAGAAGAAATACCGCATCTTTCATGGAAAAATTTGATCGTATGATCTTGCTGACCAAATTGACACTTGCAATATGGGTAATCTGGCTTCTTTCTTCTTTTGAGACACTATTCCTGAATTTAACGCCAGAAAAATATGATCATCTACCATTGATTGTCTGGCTCATATCGTTTGTAGGTGTGATAATAACCTCGGTCATTTTTCTCAGAGAAAATAAGAAATATCAATCTGAATTTGCTGAAACATGCTCGTTTGAAGGATGTGAGAACAAGGCGAACATCCCCTCTAACAAAGAGCTATGCACAAAACATGACGAGACTCACAAAACAAATCTTCGAAGGAGCCGGTTGAGTGTAATTCCTTTAATCATCTTCATGATTTATTGGTTCTTTTTTCGATTTTGAAAAAAAAAAAATTGTGGCTGAAGAATTTCGTGATGAAGATGATTGGGGACTTAATGCATTGGCGGTAATCAAGGCAGAGTGAATAATCGGTCATCGCCATGACCGTCCATGAATCCGATGCGCACGGCTGCGTCTATCCAGGCGTGCGCATAATTGATTGCACCAAAGGCTCGAACGAGGTCGCCTTGCTCGAGGAAATGGCGCGCATCGGCGGTGTAATCATCACACATCCGCATCATCGAGGTGAGGCGAGCAGCATCCTCGACATTATTGGTCTGTGGTGTCGCTTTTGCCCGCGCAGAGGCTGTCATAGCGAGGTACTGCTCGACTTTCTCGCGCGTGACCGTGGTTCCTTCATCAGTCATCACGCGACCCCCTTCGGGGCTCCGCTAAAGTGCTGACTGGTGGCTGTGCTGAGTTTGAAGAATCGGGTGCGGCCCTGCTTACGGACGGATAGCAAGCCCTTGCGCCGCATCCCATTGTAGATCTGTGAGAGGCGGGAGCGACCCACTTCCAGCCGCGCCTGCAATTCTTGATCGGACGGCGAAACCTCGCGGCTCGCCGACGCAGTCAGAATCATCCTCTCGGCCTCGGTCAGGGTGTGCAGGCACATCGCATCGAATGGCTCATCGTCTTCCCAGACCGGACCGAAGGAGGTCGGAATGACAGGTGGTGCATCCATCGATGGTGCATCTGCTGAGGTCGTCAAACCCGCCGGAATGGTCGGCACCGTCTCCACCGTCGGAGAAATCGTCGGCATCTCCGGAGCAAGCGTCGGCGGCGTCATCTCTTGCACCTCTGACTGAAACGGCACTTCAGTTTCAGGTTCACTTTCAATCTGCGATTCCGGCTTTTCGGCGACGAACCATTCGGTTTCGATCGCCTCCACCCCGAGGCTTATCGCCGCCACCGGCGGAGGCGTGTATGCGCTTTCATCGGGCAGAGTCGTCTCGGATCCAGGCTCGACCACCCACAATTCATGGTCGGTGTGGTAGACGTGTTCATCCTCGATCGGCTGAATCGATCTGTCGATGCGCGCCTGGGATTCCTCTTCGATGACACTCTCAGGCGGCATCGAGTGAACCGCTGGTTTCTGGGCTCTAGGCATCAGACTTGGGTGCGATTGGGCGATGGTGACAGGGGTGTCATCAGGGGCTGTGGGCATGCGGTCGGAGGTGCGCATAGTGCGTTTGAGCAAGCTACCGAAATTTCCGCCTGAGAGATTCGGTCGTCCCGTCGGTTCGGTTCCTCCTTCCATGTAGAGGAATGCCTGATCGGTCTCGGTCCTCTCGTAAGTCTCCCCCTCAACGGCCGTTGACTCCGCCAGTTCCTCGGCAGAATGAGCCTGCATGACTTCGACTTCTCTCTCCGGCTCGGCGGCTGCTTCCGGCTCTCTCTCTGGTTCTGGCTCAGCTTCAGGTACAAGTGTCGGCTCAACCTCTGATGCGGGAGCAGATTCCTCTTCCTCACCCCAGATCTTCTCAGGCGAGCCGAAGCCTTCGTTCCAATCCCTATCAGCCGCTTCCTCTGGAATCTCCGCAGCCTCGTCTTCTGCCTCACTGATCAGCTCATCGGCATCGTCCCAGAGGTCATCC
>DAHR01000013.1:201432-228076 GCA_002498525.1 Euryarchaeota archaeon UBA58
CTATCGAGGGAGGTATGGCTTCGGGTTCTGCTTTGATTTCAGTTTCAGGTTCACTTTCACTGAGCGGTTCGCGGTCTTCGGGCTGTGCATGCCTCCAAGTCACCAATCTCTCGAGAGTGCCTCCTGCCATCGGATCGCGGCGTTCTTCGACGAGATCGCGCAGCAATCGCACGACTCGTCGAGGGTTGCCATCCGTGTTTTCGTGGATCGCTTTGAGCAGATTCGGCTTGATTATCCATTTCTGGTTGGCGAATTTAGAGATTCTATGGTTGGAAAGCGATTGAATCTGCTTCTCGTTCAGATTCGACAGCCGCTGTGGTTCATCGAATAGATCGAGGACATCGTCGTTGAGGGATGAGAGTTGTGAGGGTGTGATGGCGACGACGACGAGCGCACGAAGCCTCTGCAGGAGAGGTGCGAGGCGGGCCAGTGTGGAGTTGAGGTCGATGTGCGAGGGGTAATCGAGGGCGATGAGCGGTAGAACTCCAGTCTCCTTGTCGAGGGTCTCGACCAATCTATCCGACACCAGCTGCATCGATGCCGCGACCTCGAAGCCTGCGATATGGACCGATATCTCGTGGATTATCCCCTGCGTCGGGTCCTCTGCTTCGGGCCAGAACTGCCCGATGTACGAGCGACGAGAAGTCTGAGATGCGAGGGTGTTGATGAAAGAGGTGCGGCCAGAGCCTCTCTGGCCGACGAGTAGAACCATCCTCGGTGTGTGTAGAATCAGGTATCCTCTCAACTTGCTGAGTAAGGGATTGCGCCCTACGAGGTGCTCTGCACGGGATGATTCGATAGGGCGCAGGTCGAAAGGATTGCCTCGCAATGGTGGCAGATCGAGGATCGTTGCAGAGCCTTCAGCCATTATCGACACTGCGCTTCACTGGGTACATAATGTTCACGTATTCTCACGCTTACAAGAAGCCGATTTAACGCGTTTTCCCAATGTTTCGGGATTGTCGATTCGAGAATATACGGTCAGCACTTCGGTTCTGTTAAACTACCATTAACGCATTGCTAACGCTTCGACGATGCGTTAACAAACCGTTAACGGCCAAATTAACGCTTTTTCCAGTGCAGATTCGCAGCCATATCGGCGTATTGACCCCCCCTTAGGTGGACGAAAAGAAGAATGTTAGAGCAGCACTCTCCTTTGCCGCTGCACAGATCAGAGGGAGGTGGAACCGCGAAGGGCTTAGAACCGAAGCGCTGTAGCGAGGCTCGGTGAATCAATGCCAGTGGACAACAGCCGATTGAAGGGATTCTACAAGCTCTCCATTCCCGAACGTCGAGCCATGCTCGCTGAACTGGCGGGCCTGAGCGAGGAACAAGTCCAGGCCTGGGCAGATGCTGAACTCGACGAGGATGTCGCCGACCGGATGATCGAGAATGTCATCGGTCGATATTCACTGCCGATAGGAGTCGCGACGAACTTCATCATCGATGGCGAACATTACCTGATTCCCTTCGTCGTCGAGGAAGCCAGCGTCGTCGCTGCCGCCTCGAACATGGCGAAACGCTGTCAAATCAATGGCGGATTCACCTCGAACAACACCGATCCGATCATGATTGGTCAAATCCAAGTCGTCGGATGCGAGGATCCGGATGCATCTCAGGCAGCGATTCTCGCTGCGAAGGAGGAATTGATCCAAGCCTGCAACGATGTCGACCCGATTCTGGTCAAATTCGGCGGCGGCTGCAAGGATATCGAAACGAGAATACTCGAAACCGACTCTGGACCGATGGTGATTGTCCACATTCTCGTCGATTGTCGCGACGCGATGGGTGCTAATGCGGTCAATACCATGGCTGAATCCATAGCCAAGCGCGTCGAGAACCTCGCAGACGGCACAGTCATCTTGCGAATAATCAGCAACCTCGCGGTTCACCGCCTCGCGCGCGTCAGTGCCACCTTCACCCCTGAAGAGATGTCTGAGAGTGGTGATGATGGCGAGCGAGGCACCGAGATAATCAGCGGCGTGCTACAAGCCTACCATTTCGCCGCTGCAGACCCATTCCGAGCAACCACCCACAACAAGGGAATCATGAACGCCATCTCGCCAATCGCCATCGCCTGCGGACAGGATTGGCGAGCAATCGAATCCGGTGCTCACTCCTACGCGGCTCACGAGCGCCGCTATGGCTCCCTGACTCACTGGGAGGAGGACGAAAATGGCAATCTCGTTGGCTCAATCGAGATTCCGATGGCCGTCGGCCTCGTCGGTGGTGCCATCCGCATCCACCCTGGCGCCCAAGCGAACGTTGCACTGCTCGGCATCACTTCAGCAGATCAACTCGCCAAGGTGATGGCAGCAGCGGGACTCGCCCAGAACCTCGGCGCTCTTCGAGCACTCGCGACGGTCGGCATCCAAGCCGGCCACATGAAACTCCACCTGCGCAACATGGCAGCCTCAGCCGGTGCCGCAACAGAAGAGATCGAGGCTGTTGCAGCCATCGTCAGCGAGAGCGGTGAACGCATCACGATGGCAGCGGTGGAATCAGCCCTCAAACAGGTTCGCGGCGAGTGAGACCTCACTCTTCGGCATGAGCCGCTTCGAGTTCCAGCGACTCAATAGAAGGAGTCTCTGTGAACTCCTCGATGGTCATCTGTCCATCGGACAAGGATTCGGCCAACTGAGCGCTTGTCAGACCCGCTTTCGAGGCCTCTTCGCGGAACCAAGTCCGAACCTTGCGATAATGAATCTCAGGGCATCCGAAGTATTCTGCGAAGCGCCTCGTCGTCGTCAGCCGCCGCGTCAAGCCATCTCTGCGCCTGTCGATGAAACCAAAATGCGCCAAATCTCTGACATGATCGTAAGCGCGCTGCCCGAGCATGTCGACCAATTGCACCTGTGACATCGGTTGATGGTAGGCGATGAGTGCTGCGGCCGGCAACAAGCGCTGCGGAACTTCCGGCCGAACCGACTCAGGAAGATGATTCGAGAGAGTCGGCCTGACCTCGAATATCCACCGTCCAGAGACCTCGGTCAACTGTAATGCAGAATCGCGTCGGCGCCGAATCGTAGCCCGCAGATCGCTCAATGCGCCCCCGACTTCACCTCGTGTCCGCTTGGTCTGTTCCATCAGTTCGTCGACCGACATCGAGCGGCCGGCGCTGAACAGAATCGCTTCGAGAATCGTCGAAAGTGCTGCCTCGTCAGACATCTGCGAAGACCTCCGGCGGGGGGTTGAGCTCAAGGGTCAGTTGCTCGTAATCGGCACGCTCTGGATGCAGATTTCGGAGTGTGATCAGTCCATTTCGGCCCTCTGCCTGGGTCAGATCCGCGTACCCTCGGTTGGTCAGGAAAAGTGCTGCCACCAAGGCTGTGACCTGTGCTTCAGCCTCCGCTTCTGGTGCTGCCATACCAGACTCGAGTGACTGGATTTTGAGGTGTTCAGCGATGGCTTTCAGGTCGACGGCTCCATTGTCCGCGACCTGTCTCCGCCGCAGGGCCAGCCAGGTCCTGTGGATGTCATCGTCGAGGTCCTCGATGTGCAGGCTGCCGCTGAAGCGGGCGCGAGCGAGTGCGTTCTCTTTGCGGCGCTCCTTTGCGATCTGCTCGCGCAGGCGCTGGTCCTCAGAGATCTGCTTGGCGGTTTGCAGTCCCATCAGCAACTCGCCAAGAGTCACTGGGCGACTGCCATCTCTGTGGATTCTGCCTTGGAACATCGAGGGTAGGACGTCGTCGGCCGCTCCGGTGAGCACGCCGACGGAGAAGTTGTAGTCGTCTTCGTCAAATTCGGTTTCCCAACCACCAGCGTCGAAGTCGAGGAAATCGTCTTCGACATCGACCCAGGCTCTTTCTTGTCGGTCGATGAGGTCTGTTGATTGGTCTCGAAGTGTGTACCACGCCATGCGAATCAAGCGACCACAGGTCGGTAGGTCGATGTTGTCAGCGTCTTGGATACGCTCGTTGAACTGCTCGAGGAAGTAGGTGAGATTGACGTCCCAAGGGTCGAGTTCCTTGGATCTGAACAATTGGAAGACGAGGGCGACCGAGCGGTCGAATGGGTCGAGGAGGAATTGATGTTCGGCCTCGTCAAGGCTCGCGAGTTCGACCAAGCGGTCGAGATAGCGACTGGTCTCGAGGTCGGTCTCGCCTTGCAATAACCGCGTGACAATGTCGTCGCGCATCGCGCTCGCATCGAAGACGGTCATCGCTGTTCACTCCTCCATTTCGGGCGCTGCTTCCGCTTCGGCTTCGGCTTCCACTTCGACTCCATTGACCGGTTCGCTCGAGTCGACAGTGCTCTCGTCCTCAGTCAGTGGCGTCGCAGCCTCCTTCTCGGCGATGTCCTCGGTCCATTCCTCGGTGCGCTCGCGCAATGATTCGAGACCCTCGGTCGTTAGCTCAGCAGCGGCTTCGACGGCAGTCGCATCGATGGTGGGAATCTCTTCGCCATCAGCAGCCACATCGGAGTCCTCCGCGACATCTTCGCCGTTTTCGACGTCTTCATCGCCCTCAATTTCGATGCCGGCCCGTTCGGCCAATCCACCGAGACTCTGTGGCGTGCCGAGCGGCTCAGGAGTTTTCGGCATATCCTCGGGCTCGGGCAGCTCATCCATCTCGGCCTTGTCCGCAGCAGCCTCCTCGCGAGCCTTAGCCTCAGCCTCGAACTCATCACCAAGTTGCAGAGCAGCCGCCCGGTCGAAGTCAGTGATTCGGCGGCTGATACCATCACCAGCATGAGTGATGCCGATGTGATGGTCGGCCAAAGTCAGACTGACCTTGCGCAGCGTCACCATGATGAATTGGGCGTTCTGGCTGCGCAATCGACAAAGTGTGGCAATGCGCTCAGCGTTGAACGGATCGAGGTTCTGGTCGACCTCATCGAGGTAGTAGAATGGACTCGGTTCGTAGTCTTGGATTGCAAAGACGAGGCCCAATGCGGCCATCGACTTCTCGCCCCCAGAGAGGTAGGAACGGCGAGTGTTCCGGCTCTTCCCAGGAGGTACGCAGGCCATTTCGAGACCACCTTCGAAGGGGTTCCGTGGGTTCTCCAGACAAAGCGTCCCCGTCCCGCCAGGTTGCAGAATCGCGTAGACGCGCTGGAAGTTCTTGTTGACGTGGTCGAATACTGCGAGCAGCCTCGTGCAGCGTTCATCCTCGAGCTGCTCGACAATGCTGACGAGCATCTCTTTGCGTTCTCTGAGTGTTTTTCCGTCGGTAACGAGGTCTGCGATTCGCTCGACTGTTCTGTCGTACTGCTCGATGGCGAGCATGTTGACGTCGCCGAGTTGGCCGAGGCGGCGGTCAAGGACCTGCACCCTTTTCTCCGCCTCGGCCACTGTTGGCAGTTGAGTCTCTGGTGAAGGCACGGAGATTTCGAGTTCGGCGAGTTCTGCGCGAAGTTCGCCGACCGTGTCCTCCTTCTGTCGTATCTGTTCGGCGAGGCTCTCAAGCCGCGTCTGGATGTTCTCGCGCTGGCGTTCCAATTGATCGACAGCGGCGCGCAGACTGGCGCGCTCGTCGACTATCTCCTCACGGCGCGTGTTGAGTTGTTGTTGCTCCTCATCGAATTGAGATGCTACCGATTTGAGTTCGTCGAGTTGCTCATCGGCTCGTGAGATGATTCCCTTGAGTTTCTCGATTGATTCTGCGGCCGCATCGATGATGCCCTGTTGGCGGTTTATCGCTCGAGTGAGGCCGGTTCTGCGCTCGGCGAGAACGCTCAGCCGCTCAGTGCCGCTGGAGATTTCCGCTTCCGAGCGCAGTTTGGTTCGCTCAGCCTCGGTGCGTGTGTCCTGGGCTGAGCGAAGGAGTTTGGAGAGATGGTCCGGCGTGTGATTCTGCAGGTCTTCGCCGGCCGCTCTGCGGGCTTCGACGGCGTCTTCGTAAGTCTTCTCGACGCTTGCTGCGCTCGCTTGTATCGTTTTGCACTCGGCCTCGATTCCCTCAAATTCCTTGCGGGCTTCGATGACTTTCCGGCCGACATCGTCGACCAGTTTCTGGGCGATTCCGACATCGGCCTTCCACTCGCGTACTTTGACCGAATGGTCACTGTCGTCGAGGCCGTTGATCTTGTTGCGTAGATCCTGCTGGTTGATTCGAAGTTCTTTCAGGGCTGCTTCGACGACTGAATAGATGAGATTGGCATTCTCAACCGCACTCTCTAACTTCTCGTATCCCAATCCTCCTGCGCCGGCCCCGCCGAAATTGGGGCGGCCGCCTCTGTTGGAAGAGCCGCCAGTCATCGCACCGGTGGCTTCGACGATCGAGCCATCGAGCGTCACCATTCGCACGCCGCCCATGTTGCGGCGTGCGACATCCATCGATTGGACGATGAGTGTGTTGCGGCAGGCGAAGCGGACTGCGGTTTCGATCTCTTCGTCGTAGTCGAGCAGGTCGTGAGCGAAGCCGATGATGCCAGGGTTTCGAGCGACCATGAGGGCTCGGCCTTGGGTTCTCGAAGCGCTGATCTTGTTGAGTGGGAGGAAGGTCGCTCGGCCGCCGCCATTGGCTCGTAGCCACTTGATGCAAGAGCCGGCGACCTTGTCGTCGGTGACGATGATGCTGTTCATGCCGCCGCCCAGAGCGAAGGCGAGTGCCTCCTCGTTGGCGGCGTCCTTGGGTGCTGACAATTCGCCGAGTGAGCCAAGGATTCCCTTGATCTCACCACTTTCGCGGAGTTTGGCGAGGGCGCGTAGTGTGACGGCTGAACCGGGCCGAGAAGCGCGTGCTTCCTGCCTCGCTCTGGCTTTGTCGAGGGCACGATTCGCCTCGCGAACCTTGCCTTCGGCCCGGTCGCGATCATCGCGCAGATTGACCTCGTCGCGCAGAATCTTCTGCATCTGCGTCGCCAGCGTCGAGCGGTCCTCGGTCGGCTTCTCGTCCTGCAGGTCCTCGCCGGTCAATTCGAGGTCGTCGCGCTCGAAGGTCGCACTCTCGTACTCCTCCTCCAAATCGGCGAGGCGGTCGGATGCGAGTCGCACATTCTGTTCCGCTCGATCCGCTTCAAGCCGCGCCTCGGCCCGCTCCGTATGCGCCTCTGTGACTGCCTCGGTGGCTTTGCCCAAAGCTCGATTGAGGTCGCGAGCATGTTTGTCTCCCGACTCGATCGCTGTGCGAGCCTCGCTCTCGTCGGCCTCGGCCCTGACGAGATTCTCATCGGCCGCTCTCGTCGCAGTCTGTGCAGCATCGACAGTCGCCTGAATCTTCTCTTCAGCGCCGAGTACGCCCTCGAGATCGCCATTCAATTCCTCGGTCTCTTCGGTAGCCTCTACAGACGCTCGCCGCGAATCGCCAATGCGATCACGGCTCGTCTCGACCTCGATATCGAGAGCCCGAATCTGGTCGAGCACCTTCTTCGATTCGCCACTCGCCATCTCATCGATATCCAGCCTGACGCGGACCAACTCCTCATCGAGTTCGAGCAGTTTCTGATTCGAAGCACGCATCACCCCCCGAAGTCTCTCGTCCTTCTCTGTGTAATTCACCTGCTCATCGTTCAGCAGCCGAATCTCATCATGGCGGCTGCGATAACGCGTTTGCGCCAGAACGATTCGAGCCTCGTCCTGCTCGTCTTTCAACTCCTTGAATTTCAGCGCCTGAGCCCGTTCCTTCTCAAGTTCCTTGAGTTGGGTCTTCTGATCCGACTCGAACAGATCGATTGTCTGGATGTCGCCCTCGACCCGCTTGCGCTGATTCTGCGAACGACGAATCTCGTCGTCGTATGCCTTGACTCCAGCAACCTCCTCCAAGACACCGCGACGGCGGTGTGGTGTCATCGTCGCGAGATTCGTCACATCGCCCTGCTGGACGATGTTGTAACCATCACCATGCAGGCCAGCCTCGGCCAGAACCCGACGCATCTCGGTAGCAGTGGCCGGTTTGTCGCCAATCCGGTAAGAGGAGATAGGGTTGTTCTTGCGACTCAACCGAACAGCCCTGGTGAACGAGACCTCATCGCCTTCAACTCGAATACGGCGAAGCCCGTCAGACTCTGGAGTGTTGGCGAAGACGAGCGTCGCCGACATGTGGCGGGCAGCCTTGCCACTCTTGCCGCCATTGAAGATCAACTCCGCCACATTAGCAGCTCGAATGACCTTGGTGGAGCGTGTCCCGAGAACGAATTGTATGGCATCTCCGCAGTTGGATTTACCCGAGCCATTGGGACCGGTTATGGCTGTGAATCCCTGGTCGAAAGGAACTGTGATCTGACCGCCGAATGACTTGAAATTCTCCAATTCGATACGCAGTAAGTGCATCCCATCACCTAATGACGATTGGAAAAACACCCAACGTCAAGCACGGGCTCGCCGCTTTACAGATTATGAAGGTTGAGGCATCGGCGCACTTTGAGCCACCAAACGCAGGCACTTGCTTCTGACGCCGAAGGCGTAGAATACGATTGGACAATCTTCAATGCGAAATCCAATCAGGAATTGACATGGCGGCAGACTCGCAGGAGAAGTCACTGACGGCCGTCGACGTCGCAGTGATAGGTTCTGGAATCGCAGGATTGTTCCTCGCCCTCCGCTGTTATCGGAACGGATTATCGGTCGCCATCGTCACCAAGAAGAGCCTCTCGACCTCCTCGACGAACTGGGCGCAGGGCGGAATAGCCGGTGTGCTTGACATTGATGATGAAGGGGCTTTGGAGGCCCATGTGCAGGATACTCTGGCCTCTGGTGCGGGGTTGTGCGACGAGAGTGTTGTGCGCGCGGTTGTGTTTGATGCTGCGGCGCGGATCGGAGACCTCGTCGAGCATGGTGTTGAATTCGATCTGAGCGCTGATGGCTTGTACGATATGGCACACGAGGGAGGTCATTCCGATAAGCGGATTCTGCATTCACGGGACCGTACTGGGGCTGAAATCGAGCGGGCTCTGACGCAGGGTGCTGCGAGCGAATACGAGTCTGGTCTGCGGATTCTCGAGAATTGGATGGTTCTCGACCTGATTCGGAGGGATCTGGATGATCCCTCGTCCGGTGTTGCTGGTTTGTGGTGTTTGGCGCCATCGGGAAAGGTGCACACGCTCGCTGCTAGGGCCGTCGTGCTTGCGAGCGGTGGGGCAGGGATGCTTCACCTCTCCACGACGAATCCTGCTGTCGCCACGGGTGATGGTATCGCGATGGGGCATCGGGCTGGGGCCGATGTTTCGGATATGGAATTCATCCAGTTCCATCCGACTGCTCTGGCGGTTGAATCTGCTACGCCTTTCCTGATCAGCGAGGCGATGCGAGGGCACGGCGCGGTTCTGATGACTCGTTCCGAGCATGCTGCTTGGCGGGCTGCAGGTGGTGTCTCGGCGGGGTCTGCTGCGGGCGATCCGAACGCCTCTTCCTACATGCGCCGATACTCTGAGAAAGGCTCGCTCGATACTCGTGATGTGGTCGCTCGGGCGACCGATCGAGAGATGAAGCGCAGTGGCGATTCACATGTTCTGTTGGTGACTGAACACCTCGATGCCGTCGAACTCATGGAGGAGTTCCCAACTACTGCTGCGCAGGTCGCGAAGTTGGGAATACGACTCGGTCCCGACCCGATTCCGGTCAGGCCTGCTGCGCACTACATGGTCGGTGGAGTGGTCGTGGATTCTGCTGGGCGGGCTCTTTGTGAGGGTGCGGTCATGCCTGGTTTGTACGCTGTTGGCGAGGTTGCACGGACTGGACTTCACGGGGCGAATCGGTTGGCTTCGAACAGTTTGCTCGAGGCTGTCGTCTACTCGGAGAGGGCAGCCTCGGACTTGATTCGCAAGGCTGAGAATGGTGAATTGCCGGCTTTGGTCGATGACCTGCCGCGCTGGCGCGACGATGACCTCGATGTGCTGGCTGAGCATGGCACTCTGCACACCGACCTGCAGGCCTTGCGAAGCATGATGACGAATGATGTGGGATTGGTCAAGAGCGATGCTCGATTGGCTCGGGCGAAGCGCCGCATCGCTCACATTCGCAGTGAGGTCGTGCCACTCTGGCACGCGACAAAACCGACGCAGACGATGGTCGAGTTACGCAATCTGATCATCTGCGCCGAGTTGGTCATCGAGGCCTCCATGCTGCGGCGCGAGAATGTCGGCTTGCACTACAATCTCGACCTCGATTGACCCGAATTCGAGGACTGATTATTTCCGGCTTCCCCCCATTGATTCAGAAACCCTCAATCATTGTCGGATTGACTCCACCATTCCCCGGTGTCTGGTGCTGTTGACTTTAGCGTGTCTCCACTCACGAACGCAACTTCAGAGGGGGAGTCGTTGTGGCTTTCCTTCAGAGTGAATACAAAGATTACACCGACTCCTAGAACCAGTAGCGAGAAGCATCCCCCCATGCAGCCAAAAGCAAGCGACATGATTCCGGGCACATCCATGCTCATCTCCCGTATCATGACATTGCTATCTCCCGTGACGTCTCCAGAGAACCGAACCATCCAGATATCCGAGTAGGATACATATACGTCGCCGACATATGTGTACCCTGGTTCGTAGAAGGATCCGCACGAGTAGTCTTCCTCGCAAGGCACGAAGCGACTGTATTCATCACCATCTAGCAATTCCACATCTACGGATCTATACTCCTGCACGAAAACCGGATACATGGAAGTCGGAAGCATCTCTCCCTCGAACGTAGTGGGTGTTTTCCCCGTCCACATCTCAGTGCCACCCTCGACGAATCCTTCGTCCATGTTTTCCATGAATGAGTCCCAGCCGGCGGAGGTAACAATTATGCTTCCAATAAGCAATACGAATCCTACGCCCAATGTGACCTTGGTGACTTTGTGCAACGTCGATGCAATGTCGGCTGCGGAATGAAAGTTTTCCCGGCGCAGAGTCTACGGTTTCTACTTCCAATCGCATGGGTACCCTTTGCGTCACTCAACTTACAGGGGGATTGCGGTCAGGAGAATTCAGGAGAGCGCTCGATGCCTTTGACGAGCGCATGCAGGGCTTGATTGGCGGGCGTAGGAATTCCCACCGCCTCGCCGCGCTCGACCACCGCGCCACATAGAGAATCGATCTCGGTGGCGCGACCAGCCATCACATCTTGGAGCATCGAACAGCGATTCTCAGCAGTCGCCTCGGCCACCTTGCGCAGGTGGTCAGCAAGATCCACATCCCCTAGGTCAACACCACTCGCTCTTGCCACGGCTGCAGCTTCGCTCATCGCTGCCAGTCCTTGTTCCCACAACTCGGGGATTTCGAGAAGCGCACCGTTGCGCACTCCGGCAATCGCACATACTGGATTGATGGCGACATTCAGCAGCAATTTACGCCACACGACTCGCCCTACATCTTCGCACCAGATCGCGTTGAGTCCAGCCTCCTCGAGAGCGTTTAGGAGCCTTGCAGCATGACCCATCGGACTGCCACCGTCCAGTGCCCCGAGCCGAACGGAACCGCGTCCGACCCAATGAACCGTTTCCTCGGAATCACGCCAGGCAGCGTGGGTTATCGAGCCGCCCAGAACTCTCTCGCGACCGAGTCTGTGAGCCAATGTTTCGGAGTGACCCAAACCGTTCTGAATGCTGACCGCCACTCCGTCGTCAACAAGCAATTCTTCTGCCAATTGTGCAAGCACCGAAGTCGAAGCCGCCTTGCCGCAGATGATCGCGGCTTCGCAAGTCCCACGAACCTGCCCAGACACTGGCCCAGCCCCGGAATCGACGACGATGAAACGCTCGGGAGGAATCATCTCAATCGTACCCTCTGGAGTGTGGAGGATCAAGCCAATCTCAGCAAGATTAGCAGCCAATCCACCGCGCGAAACGGCAACCAAATCCACATCGGTATCGCACAGCGCACCGAGCACGACCCCGCCGATTGAGCCTACGCCCAGTACGGCGATTCGCATCAGCTCGCCTCACAGCCATCGACGGGGCAGCGCGCAGCCAGATGAACAGTCACGATATCCTCACCGACAGTGACCCAGACGACGCGCTCCAGAGCCAATTCACCAACCGCGAGAATCGTCACATCAACCTCAGAATCAGCGCCGACCTCGTCAGGAATCGTCACTTCCCAGACATCGGCCTCAGGAGAATCTCCAGTCCACTCGACGCTGATCGGAAGATTACGGTCCTCCCGGTTGACGATGCTGAAGACGATGCCGAATGGAGGCACCGTAATCGCTTGCCCGATCCGCCCAGGCCGGGTCATCACATCCACGCCCTCAAGGACTCGATACGAACCCAACATCTGCGTCTCGAGACAGATCGCCAACCAGCCCTCAGCCGCGAAATACAGCCTTCCATGAGCCGCAACCCCTGCAGGGATGCGGATTGCCGAGCGCTCGGCGAAAGTCCAAACCCACTCGCCGCTCGTATTCATCTCTACAATCACATCAGTCGATGGACAGGATGCAGTGCCGTCGTCAGCGTAGGCGAAGGTCACGGTTTCGGTTGCAGCGAACCACAGGGGGTACTCCCAATCGAGGTCAGAAATCGTCAGAATCGCTTCCGAACCGTTGACCGCCATCCACCAATTCGAGTCGCTTCCATTGTCGCGCTCGAAGCTCAAAACAGGCCCCATGACGCGGTTGAAAGAGTCGAAGAACGTTGAAGATCGCAAGGCCCCCTCGTGCCCCCGCAGGCAGACATCGTGCGTCCCCGAAGACGACAGATTCGTCTCTCCTTCGAATTCCCAGAATGGATTGGATAGTGCGAGGACGCCAGAATCGCTACTCACGACATCGATGCTGAGGCAGATTCTCGGCGTCTCGGTCTCCTCGATCAGCAGCCAGAGAGGGTCGATTGGCGCTGTGATTCCAATCGGCATGAGGATGATCGCGTGCTCTGCCTCTCGACCCTCGACATCGATGAAGATGGTGAGTCGCAACGGGTTGAGGTCGTATTGGCCGTTCGTGGCTTGGCTGATGGTCAGGTTGACTTCACTCGGCGAGGCCTGGGTCACACCGTCGAATCTGCAGACTTCTCTCTCGAGTTGGCAGTCAGATTCGATTCGCCAATCGTCTGTAGAGCCCTCGATTCTGAATTGCAGCCAGCCGGAGACTGGGATGACTCCGGCCGGGGTGAGGTCGAGGGTCAATTCGATGGGCTCATCGGTGGTTAATTGGAGTTCAGTGGCCCAGTTGCTGGTGTCGAGACCAGCGTCCCAATCGGCAATCTGGTAGGTCGGATACATGCCGGGGAAGCCGGCGATGAGGACGATGAGCATCGCTGCGACCAATTGCTTTCGGCTGACATCGGACAGCCCCTTCGACTCATCGACGATGATCGGCGGAGGAGTGTTCTCTGTGCTGAATCGGCGCATCGTCCCGATTGCCGCAATCAGCAGCCAAGGCCAGTATTCGGTCTCGACGAAGACGAGGACCATCACCCCGAGCATGAGGATGAAGAGGCTCGTCTGGCGCTTCGAGTCGGTCATCTCGGCAGGGCCGATGATGGCGTGCAGCATTCTGTCGCCGGGAAATCCCGGAATCGGCAGGAGTGAGGCCCAGCCGACGACCGAGAGGCCGATTCCGGCGAGAGCTGTCGGGTGAAGCCATTGCAGACGAATCCACAGGTCGGCGCCGAGCCAGTCCATGACAAGAATCGTCAACAGAGGATTGTTCTGGAAGGCTATTGGCAGGGCTGAGATCTCCGGCGGTTCGTTCGGCGTCAAGGCTAGGCCGATGACGGTCAGGACGGTGCCGGAGAGGAAGAGTGTCAGTGGCGTCGCCAACTCGATGATGCCCAGAGCACGGCGGTTCGGGACGAGGAAGAGGTCTGAACGCCGTTGACTCAGCAGGCCGGCGATTCCGAAGGGCCAGATAGGTGAGAGAATCGGAAAGACAATCGGTACGAGATGGCCTATATTGATGCCGAATCGTGCTGCTGCTCGCCTGCGAATCTCACTCGCAAGGGCCATAGTGAGAACCACAGGGAGGGTGAAGTAGAGCACGGCTTGGCGCAGTATCTCAGGCTCGAAAGCCCCTGCATCGGCATCAAACTGCAGCAACCATGCGCTGCCTACGAAAGTCAGGAAGACACTCATCATCGACCAGATCGAGAGCAATTGCCAATTCGGCAGCAGCAACTGTTCGATGGGTCGTGGTGCGACGCTGAGAATCGGAGGATCGCCCTCGTCGAGCATCGCTACCCAACCGAGCGACTCGAGTGAGCGATTGACATGGAGGAGGCTCTCGCTCTCGTCGCCTCCGTCTCTGGACCTCACCTGCCAAGCGATTCCCCCGATCACCTCGTCGCCGAGATTGAAGTGTCGCGTCAGGATGTGTTCAATGAGTTCGCTGAGATCCCACGCCACGTGGTCGAGCACTAATGGATCTGTGTTCGACACTCGGATTCAACCACCTATGGTGGTTGCGAACTAGGACCCCCCTCTATCAAACCACGCAAGGCGCGAACCGCCCTCAGCGTGGCTCACTTATTCTTGAATCGCTTGAGTCGGAATGTCTCTTCGCGTTCCATCTCTTCGAGCCTCAGTTGGATGAATGACTGCGCTTCCTCCATCTCGGGGATGACCTTGAACTCAAGCGCGTTGACACGGCGCTTGGTCGCTTCGATCTCCTCCAGAAGTCGCTTCAAGGTCGCTTCCATCTCGGCGGCTTTGACGATGTTCTCGATCAGCGCCGAGTAAGCGTCGGCGGCCTCGTCGATGTAGGACGAACCGCCGATCAGACCAGTGCCGCGATTCTCGATGGTCGTCGTCAGATGCTGACCAACGACTTTGGGAACGACGACGCCCATGATGTTGCGGCGCGAGACCTCGACCTCGGGAGAGGAAGAATTCGCAATCGCCGCACTCTTGACAGAAAGTCCGCCCTCGATAGCGCTGGCGAGGCTGATTGCCTCGACCGCGATACGATACGACGCGACGAGTTCCTCGCGAGCGCTGATCATCTCTGAAAGCAGCTTTCGGAACTCGTGGAAAAGCCCGTCGCGCTTCATCTTCAGCAGATTGTAACCGCTCCGCGTCTGCTTGATTCGACGCTTGAGATTGATGAGTTCCGACCGCGTCGGCTTGATGTCGAGTGCCATTCCTCATTCACCTCCTTCGTCGATTCTCAGCGCTGAGTTTCACTCCTTCTTCTCAGTCGGGTGATACTTGTCAATCCACTTCTGGTCCAATCGGACCAAGAACTTCGTATCGATGTTGGTCAAGAGATCCCATGCGAGGTCGAGCGTGCTTTCGATCGTTCGATCTTCGTCGCGGCTCTGTCGCAGGAACTTGTTTTCGAACAGATCCGCGAACTTCAGCAACTGAAGGTCACGCTCGTTCAGCGCGTCCTGACCAACGATCGCAACAAGGCCGCGCAACTCCTTTCCCTGGGCGTAAGCAGCGTAGAGTTGGTCGGAGACGGATTTGTGGTCTTCTCGGGTCTTGCCAGGGCCGATTCCAGCGTTCATCAGTCGGCTTAGCGACGGTAGAACGTTGATTGGCGGGTAGATTCCCTTCTGGTGAAGTTCGCGCGAAATGACGATCTGTCCCTCGGTTATGTATCCCGAAAGATCGGGAATCGGGTGGGTGATATCGTCGCCGGGCATGGTCAGAATGGGGAATTGCGTGATGCTTCCCTTCTTGCCCTTGACAAGGCCGGCGCGCTCGTAGAGCATAGCCAGATCCGTGTACATGTAACCTGGATAACCACGTCGTCCGGGAACCTCTTCACGAGCCGCACCGATCTCTCTCAGCGATTCGCAGTAGTTCGTCATGTCTGTGTAGATAACGAGCACGTGGTAATCGTGCTCGAACGCTAGGTACTCTGCTGCCGTCAGCGCGAGGCGCGGTGTGATGAGGCGCTCAACGGCTGGGTCGTCAGCGAGATTGATGAACAGCGCAGCGTTCTCGAGCGCACCTGTGCGCTCGAGGTCGCTGACGAAGTAATTGTACTCTTCAGCAGTGATTCCCATAGCACAGAAAACGACGACGAAATCGTCGTCGCTGCCGACCAGCTTGGCTTGGCGGGCAATCTGCAGCGCGATGTCATTGTGTGGTAGTCCAGCAGCGCTGAAGATCGGCAGCTTCTGGCCGCGGACCAGTGATGTGCAAGCATCGATTGCCGAGATCCCTGTCTGGATGAAGGATTCTGGGCTTCGGCGCGAGTACGGGTTGATCGCAGCTCCGATGATGTCGGCCATCCTCTCGGCAACGATGGGCGGGCCACCGTCGCGAGGTCGGCCGGCTCCGTCGAGGATGCGGCCTATGAGGTCCTTGCTGACCGGCAGGCGGAAGACGTCGCCGAGGAATTTGACGCCGGTTTGGCGGTCGATTCGAGCGGTGCCTTCGAAGACCTGAACGACGACTTGGTCGTTCGAGGTGTCGAGCACCTGTCCGTTCTTGACGGTGCCATCAGTGAGGCGCAGTTGTACGATTTCGCCGAAGGCGACGGGTTCGGTCTTGTTCAGGAACACCAAGGGTCCCTTGACATCTGTGATTGTTCGGTATTCTTTTCCACTCATTCATATCCCTCCTCAATTGCCCTCCGAGGCTGTTGAAATCTGTTTGCTCATCTCGGCTACGAGGCCTTCGATGCGGTCTGCGTAGCCGTCTTCGAAGCGACCTCGAATGAGGTCGGTTCGAGCTTGGACGTTGACGACTTCTTCGAGTCCAGCGCCGCCAGCGATGGCCTTCTTCGCCTCTTCCTGGAAGGAGAGGATTGCGCGGGCCATCGCGTATTGCAGATTGAGGTCGCTGTAGGTGTCGACGTCGTGGAAAGCATTCTGTTGCAGGAAGTATTCTCGAATCATTCGAGCCACTTCGAGGGTCAGTTGCTGGTCGATCGGTAGAGCGTCGGAACCGACCAATTGGACGATTTCCTGAAGTTCGGCCTCTACTTGCAAAAGGGCGCTGATCTCGGTGCGGACCTCTGGGAAGTCCGACGCGATGTTGTCTCGGTACCATTGATCGAGCGCCTGTGGGTAGAGCGAGTATGAACTCAGCCAGTTGATTGAAGGGAAGTGGCGCTGGCGAGCGAGGCCGGCATCGAGTCCCCAGAACACCTTGACGATGCGCAGTGTTCCTTGAGAGACCGGCTCGGAGATGTCGCCGCCGGGCGGTGATACAGCTCCGATGACGGAAATCGAGCCGTCGCCACCAGCGAGCGTCTGGACACGTCCAGCGCGCTCGTAGAATTCGGCCAGTCGACTCGATAGGTAAGCGGGGTATCCTTCCTCACCAGGCATCTCTTCGAGTCGCGAGGATATCTCGCGCATGGCCTCAGCCCAGCGGCTGGTTGAATCGGCCATCAAAGCGACGTCGTAGCCCATGTCGCGGAAGTATTCTGCAATCGTGATGCCTGTGTAGACGGACGCCTCGCGTGCAGCCACGGGCATGTTCGAGGTGTTCGCGATCATCGTTGTGCGGTTCATCAGCGGTGTGCCGGTGTGCGGGTCGATGAGGTGAGGGAACTCGGTGAGCACCTCTGTCATCTCGTTACCGCGCTCTCCGCAGCCGATGTAGACGACGATCTGAGCATCGGACCACTTGGCCAGCTGTTGTTGGATGACGGTCTTGCCGCTGCCGAACGGACCGGGGATTCCCGCGGTACCGCCCTTTGCCAAGGGGAAGAGGAAGTCGAGGATTCTCTGGCCGGTGATGAGTGGAACGTTGGGTGCGTACTTCTGCACGAAGGGGCGAGGTGTTCGAACCGGCCACTCCTGCATCATTGCGATCTCAGTCCCATCTTCAAGAGTACAAATGGTCTGAGTGACATTGAATTCACCCGACTCGATGCTCTTGATGACACCGCTCTTCCCAAGAGGAAGCATGACGCGGTGCTCGATGGTCTCGGTCTCTTGGACCGTGCCGAGAATCGCTCCTGCGGCGACTTCGTCGCCGACCGCAACGGTGGCCTTGAAATCCCACATCTTGGCCATATCGAGGCCATCAGCGTCGACACCGCGCTTGATGAAGACACCCATTTTCGCCTCCAAATCAGCCAGCGGACGCTGAATACCATCGTAGATCTGAGTCAACAGACCCGGGCCGAGTTGAACAGACAGGGTCTGCCCAGTTCGGATCACGGGCTCGCCCGGACTGATGCCGGACGTCTCCTCGTAGACCTGGATGACCGACTGGTCTCCGTGCAATTCGATGACTTCACCCATCAGTCCTTCATCTCCCACGCGTACTACTTCGTACATTCGAGGGGTAATTCCGATAGCGGTTACGACAGGACCTGAAATCCTGTAAATCAATCCATTTTCTTCACTCATTTCTTCACTTCCATATTTTATTTTGAGGAATCACTTCCAAAGGTCGACTCCCAATGCCGACTTGATGGACTCGCGGAGGGTATTGTCCTCCTCGGTTCCGATGCCCAGAATCGTGGGCGATATGCTGTCAGACATCTGTCGACGCAGCTTGTCTGGCATACGGGTGAGGTCGGCTGCGTCGATGACGACGATTCCAACCTCCTTGTCCCCGAGCATCGAGCGGAGGATGGTAGCCATCTCTTCGTCGTTCGCGGGATTGTGTAAGCGGGTTACCCCCACCAACTGGAATCCAAGGGTGAATTCTGAAGTTCCAACTACTGCAATCTCCATCTCATCACCTCAGAATGCCATATGCGCTTCAATGACCTCTTCCGAGAGGCCAACCGCCTTGCCGCGCACCAGCAGGCGGAGGTTCTGTACTTCCAACACCTTGCTCTCAAGGTAGTGGATGATCGGGAATGCCGAGAGCGGATTCAGGTGGCTCATGCGCCTGAGATCCGCTCGACGGCGGGACGCGAGATGGCTCACGACCGGATCGAGTCCGCCGTGGTCCTTCGAGCGTGTGAGCGCTTCCTCGAGTTCGACGACGTCCATGTTGGAGCGTCGCAAGACCTCCATCAGGGCGTCTTCGGTATCGGCCTGCGCGGCACTTCGGAGGAGGTTTCCGCGCAGAGCCCTGCCGCCTTCCAGCAGCAGGTTGGAGCGTTGTGTCGCTGAGAGGTCCTGTCGCAGGGCTCTCAGCAGGTTGACGATGTTTCGATGGTCTATTTCGGTGCGCAGATAGCCGAGCAGGAGACTGTGGCTCTGACCGCTTGACCTCAGCGCCGAGATTGCTTCGTGGTAGTAATGCCTGTCGAGTGCATCTTCGTAATCCTGCAAGGCTGCCTCGGCGTCAACATCGGCGATGGCGGCTCCCCACGGGGTGCCTTTCATCGCCGCTGCAGCGTCGGGCAGCGACTCGCTGTTGCGAGCGATGTCGAGCCAGACGATGTTGAGATCATCCTCGTCTGGCAGAACCGTTCGCGCCAATTCATCGGCGGAGATTCCGCCGTTGACGGCGCGAAGAACAGCCTTCGCGCTGGCATAGGAGAAGCGCAGAGCGAAGACTGAGACGATTCGCTTCAGCCGCCCTTGACAGAAGCCCATGACTTCCTTCAATTCGCGGTTGAGATTGTGACTCAAGGCGGCTTCGACGAGATCCGCACCGCTGAGGCGGGCGGAATACATGTCGAGTTCCTTGCGATAACCCAATTCTCCGATGCTGGCAGCGATGGTCTCAGGACCACTCTGCATCAGTTGACGGAATCGCTTCTCGTCGAGGAGTTTCGCCTTGCGCGCTTTGCTGCGCGCACTGGCGTTGGCCCAATTGCCCTTCCCGACTGCGATTTCTGCCATTCTGATTCCTCTCATTCATTCCCGAAAAGTATTCGACTGACTTCGCCGAGTTTGGCTTCCCAAGCCTCGCGAAGTCTTCCTTCAAAGCGGTAATCCATCAATATCGAGCCATCGGCGGTTTCGAGAACGAAGCCGCCAAGCCCGTCAATATCGTCAGCGAACTTGAAGCCGCTGGATTGTGCCGAAAGAGCAGCACGATCCATCGCCACAGGGCGAAGGATCATGTCCGCCGAGGCGGATTCCTTGGCTTCGGCGAGCAGGGAGTTGAGAATTCCTTCTCGACCATCGAGCTTCGCCGAAGCGACCTTGGAGACGATCTCTTCCCAGGTCGCATCGAGTTCAGCGGCGCGCGCGACGAGGAGCCGCTTCTGGTTCCTCTGTCGGGCGGCAGCGATGCTCTCGACCGCTGATTGGTCGCGCATCTTCTCCGCCCGCGCCAGCGCTACGCCGCGGTGTTCTGAAATCTCGTCGTCAGCGACAGCGCCGATGCTCTTCGCCTCGGCTGCCGCAGCGTCCGTGACCATTTTGGCCTCGGCTTTCGCAAGCGACGCGATTTCACTAGCTAGCTTGTCCAATGACATGCGTGAATCTCCTATTTGTTTCGCCCCAATCGATCAAAGTAGGTAGATCGAAAGGAAACCGAACAGAACGATCGTCTCTGGCAGAACAGTGAACAGAAGTCCGGTACCGAACTTGGATGCGTCCTCAGCGATCATTCCGACCGCAGCCGCACCGATTGGGCCTTGTGCAAGACCTGTTCCGATACCACAGCCAGCGAGCGCGATTCCTGCGCCTAGCTTGGCCATCGTGTCCTTGTCATTCACTGCATCTGTTTCGCCACCTTCCTGAGCGGTTGCGACACCGGCGACCAAAGTCGCCAACAGCACAGCCATCAGAACGCGGTAAATCATTCTCATACTCTTGTTTTCCATGTTTTTTTCCTCCGTTTTTTTCCCCACGAGTCGCCTCATTCCACTTCCACTCTCCTCGGTTTGAAACCGAAGGCTTGGAAGGGCATTCCGCTGCCCTCGTAGAATTGCATCATCCACTCGACGAAGTGCAGTCGCACTGTGTGGATGTTTGGACTGAAGACCCCCAGAACGAGGGCGAAGAGTTGTACGACGAGCCAGAATACGAAGAGCACTGGCAGGAGAACAAGGTCCATCGCGCCAGCCTCGCCGAGGTTGGAGAGTGTGTGTGCGACAGAGGGGTAAATCATCTCGTTACCGGTGGCTGCGATCTTGACTCCGACGACACCGACTGCGAACAGTCGAACGTAAGAGACGACCTTCGGTAGCATTCCGAGTGATTCGAGGATGCCGAGTGGGATTCCAATCACGCCCATCTTCTCGAAGTGCGCGAGCAGAACCATCACCATTACGACGCCGACACCGGTGATGGCTGCGCCGGGCAGAAGGATGTCTGAGGCGGATTCGACGAGGAAGCCGTAAGCGAAGATGAATCCGCCGATGACGACGGTCATCCACGAGCCCTTCTCAAAGAGTGCATCGACGAATCCGTGTGCCTTGTAGATGTCACGGAAACCTAGAACCAGTCCGAAGAGGACGTGGAGGACTCCCATGTAGATGGTGATGAGAATCAGGTTCTCGAGGTTGCTAGCGACGCGGTGGAAGGGATAGGCGAGAACGATGTTCAGCGGTCCTTCCCAAACCGCGTATAACTCGCCGCTGGATGGGTAGAGATTGGTCATCCAAGCGATCCACCAAGGCGAGTGTGCAGACTCCCAGTGGTAGTGACCATGGGCGGCTTCACATTGAGCGACACCGATTATGCCCGCGATGTCGCAGCCGCCATGGGGCAGGAACTCGAAGCCGGCGAATTCACCGTAGATATAGCCGAAAATCACCGTTGAGAGACCGATGATGAAGAGCAGTCCGCCGACGTTTTTCATCATCTCATCAAGGGGAAAGCGCTTCCAGACGAAGGCGGCCATTCCCATCACTGCGAGTCCGTAAGCCATGTCGCCCAGAATCAGTCCGAAGAAGAGTGGGTAGGTGATGAACATGAAGAAAGTCGGGTCGATGCGGCCGTAGGCGGGACGACCCATGACATCTGTCAACATCTCGAAAGGCTTGGAGTAGGTTCGCGGCGAAAATTCGATCGGAGGCATCTCGGAGCGGTCATCGTCGAGGTGGAGATGGTTGGAGTGAGCCGGCGCGACATACTCCTCGATGCTGACGTGAGTGCAGACCGGACCGAGTGCTGCTTCAACATCGGCGGCGATCTCTGAGCGAACCCAGCCGTCGAGCATGAATGCGTGTTCGCTGGTCGCGACTCGAATTGGAGCGGTTGCCAGTTCAAGGTCGCGCTCGAGTAATTCCATACCGCCGAAGAGCATGCCACCGTTGGAATCTGTCCAGGATTCGACATCGCTCTGCAATTCTTCGAGGCGGCTGGCGATCTCCGCCTCGCGAGCGGTCAACTGCTCGATGCGCTCGCTGGGCAATCCCTCGCCTTCGGGGACCGCGATCGTTTGGAAGTCGTGCTCGCCGAGCATCGATTGAATCTCGCTGGATTTCTCGATGCGGCAGAAGACCGCGACGACGCCCTTCTTGCCGACCTCACTGGTCAGGTGAAGAGCAGAGTCGCCAAGCGCTGCGAGACCAACTCGGGCCTTGGAGAGGGAGGCGACGGTGCCGATGAATGAAGCGACGGTTCGGTAGCCGCCCATCAATTCCAGTTCGAGGCTGAGAGGGGCGAGCAGTTTGAGGACCGCCAACTCTTCCGCATTCTGGGAGGACTCGGCTTTGAGGCCGTCGATCTCATCGAAGATCTCGATGATTCCGTCAATCTCTCCTGCCAGAGATTCGGAGAGGTTCCGGCGGACTTCGGGAGCGGGGAGCAAGATGCGCTGATCGCCGGATTCGACCTGCGAAGCACAGCCGCGCATTCTGGTCAGTTGGCGGCTGATGTCCTCGGCTTCGTCGACAGGAATACCCATCGACAAACCCTCTTCGTCGGCGCTGTAATCGTTGATGTGAACCAAGCCGATACCAGCGACGACTTCGATGATTGTCTTGAGCTGGTCACGAGTGCCAGCAGCGACCAGTCGCGACATATCCTCAGTCGTGAACTGGCTCATATTGACACCTCATCAAAAGCGGTTCTCATGCTGTGCGGAATGCTGAGAGAACCACGTCGACCGCCGCCTCTCTGTTCTGCTCACCGTCGGTCGTTACCTGAGCGAGCAGGGCATCGCCCTCATCGCTAACTGCTGCAGCTACCTTCTCAGAGGCTGCTCTGGCATCATTGAGAATCGAAGCAGCCTCTTCGTCGGCCGATTGACGGCCTGCAGTAATCGCTTCAGCAGCCTTGACACGAGCATCGGAGAGCAGGCTCTTGGCCTTCTCGTCGGCCGTCGCCCGAATCTTCTCAGCATCGTCTTCTGCGTCTTTGATTGTACCCAGAACTTCTGCTCGACCCATTGATTCCACCATTGGTGATGCGCGCGACCGAAGAAGGGTATATCATGCTAACCTTCGGTTCTTTTTGGTTGGGACTCCCGACAGCCGAGGGTCAGCCCCCCCAAACCTACCAAATAAGGGACCTACGCAGAGTGCCATCGTGGACTCCGAAACCATCGGTGAAGGCGATTGGCAGGAGTTGATGCGTGGGCTTGAAGCGACGATTCCGGTCTACGACCGGATCAATCGCTTCGCAACGCTTGGTCAAGTCGACAGATGGCGGCGGCTGGTTCGTGAGCGATTGCCCTCCGAGGCTGGTGTTCTGAAAGGGCGCGTTTTGGAGGTTGGTTGTGGTCCAGGAAGTTTTGCTGAGGAGGTTATCGGGGGTGAGTTGGTCTGTCTCGATCCGAGTGCCTTGATGCTTGCTGCTGCGGAGCCGCGGGTGAATTCGATGCGGGCCTCGCGTGGTGATTCTGCGGTGGAATTCGTGATTGGGAAAGCTGAGGACTTGCCCTTCGATGACGATTCGTTTGATGCTGTTTGCTCGTTGTTCTCGTTCAGGGATTGGTACGATAAGCGGGCGGGGCTGGCCGAGGTGCTTCGGGTGTTGAAGCCCGGGGCGAAGTTGGTGATCGTGGACCCTGCGAAAATGAATCGACTGCACGGCTTCTTCGGCTGGTTCTGGATGCGATTCTGGGTCGGTTCCTACGCGCGTATCGTCTGCGGTGTGAGCGACCATCCGTGGAAGTGGTTGACCAAGACTTACGTCCATTTCGGAACCACGAAGGAATATGTTCGGATGCTCGAAGAGATTGGCTTCGAGGGCGTCGAAGCCAAGGTCATCTTCCCTGGAATGGCAACAATCTGGGAAGGCACAGCGCCCAAGTAATCCTTCATGGTGCTGGACATCTCAATGCTCAGAAGAGCCAGAACATTCGGCGGCAGGTGACACCGCGCCAGAGGAATGACTTGGTGAGTCGATTGAAGGCGAGGTCGATGAGGCGATCGGGTAGCCGGAAGATGATGCTGCCGAGGCGGAATGCGCGCTTGGAATTGGTCATGACAGCACCCATCTGCCGCTGCCATTCCGCCTCGTAATCCGCAAGTGGTGTGCCGTTCTGGAGGTGTGAGGCGATGGCTTGTGCAGCTATGCGCCCACCGATCATGGCGATGGTGATTCCCGCTCCGTTCGAGGGCAGAACCATGCCCGCTGCATCGCCGACCAGGAGGTGGTTGTCCTTGACGAAACTGCTTATGGTTCCCGACATCGGCAGCGAGCCTGCTCCGCTGTAGGAGACCTTGCCCTCGTAGCGGCTGATGAAGTCGTCAGCGAAGAGGTTGAGACTGCGGTCTTTGGCGAAACTCCGCTGGATCCCAAGGCCGATGTTGGAGCAGCCGTCCTTCGGGAAGACCCAGGCGTATCCACCCGGCGCCAATCCACCGAAGTGGAGTTCGAGCGCCTCGCTGTGAACCCCATCCATGAGGACGAATTTGACTGGGATGTTGGTCGATTCCTCGTTCCAGTGCTGGCGACGGATAGGGTCGTTGTGACCACCGGCGCCGACGATGACTCGGGCGGTGAAGATTCGCCCGTCGCGGAGTCGAACCTGCTCACCTTCCACGGTCTCGACACGCTGACCTATCAGATAATTCGCTCCAGCCTGTTCAGCCCTCTGGACCAGCGCTTCGTCGTGCGCCACCCTGTCGAGGACATTGCCTTCGAATGGGAATTTCAAGCGCTTTCCCGAAGGCGTCACCAAGTGCATTTCTTGGAGTCTCTGGGCTATCGCAGAGGCCGGCGTCCTGAACAGATCGTCCATCTCAGGAACGTCTGGGCAGAGCCGCTTCATCTCGGCGTTCGATGGTACTAATTCGCCGCACTGCAAGGGTGTGCCAATCGGGTCGCGACCATCGATGACCAGCACATCAACAGCGGCTTGAGCCAGATATCGAGCCGTCGTACTTCCCGCAGGACCACCGCCGATGACGATGACATCCCAATCACTTCGAGGCTGTGACGGAGCCAACTCCTTTGATTCGACCATCGATACCACCGGCGCGAAGCCAAAGCCTCCTCAGATGCGCCGGCTGCCTGAGCGCTTCGCAACCTCGGCCAGAAGACGCTTCGCATCACTCTGAGGCAGCAAATCAAGCGAGTTCAACGCGCGGTCGATATGATTCTCGATCAACTGCCGCGCATAATCGAATGAACCAGCGCTTTCCAGCAGAGCGGTCAACTCGCCCCAGCGGTCATCGCTGAAATTCTGCAGGACATCGGCGAGTTGCTCACGCTCAACGCCGTGAAGCATCGTCAGAGCGTGGATGAGGGGCAGCGTCATCTTGCCCTCGTGAACATCGGTGCCTCTAGGCTTGCCCATCGAAACATCACCGGTCAAGTCGAGAAGGTCGTCGACCAATTGGAAGGCCCGTCCGACCTCCCAGCCATATTCCTCGAGCGCTGCAACATCCGCAGCGCTCGACCTCGCGACCATGCCAGCGCAGGCACAAGCGGTCGCGAATGGACCAGCCGTCTTGCCATCGATGATCGCGTAGTAATCCTCAGGAGTCGTCGCAAGGTCACCGATGTGCGCGAACTGCAGCAACTCACCCGAAGCGATGTTCGCACAGGTATCGGCCATTCGAGTAACGATGGGTTCATCGTACCGCCCACCGAGTCCAAAGCCCATCACGAAGAGGTAGTCCCCAGCGATTATCCCGTGCGAAACCCCGTGCGTGGAATGCAGTGTGGGTTTGCCCCTCCTCGTCTTCGACTGGTCGTAGATGTCGTCGTGAACCAAGGTAGCTGTGTGAATCAATTCGGCGGCCAAGGCCAAGTCCAAAACTTCTGATTCGTCCTCGCCGCCGGCGGCCTCGAATGCAAGCAAAGTCAGAATCGGCCGATACCTCTTGCCTCCCGCCAGCAGAATGTCGCTCGCAAGGTTCATCGCAGGTGCGTCGGTCCCTGTCAGCCGATCTTGCACGAGATTCTCCAGCGCTTCATCGATCACGTCCCGCCGCCGCGAGAGGTGGCGTTTTGCGTTGCGGAGTGTGACCATTTGACCGGTTTCAGGTTAGGGGTTGCCTATATCAAGAGGCGTGCGGCCGCGAGACTGGGCACGTTGCGTGCTCCCCCCCCGAGGTGGACGCTGTGAAAGATCGACTCGAAGTCGCTTCTCTCGACCACCCCAATTGTCTGGTGTCCAAATCTCTGGCGGAGTTTTCGGACTCGGTCGCTGCTGTCGATCTGGATTTGGTCGTCAAGTCCGTACCTTCTTTCAAGTCTGGTTTGAAACGTTTGAGTGGCGGTGAATTCGACCTTCTGGCGGTGCCTGCACGGTCGTTGCACGGTCGTCAGATGGCAATGTTGGAGGCTCGCTGTTCTGTTGTTGCTGCTCGCTCACCTAGGCGGACTGCTCAAGTTCTGGTTTCTGAGAATCGTTTGTGGTATCAGCCGAAGGCGGCGATCATTCTTGCTGAATCTCAGGTTGTTCGGCGGCAATTGCGCCGGGCGCGGCGTGGAATTCGTGTTCTCGCCCCCACTTCTTATGCCGGCATTCATGGCTTGGATGCGCCGCCCAGTGATGCACTCGAACAGGCTCGCTGGATGGAGGACTTGCGAGGATCTGGGGCGATTGATGCCTACGTGACTTCGCGTGATGTCTACGATTCGCTGCGTCCTGATGAGCGGCGCCACGCTCTGGGGGTCGA
>DAHR01000013.1:228158-230628 GCA_002498525.1 Euryarchaeota archaeon UBA58
GTGATTTTCATTGCTCGGGTCGGGTTTCCTTCGCGATTGGCTGAATTGGTGACGGAGTTGGAGGGTCAGACCGCATGGTGGGTGCAGGACCATATGCTCGGTTCGATGACTGCGGATGAAGTCGACAAGGTCGGGATTCTGGTACGTCATCAGCAGGTTGGAGCGATCATGAGGAAGGCAGA
Source organism: Euryarchaeota archaeon UBA58 (assembly GCA_002498525.1). GTDB lineage: Archaea > Thermoplasmatota > Poseidoniia > Poseidoniales > Thalassarchaeaceae > MGIIb-O1. The sequence goes on from DAHR01000013.1 coordinate 228,341, forward strand.
GGAATTTCTCGATTTGGTCGTTGAGAGTGCTTTTCACGACCCCTATGGCGAAGTTCCCGATACTGAGGTTCACGTCGAGATTCGGATGGAGATTCTCTCTAATGACGGTCGCCACACGCTCTCGCTCGAACGCCTCGTGCCCTACTCCGATTACGAACCCGCGACCATCGCAGTGCTGCAGGATTGGGATCTGATGGTAGCGAATGCCACTGTTGCTTTGGCGGCCCATTCTCGGGAAGGTCCGGCCGCTGACGCTTGGATCGACCTCGACGAATGATTTGCTTCGGCGAGATTCTCGTCGTCGTGAAATCGTTGTTCTGCATCGTCAATGATGCGTAAGCGATATGACCGCAGCGTGCGCGCTGCGGACGAATAGGTGTTGTCAATGGCTGTTGATCGGGTTCTGTTGGATCAATTGTATCGGGCTAGACTGGTGCAATTGAGAGACCGAGCAGAGGCGGCTGGCTTGCCGAAGAACGGCTCGGTCGAAGTGCTGCGGGCACGCTTGATTCAACATCGGATTCTGCCCGAGCACGACCTCTCTTGGGATGGCATCCAGTCGATGGCACATCAGGAACTGGGAGAGACACTGAAGGTCTTCGGAATCAAGTCGTCGGGCTCGCACAAAGAGCGTCGCCAACGACTTTGGCTGCACCTCAATTTCGATTCCCGCAGGCTTACAGTCGAGCGTTTGGCCGAGATGGAGCGCGAGAAATTGCACAAATTATGCCAGAAACTCGAACTTCTCCTGACCGGCACTCGAACCGTTCTGATGGGGCGTGTCTCGGGTGTTCTCGCGAGTCAAGGTCATGGCTGGGGGCAGGTCAAGAAGAGCCTGCGTCGGAATGGTCTGCCCGATATCAGTTCCGAGCCGCTCACCGCTGTCGAATTTAGAGAGAGGGAGGTCGAGGAAATCATCGTCGTCGAGGTTCCCAGTGAGCCGATTGATTTCCTCGAGCAGCTCGCTGCCCACGTGATTGAGGATGCGAGCGACAATCTCATCGCTGGCAGTGAGAAGATATCGGCCAGTGCGAGATCAGCCCTCCAGACACTGAAAGGACTGATGGACGATGTAGAGAGAATGGTCGGGACGATTCTGAACAGTCATGGTGGACGATGGGCCGCGGCTGAAGAGAATCTGTTCATTCGCATCGCTCAACGTAAAGGCTGGCCCATCGAGAATGAAGTCGTACAGACACGGCTGCTCGTCGTAGCAGCCCGGATCGCCGAGGAGAAGGGCGCTAAGGATTCAGTCATCCAAGCGGTTGGTGCTACTCCAGTGAGCGCCGGTCGGGTGCACTCACGGGCAGCTGACTCGAAGGCGATCGAGCGAATCAGGGCGAAGATGACTCATGCGGAGCAATTGCTCGCAGGTCTGCGCTGATTCACTCGGGCAGGAGCTGGAAGAAACTGAAGCGAGGCTCGATGATCGCTCCGTCGACATCCCGCAGATGGTCGATCGCGTCTTCGGCCGTCTCGCGCTGGTGGCCTGCCATGACACAAGCGTGCACCAGAGTATCGTAGTCGACTCCGCTGCCTTCATCGCGCTGGAGAATCGTCTCGAGAATCACCTCATTAACGTCCTTCTCAGGATCACTTTCGAGCGATGCTACTCCCCCATCATCAGCCTCTGTGACGGATTCGGCGAGGGTGGGTTGGTCTCCACTCGCTTCTGGGGCTGGCGCAGATTCGATGACGGCATTGCTGCCAAGAGCCATCGAAAGGCCTTGCAGAACTCCGACTCGGTAATTCTCGGTGTCGAATTCGCCGTAATGGCCTCTGGCGAGAATCAGGCCATCGACCAGGTCTCTCGGCACTCCCGAGGCTTCCAGCGCCGCGGGTGTGAGGTCTGATTCCATCGAGGCTTCGAAAGCGTCGAGGCGGCGCAGAGTCGCTGCGGCTGTGTCGACCAGCCAATGCGTGTATCGGTCTTTGTCGACGACGGTGAATTCCTCTGCGCGGAATGAGGTGAATACTCCTCCGTCGTCGGTCTCAAACCAACGGGCGCGACCGACGAGTAGCATCAGGAAGCGGTCGCCCTTCTCGAAGCGGTGCAGAAGTTCCTCGATGTCGGGGTGCAACTCGGGTTGGAATGATGCGACGTTGAACAGATGGACGCCGGTTGGATCGCGGATGTGTCCGGTGAAGGTCAGACCACTCTCGTGTTCTCGGCGCTCCAGTCTGTCGATGACTCCGCCGACCAAGGCGCGGTTGACCTTCGCGCCGAGCTTGGTGATGACGAAGGAAGGATCGTATTCGCCTGAACCCTCCTCGGGAAGGTCGGCGTC
>DAHR01000013.1:230705-238489 GCA_002498525.1 Euryarchaeota archaeon UBA58
TGAATCACAGAATCACCCCCCATTTGGCGATGACCTCGTTGGCAGCATCTTCTGGAGTTCGAGGGTCGATTGTCGTCGAATCGGCCATTATCATCGCGCCCTGATCGTCGATCAGTGCGCGGCCGTTGACGATCAGATTATGGGCAAGATATCTATCTCTGAGAGCGGCGACGAAGCCGGCTTGACCCTCTTTGGTAACCTCGGCCTTGACGGTCTCTTGATCCATGCCGATGAAGGCTTCTGTCGCCTCCTTGTTGAGTAAAAGGGAGGCATTAGAGACGCCATCATCGATGACGAATCTGACGCGCAGATCCTCATTTCCGCGCTGCGCCCCGTGATCGACGCAAGCGCTGTCGCGCAGCACTCTGCGGCACTCGGGACAACGCTCGACAATTCCTGAATCGGGCCGCACTGCAACTACTCGGCCGGCGGTTCGAATGCCTCGGCGCGAACCGCCGTTGACCAGAGTGGTCAGGTCGACATCGACCCAATGGGTCTCGGGGTCGATTGCATCCCAAGGCGGGTCGGAGAGGTCGATGACCTGATTCGGGTCATCGACAACGAGGTCGGGCGAGCCCTGCCAGAACTGGATGCGAGCCCCATTCAGATGCAGGAAGGAGCCGGCTTCCGGCGAGATGTCGCACCACGCTGTGAGGCGGCATCTACCGGACGGATCCATCACATCTCCACTGCGAACGGTTCTCTCTTCGCCGTCAGCATTGGTGAAGGTGCGGGCCTGCCAATTCTCGACCTGCACGGTGATCTCGACATCTCGCATACCATCGCGCAGGTCGGCAATCTTCGATCTTGTGCTGGTATTCAGCTCCTCGACGCTGGCGAAGGATTTGTCGATATAGGGTTCGATCTTCGTCGAGTCGCTGATGTTAATCTCAGGCGTGTCGCGGTATCGTCGAATCGAAGCGCGGTCAATCTTGATCAGTGATCCGACTTCGTTGTCGAAGGCTCGCCACGAGATGAAGCCGATGGTCCCGGATGAATCGGCGAGCCTGCCGCGAACCACCTCGAGCGTGCCTGTGCCGTCGCGCTTGACGATGCTGTCGTCCTTCTTCGAGAGTACTCGCGCGACGATGTTGACAATGCCTTCTTGTTTTCCAGCGACCTCGATACTGACCGGCTCATCGGAGAGTTGAGTGACGGCCGGGCCGCCTTCCTTGAGGACGGTGACGCGGCTCGGTCGGTTGATGTTAATCGAGCGGCGGTCGTTCCAGAAGTTCACCGAGACTCCCTCGAGCCGCACGACTGCGCCCGGAGTCAGATTCTGGGCGTGGTCACCCCAATCGGTGAAGTCCCAGCGTTCTCGCTCGCCCTCCCAGGGACTGTCCTCGATCCGGCCGTAGGCGATCTGTCGCTCTTCGCCGCGGACGGTCTGGATCTTGGGGATGTATGATAGGACAGCGACTTCGATGGTGACGTTCTTGTCATCCTTGTCCAATTCGGAGAACTTCGTCGCTTTCTTCTCCGGGAAAGAGGTGCGGGACGAAGAAGTGATGGTCGAAACCTCCTGTCCCGAAGCCATCTGGAATTTTCGTACAACGGACCTCAATGCATCCTCAGGCGGGATGAGGAACTCCTCTTCGTACCGCCTGAATTCCTTGATTATCTCTTCGTCTTCAGCGTTCTCGCATTCTTGTTTCACAACAGCGATCTGCGCTGCATATCTTCCATCATCACTCATCGGCTCACCTACAATCAGAGGTGTGGACGCGAGCCTACTTCAACCTCTGATGCACCCGATGCGGAATTTTCGCAGTGGACGCCTAGAGCGATGCTTCTCAGTGTGGGTTGGGGTAGGCTCGACACCACATCACCTCCGGGGTCGGTTTGCAGACGGGGAGGTCTTTGAACGTAGCCATTCGAAGATGAGCCTCATCGACCGACTGGGTTTTCACCGCCAACGCTCTGTCGAGGCTCGATGTCCGCTGGCGAGAGTTGTCGATTCGGTGTTCTGACCGCCTCTGATAGAGCCAGTGCCGGCGACTATCAAGACCTCAGCGGGCCGGCTATCGAGGAGTTCCTCGCCGATGCTGTGACCTCACCTTGGGAAGTCGTCAGGCGTCTGGTCGCCGACGAGCAGGAACTCATCGAAGAAGCCCTGATGGAACTCGCCGACGAGGAGGGTTGCTCAGTCATCGTGACGACGGGTGGCACCGGTCCAGTGCCACGCGATGTGACGCCCGAAGCCACCGAAGCCGTCTGTGAGCGGATGTTGCCAGGCTTCGGCGAGCAGATGCGTGCGGTTTCCCTCAGATATGTTCCGACGGCGATACTATCGAGGCAGACAGCGGGTATCCGCGGCTCGTCGCTGATCATCAATCTGCCAGGTTCGCCGAGATCGATTCGTGAGATCCTCGAGGTGATTTTCGCCGCCGTGCCCTATTGTGTGGACCTCATCGGCGGACCTTACATCACCACAGATGCAGATGTCGTCGACGCGTTTCGACCGCCTCATGCACGCAGGTAGGCGTGGGGATTAATCTCGCATTACATATTATACGAGAGATTCAGGCCGCCTGACCATGGCCAAGATGAAGTCAGGTGATGTCGCATCCGACAGGGCAGTCGACGAATTGCGCGAGATTGAAGTGACCCTCGATTTCACCCCGAATGCCGATGCCTCCGTCCTCTACCGACAGGGAAACACGATGATACTGGCTTGCGCCACCGTTGCGCCTTCATTGCCGAGATGGTTTCCGCGTGATGCTACCCGAGGTTGGGTTCACGCGGAATATTCGCTCCTGCCGGGTTCTACTGATTCGCGCTTTCGGAGGGAACGGAATGGAGCGAAGGGGAGGACTCAGGAGATCGAGCGACTCGTGGCTCGCGCGCTGCGCGGCGCGATTGACCTCGAGGAGCTCGGCCCGATTGCAATCACAGTGGATTGTGACGTGCTGAACGCCGATGGCGGCACTCGATGCGCCTCGATCACAGCCGCCAACATCGCCCTGCGACTGGCGATTCGCAGGCTCATCACAAATGGAAAGTGCCTGCCAGCAGACTTGCGACTGAGCCCTGAACAGATCCGCAACGGAAAGGAACCACCCCGACTCAGTGCCGAGCAGGCTGCCGAACACGAACTCGCGGTTCTGCGATGGGACCTCGCTGCGATCAGCGTCGGTCTCATCGATGGCGAGGTCTACACCGACCTCGACTACATCCTCGACTCAAACGCTGACGTCGACATGAACGTCGTCATGACCTCGAACGGCAAGTACGTCGAGGTCCAAGGAACCGGAGAGGAATTCACCTACACTCGCGACGAGCTCGACGCCCTGCTCGATGCGGCGACCGCCGGCATCGAGAAACTCAATGAGATCCAAGCGAGCATCCTCCACGGCGTCGAGTGAACGGCGCGATTTCGCCTCAAAACGTCTCGACCCCCACACAAACGGCTCGACTGCACCGCGGAAGAATTGAAGTGGAACGTGGGCTGGCGAGAGCGCTACGGGGACTGTAGCTCAGTTGGGAGAGCGCCGCACTGAAGATGCGGAGGCCGCTGGTTCAAGTCCGGCCAGTCCCACCATTAGACTCGGAAGATGAGGCAAAGCCCATTCTCATCCGAATGGGACTGGCTGGACATCATTTTCAGTAAGATCAATTGAATTGACGACCCAATCAGAACAAGTCTTCGAAATCCTTGTCATCGTCGCCGCCCTCAATGGACATCATCTTGCCATCGTCTTTCTTGGCTTTCTTGGGCACAAGGACCGTCTTCGGTTTCTTCGCAGCCTCGGCTTTCGCCTTCTTCGCAGCCTCGGCAGCCTCGGCAGCCTTTGCTTCCCTCGCTGCCTTCGCAGCTGCCCTCTTCTCCTTGTCAGTGAGAAGGGCTTGCTTGCGAGCCTCGGCTTGTTCCTTTTCACGCCGAGCCAATTCCTCAACGTCGATGCCAGCCTCGGCAGCGAGCTTCATGCGACGATCATCGCGAGCACGGATCTCGAGCAGGCGCTGGCGCGCCTTGTCATAGTGCTGCACCATATACATCGCATCGTGCTCGAGCAAGGGCGAATCGGAGATGATGGTGATGTCCATCCAGTCGCCCTCTTCGGCGAGATATTCTGCGAATGGTTCGAACTTCAAGTCAGACTTCTTGATCTGAGTATAATGTTGAGCATTACCCATGCGATGTTCGACGCCAGCGAAGTGGCAGTAGAATGTCTTGCCGCCGTAGGTCTCGCGAACTTGGTCGAATAACTCAGCATAATCTTCGGACGTCTTCATGCGACCGTGGCCTCGAGCGTGAATGTGAGCCATGTTCAACACCGGAACGGTGCCCTCGACGTGGTTGACGACCTCGAGAACCTCTTCGACTGTTCCCCACAATTCCTGCTGTCCACTCGTCTCGATGCCTACGAGGGTCGGCTCCGCCTCATGCACCCAAGGGAAGGCGGAGTAGTCTTCCTCTTCCTCCTCAACTCCCCAGATGGAGCGGACACGGTCGACCACACCAGCCATGACGTTGGCGACTTGTTCGTTGGCTTCGGTCCCAGGCTCGTAATCGCAGTAGGGGCCGACGTGGCAAACCATGTGTCGAGCGTTGATGATTTTACCAACCTGCATCGACGATTCCATCTTTGAAAGGGTGCGATTTCGCTCGCGGCGGTTACCGAGAATTTCACCGTAATAGGGGCCGTGTACGTTCATTTCGAAGTCGGCCTTGTGCGAGAGAATGCCCGCCTGCCAGTATTGGTCGAAGTGGTGAGGTTGGACTTGGCGAACGGTTTGAATCTCCATCGTCTCGAGTCCGAGAACGGTGATGTCGTCCATTCCCTCGACGATGGTTCGGCCTTTGCAAGACAGTGGAACTCCAGCCGGTCCGAGTCGTAGTGGCATAACCTGTACACTCCGCAGGTCGCCCCGAAAGGGTGACCCTACTAAAGGGGTATCAGGAACGAGTCCCCTCGCAGCCTCTGAATGTGAAAGTAAATCAGAATCTAAACCAGTCCCGACGCTACCTTGATACCGTCCGTTCCGGTTCCGGATTCAGGAAGTTTGCAAATGTATCGAGCGATCCATTCAGCCTCGGATTCGGCGCTCGCTCGGCCGCTGACTGAACCGAGAGCGTGCTCGACTCGAAGTGTCTTCGAGTCGGCATCGAAAGTGCAGACCTGTGGAACCATTCCGCGCAGGCGAATCTGATGTTGGAGGTCGCCCGGAGCCATGCCTTCAAGGGCCGCGATTCTCGGTAAGACTTCTGTGCTCAGGAAAAGGATGTGGATTTGGCGGATGCGCTCGATGACGTGACCCCAAGCCTCTGCCAGGCGCTCCTCATCAGCAGGCATATCGACGACCATGATCACTCGCGCTCCTTCGAACTCCGCGAAGGTCATTCCCGCACCTTGGGCGCTTCTGGCAGAATCGCTCTCGAGGATCGTCGAAGAAGACAGGGCGAGCCAATGTGCTCCGCTGAGCCGGGCTCGCCAATCGATCGAACCGTGATCGAAATCAGGCCACGGCGAGCCATTCTCGATTATCATATCGACTTCGGCCGAAGCACTGGCAGCAGCGAGGACAGCCGCCGCACCTGAATCTTCTTCGGGTCCAACGAAACCTACGATGTGGACTAGGCCGCTCATTCAATCGACCTTCCAGCGCAGCAATGCCATGGCTCCACCCATGCCGACGAGTTGCTGCCCCGCATCGTGATCGACCGAGCTCTGGATGATTTCTCCGCGCGAGGTCTCGACAGCGCGAACGATCTCTTCCCACTGTTTTCGTAGCGTCTTCTCATCTGAGCGCAACAGGGATGCGTCGATGACCAGCGTCTCGACAGCGCCCTGCTCGGCAGCATCAGCGATGGCTGCGCTGCCGTAGGAAACAGCTCCATCCACAGAGATTCGCTTCAGCGCTTCCTCGATTGCCCGAACTTGGCGAACCAATTCGTGTTCGCCCAGAACCGAATCCGCCGCACCTTGAGCCAGAACCTCGTTGGCAGCAGAACGCCCTCCAATCGAAGTCGCGGCGTTCAGAATCTGATTCTCAGCGCCGATTCCACGCAGCATCGCCTCGAAATGCTCGCGCGCCATGCCCGGCCCGCAGAGAACCAGCGGCATTAATCCGGGGAAGACCAACTTGGTCTCGCGAGCGACCCGCGCCAAGAATCCGCGCCGGACACTGGTCGAATCATCGGCGCGCTTGCCACCACCGCGCATCGAGAAAGAAGAGACATCACGAATCCCATACGCGGTAACCTCGAAGATCAGCACCTCATCATTCTCGACGACTATCAATCCAGCCTTGGGGCGACTCCCCGCAGCAAGCGACGTCTTGATTAGCGCCCTGTCGACAGCCGGCAAACCACCCTCGAACGAAACCTCGACCTCGTCTCCAGAAGAGACGATGTGAGTGTGATGTGAACCGGTATCGATCCTCGCGTCAGAAATCACCCCATGAACGCGAAGCTTGTCGGTGAAGGCCTGGAATGTAGTCTCACCGACCTCGATCTCAATCCACATAGGCTTGCGCTCAGCAGATTTGGCCCGCCCGCCCTCCTGTGTTCCGGTGGTGGAATCTCTGCGGTGCGATAGCATCCCGAGGTGGGAGCCGACACGACATATCTGAGCCAGGGTCCAGAGGTCATCAGCGTTGTCTATTCGTAGACGAACACCCTCTTCAAAGGCTTTCAGTTGCCGCATTCCATCACTTCCTCAAGAGTCAAAGTCCTTCACGTTTCGCGTGCTGTGACTCACCCTCTCCTCAACTGAAAACACCGGTCAGACGACCGTCGTCATCCATGTCCATATCCTTCGCGGCAGGACGAATCGGAAGGCCTGGCATGGTCATCATCGAGCCGCAGACGGCGACGATGAAACCAGCACCTGAATTGAGTCGAAGTTCGCGGATAGGCATGGTGAATCCAGTCGGTGAGCCGAGTTCAGAAGGCTCGTGGCTGAAAGAATACTGAGTCTTCGCCATGCACACAGGCAGCGTGTCGAGGCCCCATTCTCGCAGCGCCACGAGGCTCCGGTGAGCCGAGGGTGAGAAGTCGACGGTGTGGGCGCCGTAGATATTTGTTGCGACCTTCAAAATCGTCTGTTCGGCGGGCAGACCGGCTTCGACCATCGGTGAATATGGTCGGCCCGCCGCAGCATGAGCCGCGCAGGCCTCGACCACGGAATCAGCCAGAGCGGCAGAACCCTCACCTCCCTTCGCATGAGCCTCGAAGAGCACGACATCGCGAGCGCCGGCAGACACAGCCTCGAGGCGAATCGCTTCGATCTCGGCATCGGTGTCGGCTTCGAAGCGATTGATAGAGACGATCAGCGGAATCCCTGTCTCCGACAGATTCCGAACGTGGCGCCGCAGATTGCTCGCAGAACCAGCCCGCGTCGCCTCGACATTCTCGACCTTCAACTCATCCGCAGGAGGTCGCTTACCCCCACCGGTAGAAAATCCGCCGCCGTGCAATTTCATCGCCCGAACAGTGACATTCAGAACCACACAATCAGGCACTTTGCCAGACGCTCGAGCCTTGATCTGCAAAGCCTTCTCGGCGCCCATCTCGGCGCCGAATCCAGCCTCGGTCACAACATAATCCGCGCACGCGAGGGCTAGAGAATCAGCGATGATCGATGAATTACCGTGCGCGATATTCGCAAAAGGACCACCGTGAATGAAGGCGGGGTCACCCTCCAGAGTCTGCACCAGATTAGGCAACAGAGCGTTGCGAAGAAGAAGAGCCATCGCACCAGCAGAGCCGAGGTCATCGGCGGTCACGAGCGTACCAGAATTCGAGACCCCAACCGTAATCTTGCCGAGCCGAGCCCGCA
>DAHR01000013.1:238590-240610 GCA_002498525.1 Euryarchaeota archaeon UBA58
ATATCGAACCGATCAGCACGAACAATCCCGTTCGCCTTCCCGCCAAGTCCAATCGTCACCTCGCGAAGGCTCCGATCATTCATGTCGATGACCCGCGGCCAAAAAATCCGCTTCAAGTCAAGGTCCAATTCGTTGCCCCTGTGGAGGTGGTTATCGAGCATGGCCGAGCAGAGGTTGTGCGCCATCGTAACAGCGTGTAAATCTCCAGTGAAATGCAGGTTGATCTCCTCCATCGGCAGCACCTGCGAAAAGCCACCTCCCGCAGCACCTCCCTTGATGCCGAAAACTGGCCCCATCGAGGGTTCTCGAATCACACAAGTTGCATTATGACCGCGTCGATTCAGCCCTTGATTGAGGCCGATCGTCGTCACGGTCTTGCCTTCTCCGAACGGAGTCGGGTTGACCGAAGTCACGAGAATTAGAAATCCTTGTTTTCCGTTTGATGCTTGTTTGAGTCGCTCCCAAGAAATCTTTGCAATCGATGGTCCTTGCAGAATCAGGTCACTGCGCTCCAATCCGAGCTTGGTTGCCACCTCTTCAATAGGGCGAATCGTGGCCGCGCGCGCAATCGAAAGGTCGCTTTCCATCGGCTGAGCCGCCATAACAACCGACTTGAAACCTTCATTGGCGAGAATTCCGGCGAAGATGTGTGGACGGACCCGCTTACTGGGGCATCGCTGGCTTCCCCATCGCCCACTCGCTGACCCCGAAACTGTTCACAATCGTGGGCGGACATCTGGGAATTTCTGGGGCGCAGTGTATTTTCGTCGAGGCTCGCAGCATCGATTCTTTCCTCAAGCAGGTTGCGAGCCTCGAGGGCGACCTCTGGCTGAGTTGCACCGCGCCGCTGAAACACTCGCCGCAAGCGCGGCTTGAGGTTGATGGGCCAGCGGGCGTGAATGCGATCAATCAATTGAAACGGATTGATGGAAATTGGTCAGGAACGAGTACCGATGGGCTTGGATTCGTCGCTGCTGCCAAGCACATCGGTATCGAAGCAGAAGGCAGTATCCTGCGAATGCGTGGCGGCGGCTCGGCAGCACGAGCCATCGCCGCCGCATGGGCCGCCGCGGGCGGCCAGATCATCCCAGAATCGGGCCGGCGAGCATTGCTCAGCGGGCCGTGGGATGAAGCGATTTTCAGCGAGGGGGAAGGCATCGAAGCCGACCTCGGCATCGACCTCGACGCCGCCCCAGCAGGAGGCGAGAGCGTCGAATTGGCTGCGAAAGTGAACGTCTCAATCTCTTATGGTCCGAGTGCGAGTCCGCAGGACTTCGCGGTCGTCATGATAGCAGCACAGCACTTAGAAGCCTGGAAACATCTCTACACGCCAGAACTCGCGCAATCACTTCCGAGCCTGACTCAGGTTCTCGAGCAACTCTGATCAAAGCGGAATGTTGCCGTGTTTCTTCGGCGGAACCCATTCGCGCTTGCTACGAAGGGGGCGCAGCGCCTGAATCAGTTTCTTGCGCGTTTCCGCCGGCTCAATGACATCATCCAGCCAACCATGCTTCGCCGCAACGTACGGATCACCGAACTTGCGGCGATACTCAGCAACCAATTCAGAATGAGTCGCGGCCTTATCCTCGGCCTCGGACAATTCGCGTCGATGAATGATGTTCACAGCACTCTCAGCCCCCATCACGGCGAGTTCACCAGAGGGCCATGCGATGTTGTAGTCGGAGCGCAGGTGTTTGCAGGACATTGCGAGGTATGCGCCGCCGTAGGCCTTGCGCGTCACCAGCGTCAGTTTGGGCACCGTCGCCTCTGCGTACGCGTACAGCAACTTGGCTCCGTGGCGAATGATGCCACCCCACTCCTGCACCGTTCCGGGCAGGAAACCTGGTACGTCGACGAGGGTCAGAACTGGAATGTTGAAGACATCACATGTGCGGATGAATCGGGCTGCCTTGACCGAGGCGTCGATGTCGAGGCAGCCCGCCAGAACCTTTGGTTGATTGCCGATTATTCCCACGGTTTGGCCGTCCAATCGGGCGAATCCAATGACGATGTTCTCAGC
>DAHR01000013.1:240658-257315 GCA_002498525.1 Euryarchaeota archaeon UBA58
TATGTGCCGAACAGTTCGAGGAAGCGGCCTTCGTCGACGATTTCAGCGATTACATGGCGCATATCGTATGGTCGATTCGAGTCGGAGGGGAGGATTTCTGTCAGTTTGTCGCAGGATCGGTCCGCTGGGTCTTCGCTTCTGATGCGGACCGGCTCTGCGAGGGTGTGGTCTGGCAGGTAAGCGAGAATCTCGATGGCTGAGAGGATGGCGTCTTCCTCGTCTTCGGCGACGAGGCAGGCGATGCCGGAGCGGCTGGCGTGTGCCTCGGCACCGCCCAGACTCTGTTGGTCGAGCTCGCCGCTGGCGATCTCGGGGATGAAGTACGGACTTCGCATGAACATCTGGCCGTTGTCTTCGGAGAGGATGACGAAGTCCGAGAGGCCGGCGGCCAGCGCGCTTACTCCGGCGACTGTACCGAGAATCACCGAGAAAATTGGGATTCGACCCGAGCAGGCGACGAGGATGTCGAGTAATTCGCCCGTCGCGCCGAGGGCCGGTACGCCGTCCTCGACCCGCTGGCCATCGCCGTCCCAGATGCCGATGAGTGGTAATTGGGCCTTCTCCGCGAAGGCTGCGATCTTGGCGATCTTGCGAGCGTGCATCTCGCCCATGGTGCCTGAGAAGACTGCGAAATCCTGCGCGAAGCAGACGACGCGGCGGCCGTCTATCATGCCGTGACCAGCGACGACCCCGTCGCCGTAAGGCCGATGGAGATGCATGTTGAAGTCTACTGAGCGATGCTGGACGAAGGTGTCGACCTCGACGAATGAGTCAGCATCGAGCAGCATGCTGATGCGCTCGCGGGCGGTCTGTTTGCCGGCTTTGCGCAATTCCTCCATGCTGACGCGGTCGCCCGCATTGAACGCCTCAAGCCGCATCGCATCGAGGTCCTCCGAGTGCGATGCGCCTGCCATCAGCCAGCCAAACCGCCTCGCGGTTCTTCATGGAAGCGGAGGGATAGAGTAGCCTGAAAGTGAACCCAAGAGCCAGTCGGGGCTCATTCGCGAGCATCGTCGGGATTCTCGCCGCACAGATCTTCGACCCAACCAGCAGCCACGCCATCACGCCCTTCGCCTCGGCTCAGGAGATGGTGCAATTTGACCAGAGCAGATGTCGGTGGACAAAGCGAGCCATGACCAATGATGCCCATCGCCTGTTGTTCTCGACCCTTGGCATAGACATTCATGTTGATCGGCCCCTCAATGGTCTGAGCAACCACCACAACCACGCCATCATTGGCGCAATGGTCCTCCAACATCAGCCGCAGCACAGTGTTCTCGACCGAGTCATCCTGCGGGTCTGAAATCGGCAAGTGACCCAACCCAGTCCCGTGGAAGAGCAGAGCATCGAACCCACCCTCGATACCTGCCTTTACCAACTCCGGCTGCAGATGAGCATCGGCAATGAATTGGGCGATTTTGATATTCTCATCGAAGAGCATCGGCGAAATCGCCTCGACCCGCGCGTCGGCCGGTTCGTGCTCAGCCATCTCGATGACCGGCCCACCACCATCGTTGAGAACGAAGGCAAGCGCATCCTGATTGATCGGCTTGAAAGCATCACGCCGGCTGGAGTGGTATTTCCGACAAGCGACACCGGGCAGAACAGCACAACTGCCATCCGAGGAAGCGGCGTGAAGAATCACCACGGAAGCATCCCGATAACCCGTCGGAGCAGGCCCATGGGCAGCCCAATGAACCGCGGCGATGAGATTCTCGGCAGCATCGGAAGACCCCCTATCGGGCGAGCGTTGCGAGCCAGTTATCACAATCCGACCGGGCGGCCGCCCACCAGCCCCAGCCCAGCCATAACCCAACGCAGCAGCACTCAGATGCAAAGTGTCGGTACCATGTGTGATGACAACCCCAACGGCACCCTCGGCAAAGGCTTCTTCAGTCGCTTTCAACATTCGATTCCAGTGTCGTGGCCGGATATCATCCGACCACATATTACCCAATTTCACAGCCCGAATGCGAGCCACCGAGCGCAGTTCAGGAACCGCATCGAGCAGCTCGTGTGGCTCGAAACGTGCAGTCACAGCACCAGTCGCATAATCGACTTTGGAAGCGATCGTCCCACCCGTGTGGAGCAGGTGAACGAGGGGCAGAGTCTCGTCTTGGGGAGCGGGAGGGGGCGTATCGTCCTCGGCCATATGCACTTCATCGAGCACCTCGATCGACTCCAGATATGACTCAGGATAGCTGACATTGTAGCCATTCACGAGTTTCAAAGTGACCAGTTTCGGACCGGAAGGAGGCAGCGCCAAACCTTCGTGTTCGACCATCCCAGACCAGGTCTTGATGACCACCTTGACCGGCGTTCCCGGCTCGGGCCAATCGACCATGTGCCTTGCGTCGTACCCATACTCAATGAATCAAACGCTTAGTGATTACATCAGACCCGCGTAGAAGCAGATAACGATGAGCGTCGGGAGGACGACTAATGGAAGCGTAGGGATGTCATCCACATATCCTCTGAAATGAATTAACGCGTGACGAATGCAGCGAGCCAATCCGGTTAATACGGCAGGCGAGAGCAGGGTGAATCGATGCAAGCGCGCAGTCTCGCTCTGATTCTCGCAGCCCTGATGACAATCGGTTCACTGGCGGGCTGCATCGAGCCCGAAATCGAAGACCATACCCACGAGGAAGGTGACCACGCTCACGACGAGGACGAAAACCCAATCGACGATGGAACGGCGGATGGCGACGAGGGTGAGGATAGTCCTGAAGGCGATACCGAGGACGAGCACATTGACGAGGGCGAAACCGAAGACGAGAATCACGGCGAGCACGAGACCGAGCCCGAATCTGTTCCATGGTTCTGCAACTCGAGCGGCATGGGCGGACACCACATGGACCCTGCATACACGGGTATGATGAAGGGGCAACTATCCGATGACGATTGCGCAATCGTCAGCATCCAATTCGCAGCGGCAGCAGAATGGGCGAGCCAATGGCCGACCATCGCTGACGCTGAAGCAGACGGCTGGCACATGGCGGTCGGCTACGTCGCGGGCATGGGTACTCACCACATCCGTCTCAACGATTACTGGATGGAGGACGACGTCGATTTCGACCCTGAGGATCCGGAGTTTCCGGGCACGCGCCTGGATGGCATCTTCGAGTACGACAAACCTGAGTTCCTGATGTATTCTGGCACTGACCCCGATTCCGAATTGGTCGGCTTCGCATGGTATGTGAAGACTGATTCGACCACGCCACCACCTGGCTTCGCCGGCGCTAACGATTGGTGGCACCGACATCTGAGCCTCTGCTTCACCAACGATTCCTTCCTCGTCGTCGGCGAGGAACTCGAGGACGAGACCTGTGACAGCGCGAATGGCACGAATGTGCATCTGCAGGACTACTGGATGTCACACGCGTGGATCTACGGAAATTGGCTGCAACAGCACGACGTCTTCGCCAACCACCACCCCTGCCTACCCGAAGATGGACCCCTGACCGACGAGAATGACATGTGCTGGATGGATGCGATGCACGGCGCTGACCATGAGATGGATGACGAAGAGGGCAGCGACGACGAAAACCAACACAGCTGAGTTTTACTCAATACTGGACGAACCTGAAATCGATGGTAAGTGGTGGTGCCGGGAGCGGGACTTGAACCCGCGACCTTCGGATGTCTCAGACACTTTCAGTTAGGCTGTTGCGCTCATCGATTGACAGTAGCGGAGAGTGAATCCCCGCTGAATGTTACCCTATGAGTCCGACGCGCTACCAACTACGCCACCCCGGCAGTGAACCGCTCGACCTGCCGATTCCATTTGATTCTAACCATCGGCACGAAGGCGATTGCTACCTCAATTCAAATGAATTATGAGTCCGTGGTCTTCAAGAAGGCTAGGTCGACGCCGACTCATGCATATTGTAGCCAAGTTCACAATTGGAGCAGGGGCGCTGACTTTACTCGCTGGAATCGTGATGTTGGTTATGGCAGGCTCTTCGTTTGGTGACGCGGGCTCAGATTGGGCTGCAGAGGAATCCACGGGAGCCACGCTGAAGATCGACGACGAGGACGGCGCAGGGGACATCGGCTTCGCCTTCTTTGTCAAGGGGGAGTACACCGATGACGACGGTGACGGAGTGTGGGACCACTGCTCTGGAGTAGAGATCACAGTCAAGCAGAAGCCTGCGACGGCTGATTGGGATGATGATCTTGAGGGAGAGTTCTACTTCCAGGCATCGGAAGAAAGGAAGGGATGTGATGTGGAAGAAGGAAAGGACACAAACAGACCTGGTTTCGTCAAGCTTGGCATGGCCTGCTTGGCCTGCTACGAAGGGGACTTCGAGTTCGAGTCCAACCGGCCTGTGTGGGTCGTCAACGTCGACGAGGCCTTGGGATATTTCATTGAAGGCTTAATTGGTGGGTTGGGAGGAGGCAGTTGCCTGTGCTGCGGAATTCTATTCCTCATCGTCGGATTGATCATGTCATTGACGATGAAGGATTCGAAGCAGAAAGATGTCACTTTCCAACCAGTTGATCAAACTGAGGAAGATTTGATTGGGCAATAAACTTGATTCGAAGCGGGGAACACATCCTCAAGAGTTCACTATCCTCCACAAAATCTGAGGCATCCCCACGAATATTACTCAGCATTTGAGAGGAACCCGACGAGGCCGAGCCAAGAGCAGGCTTGATGAATGGCTCGACCTCGCCGATGCGTGGTCGACGTCGATACCGCCCTGCGCGCCAGCGCATATTCGGGCAAGAAAAAGCCGAAGAGCGGGGGCGGCAAAGACGACGAGAAGAAGAGCCGAAAACTCGAGCCTTTCGACCCCGTCGCGGCCCATCTAAAGGAGAGGGCCGATGCTTGGTCGATGTGGTTGGTGATCGTTTACGGATTGGGCATTGGGGTGCTGATGCGCTATGTGCTGATGCCGACTCTGACCGGTCCTGAGACGATACTCTGGCTGATTCCACTGCTCCTGATCGCTACCCTCCCTCCGCTGCACAAAGTCCTGATTCCGGGTGAGTTCTCTGCGCTTTTCGACAAGGGCAATTGGTTTCGAGGCAGTTTCCTGTTCATCTTCACCTGGCTCGCGATCTCTTTCATTCTGGTCAATCCACCTTATGCTGACATCGCTCCACCAACCTTCGCAGGTGGGCTTGATGTTGAGGTCACCGACGGCGTTGTTGATGCGAAATGGCGTGGGGGTGTCTACACTCTGGGGCTTGACCGAGGCTCTGTCGATGTGGTTCTAGGCTTTGCTGTGCGAGATAATGTCGATGCTGAGGGGGCCGAGATCGAGGTGAGTCTGTGGCAGTACGGGGCTTTGGTTCGAGAGTTGGCCAGTGGGACCGCTGCTGGCCAAACCGATGCGATTGCTGATTTTGACACGGTCGAGTCGTGGTTCCGTGGGAATGCCGTGGCTCCGCACGCTCTCGATATCGGGATGGCTTACGATCTCGGGACTCTGACTCCAGGCGAATACGAGGTTCGGGTTCATCTCTCAGAGGAAGGCGATCCTTGGACGAGCAATGATTGGGATCAAGTCTACACGATTGTCATCGCTCAGGTTGCTACTGCCTGAAATGTGGTTGAATCGGCGCTCAACCTTTGATGAGGCTGCAGATTCGAGCCGTCATGGCGTCGAGTTGCAGTGCTTCGCCGCCACCTTCGACCATGCGGAAGTCGGTCTCGGCCATGGCTTCGGTGACCGCCAGTTTCTGCGCTTCGTCGAGGAATGCGACATCGCCCAGCCCTCGATGCAATTGGTTGACCATGTCGGTGCCGGCCAAGCCGTACTTGTCGAGCAGGCCCTTGAGGCGACGGCGGGCCGGCTGGAATCCGTCTTCGCGGCAGGCCAGCAGGTAGCCATGCAATTCCTCTGGCGGGGCTGTCGCGGTGGTCTCGTAGATGAGGTCGCGAGTGACATCTTTGCTGAGTGAAGCGGCGACCTGCAGGGCTGTGATGGCTTTTCGCAGGTCGCCCAGACTGACATGCGTGATGGCTTCGGCCGCCTCCGTATCGAGATTGATCTCCTCGGCGGCCGCAACACTCTGAATCATCTCCATGACTTGGTCGTTGGCCAGCGGTCTGAATCTGAAGACGGCGCATCGCGACTGGATCGCTTCGATAATCTTCGAGGAATAATTACAGGACAGGATGAAGCGACAGGTCGCCGAGTTCTGCTCCATGATGCGCCGCAGCGCGCCCTGTGCATCAGGCGTCAGCGCGTCGGCCTCGTCGAGGAAAATCACCTTGAACGGGGTCCCGGGCACAGGCGCGGTCTTTGCGAAACCCTTGACTTTGGTTCGAATGGATTCGAGCTTGCGCTCGTCACTCGCGTTCATCTCGAGGAGATTCATGCGGTAACTCTCACCGAAGACATCGCGAGTGAGGGCCAAAGCCGCAGTCGTCTTTCCAGTACCAGGGGGCCCAGCGAAGAGGAGGTGTGGGAATGTGCGCGATTTGGCGTAAGCCTTGAGCCGGTCGACCACCGCTTTCTGACCTTTGATGTCGGCCACCGTCTGCGGTCGATGGCGTTCAACCCACATCTCACTCATGGCACTCCCTCTGCCTCCCGCGTCGGGCGCCCTTGAAGGTTCGGTTGTCTCTCTGGTGGGAGAGGGACCCACCGTCAATACGATTCTTCATCGGTCGGGAAATCCCTCGCGCGAACGTCGGATATGTATTGTTTGACGGCACTGTCGATGGTGTCGCCGAGGTCTGCGTAGCGGCGTAGGAATCGTGGACTGAAATCCTTGGTTATGCCCAACATGTCGTGCAGGACGAGAACCTGTCCGTCACAATCCGCACCGGCTCCTATGCCGATTGTTGGGACTGTCAGCGCCTCGCTGACCGAGGTTGCGAGGTCGGCGGGGATTTTCTCGAAGACGATCGAGAAGCATCCTGCGGCTTCGATGGTCTTCGCATCTTCGAGTAATTTCTCTGCTTCGGCGTCGTCCTTGGCACGCACGCCGTAGGTCCCGAATTTGTAGATAGATTGTGGCGTCAGGCCGAGATGACCCATGACTGGGATTCCGGCGCTGACGATGCGCTCGATTGATTCTGCGACTTCGGCGCCGCCCTCGAGTTTGACAGCGTGGCCGCCGGATTCCTTCATGATGCGGATGGCGGAATCCAGAGCGGTTTTGGAGTCGCCCTGATAGGAGCCGAATGGCATGTCGACGACGACGAGAGCGCGGTCGACTCCATTGACCACGCATTGCGCGTGGTAGATCATCTGGTCGAGCGTAATCGGCACTGTGGTTTCGTTGCCAGCCATCACGTTCGAAGCCGAGTCGCCGACGAGGATGACATCAATGCCAGCACCGTCGACGAGGCGGGCGAGCGAGTAGTCGTATGAAGTCAGCATGGTGATTTTCTCACCCGCTTGTTTCATCTCCTGCAGCGTGTGGGTCGTGACCTTCTTGGCTCGGCCTGCAATTGCCATCTCGATACCTCCGGGCTCTGCCGAGTGAGGTTGTTGGCTTGAGTGTTCTCAGTCGGCTGAGCGGATGAAATACCAATTCGACAGGGCTTGAGTAGCCTTGTTCTTCGGCGAATTCAAGGGACGGAAACCGCTCAGAGAGTGTCGTCTTCGTCGATGTGGAGGTCGCCTTCGAAGACGGCGACGAATTCGTGGATGTCGAGATGACCATCGTGGTTGACATCGATGTTATCGAACATCGCCATCAGATCCTCTTTTTCGAATTCGTCTCCGAGATCATCGATGATGGTCAAGAAGCGCTTCAGAGCGGCCTCGCCCTTCTCGCGCTGGCTCAGCCTTTCCTCAGTCTCAGGAATCATCACAGCGAAGAGCATCGGCGCGAAGATGACAGTGATGATGGCGACGAGAATGATCGCTGAATTCGTTGCCTCGTCGACGAGTTCGAGGTCGAGTGCGATCAGCGAGGCGGCGATTATCAATGACAGCCTCGCTGACAGAAGCGAACCAGCAGCAATCGATTCGCGCCAGCTGAAAGCGAAGCGGAAAATCAGCGCTGGCACGAACTTGACAGCGATGGCAGCCCCCAGAAGCAGCGGCACGAGAAGTCTCGCTTGTTCCGACGAAGCCAGTTCCCGCAGGTTGAATCCGACACCGACCAGGACGAAGAAGATTGGAATGAAGAAAGAGAATCCGAATGCCTCCAAATCACGCTCGACCCGCCGCTCAGGCGAAGTCGTAAGCAGTGAAATGATGACTCCAGCGATGAATGCACCGAGGATCATCTCGGTGTTCAGCACCTCGGCCAGAACAATGAATCCGACCATCAGCGCAAGGCTCGCACGCAGTTTGATCTGCGCAGTCGCGTGCGACAGATCCTCGATCAGGTCCGAAATCCAGGGTAGGCTCCCGAGCACCTTACCTGTCCGGTGTAGTGCAGCGAAAACGAGGAAGAGCAAGAAGACGAGAAGCATCTCGACCTCCAAGCCACCCTCTGAAAGATAGGTCGCATACAGAGAGATCAGCAGCATGGTGACGAAATCGGCGAGCAGCGCCGTCAACAGAATCGTCTGACCGAGCCGCGTATCACTCAGATGGCGCTCCTTCAGAACAGGCAGAACGACTCCAAGAGAGGTCGTGGAGAGAATCAGGGCCATCATCCACGCATCATCGATGAAACCCCATCCGACGATCATGAAGGAGAGGAAAACCGAGGTCACAAGGGTGAGGCCGAAGGAGGCGGGGCCGAGGAAGATCGGGTTCTGGTAGAAGGCGAGGTCGACGCGGGCGCGGGACTCTTTTGCGATCTTGTCAAGCGCGTTGAAATCGATCTCCATCCCAGCGATGAACATCAAAAATGCAAGTCCGAAATCACGCATGAAAAGGATTACATCGCCGTCCAGCGAGACCAAATCGAGAACACTGGGTCCAAGAATCAATCCGGCGATGATCTCTCCGACGACGATCGGCAATTTCACTTTAGAATTCCTTGACAGCAGAATCGGCACCAAGAAGGCCGCCAGCAGAACGAACATCAGAGAAATGAAGTTCTGGTCGACGATTCCTTCCGTGGCCATTCTAATCCGACCCTGCTGAATCGCGTGTGCTTATGCAAGGCGTGTTAATGTTGTGAAGTCAGAAATGTGAGAATCGTCGATATCAGAGATTCCCCGAACTGCTCGACGATTCTACAATCCGGCGACATCGAGGTGTTTCACAGCAGACTGGCCTCGAGGCGAGGGTCGAGGGTTGGGTTTAGAAGTGGGCCTCGACGCGAGGGGGCCATGACAATGGTCATCGAAGCGGACAAAATAGCGACAGTGCATTACACGGGAACTTTCCCTGAAGGCGGGGTTTTCGACAGCAGCGAGGGGCGAGACCCTCTGACATTCCTCGTCGGCCACCAGCAGATGGTTGCTGGCTTCGAGGATGAGATGCTCGGTGCTGCTGTCGGCGAGAAGCGCGAGTTCACTCTGACTCCAGAGCGCGCTTATGGCGAACGCGATGATGGTGCGGTTCAAGTCGTTCCGCGCGAGCAATTCCCAGAGGATATGGAACTTGAAGTAGGCATGGTAATGGCAGCGGAAACCGAGCAAGGTCCGCTGAAATTCAATGTCGCGGCTGTCACCGAAGAGAGCGTCACTGTGGACTTCAATCACGAGATGGCTGGCAAGACTCTACGCTTCGCAGTAGAAGTCGTCGATATCCGTGATGCTGCTCCTGAGGAACTCTCCCACGGCCACGTTCACGGCCCTGGCGGTCACCACCACTGAGCCATTTGCATGATTCACGCGCTCTGCGTGCATGCGAATTGTTCATCCTCGACCGCCTTGCTGGCGGAGCGAGGATGAGAACCACCGCGCTCGCTCTGGCTTGCCTGATGTTCGTAGCACCGCTCGGCGGCTGCTTGGACACTCTAGGAATTGGCGGAGGCGACGGGGGCGGCTTTTTCGATGACGAACCGGAGCCGTTGCGGATTAACCATATTCAGGTCAAGGGAACCCATAATTCGTACCACATCAAGCCATTCGGACCGACTGTGCGGGCTTATGATTACACCCACGAGCCCCTCGATGTGCAGGCTCGGGAACAGGGCGTTCGACAATTCGAAATCGACGTTTGGTGGGACCCTCGGGGCGAACTGTACGTCTACCACAACCAATACGATGTGCGAAGCAATTGCGTGACCTTCGAGGACTGCTTGACAACACTTCTTGGATGGTCAGAGGAGAATCCGACCCACGTACCGCTGATGATCTGGGTCGAGCCGAAAGAATGGGTCCAGACGGGCACTGACCTACCGACCGTCATCCAATTGCAGGACATGCTCGGCAAGATCGAGGAGGAGATCGGTCAATTCTGGCCGCGCCAGAAGACCATCACTCCCGATGATGTTCGGGGGCAAGCTGACAATCTGTCGGCAGCGGTGACGGAGGATGGCTGGCCGCTGCTCGAGGAATCTCGTGGCAAGGCGATTTTCATTCTCCTCGCCGGCGGTGAAGTTCGCGACGATTATCTCGAGACTTTTCCTGGCTTGGATGGCTCATTGATGTTCACGATGTCCCAAGAAGGCACACCGACTTCTGCAATTTTCTCCAACACCGACCCCGTGGGCAATGGTGATGATATCCAGCGGCTCGTCGAGGTGGGCTACATCGTTCGCACGCGAGCCGACGATACCGAGAGTGGTGAGGCTGACAATAACGACACTGCGCGCTTCATGGCGGCGGTTTCGGTCGGCGCGCAGTCGATCTCGACGGATTATCCAGCGAAGGTCGATGGCATCGATTATTGGATCGAGATCCCCAACGGCACGCCAGTCGCCTGCAACCCGCTGACCGCACCGATCTGGTGCACTTCCGAGGACATCGAGTCACTAGGGTAGATTGCCCTCAACGATTGTCAAACCACGCGGTGATATGCTCACCCAGTCCATACGCCGTAGGATGCAGACCGATTCCACCAGCGGATGCGATCCACATCCCGTAATTCCATTCAGATGGAAAGAATACCCCCCAGTTGAAGACGCCAAGGAGATACCATATGCCAAAGAAGTAGAGGTGGAATTTGCTCGCCTTCATGCCGAATTCCTCATCTCCTTGTCGGGATTTGTACCACGTGGCTACGAAGGTTGCCACAAAAACCACCGGTAGCAGAGGATAAATCAGCCAGGAGATGACATCGAGAGGATTTAGTCCCCATTCGGAGTACACAGGGAGAACATCTGTGAATACCCAAAGCACATCGGAGAAGGAGTACCATAATGCCTGAAACCCAGAACCACGCCTGCCCCAAGGAGAAAAAAGTCCGAATAACAGCCCGCCAGAAGAGATGGCCAAGATGGTGTTAATGTTCATTCCCTCGCCAGAGCCAATCGTCGTTGCTGCGGCCTCTGTGGCTTGAGTCGTTTCGGGCTTAATCTCGGGTTCCGGCTCGTCCCCAGAGGTTGCTTCCCACCAACCCCTCTCCTCCTCTTCCATATAGTTGGGTTGAGGGGAATGACCTTCAATCATACTCCGGCATCGAGAGGCGAGAGCGGAATTCAGAGCTTGGCGACGACTTTCATCTCGACGGCGATCGCCGTCGGCAAGGCGCTTACAGCCACAGTCGTGCGCGAGCACAGAATCTCTCCGAAATACTCAGCATAGACCTCGTTGTAGCCGGCAAAATCACGGTCCATGTCAATGAGGAAGGTCAGGCAGTCGACGACATCCTCAAGCGAGGAGCCGAGGTCTTCTAGGATGATTTTGATGTTCTCGATGACCGCGCGCGTCTGCGCGCGGACATCGTAATCGAGCGGAATCCCATCAGCATCCTTGATCGGGCCACCGGGAATCTCATCGGTTCCAGCTTGACGTGGGCCGATTCCACTGATGAAAAGCAGGTTTCCAACCCGATGCGCATGTGGGTAAGCACCGACCGCAGCGGGCGCATTCTCGGAGAATAGCGGACCATCGTTACTGGTGAGGTTGCGAGCGACCTTCGACCCAACCACGCCACCCACGATTCCACCTACCGGTCCGCCGACGGCGAAGCCGGCAGCGACTCCTGCGGCGCGGCCGGCTGAGCCGACCATGGATTTTCCATAATGATCGTAGAGTCTCTCGACGAAATGATCCGGTGCCTCCATTATGCCCTCGATCATTTCGATTCGACGCATCAAATCAGGATGATCTTCTGCACTCGATTCATCCTCGGCAGCCTCACTGTCCGTCGATTCGTCAGTCATTCGAGCATCCCCTTGTCGAGTACGTCGCGGTCTCCTCGATAATACTCCACATCGTCCTCGTCGAACTCCTTGTCGCCGAACGAACCCGCCGTCGGCGTCAGCGTGATGACCGCTCCGCCCGCACCGTGCAGCGCTTCGTAGGCCAGCACCTCTCCGGAGTAATTGTTGTGCTGGCCCATCGTCGCCGCCATCCACCAGGCCGGTTTGTAGGCGACGACCTTGTTGACGCGCATCTGGCCGTGGATGTCGCGGCTCAGTTGGCTGATGTCCTCNNCGATTCCAATCATCGTCCTTCTGAGAATGGATGCGGTCGTCGGCTTCATCGATATGCTCGGTGAACATCCGATTGGAGAGGCTCGCAACGACGACGACGACCGCCTTCTTGCCCTGCGCGACCAGAGGGTCGCGCGCGGCTTTGCCGAGAACGATCGTCTCAGCTCGATTCGCATACATGTTGCTCGAGACGATGCAGGCTGGAATCCGATTGTCTGGATTCAACAATTGCAGTGCGACGACCGAGCCCGTGTCGATTGGGAAGCCATCGTAAGCCACAGTGCGCGAGTGAAGTCCACGTTTCACAGCCGCCGCAGCATATCCATTGGCGAAATCGACATCCATCCTGAAGTCGTACGGCATGCTGCCGAGATAATGGAAATCGTCGTCGACATGGGTCCAAACCGGGTTTTCGAGCGCTTGAATCTGATGTCCAACTATGCTCGGCCAAGTCGTCGAGTAAATCAGTATCAAATCGGCGTCACTCTCCTCGATGCGTTTCCGGCATTCATCGAATGCCGCACGGAGCTTTGCGTATCCATCATTGAGCTCTGGGGCCAGAAGGGGTTGGGGGTGAGGTGGGCAATAGATGCCGAAGAGAATCTCCGGTTCGTCAGATTCGCTCGCGTCAGCCATGAAATCACCTACAGAACGTACTCCCGCGTCTCGTCATTCGGGTCCCAACAGGCGATCACGTTGCCGGTTCCGATAACCGATTGATAGCCGTAAATCTCGGCGGCATATTCGGGGAATCCCATCGCTGCCATCATCCAAATCAGCCCGCCGCCCTCGGTTTCTGCCATTGTCTGCTCGGTGAATTCCGGCATGATATCGATGACTTCGCGGCTTTTGCCTTCACGCATCATCTCGACTATTTTCATATCCCAAACATACTGACTATGGTTGTAGATATGCTCCAGACTCATGTCCTCGGGCAGGGGTGCTTCGGTGACGAAGTGTCTGTGGGAAAGGCTGTGACTTGCTACGAGAACGACGCGCTTGCCGCTTTCTTCGATCGCTTTTGCACAGGCGTGGCCAAGCGCGCTCGCCTGCTCGACCATGACTTCAGGCGAGTAATAATGCGTGTTTCGGCACGATGAGATGGTGACGATTGGCTTGTCCCACGATGGGTTCAGAAGGTGACAACTGGTGATAGTGCCGTAATCGACGCGGAAGTCAGGATTGGTCATCATCTTGGTGATGATCCCCGAGTCGGATGCCAAGTCGCGCATCGATTCCGCGAGTTCGACATCGACGGTCAAGTCGTAGTTGTAGCGGAACAGATTGGGGAAGATCGGGTCGACTGACTTCGACTTGAATCGAGGCAGTCCGAGGAAGTGGGTTCCGATGTAGGTCTGCCAATGTGGGGTGAAGATGACGATGACATCGTATTCGATGTCTTTCAGTTTGCGCGCGAGGCGTTGGTAGCCCCAACGCAGGGTCTCCCAGCCGCCTTCGGAATATGCCTCATTCTGCTCAGGATTGTCGGCGTAGACGAGGTGCGGAGGGTGTGGTGCGAGGCAACCTGCGACGATTTTTCCCTCTGCCATCGAAACCTCCGACTCTCCAACTGCTCTTGAAAGAGTCGACACGGACTATTCAGCATCTTGATGTGGGGGCGGCTCACGCTTCGAGCCATGAAGTGGGATGAGCCGCCGCTCTGGCCGGTCGCCGTGCCGAGCATGGCTGGATTCGCGGCTGCCTGCCTGCCTTATCTGGCCGATGACCCTCGCTTCATCGAGGGCTCGCTGCTCGCTTCCTTCCTGGTGCTGCTCGCTCTGAGCCCTACTATCCTGCGAGCCCCTGTCGGCAACGCCAGCAGACTCGAGCTGTTGGTCGGAACCTGGGTCGGTATGCTCCTCTGCTTCCTGCCACAACTGATCTTCTTCGTCTGGTTCATTCCTGTCGTCCTCTTCTGGGTGGCGCAGAGCACCTACATCTGGAAGCGCAACTACCCACCCTTCCGCATCGGCATCTGGCTAGGTTCCGGTGCGGTCTCAGGCTTGTTCACCGGGGGCATCTTCGCTCACTTCTTCCTCTGAGAATAAACCACATAGAGACAGAGGTCACCTCGCGCAGAGCGCGAGTTCATCGAAACACTGAATGATAACGAGGTGAAGCCTCAATGGTTGGCGGGGCAAGGTGTGTCATCCAAGAGTAGTGCGAGGTAAGCCCCGCGGGCCCGCTGATTCATTCACTCTTTGTGTTCCCAGTGTTCGCTGTGGTTTGCTTTCTTAGCAGGAGGCCTTCAATGACGATACCGACGATGATGAAGGCTGGAAGACTGGCTAGCAGTGCGGTGTAAATCAGTTCATCATCGACATAATGAGGGGTGATTCGCACTTCACCGAGCGTCCCCCCGCCTGACGATTCGGTAGCTAGCCGAGCGAGAATCAAGTGGGTATCGAAGAGGTTGTTCGGCAAGACTGAGAATTCGATGGATTCGCCCGTTGGAATCTGCAATTTTTCGTCGAAATTCGAAATCGAATCCCAATCGATTTCGCCCCGACTCGTATGAGCCTCGACCGAGCGTAAATCGACCAGCATGACCTCGACCGAATGTTCTCCGACATTCTTGACGGTCATCGTTACCGGATGATTCAACGAGTGAACCTCAATGGCATCGATTACCACATCGCCCTCACCGAAGCGGAAGTTCGGCTGATCCTCATCGACCCCAGCGCCATCGACGACACCTATCATCAACCAAGACGAGCAAAGCAATGCAACGCCGATCGCAGCGATGGTCTGACGCCTGTCCGGAAGCAGAGATGCCAAGCCATTCTCACGCCGCGCCCGCACGACCGGCTGCACGGCGTGAACGAATCCGGCGGTAACAACAGCCATCATCAAGCCGGGAATCACATCGAAAACCCAGTGGATTCCGAGATATTGAATCGAAAATAGGTAAACGCCGAGATTCGCCATGATGAACAAGTCAAACTCGCGATGGCGCCAATCGGAAATCGAAATTCCCAATTCGCGCACGTGTAAGCGATTGATCATCAGAAGAGAGGCCGACAAGCCGATGTGCAGACTCGGAATCGAGTTGTCCATCGGGTCATTGTCGATGAAGAATCGCAGAGTGAAATCATCGTGATACAACAATGCGTCCATTCCGGGGATGTACGAGGAGGTCACTTCGACGTTGAAGAAAAGGTAGAGTGGAACGCTGAGGATGTAGATCAGGAAGTAGTTGAGTGCCGCTTTGTCCGCCATTCGCTCGTCGCGGCTGAGCATGTAATACATCGGGCTGAACCAGATGATGAAGAGGTACATGAAGAGGTAATGGCCCGACAGAATATCAGTCAATAAGTCGTTTTCAAAAGCCTCTTGAACCCGCAGAGTCCAATCTCCCTCAATGCTCCAGAACCAATGCGTGAAACCCCCTACTCGTGCCTTCATCGGCTCATTGTGGTGGTCTATCAGCGCCTTGTAGAGGAACATCAGGAGGTAGAGAGCGATGTGCCAGCCGTAGCCCTTCTCGCGGATTTCGCGGGGTAAGTCGCGGAGTCCGACTCTGCTTTCCGGCTCGTCTCGGGTGAGGAACCAATGGATTGGCAGCGTCATCAGCAATAACGCGCCCATCGACGTTCCGTAGGGGCCGATGGGCCAGTTCATCGAACCGAATCGGCTGGCTTCGCTTTGAAAGAAGTTTAGATTCAATATTCCTCGAAAATTATCGTCTGGAGGTACCTACGATTGCGGAAGGGCTTCACTCTTCTGAATCCGCTGCTTGGGTTGACGAAGTCAGAATGCTGACTTCGGGCAGGAATGTAGCGAGGACGACGACCATTCCCAGCACCATCGACCACTCGAAGAAGGCGGCGCGGGCGAGCAGTGGGCTGCCGAGGTCGGTGCAGGTCTGGACTCGCATCAAGTAATCGTCCATGGCGCTGAAATCACTCGCGGTCGTGACAAACTGGCCGATTGTCACCATCATCAGAATCAAGCCGGCGATAGCCACGAAGCAGGCCACGACGCGCGGATAGAGCAGGCTTCTGAAAGCCGGCTCGGCCGCTGCGAGCCGCCAAGTAACGAAAGTGACCAATGCGGCCCAGATCACTCCACCGTAGAATATCACCATGGCTTGGGCGATGTGGAGTTCCATCTGTTGATGCCAAGGAGTGAAGGCGAGCCATGTCAGTGCAACTCCGGAGAAGGCTCCAGGCAGAATGGCGATTCTGTTGCTCCAGATGAGACTCGGTGAGGTGTCATTACCGAGCATGAAACGATCGCG
>DAHR01000013.1:257419-269919 GCA_002498525.1 Euryarchaeota archaeon UBA58
ACACCTGATTTCGGGTTCACATCGGTGTCAGAGATGAAGGGCAACCAAGGGTCACAACCCGACTGAATCCAGAGCGCATAGCAGGTCACCAATGTCAGCAGGACGGTGATGATCGTCGCCTTCAGAGTTCTGCGAATGAAATCGGCTTCGAGGATGCTTGTCACACCTTCCGCTCAGGACTTCCTACCTTCAATGCGACTCCCCAACGATGAAGTCGGAATGGGGTCTCTCGAGCGACATGGATGAGCGCGTGGATGGGCACGAGGTATGGCTCGCTGAATGCGCTAAGATTGGCTTCACACCAGAACCAAAACAGTTCGAAGCCGGCACGAGAACCAGTCAGGACGCAGCCTCGCAACTCGGCTGCGAGGTCGCACACATAGCGAAATCGATTGTTTTCAGGGGTCAAGCGGGGGCGGTCGTGGTAATCACCAGTGGAGCGAATAGGGTCGAGCGAAAACGCAAGGTGAAGCGACTTTTGGGCTACAAACCGAGCATGACAGAAGCGGATTACATCATCGAGAACACCGGTTACGCGCCCGGCGGAGTACCACCTTTTGGGCACCTCAAACCGTGCACCGTTCTGATGGACGAAGACCTCTTCCAATACGAGACCGTCTGGGGAGCTGGCGGCTCGGCTGACACCGTTTTCCCGATCGATCCCGAGTATCTGCTGAAACTCTCAGGGGCGATCGTCGGGGATGTCAAGCAGTAGGTGATTTGGTGGTCGTCGCACGCCTGGTAGATGCGGCTGCTCGGCTACGCGACGATGTCGAGCCCTTCGCTGACGCGCTGGTCGAGGGGGCTTTGGTCGATTGTGTCTACAATCCTCTTGCCTATGCTTGGCAGCCGCACCGTGCCTATCTCGAAATGGCAGGGGTGGGCGGTGCGAAAACGCTGCTTCTTGGGATGAATCCCGGGCCGCACGGAATGGGTCAGATGGGCATTCCTTTCGCGGCCACGGCCATGGTTCGTAATCTTCTGGGGATTCGTGATCTGCACGTCGGGCAGCCGCGAACACCGCATCCGAAGCGGCCTGTCAGTGGGCTTGATTGGCCGAAGGAAGAAGTCAGCGGAACTCGGCTCTGGGGCCTCTTGGCCGAACACTACGGCGATGCCGAGAACATCCTCTCGAATGTCTTTCTGGTCAACCACTGTCCATTGATGCTTTTCGCAGGCGAGCGAGCGACCAATATCACGCCCGACAAGATCGCGGGCGAGACGGCTCGCGCGCTACTCGCCCGCTGTGACGACCACCTGCGGGAGGTCGTCGAGATGATGGAGATCAACACCGTCATCGGCGTCGGCAGATTCTCCGAGAAACGCGCCGCCGCCGCACTCTTAGGATCAAAGGTCGAAGTCAGAACCTGCTGGCACCCAAGCCCCGCCTCGCCCCTCGCCAACAAGAATGGCGGGAAAGACTGGCGAGAAAATGTCCGATCGGTCCTACCCTAGGTAAACCAAACAAACCAAAGAGGTCACAGAGGCACAAAGAAGTGGCGTAATAGAAGATACCAGACAACGAGAATCACCACAATTTCGGGGAATCACTCAGAGATAAGCGATGAATCGCAGCCTCGCGCCTGTGCCAGACTCTCTGTGTTCCCTTGTGTCTCTGTGGTTGAATTATCGGCGCTTCACACCGGTGAATATGTCCTTAAGTGAATCATCGTCATAGAACAGGCGGTCGATGCCATGTTTATCCCCAACTACCTGATGAGAAATGCCGAAGAGTACGCGAATGAACCCGCCTTGTCGTGGAAAGATTCCGGAGGCGAATGGGTCACTGATTCGTGGGGCGAGTTCACTGCATTCTCCATGGATATCGCAAAATCGTTGATTTCGTTGGGCTACGAAGCTGGTGAGAACCTCTCGATCTACTCCTACAATCGACGTGAATGGTACGGCGCATACGCTGCCGCCCAAATGGCTGGTGGAGCCGCGGTCGGCGTCTACCACACCTGCTCTCCGGATGAGGTCGAATGGGTTGTCGGCGACTCTCAGTCGAAGTTCGTCTTCGTTGGCCACAATCCGATGGACGGCGACGATACGGGCAAGATGCCAGTCCATCGACTACACGCTGCATTGGCGAATCTGCCGGATGTCGAGCATGTCATCGTCTTCGATGATGTCGAGGTGCTCGACCATCCGAAGATGATGAGCTGGTCAGAATTCTACTCAATGGGGAATGCTCTGGACGATTCGGTCCTGCACGGTCGGATCGAGGCACTTTCGGCTGACGATACCTGTTCGTTGATCTACACGAGCGGGACGACAGGAAATCCCAAAGGTGTCGAATTGACGCACGGGAATTTCGAATTCGAGTTGGGAGCGACATCGGATATTTTTGATTTCAAGCAAGGCGAGCGCTACGTCTCCTGGCTGCCTCTCGCACACGTTTTCGGGCAACTGGTCGACACTGGATATTGCATTCGACAAGCGATGCACCTGCACATCGTCGACTCGCCGGTTCATGCAGTCGATTATGCCAAAGAGGTTCAGCCGCATCTGTTCATCGGCGTGCCGCGCATCTACGAGAAGATCTACTCAAACATCAAGGCGGCACTCGATGCCAAGGTGATTCTGCGGATTCTGCTCAAAATTCCAGTCATCAGCGGCAAGATCAAGGGCAAATTGAAGGCGAAGATCGGATTCTCTGAGAATCGCTTCTCAATCACCGGCGCGGCTCCAATCAACCCCGACATTCTGACGCTTTTCCACAGTTTGGACATTCCAATTTTCGAAGGCTATGGAATGACCGAAGACACGGCTGGTGCGACGCTGAATTATGCTGGAAACAACAAGATCGGGACCGTCGGAAAGCCCTTCCCAGGCACCGAGATGGATGTTGCTGCGGACGGTGAATTGCTGATTCGTGGACCTCATGTGATGAAGGGATACTACCGCAATCCTGAGGCGACCGCTGATGCCATCGATTCGGATGGATGGTTGCACACCGGCGACGTTGGGTCCATCGATTCTGAGGGATATGTCAAGATCACCGGTCGCAAGAAGGAGATCTATGTCTCAAGCGGAGGCAAGAACATCGCTCCGCTCGTAATCGAGGAGACCTTCAAGGTGATTCCAATCATCTCGCAATGCTTCCTTGTCGGCGATGGTCGCAAGTATTGCAGTGCGCTGTTCACACTTGATGCGAGTGCCATTCTGCGGGACAAATTAGGTATGGACCCGAATGACATCCCCAAGGATCCTGCCAAGCAATTTACGATGCTCGATGAACTCGGACACCCCTTCTCTGACTACACAGGCAGTGCTGAGGTGCGGGCTGAGGTGCAGGCGGCTGTCGATGAATTGAACCAAAAATTCTCGAATCCTGAGCAATTGAAGAAATTCGCGATTCTGCCCCGTGATTTCACCGTCGATGATGGTGAATTGACGCCGACGGTGAAGATTCGACGCAAGCAGATCAACGAGAATTGGGCCGACGTCATCGAAGCAATGTACGCAGATGCTTGAGGCGGTGAGAGATTGACGCCAGAGGCCTGGCTGGGTCTGGCCACCGTTCTCGTGCTCGGTGCGATGTCCCCCGGACCCTCGGTCGCGGTGGTGATTCGCAACACGATGGCCGGCGGCAAGCGCATGGGAGTGGCAACCGGAGTGGGCCACGGAATCGGCTTCGGTGTCTACGCCTTCTCGACCGCTGCCGGCCTCTCGATTGCACTCGCTGCACATCCCGCCACAGAGGAGGTGCTGAAGTGGGGCGGTACTGTGCTGCTAATCTACCTCGGAATCATGTTCCTGCGGCACGCCAAGGCTGGGCCGCCCGGACCTGTCGACACTGAGGCTCACGGCCCGAGTGGAAGGGAAGGCTTTGTTCAGGGCTTCATGATCGCGCTGTTGAACCCGAAGATCCTCGCTTGGATGATGGCGATTTACGCGCCCTTCATCGAGCCAGATGCGAGCCTGCAGACCTTGCTAGGGATGGGGGCGTTAGGCCTCGCCATCGACGGCACTTGGTACGTCAGCGTGGCCACAGTGCTATCCGATACCGGTGCCATCGACAAGTTGCGCGCGAAGGCGCATTACATCGACGGCTCGATGGGTGTTCTGATGTTCGTCTTCGCCGCACTGCTCATCGGTGGTGTCTTCTGAACAGGCTTACTAAAGGTCAGAAGTTGTTGTACATCATCGCCATCAATAAGAAGGTCATCCAGAAGGCGATGAAAGCCGGAGCGATGCCGACGACCATGCCGATTCCGAGTTCTTTCCGGCTTTTGATGAAAGCTCCAATCATCACCGCTGGATATCCGAGAAAGAGGATGATTGGGGTGAGATTGATGAGTAGTTCGAACTCCCAATCAACGCTTTTCCGACCATCGACACTTGCTTGTTCTGGCGTTTTCGTCGACTCTGTTGCATAAGTGAATTTGTCATCTTCGAAACTGACTTGTGTCCGATATCGAAAATCCTCTGAACAATCCATTTCTCTCCACGACACTCCCGAATCATCGATGTTGATCGAAGCGCGTTCAATTTCGACCCAGCAGTAGATCCACTGATTGTCGGAGCGGAAATCGATGCTGGTGTAGAGCCATTCGTCTGCCTCTGGATCTGGGACGATTCGGAGGTTATACTCGGCTGTCCAAGTGTGATATGTGTA
The DNA here is from genome assembly GCA_002498525.1 of Euryarchaeota archaeon UBA58. GTDB lineage: Archaea > Thermoplasmatota > Poseidoniia > Poseidoniales > Thalassarchaeaceae > MGIIb-O1. The sequence continues at coordinate 262,041 of DAHR01000013.1, forward strand.
CCCATCGATCTCGACATCATCACCAGCAACGAGGTCATCGTCCCAGCCGAAATAATAACCATCTACTCCGAATTCTGACCCCCCCGCAAGACCGCCCATAGCCGCGCCTACGAGGATAGGGATGAGCAGAAAACCGATGAAGAATGGCTTCCATTTGAAACGATTCTCCTCTGCCTCGAGCGATGCCGCATCCAACTCGAAGATGCTCTCTTGAACGGTCGCGAACGAGGCCACATCACCGGTGAAAACCGATGTGCTACGCCCCGATCCCTGCGCCTCGTCAGCAGCATTCTCGCCGCTCGCACCAGACTCACCAACCCCCAACCGCACACCTCCTGCTCAGAGCAGGACAACCGGCAGTTGAAAGAGGATTTCCAGAACGACGGCGAGCGCATTGGCTTCCATTCGTGCCGGTCGCGCGCCATTGCCCTCGGGCGGCGAGAGCCGTTGCAACTCCCCGGAATCGAGCCAGAACGAGGTGCAATCAGGGCAGCCATCAATCTCGATCGGCTCCGTCAGGCTGCCATCGAGCCGCTGGAAAGCGAAATTCCGAACCCGCATCTGAGCCTCGCAGAATGGACAGTCGAGGGCAATTGGCGTGCCCTCGTCGGTGAAGCCTTCGTGCATCTGGCCCAGTTTCTCAGCACAGATCACAGATTCAGCGGCTTCAGCATTCAGAAGCATCCCAGCACAAGTGTCGCAGTGGAAGATGCCGTTGCGTGTGAAAGCGGAGCGGTCGGACTCTTCGGGCGGTACCAAACGTGCGCCATCTCGGGGGCAGAAGTGGTCCTCCTTGCCGGACTCCATCAACCTTGGACCGACTCACCCACCTTCAACTCTCACCCGGAATCAGCCGGAATTCTACATCGAAACCACGTCGTCGACTTCATGTGGGCTTCTGAAGTCGGCTGAGCATGGTCAGCGTAGCGAAGGGGGGCGATGCTGACGAGACAGCACAGGCTTCTGATGGAGCAGACGCAGGGTCAATGCCGCTTCGAATCGTCACAGCAGCAGCGATCTTCGATGGCCACGACGTGGCAATCGGAATCTTCCGCAGAATATTCCAATCGATGGGCTGTGAAGTCATTCACCTAGGCCATGACCGAGGCGCTGACGAAGTGGCTCGGGCGGCAATCCAGGAGGATGCACATGCGGTGGCGATTACGTCCTATCAGGGGGGTGCGGTGGAGATGTTCACCCACACCAAACAACTGCTCGACGAGGCCGGATTCGACCACGTTTTCCTCTGCGGCGGAGGCGGCGGAACAATCCTTCCTTGGGAGATCAAGAAGCTGCAGGATGGCGGCATCGCTCGCATCTACTCGCCCGATGATGGGCACAATCTGGGTCTTACCGGAATGGTTGGAGATGCGATTGAGGAGGCGTCGAAGCGAGATTTGCTCGACGAAGCGCGCTTCGCTTCACTCATCAGTCCAGTTTCAGCCAGCGACCATGGCGATATCGCAAAATTGTTGACTTTGGCTGAGAATGGCTCAGACTCACATTTCCGCGAAGTTCTGGAGCGCTGCCGCAGCGTTGAGGCGGGCGCTGGCTGTCCAGTCGTAGGGCTGACCGGCACTGGTGGGGCTGGAAAATCGAGCCTCACTGACGAGTTGATGCTGCGAATCAGGCGTGACAATCCAGACGCGAAAGTCGCACTGCTCGCCACCGACCCGACCCGCAAGAGAACCGGTGGCGCACTCTTGGGCGATAGAATCAGGATGAATTCACTCGCCGATGACAAGTTCTTCATGCGCTCATTCGCAAGCCGAGGCAGTGGGCGAGAAATCGCCGATTGCATCGCCCGCGCAATCGAAACCTGCCAAGCGGTAGGCTTCGATCTGATACTCGTTGAGACCACCGGCATCGGCCAAGGCAATGACGCGATAACCGAGGTCGCCGACATCTCACTCTACGTCACCACACGCGAGTACGGCGCACCATCGCAACTTGAGAAACTCGCCGCACTCGACTTCGCCGACATCGTCGTCCTCAACAAATTCGACCGGGCAGGAGCCGAGGACGCACTGACCGAAATCCGCAAACAATTCAAGCGAAACAGAGAGATGTGGGATGCCAAGAACGAGGACCTTCCAGTCATCCCGACTATAGCAAGCCAATTCGCAGATGCAGGAGTCGACCAACTCTGGCAGCAACTCTCAGCACTTCTCAACGACCGCCACGAACAAACTTTCGAGGCGGCTGAAGCCCGACTCGGGGTGGACGGCTTACCCCACAGATCAGCACCGATCCCACCCGAAAGGCAAGGCTACCTCGCAGAAGTTGCAGCAGCGGTGCGCGACTATCATTCCCGCACAGACGAGATTGCAGGACAAATCAGGCTGGTGCAACAACTCGAAGCAGCAGCAAAACAGATGCGTAAATCGAACCGACTCACATCAGCGGCTGACCTCACGGCAGAAGCGGAGGAAGTCCGAGCCAGAATCCCCGAAGCGGCGTGGGCGATGCTGAAGGAATTCGACGCGCGCGCAAGCGATTACAGATCGGGCAAGGCGAGTTACACGGTCCGCGGCAAGGACATCCCTGTCGATACCACCACCGAAACCCTCTCCGGACTAGACCTCCCCCGAGTGGCACTACCCGAAACGGATGATTGGGGCCAGAAGATGAAGTGGATTCGCAGCGAAAACGTTCCTGGAGTCTTCCCTTTCACCGGCGGCGTCTTCCCATTCAAGCGCGAGGACGAACTTCCGGTCAGAATGTTCGCCGGAGAAGGCAGCGCCGAGCGCACCAACAAACGCTTCCATTACCTCTCGAGCGGCCATCCATTCAACCGCATCTCAACGGCCTTCGACTCACCATCGCTCTACGGCCAAGACCCAATCGAGCGACTCGATATCTTCGGCAAGGTCTGCGAGTCAGGAGTCAGCATCTCGACTATCGATGAGATGGAGCGGCTCTTCGAAGGATTTGACCTCTGTGCGTCGAATACGTCGGTCTCGAAAACCATCAATGGCAACTATTGGTGGCATCTCGCGGCATTCTTCACTGTGGCCATCCGGCAGCAGGTCGCGAAGTTCGAAAAAGAGAACGGAAGGGCGCCGACGGAGGCAGAAAATGCGGAGATTCGAGCGACGACTCTTAGCACTGTTCGCGGCACTGTTCAAGCCGACCAACTGAAGGAAGCGATGGGTCAGAACACGCTGGTTTTCAATCTCGATACGGCGCTGAGAATGATGGGTGATGTGGCCGAATTCTACGTCGAAAACAACGTCCGAAACCACTACTTCGTCTCCATATCCGGTTACCACATCGCCGAGGCTGGGGCTAACCCGATTACTCAGGCGGCGCTGACGCTGAGTAATGGGCTGACTTATGTCGAATTGTTCCGAGCCCGTGGGCTCGACCCTGACAAATTCCTGCGTAATTTCAGTTGGTTCTTCTCCAATGGAATGGACCCAGAATACGCCGTCATCGGACGTGTTGCGCGGCGGATATGGGCTGTTGCGATGCGCGATGTCTACAATGTTGGGCATCGTGGTCAACAACTGAAATATCACATTCAATCGAGTGGGCGGAGTCTGCATGCACAGGAGTTCACTTTCAACGACTTCAGGACGACTTTACAGGCTCTGTACGCACTGGCTGACAATGCCAATTCTTTGCATACGAATTCGCGAGATGAGGCGTTCGGGACGCCTACCGAAGAGACGGTTCGGGATGCTATCGCGATCCAATTGATTCTCGCCAAAGAGTACGGTTGGTTGGCCAATGAGAACCCACTGCAGGGCTCATTCCTCGCCGAGTGGTTGACCTCGACTGTCGAAGAGGAGATTCTGCGGCTCTTCGAAGAGATGCACAGGCGTGGTGGCGTTTTGGGAGCTTTGGAAGTCAATTTCCAGCGCAATCGAATCCAGGATGAATCGATGGTTTACGAACACCGGAAGCACTCTGGTGAATTGCCTATAGTTGGCGTCAACACCTTCCTGAACCCTGATGCAACGAGCCTGTCTGCTGAAGATGCAGACTCGTTCGACATGAATGTGACACGCTCTGACAAGGCTGAGAAATTGATGGTCATCGAGCGAAATATCGAGTTCAAGAAGGCTCACGCGGCGGAGGCGGAGGCTGACCTAGCGAAACTCAAGCAAGTCGCTAGAGACGGCGGCAATCTCTTCGATGTCATGATGGAAATAGTCGAACACTGCACTGTTGGGCAAGTCACTCAGGCATTGTTCGAGACCGGCGGAAAATTCCGACGCAACATGTAACCCTCGCCGCGCATAGCGCGGCGAGGACATTTCAAACACTGAATGATCACCTTGACTTTGCCCAATCTTCGTCGAATCGCCTTAATACTTAGCGAGGGTTCGATGAGTCATGCCTGACGATTCGTTCCGTATTGCTGAGGAGGTCATCGCAGGTGTTGGTGCGGGTGTATCAAATGAAATCGACAAACGTACCGAGGGCAGCATATTCTGGACTGTCGTCCTCAAAGTCGTATTCTATGGCGTCCCACTCGGTATTCTAATCTACTACCTGAACGACGCCTACGGCTGGTTCTAGTACTTGGCGCAGAGCACCAGATGGTCAAGATTCACTGGGTCGTTTTGAATGCGCACGCTGCAAGGGCACCGGCGGCGAGTTGGGGTGCGAAGTGCATCCAGAAATCGGCTGGGGTCATCTTTCCAGCGGTGACCAGCGAGGCGGTCACAGCAGGGTTGAACGAAGCCAGCGAGATGTCGCCAACTGTCAGCGCACCGGCCAGCACAACGAAAGCGATCGCAGCACCATAGTACCCGTTCCCCTCAGTAGCCTCGGAGGTAGCGACATTGAGGATCACGAAAGCGAGAGCGAAGGTGAAGAGGAACTCGGCTGCCAAAGTCGGAACAAGCTCTAATTCGGCAGCCGTAACAACAGAATCAGGCATCAGCAAACTACCTGAAACCAAAGCGGCCAGAACCCCGGCAACGAGCTGTGTGGCGATGTAGGGAGCGATGTCAGACTTGTGGCAAGCACCACGTAGATAAATCGAAATCGTCACTGCAGGATTGTAATGTGCGCCCGAAATATGCCCGCCCGCGTAGATCATCACCATCAGCGTCGCAGCGATTGCGAAAGGCGCATTGGCACCCGCACTTCCGTGCACTGCAGCCGTACAAATCGTCAGCGCGAGGAAGAAAGTCCCAACGAATTCCGTCATCAATTTCTGTTGCATCGAATGCTCTGTCATACCTTTGCCCTAACTCGGACGCTCATCAACATTCGCCGGCCTCAGAGTGTCAGAAGAAGTCGTAGGCTTTGTTCGATGGGCCGGGTAACGGCAACGCCTTGTCCTCACCATCTTCGTCGGCCTGCTTCGGCTTGGCATCGCCGAAGTCGAACCACGCGTGCAGCGACATCTGTTCGGTATCGCCACCGTCGAGGTATTCCTTGCTCAGAACCCAAGCTAGCGTTGGCGCTGGCAATTCCGAGACGCGAACCCACAACTTCGTCGGCAGGCTCGATGGTGCGTACGGCGGTGCGAGGTCGACCATCTCGAAGACAGACGCACTGCCTTCGACAGCATACAGTCCGCGAACCGGGCCGACTCCGATTTCGGGGATTAGTTGCATCACGGAAATTGTGAATTTGCAGAGTTCCCAGTCGTCTTCCTTCTGTGGGCTTCCGGTCATCTCGATCATGAAGCCCGTCTCGAGCGCTTCTTCGCTCAACTTCGCCCGCTTCAACAAGTGGATGAGCCCGGTCGGTAGCTTCAACCTGTAGCGGCATTCATTGCTCATCTCGTTCGAAGTGCGCCCAAAGGCGAACTTCGCCTCTTCTATTTCGCCAGTCATTCCGGACTCATAGTCACGGATAACCGTGAGAGTCCATGTCGTCTTTGTAATTGTGTCTTTACTCATTTTATCATCTCCGTTTTGCCCGATCCAACAACCCATCCGACTCGCCACTGAGCATTCGTTCAGCCCTCGTAGGGCTGTCCAGATTGCGTCGGCGGTAATCGCCCTTTGTCGGTAAGATCTTCAGTTGACGCGAGCCTATATCAAGGGTTGCCAGCCTGGTCAAATTCAGCTCAATCCCAAGAATATATGCTGGGTGTAAGAAGGAGTTTATACTTGCCCATCCATGCATCAAATCGGCTAAATGCGCAAGACCCAAAGGAACGAATCAGTTGATTACGCCAGCCCGCATCAGCCGTCGAGAATCATGCCCGAATTGAGTCAATCGAATCCTGAGATGAGCCCCCAATCAATACCTATCGAGAGAGCATTGGTGACCGGCGCATCGAGCGGGATCGGCCGAGAAATCGCCCGAATACTAGCGGCGCAGGGCTGCAACCTCGTACTCTGCGCCCGAAGGCGAGCAGAGCTCGAGGCCCTCAAAACAGAATTAGCCGACAAGCACGGTGTCCAGTCTGAGGTCGTCGTATCTGATCTGGCAAGTGTCGGTGGAGTGAAGGCGTTGATTGCAGCTGCAGGTGAAGTCGATATCGTCGTCAATAACGCAGGATTCGGATTCGCAGGGAGCACCATCGAGCGCGACACCGACGGGCAACTTTCGATGATCGATCTCAACGTCAGAGCTCTCACACATCTGTCACGTCATTATGGAAAAAAAATGGCCGGAAAAGGTCGTGGACGCATCCTCAACGTGGCCTCAATCGCCGCTTTCACTCCTGGTCCAGGGATGGCTGTCTACTGCGCCACGAAGGCCTACGTTCTGAGTTTCTCACGCGCGCTACACGACGAACTCCGCCCCAAAGGCGTCAGCGTCACCGCCCTCTGTCCTGGCTTCGTAGAGACTGGGTTTCAGGAGGTCGCGGGGCTTGATTTCGGCGCCATGGAGAGGTCGACAGCGGTGCCGGCTGAGAAGGTCGCAGAGATTGCCGTGAAAGCGATGCGGAAGGGGCGGCGAGAGGTGATTCCCGGCTTGATGAACAAACCGCTTCCGTTGATTACGCGGCTTGCGCCTGTGAGGTTGCAACTCGCCGTCGCCAAAGCCTTGTTGGGATGAATCAGCGTTGGCATTTAGGACAGTAAAAGGTTGAGCGGCCCGATTGGACAATCCGTCGAATCGTGCCGGCGCAGGAGTTGTTCTTGCAGGGCTCGCCCTCCCGATTGAAGACGGTGAATCGGTGCGGGAAATAGCCGAGGTCGCCCGAGCCCGAGACACCTCGGAAGTCCGAGATCGTTGAGCCACCGGCCTCGATCGCCTCGAATATCACCTCGTTGGTCTGTCTGTGAATCCGCTCTATCGCCACGCTGATTCGCCCACTCTTGCCAGCCACGACCGCCGCGGTCTTGAGCGGCGAAACGTGGGCTCGATGGAGGATCTCGCTGACGTAGATATTGCCCAATCCAGCAACGATTCGCTGATCGAGCAGCGCCGTCTTGATAGGTGTTCTCCGACCGTTCAGCGCATCTTTCAGAGCCAAAATCGTGAACTCAGCGGTCAGCGGTTCTGGCCCGAGGCCGGCCAACAACTTCTGCTCGCATTCGTCCTCGGTAGCAAACAGATCCATTACCCCAAACCGTCGATGGTCGGTGTAGGTCGCGGTCACCGCCCCATCGTCGAACTCGATATGAACGTGGTCGTGCTTCCCCTCACCATCAGAATCGATAGTCCAGACCCCGGTCATCCCCAAATGGCTCAACCAAGTCAAGCCGTTATCCAGACGAAACAACAGATACTTCGAACGCCTGTCGATGGCTTCGACACGCGAATCGGTCAAGCCCTCCTCGAAGCCATTCGGAAAAGGAAACCGCAGATCATCCCGACGCAGGTCAACGAAGGAAATCCGGCGCCCCACAAGGTGAGGGATCAGGCCATTGCGAACCGTCTCGACCTCGGGTAACTCCGGCATGGCCCTCGCTCCGCGAGAAACCCCTTCATGGTGACGCAAGGACAGATTCTGAGG
>DAHR01000004.1 GCA_002498525.1 Euryarchaeota archaeon UBA58
ACTCGATCGGATGTGGCTTACAGCGCCTGGTGACATCACTTCGACTCAAACCGAATTAGTCCTCGAACAGTACTGATTACGGCTACGGTATGATTGGCGATTAGTTGATTGGTTGCGGCTGTCTCCCGCATTCATGGTCGCAATCTATGTTCTAAAGCTAGAGCGCGGCAAATACTACGTTGGAATGACTAGACGGAATGTGAAGAGGGTTTTGCAGCATATCGATGGAAAGGGTGCTGCATGGACAAAAAAGTACCCCCCTCAGAAAACAAAACCTGTTTTGTCATTCAATGAAGGGTTGAGAGTGTCTGATGAGGACCGAATTACTCTTGAAACCATGAAGAAATATGGTGTAAGGAATGTCAGAGGTGGTTCTTGGTGCAAGGTAAATATGTCCTCTAGAGAAATAAACAAACTCGAAAAAAAAATATCTACATTAAAGAAAAAACAGGCTACAAGAAGAAGGAGTAGAAAATGTTCCAGATGTGGCCGGACAAATCATATCAAGCCAAACTGCTATGCACGAACACATGCTGATGGCCGTAAATTAAGACAAAAAGAAAAGGTTGATTCGACGGTTTATGAGGCGTTTCTTAGGCAGAAAAATGCTGCAAAGAAAGCCGCTTTGGAAGCAGAAATGTCGAAGAAAGAAAACCAAAGAAAGAAGAATGAAATCAATAGACTGAACCGTGAAATAAAGGATCTCAATGCTGCATCTGAAGAAACAAACCCAGAAGCCCGCCTCAAGATACTGCAAACACTTTCCGAGAATGATATGGAGTTTCTTCGAAAACACCTTGGGAAGGGCCTTGCATTAGTTGGTGTAGCGGGAATAGCGGCAGCAATTGCTGCGCCTAAAGCAAAGCAAGCTCTGTCTTCTGCAAAAAAGTCAGGGGTCGAAGCAGGGAAGAAAATCCGAGATATTGTTTCGAAAAAGAAGAGTGAGTGGAAGTGAGTTTTGCTCTCAGGAGTATGATTACGGCTTGCGCATCAAGTGCCTGTGATAGGCCATTGAGCCACTAACAAATCCCTCATAGACGGGAGTTCCTTTGACTCCGGCGAAGGTCTCGAAGCTTCGACGAACAGATTTTGGCACCTTCTCTTCGATTGCTTTCATCTTCGTCTCGTTAATTTCGTCAAGGGCTCTGATAACCTCTTCAACAACATCTGCTGATTCAACTATTTCAAATCCTTTCGATTCGAATAAGGCTGGGAGTGAAGCCATGGTTTTGGCATCTCTGAGATCTGTCCAACAAAACATCCCACCTGGCTTGAGAACACGGTATGCTTGCTCTACGAATGCACCCATATCACCGTAGCAGTGTGACGATTCCACATTGTATACAACGTCGAAGGATTCGTTTTCAAAAGGCAAGTCCTGTGCATTACCTTCGATGAACTGAAGGTTGGTTTGAGTGGAATACCATCGCTTGCAATGGCCGACTGCTTCTGCTGAGAAATCCACTCCAGTAAGTTTGGCAGGAGTGTGTGTCTTCGCTATCCAACTGGCTCCACCTCCCCGCCCAGATCCTACTTCGAGGACTTGTTTTCCTCCGATGTCGACTCCTCGAATGTTCATCGAGTATAGTTGTATGAACATTCGATTCGGCTCATCATCAGAATCTAACTCGGGCCTGTTATCATCTTCGAATCCATAATTCATGAAACGAAAATCGGATTCGTCGTTTGCCTTGGCTAATTTCTGGTACCACCACTTCCACATTCGGTTCTGTAACCGACCTGGGGCTAAGCGTAGCATGGTCACGAAGAATCGAGCGGGTAGCCCCATTTTCTTGGGAGATGTGACGCGCATGTACGCACCTATTGCTTCCATTTGACCGAGCAGCCGATCGAGTCGGTTCTTGGTTTGGCGACGACTCCGCCTTTGACGAGCGCGTCGATGGCGTCGGAAAGCTCGCTTGTGGTGGCGTGTCTCGGATCGCGCGGCGAGTCGTCGAGGCGGCCGCGATACACCACGATACCGGCCGCATCAAGCAGGTAGAATTCAGGTGTTCGCTCGGCCCCATAGGCGTGTGCGATATCTTGGCTGGCGTCGTGCAGGTAGGCGTATGTCATGCCCCTGTTGGCACGTTTGAGCATGTGCGACCAATCGTCAGATTCGTACATCACTGGGTCGTTGGAATTGATGCCTGCGAAGCCTAAACCGGCACCCTTCGCCTTGCTTGCGATGGCTTCTATGCGTGCCTCGGACCCGACCACATATGGGCAATGGTTGCAAGTGAATAAGACGATGGCGCCGGACTCTTGCATGATGTCGGCGAGGGCCATCGAGGATGCGCCTGCGGCGCTGTTTGCATTCGGTAGTTGGAAGTGGGGTGCGGCGTCCCCTGGTTCAATTCCGGCTCTCGTCATGGTGTGGCCACGGGCCGTTCTGCGGTTCAATACTACGTCGTGATTGGTAGCGGTTGTGATTCGATTCTGGGCGCCGATTTGGGTCGTTCTGCGGTTCAATCCTGCGCCCTGATCCGGGACGCTTGAGCTGCTACTTTATCACGAGTCTCTTCGAGACGTCGCCGAGCCAATTTGTGCTCAGGATCGATATCGAGGACTTCTCGCCATGCGGCTGCTACGGCTCCGAGATCCTCGCCATCGTGGAGGATTGCAGCGAGGCGAAGACGTGCATCGAGGTGTTTCTCATCGCAGTCGGCAGCGCTCTGGAAGTCTGATTGAGCTTCTTCGATTCTACCAAAGTCGAGGTAGAGCAGGCCTCTCTGATACCACGCATCCGAGTGTTCGGGGTCGATCTTGAGCGCCTTGTTGAGGGGAATCTCGGCCTGCTCCGCTCGGTCCATGGCGATGAGGCAGGTTCCGAGGTGAACGAGCGCCATCGTGTGAGTCGGGTTGCGCTCGGAGAGACGGCGGAGTTCTGCCGCGGCCTCTGGCCAATCTGCCAGATTCATCAATATCTCAGCCCGCCGCTGGCGGGCGAGATCGAAGTTGGGGTGGGTCTCGACGAGTTCGTTCGCATCGTCTAGTGCGGTGCTCAGATCTTCGCGTAACAGGGCTGCAGCACATCGATTCAGGCGCGCACGAGAATGCTTCGGTTCGGCGTCGAGAACCTTGGTGAACATGCTTTGTGCTTCGCTGAGACGGCCTTGACGCGCTGCGATGAGGCCGCGGACGAAAGCGATTGAAGGGTGATTGTGAAGGCGTGTCGCTGCTTCTGCCAGCATGGTGTTGGCTTGGTCATAGCGACCCAGTTCGAGGCACAGCCTCGCCTCTTCAAGTGGTATCGAGGGATGATCGGGGATGAGTCGGCGGGCTCTGATGAGCGCAACTTCAGATTCATCCCACAACGCCTGATAACGCAGGGTGCGAGAGCGCCCCAACCATGCCAGACCAGATTCTCGGTCTCTCTCGATGGCTTCGTCGAATGCGGTCAGAGCCTGCAGAAGCGTCATCTCATCATGCGTGCCTGTGCTGCCCAGATGCTCTTCAGCCGTCTCCAGATGCAGGCGACCGTCCATGACGTGCAAAGCAGCAGATTCCCAAGACAATTCGGAGGCTTGGTTCAGGACGTCTCTGGCCCAATCTGGTGATCCTGCCCTCAGTAAGATGAGTGCGAGCCGGCCACGCGCTTCTGGGTCACCTGGGTCATTCTTTAGATGATTCTCGAGGACTTCGCGTGCGGCGTCGAGGCGGCCGTCGTTCTCAAGAATCTCCGCCTCGAGCAAGATGCCGTATTCACCCAAGGCAACAGCCCTGCGCACACTCTGGATGGCTTCCGATGTTCGACCCTCTCCTGCAGAGAGCAATCGTGCATGGAGCAACCATGCATCTGGGTCGGTCTGATCCAACTCCAGTGCCTTCTCGATGGATTCCAAGGCTACGGAAACCTCGCCGAGCAGCATCAGTTTGGCGGCCCGCTCGACCCAGCCAGAGGACGTGGTAGGCTCATTGCTGAGTGGATCAATTTCCCTGCGAGTCTCGTGAGCGCGACTCGCAAGGTCCGCGATGCTGGCTTCGTCTCGGGTTTCGGTGCTCTCGATACCCAATGCCTCGAGGCGTCTGCGATTACGGACGACTCGTTCGACATCTGTACCCGATAGCAGCAAGGCCTGTTCCTTCAGGACCTCTACATCGTCCGGATCTATGGCAAGGAGTCTCTCAAGACTTCGATCGAGGGCCTCGACTTCGCCTGCTTCACGCTGGATCGTCGCCAGTGAGCGCAGCGCCGAAGCGTCCTCTGCACCCAACTCATGAGCCCGCCGATAACACTCAGCAGCCTGATCGGTTCTCTCGATAGCGTGGAACAACTCACCCATGCGGCGCTGTTCAGGGCCTGTCAGCTCGAGATCCTCTGCCTTCATCTCCGCCGCGTCGAGCATGTTTCCGATTCGCTCCACCAAGGGAGCGAGCCCGGCTAGCATGACTTCTTCGGAATCAGCAGCATCAGACTCCGCCTGACTCTCGAGCACGGCTCTAACGGCATGGGTGGCGATGGCGCATGATTCAGAGGAACTGACTTCAACAGCCTGTTCGAAGAGCAGCGATTCGGCAGTCTCCAATGACCTGTGAATCCCCAATAATCCGTGTAGTTCAGGAGTCGGCCCGATGACGGTGTCGACACCGCGCGATAGAAGGTCGAGTCGTTGCGCCGTCGCAGTCAGGTCTCCTTCGAGGGATCCTACTCTGTCACGGATGCTGTCTCGCTGCCGCAGCACCTGTTGGTGACGGAGCCAGAGGATTGCGATAGCCATTCCCAGAAGTGCATACAATGCGAGTATGCCAGCAGTGGACTGTTCCATCGCCTTCAACGGACCTGTGGCCCTTTTGATGCCTTCTGTCGGCGAGCGCATCCTCATCCCAATTAGAGGCGGGACTATGTCCCGCCGGGGACATGGAACCGCCCTTCGTTGTCTGAATGGTTGAATCAGAGGTCTTTGACTGAGTAAGCCTGAACGCCGCCCTGCAGAGATACTTCTCCGATTGACTTGCCGAGCACGCTTGCGATTCCCGCGCCGGACGCGAGCTCGAAGATGCGATTGTTGACCTTGCCTGCGAAGACTAGGCCAGTGGCGCCTTCAGCTTCCCCGAGAGCCGCCTCAAGGCCTGCCGCACCAACTGGGGCGGTGCCGGAGCCGTCTTCGAGGACTATCACTGCTTGATTCCGCTTGAGGCCGTCGAGCATTCCTGCCCAGCCCCTGACATCATCGGGCGCTTCGAGTGTTACCGTGCCGCGGCCGACGGCCGCGTCATCTTCCTTCGCGAGGTTTGCTTGAATCCGCGAGACGACCTTGTTAGCAATCTCCTTCTGTTTCAGACACTTGGTGACGACCTTGCCTTCAAGGTGTTCGACCTCGCGACTCTGCGGCGCCGTGGCGACATGCGTCAACGACTTGCCGAGGCCGCCACTGATCTCCATCAGCAAGAGGCGCCCGCCGCGGTCTCCATCGAGGAAGGCGGTGACATTCTTCTTCTTTTTCGCCAGCTCGATGAGTTCCGGCTTGATGCCGGACCCCATCGTCGCAATCGCATTCTTGAATCCGAACTTCAGCAGGTTACGAACATCATTGCGTCCTTCAACGATGATGATCCCTTCGGAATCCTTGACGTTCGGTCCAGCGGTCATGCCGTGGAACTCTACCTCTGTATCGAGGGTCAGAACCGCGGCAACCTCGTCGATGATGTTCTTCGATTCATCCGCACCGGCCTGTATCATCTCCATCAGCAGCATCTTCGCACGATCGATGATCGTGTCGCGCTTCGCTGAATACATGTTCTCGATCTTCTGCACGCGAATTATCGCTTTGCACGGACCGATTCTATCAATCGTCTCGAGTGCAGCACCGATAACCGCGGTGCTGACCTGGTCGAGGGACGAAGTCAGGATGATTTCACCCTTGACTCGACCCTTGTGGTTGTTGAGATTCACGTCGACGTGCCCGATGCGTCCGGTTCGCAGCAACTTTCGTAATTGCAACTCCTCCCCGAGCAGACCCTCTGTCTGCCCGAAGATCGCCCCTATGACATCCTTGCGAGCGACTGTGCCGTCCGCCTTGATTGTCGCTTGAATCTTGTATTTTCCTTCATTTGTCATTTCTTTTCTCTCCTGCAGTCAGCCGGCCCCACTCGGGGGCCTCGCGCTGTTTTCCGCCTATGGCGGTTCAGTAAATGGGTGCTCAGCACCCGCGAGTGTGACAGGAATCCTGCGAACCATCCGAATCGACGTTCCCCTTTGAACGCTCCGTCTTCACCTGACATCGTTTATCCGCCTCTCGGTGCGCTCTGAAGTGAGATATTCTTCAGCGAATCTGATGGTTCCCTTGCCCCCATTCTCACTACTCCCACACGCCAACCAATTAAGGGATGGAGCGCTGGTATGGCGCCATGGAGTGGGTTGAGCCCGACCGCGTCGCCGTCTTCAGAGGGGCTGTGCAACTGGCGCTGGGCGATGGTCAATTGTCGAATGGCGAGAAGCGCCTGCTGGTCAAGATGGCTCACGCCCTGCGCTTGGAAGAGAATGACCCGAAACGCGTCTATGACGCGGTCGTGGCCGGCGAGGATCTTGCAACAGGGACGGTTCTCGGTCTGGAAGAGACTCGCCGAGTCTATGAGCAGGTCCTCGAGGCTTTCCTTCTGCACACGGATCGCTCCGAGGATGAACTGATTCTCGTCGCCTATCTGCGTCACTCATTCGCCATCGATGATGCCGAACATCGTGCCATCGCTCGCAGCATGGACCGACAACTCGAACACGTCGTCCATCGCACTGTCGCGGAGGAGATTCGAATGCGATTAGACGACACGCTCGATAGAATCGGAACGATATTCGATGAAATCAGGCTGCAGAATTGAGGAGTTCAATGAGGTGAGGCAATGGCCGATGACCCACTCGACGATTTTCTCGATGAAATCCCAACGCGCGCGCACCGATCAGCCCGAAGACTGGCTAAGACGGTGCGCGCAGCCTACCCTATCGGTGTGCCGGCCCTGATCATGAAATCGAGCACCGACAGGTTCGGAGCCGCCGCCGGTTATTCCTTCCATCTGGGAACTCCAGACGCCAACCTGCGCCGCATCGCATCATGGCTGTTGACTGGCGGAGCCGCCAACCAAACTACTCTCCTCAAGCTGACAAAGCGACTGTGGAAACGCCACGGCCGCGAGGATGTGGCGCTCGCAGCTCTGCTTCTGGCCAACCTGAATCACACCAAACTCAACACCGAACCATGGAGCCTACTAGCCTCATTGATTTCCAAAAAAGAGCCGGCTGAAGCCTTGCTCCTCAGCATTGAGGAACTGCTTCGCGCAGGGCGGGCGATGCCTTCCGAGGCGTTGCTAATCGAATGGTGTGATGGCAAGGTGATTCTCGGTCATCTTGCCCTCCTGACAATCCACGTTGGCACCACGAGGGGCGAGAGACTGAGCGAGGAGATAGCCGCTGTGGTCGGCCGTGTGAGCGTTCCTCCGGGGGATTCATTGTTGGGTCGAATCAAAGCCAGATTGACCGCACCTTGAGCCAAGTTCATGCGTCACGAGTGCAGCCGCTGCCCGTGGCTGAAAGACTCCTGCCCTCTGACGACCCCGTCGCTGAACAGGTTCTCGAGTGGACGATTCAACGCGATTCACAAGACATTCGCCAACTGATGCGCTGGCTGGAGAGAAGTGATGGGCGCAAGGATAGGATGACTCTGTTGGC
Source organism: Euryarchaeota archaeon UBA58 (assembly GCA_002498525.1). Lineage (GTDB taxonomy): Archaea > Thermoplasmatota > Poseidoniia > Poseidoniales > Thalassarchaeaceae > MGIIb-O1. The sequence goes on from DAHR01000004.1 coordinate 7,664, forward strand.
GCGCGCGAATGACCTCATCGAGGAGATTAATCACGCCATGCGGCGCCTCGATGAGTTGCGGTGATCCGATGCGCTCGTTGCTTCTGGCCGGTGGGCGCAGTCGACGCATGGGGCGTGACAAAGCACTGATCGAGATCGATGGCCAGAGCTGCATTGCAAGGGTGGCTTCTGCTCTGGCCGAAGCTGGTCTCGAGACGATTCGTATCGCTGTGTCGAGCCCTGAAGACATCGAGCACTATGGCGAGACTCTGCCGGATGGGCTCGATGTCGAATGGGTATTGGATGCTTCACCTCATGCAGGCCCGATCGAGGCTCTCATCGAAGCCATCGAAGACCCGATGAGTCAAGATCTCGAGACTCTGCAACTCGCACCGGTCGATGTGCCTTGGGTGACCCCTGAGATGTTCAGCGCGCTGTCCGGCGCGCTGGCTGAGGAAGATGCCCTCGCGGTGCCTACTGATGGAGAGCGAATGCACCCCCTGCTCGCTCTGATTCGACCAAGCGTCGTCGGGCAGGCGATAAACCAAGACCGCCGTCCTCTGCACGTACAATTCACACAGATGCAACACTCGCTTCTGCTAGAGGATAGGGCGATTCTTCGCAATCTCAACAGACCCGCCGACTTAGACTGAGAATGCGCCTGCTGCGAGCTGGTCCAGAACTTCTGGATAGAGGATTTGCTCGACCTTCTTGACGCGTTCCTGCAAGTCTTCTTCACTATCTCCGTCCAAAACAGGGACCTCCTCGGCTGCCAGAATATACCCACTGTCCACGCCTTCGTTGACGAGGTGAACGGTACAGCCCGAGACCTTCGCTCCATCTGCCAGAGCGTCACGGTGCGCATGGGCGCCTGGGTACTTCGGCAGCAGCGAGGGGTGGATGTTGACCAGCCGTCCTTTCCAGCGCTTGACGAAGGACGGTGTCAGAATTCGCATGTAGCCAGAAAGGACGACGCATTCGATTTCTGCAGCCTCCAATTCGGCGAGCACCAACGCCTCATGAGCGAGCCGTTGCTCAACCTTGTCGGAGACATTTGGCAATGAAATCGTCTTGCTCGGAATACCTAGCCCACGGCCATGCTCCAAACCGCCCGCATCCCCATCCGCCACAACCAGCACCGTTCGATGAAGGCGGGCCGCGACCTCCTGATGAGTCAGCAGCGCGGCGAGTCCCGAGCCGCCGCCAGAAATCAACACTGCGAGCCGGAGCGGGTCATCGACAGTGCCGACGCGCGGCAGCACGTAGCCCCCTTCCATGCCTCGGCGTGACCAAACTTCGGCTTGAGAATTGGGGCGTGAGCAACACACGGCCCTCGCCTCTCATTTTATCACCCAATGTCGGTGCCAGTAAGATGTGGAACATCTAGAGACGGTCGATGATGTGATTGAGCATTACGCTCGAAAAACAACACCCATGCGACGCCGAATCTATGTCGCGATCGGCTCACTCTTCGTAGGCTGTGCCTTCATCGGAATCTTCGTACCCGGCTGGCCAACGGTATCGTGGATGGTTCCAGCAGCCTATCTCTTCAGCCTCTCTGATGAGGCTTTCTTCCGCTGGACGCTGACAAACCGTTTCGTCGGAGCCAAGGTCTTCGATTACTATGCGGCGGGCAAGACCCTGCCCCGGCACGCCAAGAGGGGAATCATCGCTTTCATCACCATCATGTCGGCGATTTCGATTCACATCACAACCCTTGCGGGAGACCCGGGATATGGGCAGGTTACCATCGCAATCGTCTGGGCAATCGGTGTCTGGTGGCTTGCGAAAAGAGTGCCTACGCGGGCTTGAATTCACAGCCGACGTAGAGTGGTGGTGGATTATCGCCCTCGCAATCGTAAGTCGGCCCGTTTGGGGCTTCCTCTAGGCAGCCTGCTGCGGGGCTAGAAGGAGAAGTAAGAGAATGCAGACAGCGCCCATTCGCACATTGCTCGTGCTGGGCAATTCACGATTCAATGATTCGTCATTCGGAGTGACTGCACTTCGCACTCTCGCTCAATGGAGGAAGAGACGCTGGCCGGTGAAGAGCATCGCCATGCCGTTCTCGTCTGCGGCGTCGATGCATTCCTGATCGCGCATCGAGCCTCCCGGTTGAACCACCGTTGCCACACCGATCTCGTGCGCGGCATCGATGCCATCACGGAATGGGAAGAAGGCGTCTGAGACCATCATCGAGCCCCGTGCTCGGCCGCCGGCGCGGCGAGCAGCGATGTGAACCGCCTCGACGCGACTGGTCTGGCCAGGACCGACCCCAACAGTCGCGAAGCCGCTCTCGGTCTGAGCCACGAGAACGATTGAATTTGATTTGACTTCTGACAGAACGGTTGAGCCGAAGCGCGCGAGGGCGACCAAATCAGGGCTTGTAGTCACCTTCGTGACGCAGCGAACAGCCGACCAGTCAACGCTTGGTGGGCCTTGGACTTGGGCTACCCAACCACCGTCGAGTTGTCTGATTCGAACCTCATCAACACGTGGTTCGAAATCCGCCAGAGTCAACATACGTCGGTTCTTTTTCTCGGACAACAAAGCAAGCGCCTCGGGCTCGTAACCAGGGGCGATTATGCATTCGAGAAAATGTCCACCGATTGCTTCGGCCGTCGCTATTCCGACAACCTCGGTAAAGGCGATTACACAACCGAAAGCTGACTCAGCATCGCTCGCAAGAGCATTCTGCCAAGCACCGACCTGGGTTGCGTCAACTGCTGCCCCGCAAGGATTCGTGTGCTTGATGATGACACAACCATGGCGGCGCGCGTCCTCGACGTCGCAAAGCAATCCACGCGCGATTCGAAGCGCCCCATCGAGGTCGAGATAATTGTTGAATGACAATTCCTTGCCACCGTGTTGAATAGCCGCCGCCAGCCCTTTCGGGCCGTTTGCAGAAGCGGAATCAGCAGCGTAGAAGGCGGCCGGCTGATGCGGATTCTCGCCATAACGCAAGCTGACGCCCACCTCGCTCGCAACGTGGATGCGGCTCGGCACATCAGGGCTGTTGAACCGTGCTTCCAACTCGCTCGAAACCGCCGCATCATAAGCCGCAGTGCGCTGAAATGCCTCCAAAGCAAGTTGTTTTCGAGCCCCTAATTCAACTCCTGAAGGAGCGCCACCAGCACCGCCCAGAGCCGCCAGAACGCCCTCATATTGCCCAGGTGAAGTCACCACCAAGACGTCCTTGTGATTCTTCGCAGCACTGCGAATCATCGTCGGCCCGCCGATGTCGATCATCTCGATCAATTCTGCGTCTGAAACCGGCGGTCGCCTGGCAGCAACCGCCTCGAATGGATAGAGATTGACGCAGACGAGATCGATAGTCCCATAGCCCAGTTCGGCGAGAGTTTCCATGTCGTCCTGACGGTCGCGACGGACCAGAATTCCACCGTGAACGGCGGGATGCAGCGTTTTCACCCGTCCGTCGAAACACTCCGGATGACCGGTGGCCTCACTGACATCGATGACCGGCAATCCGGCCTCAGCCAGAACGCGAGAGGTCCCGCCAGTCGAGAGCAATTGCCAGCCTAGGTCGTGCAGTGCCTGTCCGAGTTCGACGATTCCGTCTTTTTGGAAGACGCTGAGAAGAGCACGGGGGGTTGCCATCGGTGATACCATCCCAAAGGGATGACCCTGCGTAGACAATCGGGACTTGAAGAGTTCGTGAGCGAGATTCTCAGTCACCGCGCGCGCTGATGACCTGGTCGATTCGCAGCATGCTCATCGCAGTCACAACCGCTGATTCCAATCCCTCTTCGATAACCGCTCTGGGATGCCACACGCCATTCACTTCGCCGACTTCGCCGCCTACCAGCACACCGTGGATCCCTGCTTCTTCGTTGACCGCGGCAGCGCGCATCTCGAGCACAGCGTCAAGCGAGTCTTTGCCTGAGTTTTCCGCGAGTGTAGCAGGGATCGTCTCCATGGCACGCGCAAAGGCATCCATTCCTAGGCGAGCGCGGCCGGATTCGGCTTCGCTGGCGCGTCTGACTGCGTGGGCTATGCGTGCATGGGTCGCGCCTGCACCGGGGAGCAATTCACCTGTTTCGAGAGCTATTGAGGTTGCGCGGAGCGCGTCGTGGAGACCGCGGATGATCTCTTCTGTCGCCGTCTCACCAGAGCCGCCGACCGCGATGGTTACGACGCTTGGATCGATACAATCGTCGATGGTGATGATGTCCTCGACTTGGTCACTCGATTGACGACGCTCCCAGTGAACACTGCCGGCGAGGCCGAGGTCATCGGCTCCAATATCAAGAATTGAGTCGACGATTGTCGCGCCGGTCGCTTCTGCGGCATTGTGAAGTTCTGATTCGTCGAGTTCACCGACCGCGAGGATCCCTTCATCGGTCAATCTATGCAGAATGTCGCGGTCAATCTCGCCGCCGCACAGAATCAGCTTGGCGCCACTCTCGATAAGTGCGGCGGCCAGCGCCTTCTTGCGCTCTTTCTCAGCGCTGATGAAGCCGTCCATCTGGTCGGCTGAAGTTATCTGAATCTCAGCGCTGCGAGTCATTTTTCGGATTTTCAAATCGCCACCGATGACTGCGGTCGGCGCCTCCTTCAAGTCGTTGGGAAGCGTGTCCATCAGCACTCGGCGCTGCACCACGATTCCGCGTACTAAACGGCTGTCGCGCAATCCGCCAGAGCCAATCTTGTACATCGCCACATGCTCAGCGCTCGGATTCTCGACATTCGCTTTGAGCGCTGAAAGAGCATCTGCCACCAAGGGCGCGAACAAATCAATCGCCGCCTCAGCGCCCTTGCCTGTCAAAGCAGTATACACGACGCCGAGTAGCCGCTCGTCGTCGATGCTGACCGTATCATCATCCATCTGTTGCCGCGCCGCATCCAGGGCGGTTCGATACCCCTCAATCAGAGTCAGAGGGTGGAGTCCTTTGGAGAGTAGATTGTTGGCTTCTTCAAGCAGAGCCCCGCAGAGCAACATCGTCGTCGTGACCCCGTCGCCGCACGCCTCTTCCTGCGAATTTCCCATCGAAACCATCATTTTCGCAGCTGGATGCCTGACCATCAACTCCGCCACGATCTTCGCCCCATCGTTGGTCACCGCCGTTGAGCCGTCGGTTTTGTAGAGCATTTTGTCAAGGCCCCGTGGGCCGTAAGTGGGCTTCAGCAGACTGGAGAAGACTCTTGCCGCGGCGATGAGTTTCTCTTGCACCGCAGTGCCGCTGGTGATGGTGGTCGAATCGCTGACGACCACGACCGGTGGCTTGGCTGCATCCTCACTCATCGAAGCCGCCGACCCTCGACTCCGCAATGAACCCTACGAGCCCTCTATGAGGGCTGATTTGCTTGTGGTATTCGATTGATGGAGCAAAGAAAGAGGAATTTGAAGTTCGGATCAACGCCGTCCTCGGCCGCCTCTTTTGCCGCCTTTACCGTGACCTTTGCGCTTGCCGCCGCTGTGTTCCCATTGGCGGCCGGAACGTGAGCGCCACTCGTCTGAATCGCCGCCGCCCCACGAATCGCGCTCGACCTTCTTGCGAAGCGCTCGGGGTAATTCGGTGACCGATTTGACATTGAGTTTGATGCCGCCGACGTCTTTCTCGAGTGAGCGAATCGCAGCTCCTCCTGGACCTACCATGGCGCCGATCGCTGAGTCGTCGACGAAGATATCGGCGCTTGCGTCGGTCAGAAACTTCACGTGGAGGATCGAAATACCGGTCAGTCGCGTCGCTTCGCGCTTGAGTTCCTCACCCGCCATACGCCAAGCCGGGCTACCACCCTCTCCGGCCTTGCCGCTGACTGGGACGACTGCGATCTCGGAGCCGAAAGCGAACATCTCGTGGGTCAGCTCGCCGCTCGGGAAGCGCTTGATCTCGATAACAGGGCGGCTCAAATCCGACTCCATTCCGGTCGGCGCACGAACCACCATCTTCAGTTCTAGAACCTCGTGGACCTTGCCTTTCTCGATGTGGATCACGGTGTCGAGCACTTGTGATATCAACCCCAATTCGACCTTGCCGACGAGGCGTTGAATGGCTTCCAGTGCGCTGTTCGCGTGGGTCACGCCGAGCAGGCCGACGCCCGCCAATCGGACGTCGCCGAAAATCTCGAAATCTCGCGCTCGGCGAACCTCGTCAAAGATTACGAAATCCGGCCTGACGAGGAAAATCACTTCTGCTGTCTTCTCCAGATCACCCTCGAGCGGCGCGTATTGAGTGACTCGCTGAGGAACCTGAAGATCTCTGGGGGCTTCCATCGTCTTGACCATGGCGCCAATATCCTCGTCGAGATATCCAGCGATCGCCTGAGCGAAGGTGGTCTTGCCTGAACCGGGTTTGCCGACAACGAAAACACCTCTGTGATGGTCTGACAGCCTGCGAATCAACTCGTCCTGCAAATCATAATCACTGATTTTCAGATGTGCCACCGGACGCACCACGGTGATTTCCCAAGCGTCCGAGAACGGCGGCCATGCGCAGGTGATGCGCAGGTCGCCGATCTGTAGAATCTTACAGCCCTCGCGGTCCATCTCAACGAAGCAATCCGAACGTGCGTCGTGCTGTTCGATTATCATCGACAACTCATCGGCCAAGCCCGCCAAAGCGGGCTTGTCCCAAACATCAGCATCCAACTCTTTGAGGGTCAATTTAGAGATATGTCCGGCCTTGACACGAGGCGGGCATTCCGCCTTCAGAAACACCGTCGAGACTGTCTCATCAGCCAACAATTCCTCCAACTCCTCGGGCAGAGGAGGATGGTCTCCGAAGGTCGCCATGGCGGGAGCGGCGCGCCTTTGCCTTTCACGGTTGGGGGATTGAACACAGAACTTGTCGGCCGCCAATGGCGGCCGCACCCCACATAATCTACCAAAAACAAACGGTTTGGGGCTCAGTTGACGACGTCGACGAACCAGCGAATCATCAGTGCGCCAGTTACGGCGAGACCCAGTGAAGCGGTGTTCGGGTAACCGAGGCTTCCAGTGTAGATGAAGAATTGAACCAAGGTCAAAACCAGGACTGAGGCGATGTCGAAGAGCGTCGAAGCATTCCAGCCAGACTTCGCGCGAATGTGATCGCGATTGCTCCATGCTCGCCAGACGAAAAGTGCGCTACCAAGCAATAATGCGTGACCGATGAACCAGCCGAGATTGCTGCCGAAAACTGCAACGATGCTGGTTTGTAAATCTCCGAAGACAGCTGAAGCGAGGTCTAACACGGCTCTCGGAGCCGCCCTCTGTTCTTCAATCAACGGGCGATGGCGTAAGGCTATGGCGCTCGATGATTTGGTTGCTCAACTTCGGATTATTTTGCGGATCTCATCGATCTCGGCGCTGCTCGAAATGGGAGCATTAGCGTACCGAGATTCGATGCCTTCGATGCCTTCAGTGTGGTAATTAACGACGACATCGGGGTCTTTGAGAAGGTGTCCTGTGAGAATTCCTACAACCTTCTCATGTGGCTTGATTGTGCCTTCTTCGACGAGCCGCTTGATGCCTGCAACGGTGGCGCAGCTCGCTGGTTCTGCACCGATTCCGGCCGCGTCGACCATGGCTTTAGCATCCATGATCTGGTCGTCTGTGACCTCAGTCACGACGCCGTTCAATGCCTCGATACCGCGCATCGATTTTCTCCAAGACACGGGCGAGCCTATCTTGATTGCCGAGGCGATGGTGTCTGCCTTGACGGGGACGACATCTTCACCACTCGTCCAAGCTGTGTAGAGTGGATTCGCGCCTGCCGCCTGGACGACTGCGAGGCGCGGTAAACGCTGAATGATACCGAGTTGGTGGAGTTCGACCAAGCCCTTGGCGATGGCCGTGTTGTTGCCGAGGTTGCCGCCCGGAAGAACGATCCAGTCCGGTACCTGCCAGTCGAGGTCCTGCATGATTTCGAAACCGATCGCTTTCTGGCCTTCGATGCGGAAAGGATTTATCGAATTTACAAGATAAATCCCTTCACTGTCACAGACCTTCTGAACCAATTCCATGGCATCGTCGAAATCGCCCTCGATCTGGATGGTTTTGGCCCCGTAGGCGAGGGATTGACTGAGTTTGCCAAACGCGATTTCCCCTTCTGGGATGAAGACGATGGCATCCATGCCGGCTCGCGCTGCGTAGGAGGCCATCGAAGCGGAGGTGTTTCCCGTGCTCGCACAGGCCACTGCGCCCATGCCGAGGTGCTTTGCCAAAGTGATTGCAGCGGTCATTCCTCTGTCTTTGAAAGAGCCTGTTGGGTTCTCACCTTCGTGCTTGAGCCAGAGATTCGCAACACCTACCCTGGCTCCCAAAGTGCTCGCCTCATAGAGATGTGTCGAGCCTTCTCCTCGAGTGACAGCTATTGCCTCCAGAACCTCCTCACCAAGGGGGAGTATGAGTTCGCGGAAACGCCAGACTCCGGAGCGATCGAGGGGGGTTTTTGAGGCTAGCCGCGCATCGAGCTTCTCTCGCGTGAGCGTGCAGTGACTCAAATCGTGAACGACATCGAGTGTGCCTGAGCAATCGCAGCGATAGCGCATCTCGAGCCCTGGATAGGTCGCTTCACATACAACGCACGCGAGATGCCAAGTGACTGACTCACCCATTGTGCTGGCGAGGACGACTTCGTGTTTTGAACCCCATCGAAGAGCGAACATCCCTCCGATGAAGACTTAGCACCTCGACATATCGGGCGTGTGTGGCTGGTGAGGGAGTGCGACTGCTTGTCGTCAAGGCGGCGATGACTGTCTATGGCGGTGCGGCTCGTGACTTGTTGCGTAATCTACCCGCACTCGCTGAGGTTTTTGAAGTCCGCTTCGCCTGCCTCAATCTTAGAGATTCGCAACGCACTCTGATTGAATCGATGGGCATCGAAGTCCTTTGTCCTGAGCAGCAGTGGCAGATTCGTGGAGGATTGTTGAATGAGATCAACGCAGGCCAAGAACGCAGTGCTGAGGCGGCGTGGAGGACGTTTTCTGCAGTTCACGAAGCGATTGTATGGGCCGATGCAGTTCACCTGACTGGTGGTAATGGTTCGATGGAATTCCCGCAATTCGTGCCAGCGGAGAAGCCATTGCATCTGCACTTCCTCGAATCCAAACCCGGCATCCATGATGATGTCAGCCACCTGAAACCCAACGGAAGTGGAGGCTGGAAACCTCGTCTTCTACACCTCCTGCAAGGCAAACAAAGGAGGCGGGTCGAGGCGTCCTTCAAGCCATTTGGAACGAATTCAAAGTGGGGTGTGAGTGCGAATTCCGCATTTTCGGCGAGTAACCTGAAGCGAATCTACGGTATCGATGGGGGTGTTCTCTATCCTAGCGTCGACCTCTCGGAATTTCCTCGCGAGGCAAGCTCTGGCGAGGCGGCAGCTTTCGATTCTGCAGGTCGCGAGGAGGAAGGCGTTTCGCAATATGCCGCAGAGCACGCATATGCCTTCCCTCGACCCGGCTCATACGCTTTCACAATCGGTCGTATCTCACGCTTCAAAGGCAGCCACGAAACCATCGACCATCTAACGGGCAGTGGCCTCGATCTGGTCGTAGTCGGTGCAGGTTCGTGGTCTGAAGTCGCCGCACTGAAGGCTTATGGGAAGTCGCGTGGAGTCGATGTTCAAGTGGTCAATGGCCTTGGCTCAGAGACCTTGCGCGCAATCATGCGCAACGCTGCAGCAGTAATTGGCTTGGCTCATGGCGAAGCCTTCGGTTTGACTCCGATCGAAGCCATGGCATTGGGTGTTCCTCCACTCTTCGTCGACGAGGGGGGATATCGCGAGACCGTTGTCGACGGCGTCAACGGTCGTCTTCTCAAGCGCGGCGACATGGCGTCTTGGAGTACCGCCCTCGATCAGGCTCGAAATCCTGACATCCGCAATGAATGGGCTGCAGCAGGCCTCGCGCGCATCGAAGAACTGGGTTTGACACCTCAGAACCATGCCGCTCGACTCAAGGCGACCATCGGCTCACTCCTCTGAATCGCCTCGACGGTCATCGAATTCGTAACCGAGATTGTCAATCTCCCATGTGCATAACTCGCGTATGCGCGCCTCAGATTCGTTGTCGAAAATCCACGAATAGTGATCCTTCGTTTCCCGTGTGCCTGATTTGGCCCCCGGCAGATCGATCGCTGGAAGACCCAACTCGGCCAAAGCAGTCGTCAGGTCTTCAGTTAGATTCTCATACCTGACGAAACGGTCGACGGCTGCTGCCCCATCAATCGTGAAGATGTGCGCATCACTCAACACATCAGCAGGAGTATCGCGCACGAACTCAGCGAAACTCATCTCTTCGTCCAACTTCTCCGAACTGGGCCTGTTCTTGCGCCAGAAGTAGAGTAAAACAGCTCGATCCCACGGGTTCCGAACAACGCAGAACTTTCGTTAGGAATCGTATGATTGCGGCCCGATTCGCGCTCGAATCAGGCTCGCGAGCGTGTGGTTGTAATGCCTCACGACATTCCTCCCGAACAAGTGCGAAATCAATCCGCCCAAACCAGATACAGGTTGGCGGAGTTCGAAATTCTGAGGTCCGCGGTGGCCGAGCTCGCGCCGAATCTGCTCATCCACTTCGTCGATAGGCGTGATGATATCAGCCGGACCGCAGTGCTCTGCAAGCGCAATCTCGATGCTCGTGCCAGCGGTCTTACGCGTTTTGATGAATACGAAGCGGTGCTGGTGTGAGACGATCATCTGTGTTCGTGGTTTCGGCATCGTCGGTTTAACCGTGACCGGATGGAATGAAAGCGGGGGTTGGCTTCGAATGGAGAGAGATGGCTTACACAGAGGTTGGTGCCGAAGCGGCAAATGTGCTTCTCAGCGCTGCGGGGAGTGCTGAATTGTTGGATATCAATATCCTGGCGGGCGGCTGGGCTAACTCCAATTATCTTCTGAGTCTGACCGATGGTTCTCGGCTGGTGTTGAAAGTCTGGAATGAGCGAAGTGTCGAAGACGTTCGAATGTTGAATTCATGCATCGAACTGATTGCTCAACATGGTGTGCCTACGCCGGTTCCACTCATTTTCGAGGGTGGTGATAGTGTGATGGTCGTCGATGGCTTGGCTTGGATGTTGTTGCCCTTCGTCGATGCGCCTTGGTTGACGGGGGATTTGGCTTCGATGCGGCACCTCGGTGAGATCATCGCTCGGCTTCACTTGATTCCTGATGATGGGCGCTTCGGTGAATTCTACCACATGGGTACGGACATCTGGCCGGATTTGTTCGAGCGTGCTGATACGAATGGGGCTTGGAGTCCGTTTCTGCGCCTGCTAGAGGCGGAATATGCACGGATGGCAGAGGCGATTCCGGCAGGTCTGCCTCGTGGGATTATTCACGGCGATTTATTTCAAGATAATATTCTGGCTGATTTGGGGCGCGTGAAGGCTGTTTTGGATTTCGAGGATGTCTGTTCGAATATTCTCGCCAACGACCTCGTTGTCGCCTTCATCGGCTGTGGTTGGGATGGCGATGAGCCTGTTGAGGAGCGCTGGCACGCCCTGTTGGGGGGTTACGAATCAGTGAGGGTATTGAGTGCTGAAGAACACGCTGCAATGCCTGAATTGTATCGATATGCGACGCTTTCTGTCGCTGCTTGGCGCTATCGTAAGTTTGTGATGGACTTGCCTGGTTCAGAGCATGCCGGGCGCTACAAACTGATGTTGGACAGGCTTGAGATTCCTCTGCCATTCCTTTTGAGGGAGGTGGAGGAATGAGTGCTGTTGTCCACTCGGTGAATGCGGCTTCCGGAGGAGGGGTTCCCAAATCTCCTGTCGCCTCGGCAAGGCTCCACTATGGTGGCCTTGAGGGCGATAAACAGAATGATCTGCGATATCATGGCGGCCCACAGCGCGCGGTTTGCCTGTATTCATTCGAGAAGATTCGGGGGTTGCAGGCCGAGGGGCATCCGATCGATGTGGGCACTACTGGTGAGAATCTGACCATCGAAGGGCTCGATTGGGAGGCTCTTGAGATTGGCATGGAAATCTCTGTCGGCGAGGCTTTGATCGAATTGACAAATCTCGCCCCGCCGTGCAATATCATCATCGATTCTTTCAGTGACAAGCGCTCGAATCGTATCTTCGAAGAGAAGTACCCTGGCTGGTCGCGCTGGTATGCCAAGGTATTGACCGAGGGTATCGTCGAAGCCGGCGACATCGTCACCATCCTCTGAATCGGGAAATATCCTGCCTCAGCACCACTGTATGATGATGATTGGTGCAGAGGACAGGATTCGAACCTGCGAAGCACTACGCACTGGGACCTCATCCCAGCCCCTTTGACCACTCGGGTACCTCTGCTTGGGATGTGGCCCAGCGACCTCGCGTATTTCAGAATGGCGAACCGGAATCATGCGCCGAGAGTCATGTGCCACGCAGCCAATCCATCGAACAGATACTGGGCCGCAATGACGACGGTGAGCAGTCCCATGATTCGAGTGATGATGCGAACCGCATTGTCGCTGAGGAAGTTGGACA
>DAHR01000014.1 GCA_002498525.1 Euryarchaeota archaeon UBA58
AGGATTTCCATTCCATCGCCGTGATGGCGTAGATAGCCGAATCGACCCAATGATCGTAGAGCCATTCACGATCCTTGTGAACGCCTTCTTGGCGCATCCCCAATCTCTCGGCAATGGCACGGCTACTGCGATTCTCGACCGCCGACTCGAGAACGAATCGGTGGAAGCCGACATCCTCGAAGCAATGCTGCATCAGTCGCTCGCAACTCCGCGTGATGATGCCGCGGCCCGTCATTTCCTCGGACAGCCAATATCCGACCGCACAACCTCGATTCTGCTCGTCAATCCAGTTGAGACTGAGCGTACCGACCAACTCGCCGTTCTCAAGAATCAACCAGAGCGCAGCCTTCCCGGCTGCCCTGTCTTCAATCGCCATCTTCAGGAACGAGGCCTCATCCTCAGCAGTCATCGTCCTGTCCAACCAAGGTAACCAATCGCGCAGATAGACGCGATTCTTGTCGACCTCGGCGAACAAGATCGCCGCGTCATCGAGGCTCGGCGCGCGCAAGACGAGACCACCTTCGACCTCAAGATACTCGGCGATAGGCCCGAGGTCGGAACCCCCTCGCGAAGCCCCACCACATGGCCCAGACATCAGAGAGGTCTGACCGAGAGGGGCGTATCAATGGCTCGGCGAGGCGCAGTGCAGCGTTTGGCGGCTCTAGATTCGGAACTGTGGGCTGAGTAATGATTCAAGCGTGAAGCGGCATCCGCGGTACATGGGCGGCTCATCCTCGGACGGCAATTGGACTTACGGGGACTATCTGCAACTTCCCGCCCTACTCGAACTCCAAGGCGAGAACCGCGGCGTCTCAAACGATGAAATGCACTTCATAATCGTCCATCAGACCTTCGAACTCTGGTTCAAGCAAATCATTCGCGAACTCACCGAGGTCCGCAATATCCTGGGCCAGGACCTCGTGCCCGAAGACGAGATCCCCCGCGCTTGCGACCATCTCGGACGCACCACCGAGATCTTCGGCTTGATGGAGTCGCAGTGGAGTGTTCTCGAGACTCTGACACCTCAGGGATTCCTCGGCTTCCGCGATGGTCTGGGCTCCGCATCTGGTTTCGAATCCTTCCAGATGCGCGAGTTTGAGATTCTTCTCGGGCTGAAGAATGAAGACCGACTCTACGGCATGGATCCGCTCGAGACCTTCCGCAAGCTCGCCGGGAATTCTGAGCGCGATGCGGCGATTCTCGCCCGCTTGGAAGACGCTGCATCGAAACCGTCCCTCTTCGATTCTCTGATGCGCTGGATCTCTCGAACCCCGATCATGGGTACCTCCTACGACAGCGAGGACGACGCATCCGTGGTCACCGTTTACGTGACTGCTCATCTCGAAGCACACAGATTGATGGGCGAAGAAGCAGCCAGCAGGACGTCGGGCTACGGCGCATCCGAATCCGAGAAAGGCGTCGCCCGATTCGCGGCCGCGCAGGCGGCTGCAATCGACTTCCTGAAGCCGGATGGAGAGATCAGCCGTGCACGCGCCGGCCTCCTGTTCATCGAATCATACCGTGAACTACCCCTTCTGACGTGGCCAAGAAAGTTGATCGACGCGATGGTCGAGTTAGAGGAATCAATGGTCAAGTGGCGACATTCACACGCTAGAATGGTCGAGAGGATCATGGGTCGACGAATGGGAACTGGCGGGACGAGCGGCGTCGATTATCTCGATGCAACCAGTCGTTATCGTATCTTCAAAGACCTCTGGGCGGTCCGCACAATCTTGGTCAAGCCGCAACTCAGACCGCCTTTGGAGAATGCTGAATTCTACGGATATTCGGTCGAGAACTGAGGGATTGTGGCGCTGAATTCGTCGTACCTTTCAAGGGCTGGAGCCATTTCGCTGCTCTCGTGCCGACCCCGGTCATCTGCGCCTATGCAAGAACTCCCTTCGGACGCTTCCGCGGGGCGCTGTCAGGGTACTCAGCGGTCGAGTTGGGCACGCTCGCTGTCAGGGAGTTGCTTCAGCGTGCCGGCATCGACGCGGCCAGTGGGCTCGTAGACCAATTGTACATGGGTCATGTGCTACAGACAGCTGCTGGTCAGGCGCCGGCTCGGCAGGTGGCACTGGGTGCCGGATTGCCTTTCTCGACGCCTTGCACGACCGTCAACAAGGTCTGTGGCTCGAGTCTCAAGGCGGCGATGATCGGCGCGACCGAGATCATGGCAGGACGCGCCGAAGTGGTGGTTGCTGGTGGTATGGAATCGATGACAAACGCGCCGCATTTCATTCGCGGAGCGCGGCGCGGCGACGAGATTGGTTATGGCGATCTAGTATCGATTCTGAGCCATGATGGGCTGCAGGATGCTTACGATGGCTCGATGATGGGCCTCACCGGCGAGACCATCGCAGCCGAAGCCGACATCACACGCCAACAATCCGATGCTTACGCGGTTCGCTCGCACGCTCTGGCCGACAGAGCCTGGGACAAGGAATGGGTCTCACGTGAGTGTCTTGCGATGGACGAACTTGATCGCGACGAGGGCATCCGTGCTGACTCCTCGATGGAGAGGCTCGCTGACCTCCGAACCGCCTTCAAGGAGGATGGTCAAGTGACTGCTGGAAACGCCAGCCAAGTCTCTGACGGCGGCTCTGCGGTGCTGATCGCATCCGAGGAGGCCGCCGCCGCCAACGGCTGGCCGGTGCTGGCTCGAATCAGTGATTTCCTCACCTCCGGCGTCGAGCCGAATCGAGTCATGTCGGCACCGATACTCGCGATCGAGATGCTTCTCAAGCGCAATGGACTGGAGGTCTCGGATATCGATGTCATCGAGCATAACGAGGCCTTCGCAGCAGCGTCGTGCGCCGTTCAGAAGGCCTTTGACTTCCCAGATGAAGGCTTCAACCCACACGGGGGCGCCGTCGCTTACGGTCATCCATTGGGCGCCACCGGAACCCGCTGCTTGATGACCACCGCAACAGCCTTGGAACGCACAGGCGGCAAGCGAGGAATCATCACCATCTGCCTAGGCGGTGGCAATGCCGTGGGCATGCTCATAGAGCGAGAATGAATACCTCGGCCACGCCCCCATAGGGGGCGGAGAGTCGCCGGTGGGCTAATATGGGGGTCTTTGGTCGACCGCCCCGATGGTCAAGCCCCTAAGACAGCACACTCGCTTCGAGAAAGCCCGAATCGTCGGTGCTCGAGCCCTGCAAATCAGCATGGGCGCACCGCTGTACGTATCGGAAGAAGAACTCCGCGAGAACTTCATGCAGGAACTCATCGAACTCTACGGCATCGAGGACGCGAAATCACGCTTCGTCCTCGACCCGCTGAAGATCGCCATGCTCGAGTATAAGTCTCACCGCATCCCGATCGATGTCGACCCACACCTCGAGGAGGACTGAGGGACCCCGCCGCTGTTGCGGCCTACAGGATTCCTCGTTGAGGTGGATTGATGCTCGACCGTATTTCTGCCCGTAATCTGACCGCAGGTCTGGTGGTTCTCACTTTCCTCGTCATCACGCTGGGAGGCGTCGTGCGAATCTACGATGCGGGCGAATCATGTCCCGATTGGCCTGCCTGCTTCGGAGATTGGTCATTCGATGTCTCTGCCGAAGAGCAGGAAGCTTGGTGGGATGCTCATCCCGATGAGATCGATTCGCGAGGTGCAGAGCACCGCTACACGACTTTCCAGATCTTCACCGAGTGGTCTCACAGACTTCTCGCTGGCGCTCTGCTCGGCCCATTGGTTTTCCTCAACTGGTTCCTCATCCGTCGCGACGAAGATTCGTCGCGCGACGCTCGCTTCGCTTCAATCATCAGCGTTGGACTGATCATCTGGCAAGGCGCACTCGGCTGGCTCACAGTCGAGATGGACAACGAGCATTGGAGCGTCGCCCTGCATCTTGCCAGCGGACTGGCCTTCGAGCTCTCGCTGATCTGGCTCTGGCTCTGCCTCTCTCGTGACTCGAAAGAAATGCCGGATTGGCTTGATTTCGATCCGATTCTCGCCGCGAGTTGGCATCGAAGAGTCGCTTGGTTGGGATTAGGCACTTTCACGGCGCTCTTCGCAGGAGTCTTCGTCGCAACCACTCCAGGGGCGAACTTCGGCTGTGGGCTTGGTGGAAGCGATTCATGGCCGCTCTGTCAAGGAGAATTGTTCTCGAAGATCGAAGATCTCGAATTACAATCTCAACTCATCCATCGATGGATCGTCGCAGCCGTCCAAATCGCTCTGCTCGCGGCTTCGTGGTTGATCTGGAAGGAAGCCAATGAACACCAGCACGGTCGCATCCTGCGCAATTGGATTTGGGCCGCGACCGGACTTTTTCTTGCGAATGTCCTGATCGGAGCGCTGTACATCTTCTCTTGGGATTCAGCCTCCGCCTCCTTCGAAGAGCACCTCTCATTGGCACATCTCCTGACCGCCTCACTCTCATTCCTCTCCCTAGCTACCGCTTGGATAGGCACCTCCACTGTCGCCTTGCATGAGCCTGTTCCAGAGACTCTTGAATGAGCTTATGTCGACATCTTGGCGGATTGTTCGAGTAATATGCTCGTGAGTCGGGTTGAAGGACTCACGCCCAAAGGGCGTGACATGACAGAGCCAGTTGGTGGCGTGCGGGCTTGGCTGGCTCTGACGAAACCGGGGGTCGTCGTCCTCCTGCAGATCACCGCTCTATGTGCTGTTCTGTCTCACGACTTGCTTGAAGTGGGCGGATTCAATTGGGCTGACACCTTTCCAACAATGGTCATCGTCTTCGTCGGCGGTTATCTGACCGCCGGCGGTGCGAATACGATCAACATGTGGTACGACCGCGACATCGACCCACTGATGGGTCGAACCGCGAATCGGCCGATTCCATCGGGCGCTATTTCGGCTAACGGCGCGCTGGCTTTCGGGACTGCCCTCTCTGTCGGCGGCGTGGTCTGGTTCGTTGAATTCGCCAATTCTGTCGCGGCCTTCTGGGCCGCGTTCAGCATCTTGTTCTACGTCTTCATCTACACGATATGGTTGAAGCGAACCTCAGTTCAGAACATCGTAATCGGTGGACTCGCCGGAGCGACCCCACCGGTCATCGGCTGGGCTGCGGCGTCAGGAGATCTCTCGATTTCGACCGACTCCGCCGCTGCACTCGCCGAATCTATATTCGACCTCGGCAGCTTGATGCCGTGGTTCCTGCTCACTCTCATCTTCCTCTGGACACCGCCGCATTTCTGGGCAATGGCGCTTTACCGCTCAGAAGAATACGATGCGGCCGGCGTCCCGATGATGCCCGGTGTCAAAGGAGCCGAGTACACGCTTTCACAGATGAAATTCTATGCAGTCCTGCTGGTCCTTCTCTCTGTAGCAGCACCCTCAGCCCTGGGCGGAATCGATCGTCACGACAGTCTCTACTACGTCTTCGGCGGGACGGCGATTATCATCTCGTTGTGGTACACCTCAACCGTCTTCAGAATCGATGTCGACGAGCCGCGCACAGCCGGCAACAGAATCCCCAGCGCTGCTCGCTCATTCTTCGTCTCGATGCTCTATCTCGCACTGATGTTCGTAGTGGTGGTGACTGCCAGTGCGGGCATTACTGGAGGGCTTCTCGGAGCGCTACTCGCAGCGGCTGCGATTGGACGGAATGAAATGCGAGCGAGAAGCGCCTCCGACGATTCTGCGGCATGATTTCCCGAATGTTCAAACACAGGCGGTCATATTGAGCGGGCGTAGCGTCATGAGCGGACGCAGGGTTTGAGCCAACGTAGCGAAAGGGAGGTGAACGGATGAAGGAGAGTGAACTGATCTACGACTGGAACACGATTGATTACGAAATCGCACGAAATCCATCAAATCACCCACACGGAGTCTGGTTCGACGATGAGACGTTACGCGATGGCTTACAGAGCCCCAGTGCCCGGAATCCAGATATTGAACAGAAGATCGAACTGATCGATTACATGGAGAAACTCGGCATCCAGAAGGTCGACCTCGGACTTCCCGGTGCTGGACCCTTCCACATCGGTCACATCGATGCTATGCTCACGCACATGGGCGAGAATGGCTACGAATTGAGGCCGGGATGCGCTGTTCGAACTGTTGTCAGCGATATCGAGCCGCTCGTCGAATTGCAGGCCAAGCACGAGCGGCAGATCCAGGCCAGTGCATTCCTCGGGACCAGCCCGATTCGGCAATTTGCCGAGGGCTGGACGATGGAGCGGATACTCTCGACCGCGGAGAAAGCGGTCACCTTCGCGGTCGACAACGACATTCCAGTGATGTTCGTGACCGAGGATACGACGAGGAGCAAACCCGAGGATATCAAGGCGGTCTACACGCGCGCGATCGAGTTAGGTGCTGACCGGATCTGTGTCTGTGACACCTGCGGTCACGTGACGCCGAACGGAGTTCGAAAACTGCTGACTTTCATTCAAGACGAAGTCATTCCCGATGCCGGCGTCAAGCGTGCCGACATCGAGGTCAATTGGCACGGTCATCAGGACCGTGGCTTAGGCGTCGCCAACAATCTCGCCGCGGTCGAAGCCGGCGCAGATGTCATCCACGGAACGGCACTTGGAGTCGGCGAGCGAGCGGGGAACGCCCCGCTCGACCAAACACTCGTCAACCTCTCTCTGATGGGCGTCATCGACAATGATCTCACAGCCCTCAACGACTACATGCGCAAGGCTCACGAATACATCGAAGTCGCCCTGCCGCACAATTATCCGGTCTTCGGCGAAGACGCTTTCGAAACCGGAACAGGAGTCCACGCCAGCGCGGTCATCAAAGCCATCAAGAAAGGCGACCAATGGCTTGCAGACCGCGTTTATTCAGGAGTTCCTGCACAAGATTTCGGTCTCAAACAAGTAATCCGAATCGGCCACATGAGTGGTCGTTCGAACATCATCTGGTGGCTGCAGCAGAACGGCTACGAAGTCGACGACGATATGGTTGCCCATATGTTCGAAGTGGCCAAAGGGCAACGGCGAATGATGAGCGATGAAGAAGTGCATGCAGCGATAGCCGAATTCCAAGAAGCCTGAGATGCGCGACCCTAACGAGCGCCGGGAACGGCTAAAACCCCCACTGAGCCGAGCCGACTCATGCGCGGCTGTGCAACTCTGCTCGTCCTGATGCTTCTGACTCCGGTGAGCGCCGCTATGGCTGACGATGCTCGCCAGCCAATCGATCTGGAAATCGATGGCGAGCCCATTCTACCAACTTACTCGCGCGCGGTACAAGCCGCCTTCGCGCGCGTGGAGAATCTTGACCGTTACAGCGAGGAGCAACTGGCTCAGACCGACGAGTGGTTGATCGTCACTCAAGTGCCACTCAAGAAACAGGTCTGGACGCTGGCAAGCCCGAGACAAGTCGAGCCCGCGCCGATTCTCAGGGGTGCATACATCTGGCACTTCGATGAGCCATTGGCTGCGATTCCAGGAATGCAAGCCGCTCTCGAAGCTGGTCAGATCGAGTCATTCTCGCCGCTGGTCCTGAAGAAACAGACTCCGCGTGCCAATCCCAACGACCCCGAGTTCAGCGCCCAGTGGCACCTTGAGAACACCGGCCAGACCAGTGGTGTGGCCGGCGAGGACATCAACGCCACAGATGTCTGGGACAATTACCGCGGCGAGGGCATCATCATCAGCGTCGTCGATGATGGACTCGACCATAGCCACCCGGACATTCAACCCCATTACTCATCACTCTATTCCTACGACTGGTGCAACAGTGATGGCGACCCTGCTCCGAGCAGTTGGAATGGCCACGGAACCGCCGCTGGCGGTGTCGCTGCCGCGGTCGGTAACAATTCTCTCTACGTCGCCGGCGCGGCTTGGGAAGCAACCCTCGCGGGCTCGATGCTCATCGCCTGCTGGGCAGGCGATGCGACTGAGGCGGACGCTCTCTCCTACGAGAGCGATGACATAGACATCTACACCAATTCCTGGGGTCCCTCTGACAATGGCCAGACTCTCGAAGCACCTGGACCATTGACTCTCGCGGCCTTCGAGCAAGATGCTTACCTCGGCCGCGATGGCTTGGGCAACACTATCACCTGGGCGGCCGGCAATGGCTTAGGCAGCAATGACAATTCCAATTATGACGGATACGCCAACAGCCGCTTCACCATCGCCGTGACAGCCATAACCCATATGGGCCAGCAATCATACTACGCAGAGCCAGGAGCAAACATCCTCGTCGCTGCCCATTCGAACGGCGACGGTGAAGCAATCACCACCACCGACATCAATGGCAGCGGCGGCTACAACAGCAGCGGCAATGTCACTCACACCTTCGGCGGCACCTCAAGCGCGACACCGCTCGCCGCCGGCGTCATCGCCCTGATGTACGACGCCAATGAGAACCTGACATGGCGCGATGTGCAGGAGATCCTCGTCCACAGCGCGCGCAAGAATGACCCGAACGACAGTTCGTGGACGACGAATGGTGCTGGCCACGATATCTCGCACAAATACGGCTTCGGAGCCATCGATGCAGGCGCAGCCGTGGCTTTGGCAGAGTCTTGGACCACCCTCGATACCGAGATGAACGTGACCTATGGACCGTTTTTCGAGTATCTCGACATCCCCGACGATGACACGACCTGGACCGAGTTCAACCTCACGATGCCCCTCGAACTATCGATCGAGAGCATCGACGTCATCCTCGACATCAGCCACACCTACCGTGGTGACCTCGACATCGTCCTCGAATCGCCAGACGGCACCGAATCCTGGCTCGCCGAGGATCACAGCGACAGCGGCGACGATTACTCCAACTGGCTCTTCAACACCGTCCAGCACTGGGGTGAATCGAGCCTCGGCGAATGGAAACTCAAGATGCGTGACACAGGTTCAGGCGATAATGGGACCCTGAACTCATGGGAGGTCATCTTCCACGGCGTCGACATCGATTTCGACCACGATGACGACGGACTCTCCGACGAGAACGAGACCAACATCTGGGGAACCGACCCTTACGATGCCGACACCGACGATGACGGCCTTTCAGACTACGACGAAGTGATGACCTACGGAACCGACCCGCTTTCTGCGGATTCGGACACCGACGGCCTTACCGACCTTCAGGAGATCTCAATCTACGGAACCGATCCCGTCGACTCGGACAGCGACGACGACGGATTGTCCGACGGAATCGAGGTCAATTACTGGGGAAGCGACCCACTGGTCTACGATGTGGACGATGACAGTGACCTGTTCTACCACTTCCAGGACTGCGATGACGGCAACCCGGAGGTCAACCCTGGTGAGTGGGAGAGGTTGAACGGAATCGACGATGATTGCGATGATTTCATCGATGAGGGCTACAACTTCACCGACCGCGACAATGACGGCCTCAAAGACTGGCCTGAATACCACCTGCACGGCACCGACTACGAAGATTCTGATACCGATGATGATGGATTGAAGGATGGCGAAGAGGTGAATCAATACGGCTCGGATCCGCTGACTTACGACCCCGATGCCGACTCTGATGGTTTCCATTGGTTCCTCGATTGCGATGATGATGATGCATATCGAAATCCGGCGTTGCCGGAGTTGCTCGATGGTATCGACAACGATTGTGATCTGATCATCGATGAGGATTTTTTCACGATCGATACGGATTCAGATGGACTCTATGATTACGACGAGTATCACAACTATTCGACCAATCCGTTCGACGGCGACACGGACGGCGATGGCTTGCCCGATGGACTTGAAGTGAATACCTACGGATCGAATCCGCTTTGGGCCGATCCGGATTACGATGAGGATGGCTGGTATTGGTTCCAGGATTGTCAGGATGATGATCCTGAGCGCGCACCATTTCTTCCGGAGGTGCTCGATGGCAAGGACAACGATTGCGACGATATCGTCGACGAGGGCTTTTCCGAACTCGATTCAGATTCGGATGGACTCGACGATTTCGATGAATATCACAATCTCAGCACCGACCCGAATGACGACGATACCGATGGTGATGGGCTCAAGGATGGCTACGAGGTCAGTGTCTCGAAGTCTAATCCGGTGGTTTTCGACTTCGATCGCGACGAGGATGGATTCTATGCTTTCGAGGACTGTCAGGACCTCGTCGCCAGCATCAATCCGGATGCGACAGAATTCTGGAACAATTGGGATGACGACTGCAATGATGCCGTCGATGATGATTTGGACAGAGGCTCTGTGATCGTGGCGAACCCCGCCGTCAGCGGGGTTCCATATTGGGATGCGGTCAACCAATCATTCACAATCACTCTGACCGGCATCCCGACGGAAATCATGAAGACCGTTTCATGGGAGATGAACGGACAGGATCTGGGAGGGAATGTCAGCGCTGATGGTCAGCGTCTGTTCATCCAGGCGATCGACTGCGAATCACCCGACTGGGGTCTCGCGATTGCGCTTTGCGACGAGGGAGATGGCATGCGTTACCTCAATGTCACCATCGTCGATTCGGGCTTCGAGACCAAGATCCAATGGATCGTCAATGTCGACGTGTGGATTCCTCCACCAACATTCAGCGAGTCACTGATGGCTTTCCTAGGCTCGACCTACGGCGTCGTTGTGATGCTCGTTCTCATCCTCATCCTCGGTGGGGGTGTCGCATTCGTCGGCATAAGAATGAGGCATAATGCGAGGATCGAGGATGCCTACAAAGAGTTCAGAGTCGACCAATCTATACCTGGGGCAGCCCCAGAGCACAGGGCTTACGAATTGCCGGCCGCACCTGATCTGAGTGCGCTCATCGCAGCAGAAGAGCAGCCTTCGAAACAGGGGGAGCCTCCGATGCTGGCTTCGAAGCCGGTGACCTACACGCCTGTCTATGATGAAGAAGGACTGCCGAAGGCACCCAAGCTCGAGGATTGATTCGGACGGAATGTTCTGTGCAGAGCGGAGTGCTCTGATCGGACGGAATAATCGAATCGGAACGAAATGCTCGGATCGGTTTGGGAAAATCGCTTCGGAATCAGATTTGGTCAGCCTCTTCGGCTTCTTCCTCGGCTGCTGATTCTGGATTCTCGCCCCACTCGGCATCCGGCGAACCGCCTTCCCATACACCCTCGACCGAGATGTCCTCGATATCGTCATCCTCTCTCCATGGCGGATCGCCATCGGCGCCGCTGAGGACAAGGAGACCCTCTTCATCGAGGCGGCGACGCACGGTTTTCAGACCCTTGATGATCGGCAGCAGGTGACCTATGGGTGTACCCGTCGTGACGAATGGGTGCGTTGCCGTACAAATCAGCAGACCTTGAGTCGGCGTCCGGATCTCCATCGATTTGCCTGGATACTCAGGGTCGGTCACCGTCGCAACCAATTCGCCCTCTTCGATGAATGAGCCGGCAGGAGTGAGGACATCGAGCAGCCCGCCGTAGTCGGAGCGCAGCCAGACCGAACCCGATGCGAGGAGTCGGAAGCGCGGTCTGCTCGGATATCCCGGAATCACTTTCAGGCTGCGCAGGACATTCAGGATGCCGTACATGGCGATCTGAATCGCTTCTGGGTCTGATTCGTCAGCACCGCCGCCCTCGTAGGTGATGCAGCTGATGCCAGCATCGTCAGCGGTGCGACGAAGCGAGCCTCTCGGCCCTTCGCTGTCGAGAATGACTTCGGTGCCGAAGGCTCGAGCGCTGCGATTGCTGAGTCGATTCGCGAGATTAACCCGAATCTGCGGCATGTTAGTGCGACCCAGAGCAGCGCTGTGAAGATCGATGATGTGGTCGCTGGGCGAGAAAATCTCCTGCCACAATCGATGAGCCACACGAGAAGTCGTGTTGCTGTCCTCATTTCCGGGAAAGAAGCGATTGAGGTCACGACCATCTGTCATGTAGCGCGATCGTCGGCGATATCCAGGCATGTTGACGATCGGGACGATCCGGATTGTCCCAGCGACCAATGCCGGATCGATCGCTTTGTCCTCACCGATGATGCTGGGAGCCCGAAGGTAGGTGAGAGCCAGTGGTCCGACCAATTCATTGCCGTGTATAGCGCCAGAGATGGTGACCACAGGACCCGGTCTCGCACCATGGATGATGGTGATGGGAATCGGCCAGGATTCGCCTATCTCAACATCCATGAGATCGTATTCGATATGTCGGACGGTACCCGGTTTCACTAGTTTCCCGCCGATTCGATGAGACTTCCAGGAACTCGATCGTGACCACTTCTCAGGCGTCTTGCTTCCCTTCTCGAGGGCTTTCTCGATCTCTTTGCGGCGGATCTGTGGAATCTGGTTGGCGACCTTCAGAGGTTGATGCCGCCGACGCTTGGCTCTCGGCACCGGAATCGTATCACCCCGCCTTGAAGGGGGGTCGGAGTCGTTCGAGGAAGCCACCAAGGGATAGGGCTGTGATGCGTGCGTAATAAGAGGATTCGGCACTTCGCGCCTGTGGCAAGCGTACTCTGAACTGTCGGAATCGTTGTAGCCGGCGCCGTCTGTGCCCAGTTCGATGAGTGATCCAAGTGGGGCATCGGTGCAGGAGACCTACGCTCCCAAGAGCATCTGTTTCGGTTGCGGACCTGCCAACTCCGAAGGCTTGAGAATTCGTTCTTTCAGGGGCGAGAACGGGCTTGAGATGCGCTTCGAGCCCCTGCCAGAGCACCAGGCATTTCCAGGGATGATCAACGGTGGAATAATCGGTGCTCTGATGGATTGTCATGGCAATTGGACGGCGGCTGTCGCTCTGATGGATGCTGCTGGAGACGACGAGCCGCCTTGCACTGTCACTGCGACTTACAGCATCAAACTGAGAAGGCCGACGCCGTTCGGTCCCGAACTCTTCGTCACAGGGGAAGTGGTCGAGTTGAGTGAGGGGCGAGCGGAGGTCAAGATGGCCCTGATCGCGGATGGCAAGGTCTGTGCGACAGGCGAGGGCCTGTTCGTAGCGGTGAAGGAAGGTCATCCAGCCTACCACCGCTGGAATTGAGTGCTCAAGACCGAGCTTTCACTTTCAATTGATTCATACTTTCTGTGCCTGCTCCTCGACATCCTTTAGAACGGCCGAACTAGAGTTCCTACGTGGCCGCCAACGAGGAGCTCCCTCCTACCGCTCTTGCTGACCTTGAACTGGACGAGCGGATTGTTTCGTCACTGCGTGAGGACTGGGGTATCGAAGAGTTGTTTCCGCCTCAGGCCGAAGCGCTTCCCTATGCGCTCGCAGGTCGGAATGTGATGATGACCATCCCGACTGCGAGCGGGAAATCTCTGGTTGCATATCTGGCGATCATACAGCGCCTGCTGACGGATCTCGAAGGTGGTCGGGCGCTGTACATCGTACCGCTGAAGGCATTGGCGTCAGAGAAGGTGAAGGAGTTGCGTGAACTGGCTGGTCGAGTCGGTCTATCGGTAGGAATCGCGATCGGCGATCGTAGCGGTGAGACCGGCCAGATCGAGGATTCTGACATTCTTGTCTGCACAAGCGAGAAACTCGACTCCTTACTGAGGACCCGTACAGGGCTGATGGAGCGCATCGGAATCGTTGTCGCCGATGAATTCCATCTGCTTCACGATATCAGCCGTGGACCTACCCTCGAAGTGCTTCTCTCCCGGATTCGCCATGCCAGACCCGAGGCGCAGATCATCGCCCTGTCGGCGACCGTTGGCAATGGTGAGGAGATGGCTGCGTGGCTTGACGCCAGACTCATCGAGTCTGATTGGCGTCCAATTCAACTCCATTCTGGAACGCTCACCGGACTCGATGTCCGCATCCACAGAATCGATGGTCCTGAGAAAGTAGACTGGCCTGAACCGAGGACCATCGAAGGTCGAGTCACGAAGAAATTGCAAGCTGTCCTCGATGATACGGTGGCGACGTCGGGTCAGATTCTGATCTTCGTCAATTCGCGCGCCTCAGCGCAGAAGGAGGCACGCGAACTCTCCAAGCATGTTCGGAAACAACTCGGCACCGGATCTCTGAGGTATGACGGGGAGATGGCTGAGGAGTGGGATTCAATCGCTGACAGAATGACTCGCCGTGAGGATACCTCCGTCATGGGGAAATCTCTGGCCAACTGCATCCGAGGCGGCCTCGCTTTCCATCACGCCGGTCTGAGCTATTCACAGCGAAGAACGATTGAAGACGCATTCCGAGATGGACGGCTGCTCGGATTGGTAGCGACTCCGACCCTAGCCCAAGGAGTGAATCTGCCAGCTCGACGAGTCATCGTCAGGGATTACCGCCGCTGGAGCAGCGCCGCAGGAGGCTCGATGCCGGTTCCGATTATGGAGATTCGACAGATGATGGGGCGGGCAGGCAGACCTCAATACGATGACTCCGGCGATGCTTGGCTAATCGCCAAAGACATCGACGAAGAGTTGAAGCTGGTCGATCGTTATCTCCTCAGCGATCCCGAGGAGGTGACTTCGAAACTCGCCAATCCCTCAGCGATTCGCCCAGAAGAGGACCCTGCATTACTCACTCATCTGCTCTCCATGATAGCGACAGGAGGAATCAATGATCGTGATGCTGTGAGCGGATTCTTCTCTCAGACCTTCCTCGCGACACAGATGGATTCCGAGATGTTGGAAGCCCGACTCGACGACGTCATCGGCTGGCTTGCAACCAATGGCATGATCACCCGTGCAGGTGAATCCGGCGAGGTTCTTGAACGAATCAAGAATCGTCAGGCTGTGCCTGAGCTCGAAGACGAGGAATGGCAGGATGAACTGCCGGCTTGGGCCGAAACCTCGGCTGCTGTTCCGGGCATCGAGATCTCGAAGACGGGGCATGTCCACTCCACCAGCCTACCCCCACGTAGGGGGCCAGCCATCTTCGGATTCCGCAAGGCCAGTCAGCAGCTCGCACAAGAGGAGATTCTGCCAGATTCTGCTGCGATGACCTACGAGCCGACCGCTCTGGGACAGAGGGTGGCTCGGCTCTATCTGAATCCAATCTCGGGACGAATCATCCATGATGGATTGGCTGTGGCGATGGATGTTCTGACTGGCAGCGACGAAATTCATCAGGTCTCTCCCCTCGGTCTGCTCCACCTCGCATCCTGCACACCAGACTTCATCGCCATGTGGCCGAGGAAGGAGGAGTGGGACATCATTCAGGCAGAGATTCACAACCACGAGAGGGAGTTTCTCGCCGAGCCAGTCGATCTGGACCAAGAGCGACGGATGAAGGGAGTCCTCGTTCTGCAGTCGTGGATCGATGAATCGAAGATGGAGGAACTGGAGAGGGAATGGAATGTGCAGCCAGGTGATGTGCGAAGCCGCGTCGATCTGGCTGAATGGCTGCTCTACGCGATGCGGGAGATTCTTGCCGAAGATGATGAGATGAGGCGAATGGATCCACATCGACACAAGCAACTCGTCGAATCCATCAGCGAACTCCATCGTCGAATCAGACATGGCTGTAAATCAGACCTCCTCGGCCTTGTGACGATCCGTGGTGTCGGTCGAACTCGGGCTCGTGAGATGGTCAATCTGCTAAGCGTCGAGACCGTTCTAGATGTGGCATCACTGACGCGTAGAGACATAGATCGGCTCGCCGAATTACGCGGTTGGAGTTCGAAATTGGTCGAGAATGTGATGAATGAAGCCAACCGGGTCTCGCGCAGACGCCGCTGAGCGGCATGGTTCATCAATCGGAAGCCATGCGACAGCGTGGCTGAACTCCATCGAGTGCCGTGGTTTCCCGCTTGGGGAATCCGCCTCCCCGATCCGATCTCGGATCCCGTAGAGATCATCGCGATATTCAACGAGTGGCGTCCGAGTGAGCGCTGGCTGCTTCTGGCTCATGATGCTGCAGCCAGTGAAGTCCATCTATGGACCGTATGGCATGCACTACGCCGTCGAGAGTCCGCTGAATCGATGATCGCAAACAGTCCAGATACGGAATTCATCAGGCTGATCTCAGGCACCCACCAGATTCGCACAGCCTTCGAGAGAGCCGGCCTCAAAGAGGGCGACTCAGAAGCCTGGATCATCAATCTCCCTGATTTCGATGACGGCGCCTCACTACGCGAACTGGAGATTCCGAGACAGACGTTCAACGAGGCGACGCTCGACGCCGAGAGACTCAGACTGCATCTGAAATCCGAACTTCTGACAAATCGACCGATACCAACCTTGGAGGGTCTGGCAAGGATTGGTGCGAATGACGGAATTGTCGAACGCACGAATGACGACGTGGTGGACGGAGCTGTGAACGGATCCGCGACCGGAGGATCCGAGAAATTCCTCGAGAGATTGGAAGATGCCTTCATGCTTCACGCAGCGATGTCGGATCTGAGTGGTTGACCCCTTTGGCAATTGACCACTTTGGATGATTGACCCCTTTGGGGTCATGATGATATGCAGGCAGCGGCAGCAGCGCATCGATATCATGTCGAGATTCCACGGTTACCGGACTTGCACCACCTGTGAGGAAGCCTGCACTCAGCACAATTTCGTCGACCACGATGGCAAGCGTTTCTGTACCGCTTGCTGGATAGCGAAAGAGAACCCGAAGCACGATGGAATTGACGAGATCCGTGCTTCGAACAAGGAGAATGCAAACAAGTGGAAGCGACAGAAGCAGTCTCGAACCGATGGACCTCAGCCCGTCGGACCTCAGCCGGTCCGCAAGAAGTGAGGTGGTTCGATGTCTTTCGTCCCAGATGATCTCGATGGTGCTTCTTGGCAGGCAATCGAACCGCATATGAATGACCTGCGAGACAGGGTGCTCAGCTGCTCTGGGTGCCTGACGAAATTCATCGCAGATCGCTCGGCGCTGGCTGAGATCATCTCTGAAGCGCGAGCCCGATTATACATCGACATGACCTGCCAAACCGACGACGAAGACGTTCAGAAAGCCTGGATGGACTTCGTCGAGAATGTCGAACCGAAACTCTCCGAATACAGCGACATCCTGAATCGGCGCCTCGCTGGCCACGAGGCTGTTGGAGATCTGCCGGATCGTTACGACGTCCTGCTCAAGGGCATGATGACCGACATCGAGATCTTCAGGGAGGAGAACATCCCTCTCGATACCGCCGTGACCAAGTTGGTCACCGAATACAATGAGATCTGCGGAGCTCAGACCGTTGAATTCGATGGCGAGGAGAAGACCTTCGCACAGATGGCCATCTACCTCGAGAACACCGACCGTGCTGTCAGGGAGGCTGCTTGGCGAGCGGTCTCAGAACGTCGATTCGAAGATTCGGAACGGGTCTCAGAGATCTATGATGAATTGATTCGAATCCGCCATCAGATCGCCACCAACGCCGGATTCGATGGCTATCAGCATTACATGTTCGCAGCGATGCACCGCTTCGATTACAGCATCGAGCACTGCCTCGAATTCCACGATTCTATCGAAGCGGTTTGCCAGCCGTTGCGTCACAAGACCGACGCCGAGCGCAAGCAAGCACTCGGCGTCGAGAGCCTGCGGCCCTGGGATATGGGGGTCGATGTCAAGGGGCGCCCACCACTCACTCCGTTCACCAATGTCCAGGATATGATCGATGGCTGTTCGAGGATCTTCCACAGCATGTCCGACGAGCTCGGCAACCTCTTCGATCAACTCGACGCGAACGATTGTCTTGACCTCGAAAGTCGCAAGGGAAAGGCTCCCGGCGGCTACCAATACTACCTGCAGAAGAGCCGCTTACCATTCATTTTCATGAATGCAGCAGGAACCCAGCGCAACGTCGAGACGATGATCCACGAAGCGGGTCACGCCTTCCATTCCTTCTACTCTGGACATCTCGATCTGATTCATGAACGCGATTCTCCAATTGAATTCGCCGAGGTCGCATCGATGTCGATGGAGTTGCTCACACATCCGCAATGGACCGAATTCTACTCCGAACAAGACGCTCACAGAGCCAGACGCAACCACCTTGAGGACATCATCGCCCTGATGCCTTGGATTGCCACGATCGATGCCTTCCAACACTGGATATACGCCAATCCTGAACACACGCGAGAAGAACGGGTCGAGAAATGGCTCGAACTTGGTGAGCGCTTTGGATCCCATCTTGATTACGAAGGTTTGGATCACATCCACGAACTATCCTGGCAGCGACAAGGGCACCTCTTCGGAGTTCCATTCTACTATGTCGAGTACGGTATCGCTCAACTCGGCGCGCTGCAGATGTGGCAGTATCACCGACGTGATTCGAGCAATGCCCTCGCTCGTTACAAGGCTGGACTGGCTTTGGGCTACACACGTGGTTTGACCGAGTTGTTCGACGCCAGCGGCCTCGCCCTCTCTTTCAGCGAGGAGCATGTTTCAGGAATCATCGCTGAGATCGAGAGCGCACTCGATGAGATCCCAGCCTGAGGTGTTCTGGTGGAGGAAGACATCAGTTACATCGGGCGAATCCGGCAATTCGGCTGGAACGCCCGAATGTATCTGCTCCATATCTTCGGAATGGATGTCATCCATGGAGCTTGGGAGGTTCTGTTCAATCTCTACCTGCTGCTGATTTTCCCTGAACTCGGAATCGCTTTCGTCGGGCTGCGCATAGCCGTCATGGGCATCGCCGGTGCACTCTCTTCGATTCCAATGGGAAAATTCGCCGACCGCATCGATCGAAAATGGGGTTTCATCATCGGTGATGGCGGTGGAGCAGCCTGCTCTTTGATTCTCATCATGAGCGTAGATCCGACCACGATTC
Organism: Euryarchaeota archaeon UBA58; assembly: GCA_002498525.1. Classification (GTDB taxonomy): domain Archaea; phylum Thermoplasmatota; class Poseidoniia; order Poseidoniales; family Thalassarchaeaceae; genus MGIIb-O1. The sequence continues at coordinate 18,556 of DAHR01000014.1, forward strand.
TCGCCTTCTCGGCAATCGCCGCCTGCTTCGGCTCCCTCCACCATGTGACCGAGGTGCCATTCATGGCGGAAAACTCGAGTCCAGGCGAGCGCATCCACCTCTTCGCCGTCGGCTCAGGCTTCCGCACTCTGGCGGCGATGCTCGGAGCAATTGTAGCTGGTATTCTTCCAGCGTATCTGGGCGATATCTATGATATCGAGATCATCGAAGCCTACCGCCTTGCGGTTCAATTCGCAATCGCTTGGTGGTTCCTCTCCCTGATTCCAGCTTTCCTTCTGCGCCGTCTCGATGTCGAGTTCGAAGAACATCCGGAAGGCAAGACCGGACTCTTCAGCGGAATCCGGAATCCGCTGCCTATTCGCAGATTCATCATCGTCTCAGCCATGCTCGCATTCGGCGCTGGCTTCGTCATCCCATTGGCGAACGTCTTCTTCCACGAGCATTCAGACATTCTCGCCGGCGAAAAACAGATCGGGATGATCTTCGCCGCAGGATCGCTAGCATTGTCTATCGGCGCTTTCATGGTTCCATTGGTCGTCGATCGGTTGGGTGAAATCTCGACAATCATCTGGACACGCTTCGCAGCGATTCCATTCATCCTCATGATTGGCTTCGCGCCGGAACTAGCGAGTCCTGAGACCGTCGTCTCGATCGCGGGACTCGCCTGGGTCTTGCGAACGACTCTGTTCAACATGTCAAGTCCGGTGATGGAGGCTTTCACGATGAGTAAACTTGAACCGAGCGAGAGGGCTACTTTTGTCGGCATCTCGCGTTTCTTCGGTGCGGGTTTGATTGCAACTGGTGGATTTCTCGGTGCGAGAATGATGGCTGATGGAAATTATAGCACTCCATTCATCATCATGGCAGTTGCTTATGCAATCTCTACCATGCTCTTCATGCAATGGTTCGGGGCACACTCGGACCCCGAGGATCTCGCAGAAATCAATCGCTGAGACCCTCGGCAGTCACGGTAAACACGGCCTCTCCTTCCGGAAGGTTCGGGCTATCGACGAGGCGGGCGATCCTACGTCCTCCCTTCGACTTCCTCAGGTAAAGGCGGAATGTGCTTGCGTGACCGACGATGTGGCCCCCGATGGCTCGGGTGGGGTCTCCCCACATTGAATCGGGTTTCGACATGACTTGATTGGTCACCAGAATGAGTGCATTGTGGACGTCTGAGAGTTGTTTGAGTTCCTTCATGTGTCGATTCAACAACTGCTGACGACGTGCCAGCATGCCGCGTCCGATATATTCTGAACGGAAGTGGCTGGTCAGTGAATCGACGATGATCAATTTGACATCGATGTTCTTCGACAGTTTCTTGATTTCATCGACTAGCAGCATTTGATGCGCTGAATTGTAGGCTCGCGCGACATGGATTCTGTCGAGTACCATCATTGGGTCGAGCCCGACTCCTTCGCACATCTGAGCGATTCGCTCGGGACGGAATGTGTCTTCGGTGTCGATGTAGAAAACCTCTCCATCGAATCCACCCTTCTCCAACGGAAGCATGGTGTTGACGCACAGTTGATGGCCGATCTGGGTTTTTCCACTGCCGAACTCGCCGTAGACCTCGACGATCGCTTGAGTCTCGAATCCTCCGCCGAGCAATTCGTCGAGAGCAGCTGTTCCCGAGGTCAGTTTCTGCACCTCTCGGCGACGTTCAAGAAGTGCGTTTCCAGAGATGAAGCCGCCGATGTTAGCCAACTTCTTCGCGCCCTGGATGATCTTCGCCGATACGGCCTCGCCCAACTCAGCCTGTGCAGCGAGTTCGTTAGGACTCATCACAGCAATCGCAAGCAAATCGTCGAAACCGGCTTCGCGCAATTTCTCCGCCGTCGCCGGCCCCACACCAGGCAGATCATCGATCGTCGCCTGCTCCTCGTCCACGTCGATCATTATCGACTCGTCATCATCATCTAACTTCTCACTTGCTGTCTTCTCGGTCATCTACTTCACCTGTTCCTCACCCAATCTGGACCCTTCGAGGTATATGAATGACCGAATGACCCCTCATTTGAGTTTGAAAGTGAAGACTCCGGCTACAAGTCCACAGTGCATCGAATGTTCACTTTCACTTTTCATTCACTATTTTTAATGGATCTCAAATTATATCCCTCCGCCCACCAAAACGCTCTGTGCAAAACATTGTGTGTTGCTGTGGGAATCAGAGGTGCTTGTGTTTCGAAACCGGACGAGTTAGTCGGTGTTTTGTGGTAGCGAGTGGTGGATTTGAACCACCGGTCTCCGGGTTATGAGCCCGACGAGATAACCTGGCTACTCAAACTCGCTATGGCCCTCGCTACTACATCGGTTATTTGAACGACGCGGGAGACCTACTGAGGACCATCACTGATGCGAACAGTCTTGAGATGAAGGCCTCCCGAGATGGAAGGGAAGCGACATGGGTCATCGATTGTTGATTCAGAATGCATCGATGGTGGTCGACGGACGCGTCGTCCTCGGCGACTTGTCCGTTGAGAATGGAAAAATCGCAACGGTTGCGAAAGGTGGCGGCCTCATCGCTGAGGACGGAGTGCCTGTTATCGATGCTGAGGGGCTGCACCTGCTGCCTGGTGCGATCGATCCGCAAGTGCACTTCCGCGAACCGGGACAGCCCGAGAGGGAGGACATCGGCAGCGGCAGCCGCGCTGCAGCTGCCGGCGGCGTCACAGCATTTCTCGATATGCCCAACAATCTCCCAGCCGCAACGACGGTCGCCGCGATTCAGGAGAAGATCACTTCAGCTGGCCGCAGCGGCGTGACGCATCACGGCTTCTTCATCGGCGCCACGCCGAAGAATGTCGTCAAACTGCAAGAGGCGGTCGGCACTCCAGAAACTCCCTCACCGACGATAGGAATCTGTGGCATCAAGATCTTCATGGGCAGCAGCACGGGCGACCTTCTCGTTCACCAACAGAAACATCTGGAGAACATCTTCGCGAACACTGCTGGAATCATCGCCACACACGCGGAAGACGAAGATCGACTAAACGCGCGCTGGCCCGAATTCGAACATCGAAGCGACATCGCAGCCCACGCCGAATGGCGTGATGACGCGACAGCGTTGATCGCCACAAAACGAGCCTCTGCGCTCGCCAAAGACCACGACCACCGACTGCACGTTCTGCACCTCACCAGTGCGGTCGAAGCAGATTGGTTAGCAGCGAACAAAGGTGATCTGATTACCACCGAAGTATGTCCGCAGCACCTCACTTTCGATCAAACTGACGTCGAAGGAATCGGCACGCGCTTGCAGATGAATCCTCCGATTCGCTACGCGCACGACCGCGACACGTTGTGGAATCGGTTGAAGGATGGCACAATCGATTGCATCGCCACCGATCATGCCCCGCACACGCTTGCGAACAAGGCTCTGGGCTTCCCCACCGCACACTCGGGAATGCCAGGGGTTGAGACCTCGTTGCCGTGCATGCTGACCCATGCAGCGAATGGGATGTGTTCGATTGCTGATGTCGCGCGCTGGATGTGTGAAGGTCCTGCGCGCGTCTACGGGATGGTTGGCAAAGGCCGGCTGGCCGCTGGTTACGACGCGGACCTCGTCCTTGTCGATATGGAGAATCGCAGAACGATTCAGGATTCAGACACTTGGACTCGCGTCGGCTGGACGCCTTATGCTGGGCGCGAGATGACCGGCTGGCCGATTCACACCATCGTCGACGGTCGAGTTGTCCACTCGCGCGAACGTGGTGGTTCTCTGCGCGGTACCGCTGTCGCCACGCCCGGAAGCGCCGGACGCGCCCTCAAGTTCAGCTGATTGAGGAATCAAGCGTCGCTGGCTTCATCATCGCCAGTCGAAGATTCTTCCTCGGTCTCGCCAGAATCTTCGGGATCAACTTTCTCACCATCGTCGGCCTCTTCTCCATCGTAGTACCAATCAGGCTGCTCATGGCCGGGAATCTCCAATTCGACCATTCCGGCAAGGTCCTCAGTGCGCGTCACAGTGACGCCCAAGGCGGAGAAAGCGTAGACGTAGTCTCCCATGAAGATCGAGCGGCGGATGCTGGTCGAGAAGCCGTACCACCAGTTATTCGAGTGACCCTCATCGTTGTAGAAGGCAGAATGGTTGACATCACCGTGCATCGAGAGGCTGAGATTCTCAGCGTCGACATTGATTAATTGCAGAGTCGAGACGTACTCGTAGCCGCCCCTTCCCGTCTCCTGATCGTAACTGTAGCGGTGTGTGGAAAGAGGTACTGCGAGAAGATTCTCGGGCGCCCAATAGGTGAATGCCTTGTGCTCGTATGTCGCTTCAGACCACGACCACGACCAGCCGCATTCACGGACTTCCTCGCAGTCACCATCAGCGTAGCCGGGGGTCAATGAGAGTGTGTCTGCGAGCCGTGGGTTGGCCGGATCGCTGACGTCAAAGAGCGATATCTGAGTCACCGACCAATCGAGGCCGAGCCCATCGGGACCAGGTCCGATGCCGATGGTGAGAAGCGTGTTCTCATTCACCGGATGGATGTAGGTCGAGACTCCTGGAATCTCCAACTCGCCCAGAATCGTCGGATTGGTTGGGTCGGAGAGGTCGAGAACCCAAAGAGGATCCATGTTCCTGAAGGTCACGAGATAGCCGCGCTCGCCCATGAACCGAACACTCCAGATGCGCTCGCCTGGAGCGATGCCGCCGATGTGACCGATTTCGTCCAAAGTATCGACGCCATCGAATTCCAGAATCGTCACGTCGTTGGTTGGTCCAGTGAAGACTGGTTCACCAGTATCAGGGTCAACCTCCTCAGCCATCCACCAGCGACCCCACATGTCGGAGGTTGAAGCGATTCGAATCGCTCCGTCATATTCGGACATCGAGAACTGGTCTTGGACCGTTCCACTGACCCGCCCTGAGCCCATGTAGGTCGTAGTCGTGCTTGAGGAGATGTCGAAAGCGTGGATGTTGGTTGCGTCCTCCCAGCCGCTGTTGCGCCAGAACCACCACCAATCGTTTGCTGGCTCGGCTAGCAGAAGGACGTTCTGGGAGGCATAGACATTGGCCCACGAAGAAGCGATGTGGTCGAGTTCGATCTCGACATCCTCACCCAAGAGCTCGAAGGTCATGATCGAGGTGAAGCCGCGGGCGACGCTGTCGGTGCTGGCGGCGAATTCCGAGCAGTCTTCTGAAGTAGTGGGGTGGGTGACGAGTCCGGCTTGGGTCATCTCGTAGATGTGAGGGGCGAAATCGTCGAGGGTGAGAGCCTCGATAATCTCGGTGTTGGCCCGAATGGTCTCGCCGAGGTGGACTTGCCACGCTGCCTTGCGATTGTCCTCATCCTCGATCTCCCAGTAATCGCTCGGTAGCGAGACCCAGAAGCGCAATCCATCGAAATTAGCGTAATTGTGGGTTACCGAACGGACTGTTCCGTCAACCATCCTTGCGGTGTGGTAATTGCCCTCGATGTATATCTCGCGCTCGACGGAAGGGTCGGAGCGGTCTGTGATGTCCACGACTGTGTACTTGACGAGATTCTGAACACGATAATAGGTGTAGACATAATCATCTTCGCCCCAAGTGACCTCCTCGATGAGCAACTCGCGCATCGGGTGGTCCTCGGGCAGATTCCAAGCGTAGATCATTGAAGCGATGACCAATCTGTCTCCATCCATCATCATCTGCATCGGCATGCCTTCAATCGTCATTTCTGAGGTCAATTCGACCTCGCCGAACTCTGGAACACCCATGATCACGAGGCTGTTGCCATTGAGCATGTAGATGTGATATCCATCGGTCTTCAGGAAGTCAGCCTCGTCGACGCCCGCTTCCTGATTATTGGTCTCCGAGAATTCTCCATCGCGGCTGGCGCCCGATGCGGGCGAGCTGGCGCCGGATTCGGCGCCATTTGAATCCATTGAGACTGCATCATCCACGGCCATCTCAGGTCCGCCCCACATCCACCAACCGCCGACCCAGTGGTAGTAGGATTCCTGGTCGAGTCGAACCAGCATCTCGTTGTATAGAGCATTCTGCAGATCGAGCAGAAGTGTGTCGCAGTCATCGTATTCAGAAAGTGTCGATTGACCGCGGGTCCGCTCGGGAAGAGCGAGTTGTGGGTAATCTCCTTGAATGAAATCATAGGTTCTGTCGAATTCATCCTGGATGTCATCGACGATGCTGATGCAGCCAGAGAAAAGCATCATGCCGAGGACCATCAGAGTCGCGCTTTGGGTTCGTTGCATGTGTTTGGCGAACATCGTGCCTGATATCAAGCGGTTGGTAATTCGATTTGACAATTCAGCACGTATCACGCGTGTGAGGGTGCGGGCAGCGAAGTAGGATTCCAATCATTCAGCCAAGGGGTTGGGGCGGGATCATCTGTGTCATCCTCCATCGTATCCTCGGCTTTCGTTTGCTGGGTTACACTCACCTCCAAGACGGAGGCGAGGCCGCCTGCCCCGACCATGAAGATCAGGGCGGCGAAGTGCATGTCCTCGTTCCGGTCCATCAATCTGGATTCATCGTTATTCGGGACTTAAGCGACATCCATTCTTGCTTCACCAGTGCATCAGACCGCTTCGTGGGCCTGCGAGCCTGTGACTGTTCTGGTTAGAGTCTGGCAGCTGGATTAACCTCTCAACAGGGGTACGAAGCGGACCTCGCAATGGTCGATCCTCAACAGTTTCGAGCCCTCTTTACGGCATTCGATCAAGCGTTGACGGAATCTTCCGCCGAGCGGTGCAACGATGATGCCAGCCTCGCTAAGTTGGTTGACCCATGAGCGGGGAAGCCGCCGCGATCGGGCTGCGGAGATGATCGCATCGAAGGGCGCCTTTTCCGGTATTCCTCGGCGTCCATCACCATTGACCATCGAAGCCGGTGAAAGACCTTGTTCAGAGAGGATTTCAAGAGCCTTCTGCCTGAGTTGTGGAATCAACTCCATCGAATGCACTTCGAAGCCCATATGGACGAGAACAGCCGTCTGGTAACCGCTTCCAGCGCCAATCTCGAGGATTCTCGAACCGACCGGGAGATCGGCCAGCAGACTGCTCATGAGAGCGACGATGTAAGGCTGGCTGATGGTTTGATTGAAGCCGATGTCGAGGGCTTTGTCAGCGTAGGCCTGTGCAGGATCGTCGGGATTCACGAAGAGGTGTCTGGGAATCTCTGACATCGCTGAGATGACTCTCTCGTTGGTTATTCCGCGTGCCTCGATCTGCTTCGACAGCATGGCTCCGCGTGCCTTCTCAAGCGCGGAATGCGCCACCTCGTGCGGAATGTCTGACCCCACTGGGAGCGTATTGAGAGTTGGGTGTTTTCAGAATGCCGGTGGCCAAGATCATGACTTGATCTCGTCTGGTTTTCTTGCGATGTGGTTTCAGGCTGCGGCTTCTGTCCTAGCGACTTGCCGCGATGTCAACAATACGTCGATACCGATGTCCGAGAGCCGCCAGTTGGGGCGTCGAGCATCGCTGGCGGCCTCGACGAGTTCGGCACTGCGAAGCTCAGCGAGGTGATGGCTGAGCAGTTGCCGAGAGATCTCCAACTTGACTTTGATCTCCTTGCCGGGAAGGCCGAGGTGGCCCGATTCGGCAAGGACTTCAAGGATGGCGAGGCGGGTTCCGGCAATCGGATTGCGGATTCGAGTCAATTCCTCCTTCGACAGACTCGCGACCGCATAGCGGCGCAACTTGCCATCGCGCCAGGAGATGATCTGTCCTTGATTCTCCAGAGTGTGCAGGTGGTAGGCGCTGACGCCGTTGGCCAACCCGAGGCCATCGCGAAGGGCGGAGAAGTGGATTCCCGCGTTCGCCTCAAGATAACCTAACATTCGACCGCGAGTCATCATGTCGTCGCGATTCGATTTCATTCTCGCCAGCATCGGCGCTGCGAGGGCGATGAGCACAGTGACTCGCATCGCTTCGAAGATGATCGAGCCGGCGGCCAGAGAGCCCAATGCACCGGCACCGCCGGCCAGCAGACCTCGACTCAAAGCGAGTCCATCGGAGGCAGAGTCTGCATCGTTATCAGAATTCTCAGCGCTCCGTAATTCGGGCGGTGCGTCGCCAGACTCTTCGCCCGAATCCGCATCACCAGAACTGCCATCATCGCCATCCTCAGCAGCCTGTTGTTGGGCTGTTTCATCAAACGACAATCCGTCTGGTTCGGGATCCGTCGCCGGCGTCGTCTCGGTATTCAGCATCACGCTGCCAGCGATCAGGGCGAGCACCGCGAGAAGGGTGTAAGCACGCACGGCAGAGACGCCATCCATGGACTGGGGTGGGTGGGGATGCCTAAGAGGCGCTTGGTAAGATGATTTGACGTTCCGAAGCCTTTCTTCAATAAGGGGCACCTGCCTCAGACGGGCGTTGCGATGAGCGAAGAGGACGAAGGCGAGATGAGCGAGGCCGAAGAGTTGGCCGAAGCCATGCTCACCGCGGCGCGTTCAGTCGTCCGAACCTGCATGCAAGTCCGCTCGAACGAGTCTGTTCTCATCGTCACCGACCCAGTCACCGCCGACGTCGGACGTTCACTCTACGAGGCGGCTGCACGGGTGACTGATCGGATTCTCTTGATGATGATGCCTCCCGGCCACAGAGAGGGGAAGGAGCCCCCGAATCCTGTGGCCGACCTGATGCGCCGACAGGATGTGGTGCTGATTGCTACGAAGCATTCGCTGACTCACACTCAAGCGCGCAGCAATGCTTCCCGCGAGGGTGTGCGGATAGCTTCGATGCCGGGAATCAATTCGAAATCCTTCGCCGAGGGAGGGATGACAGCCGATTACAACGCGTTGCAGAAGGAGATTGCCGGTTTGGCCTCGCTGCTGCGACGGCGCAGAGAGATTCACATCAGCAGTGAAGCCGGCACTGACCTCAAATTCACCACGGGTGGACGCTGGATTCTGGAGGATAATGGAATCTGCAATCGACCGGGGGCGATAACCAATCTGCCCGCTGGAAAGGTCTTCGTTCTGCCCAAGGAAGGGAGTGCGCACGGGCGGGTCATCATCGATGGCTCGTGGGATGGTGAGATTCTTGATGAGCCGATTTCGATTCTGATCGAGGATGGATTGGTCACCGATGTTACAGGTGGCGATGCGGCTGAACAGATCAACAAGCGTTTCGAGGCGGCGAAGGCTGGTCTACGGCCTTCGAAAGCGGCACTCGTCCATACCTTCGCCGAGTTCGGATTCGGAATGAATCCGCGTGCGAAACTCGTCGGCAGCCCACTCGAAGACCTCGTCTATCGTGGTGGGGCTTACTTCGGATTCGGCAATAACATGGCCCTCGGTGGGACTACTGCAGTGCCACTGAACATGCGAGGAGTGGCACGAAAAACGACTATTCAATTAGAGGATGTCGACCTTGTTCTCAAAGGCAAAGTGACCGCCAAGGTGAGATGAATGCGGGCGGTTCTCTGGTGCAATGCGGAATTGTCAGCGACGGCTCTGGTCGATTCCTTGCTCGATGACGCTGAACTCTTCGGAGTCGATGGCGGAGCGCTGAGGGCTGAGGCGGCTGGTTACCCAATCAGCGGCGTCCTCGGCGACCTCGATTCGGTGGATGCGGCTGATTGGCAGGGTCTCTCGACCCTGCTGCCTGATGATGCGGCCAGTGACCTCGCGAAAGCCCTCAGCCATCTGCAGACGCAGGGCTACAGCGAGGTCGACGTGGTCGGAATCGACGGCGGTTGCCCCGACCACATCCTCGGAATCTGGGCAGCCTTGACCGAGGTTCGTGGGGGCCTTGGAATCCGCCTGCACCACGCAGGCGGCATCACCTTCAGAGTGCATCCGCTCGACGATGCATTCGAGTTCATCATCCCCAAAGGCAAGGAATTCTCGGTCTTCGCCCTGACCGAGTGCGACGCTGTCAACATCTCAGGCGCGAAGTGGAATCTCGCTGCCGAGCCTTTGTCATTCTCGACCAGAGGTCTGCACAATCAATCGCTGGGCAAGCCCATCAGCATCTCAACCGATGGAGTACTCGCCGTCATCGTCCACGATTGAGAGCAAGCGCCGCCAGATGCGTCAGAAGAGAAGACCAAGCGAAACGATCGGCAGAATCAGTCGTCGGATCTGCGTTTCGGATTCAACGACAGCAACATCGCGATCGGCCGTGTCCGCGGATCGCTCTCCAACACCAATTTCATGATGACAGCAAGCGGAACCCCCAGAATCATCCCCATTATGCCCCAGGCCCAGCCCCAGAAGGCGACTAGAATCAACAGAACGATAGGCGACATGTCGAGCCTCTGACCGGCCAACTGCGGCTCGATGAACTGCCCCCAGACCAATTGATTCCCGAACAGAACAGCCGTGATCAGAACAGCGGTCATCGGATCCTTGAGGATGAACGAGAGAATCACCGGTGGAATGAACGAGAGCGGCGCGCCAACGTAAGGAACGAAATCGAGCAGGAAGGTGATCGAGGCCCACAAGAACCAGCCGGGAATCCCCATCCATTTGAGCAGCAGAGCGACGAGAATCGCCTGTCCGAGAGCAACCGATGCCTTGGTGCTGACATAGGTGTTGATGGCAGCACCAGCATTCTCCGAAATCGAAGAGAATCGATCCAACTCATCAGGGAAAGCAGCCCTCAAACGGCGAGGCAGAGTCTCCGCCTCGACGATGATGAAGAGCAGGAAGATGAACACCGTCACAGCGCTACCGGTGAAGCCAGCCAGCGAGCCGACGAAGCCGGTGGCGATGTCGTTGATGCGCTCGACTGTGATCAGATTGGTCAGAGCGCTGGTATCGAAACTATAACCGTAGAATGACAATTCTTCAAGCCAGACAATCTTCTCCGACATCTTAGCCGACAACGAATCGGCTTGATCGCTGAATTCGGTCAAGCTTGCATAGAGAATCTGAGCACCGACCAGAATCACGGCGATGACGCCGGCCATGAGTATCCCATAAGCCAGAATCGCGTGGCCGTAACGCTCCTCCAACCATTGAGCAGGAGGGCGAATCAGGAAGAAGAGGAGGGTGGCGACGACGAGGGGCTGGAGGATGACTTTGAGGTGGATGACAGCTAGAATGCAGATGAAGAGAAGCACTGCAATATTCGTCAAAGTACTCAGTTCGGCATTACGAAAGGACCTGTTCACAGACATGCTCTCCCTAACAACGGTGAGGGCAGGCCACATCAACTTCTCGCCGGAATCAAGAGCGGGAGATACGCTCGTAGATGCTCGAAAAGGCCGCTGCGTTATGCGCATAAGTGAAATGTTCCAACACCCGTTCCCTCCCCCTTGCGCCCTTGGCGGACAGCGCCTCAGGGGAAGCGAGTTGGGCGAGGATTGCACTTGCCATCGAGTCGGTGTCACCCATCTGGAAGAGTGTTCCCACCGACTCGTCAACCATTTCTGTCAATGGGGCCATGTCGACTGTTGCGACCGGCGTTCCTGACGACATGGCCTCGAGTGGGATCAGACCTTGGCCTTCGTAATACGATGGATAGACGACGAGTGTGGCTTTGCGAAATTGGCTTGCCAACTCGTCGAACGACATGCCGGAGTCTATCCGAACTGACCCGTCGATACCGAGTTTCTTGGCCTGTTTTTCGAGGCGATTACGCAGGTTGCCGCGCCCGACGATGAGTAATTCTGTGTTCGGCGCGCGGGCGTGAACATCGGCGAAGGCGCGCAGCAGAGAGCCGTAGCCTTTGCGCGCGGCGAGTCGCCCAACGGCGAGCAGTGTCTGAGTTTCGGCCGTGGATGAGTCAGATTCGCCAGTTGCTTCAGTGGGGTGGAACATCTCTGTGTCAACACCCCAGTGGATGACTTCGCAATCCCAATCGCTTGCAGGATAATATCGCGCCTCGAAGTCTGCTTTCGTTGCCTCAGAATTAGCCACGCAGACGTCCGAGCCACGCACCGCGGCTCGCTCGTATTTTGCATAGTGTCCGGCGGTCAGCAGAATCGCAATATCATTCGGATTGGCCCAGACCGCCGCTTCCTTGTGAGCAGCAGCCACCCGCAGTCCATCGCGCTCGCCGAGCCATGAGCCATGTAGCGAAGATACGACGGGAGCAATTTCGGCTCGGACGGTGGTGAATTGTTTTGCAGACCAGGATATCATCGGACAGTGAAGATGGACGATGTCGACGGGGTCGTTAGCGTGCAATCGCCGCAATTCAGCAAGGGCGTTCTTGCCGTAAGATCTTGTGAAAGCCATGGGGAAATAGAGCCACGAAACCTCACGTACGGTCACTCCATTCTGCACCGGAGCCGCCGCCTCACCAGAGCGTGTGATGACGGAAACTCGATGGCCGAGCTTGACCAGAGCCGCTGAGAGATGGAATACAGTCGAGCCCATTCCGCCCCATCGGGGTGGATATTCAGCCGACAGCATGGCGATGTGCAGTCCCATCTCTATCGGCCACCGCTCGTCGGTTGCTCATTTCAAACGAATGGACTCAGGTCGAGGATGATGCTGAATCATGCCGAGTCCGGACGCCAGCATAATTCATAGCGGTTGGTCAGGTCGCCGGACTCGATTCCAATGGCTGAAACGCTGCCAGTTCACGTGACTGTGGTCATTCCGACTCGAAATGAAGAAGCAGCTATCGTCCAAACGATTCGCTCAGTTCCTAATGATGGTTGGTGCGAAACGCTGGACTTCCTCATCATCGATGGAAACTCGACCGACCGCACTCGCGAATTGGCTGAGCAAGAAGGCGCAACCGTTTATCTCGAGCCGCGCAAGGGCTACGGACGCGCTTACAAAACCGGATTCGCGATGGCGCCCGGCGAGATCATCATCACCATGGATGCAGATTGCACTTACCCTGGAGAAGAAGTTCCGGCTCTAGTCAAGAAACTCCTCGATGAAGACCTTCAGTGGATTACCTGCGACCGCCTTCGCCGTGCAGAAGAGGGCTCAATGCCAGGAATCCACGGTTTTGGTAATTGGGTTCTGAGCACTACTGCGAGCCTGCTCTACTGGTATGGCCTGCACGATTCACAGAGTGGGATGTGGGTTTTCCACAAGTCGATTTTCGAGGACGAGAGCGTTCGACCGAAGCACGATGGAATGCCGCTCTCACAAGAATTCAAGATACGCGCTCGACGCTACTTGGGCAAAAAGAAGACTACTGAAGTCAGCGTTCCCTACCGACCGAGAGTTGGAGAGGCTGAGATCAACACTTGGGGAGACGGCCTGCTCAACCTGCGCTTCCTCTTCACCCACAGGCTCGGCCTAACCCGCCAACTTACCCCTTGGGGACCCGAGTAATCCCAACTCAATGGGTACCCTTTGATTCAGGGAATCAAACGTCCTTCCATTCCGCCAGCGACCTCGATAACCTGACCCGTGATGTGTCCAGATATCTCGTCTGAAGCTAGCATGACCACAGCCTTAGCCACATCCTCAGGGGTCGCGAGTTTCTTCAGCGCCATCGTCGCAGTT
>DAHR01000006.1:0-37170 GCA_002498525.1 Euryarchaeota archaeon UBA58
CCGACGTTCATTTTATCTCGCGCTTCCTCGGGAAGCAGCAATCCTGATTGCGTCTTCTCAGCGGCTTTCTCCAGTTCGATCAGCACCATAGATGCCAGTGGTTCTATTCCTATTGTCATTGCTTATCACCTCATATTCTCATGTTAAATCAAGTTGGCAATCCAAGCCCACTAGTTAACCGGAGGTTGCCTAGTACAACCTGTATATAAAGCGGAGCATTATGCTTTGGAGATAGATGGAGCCTCGGGCTACGGGACGACTGAAAAAGAAGGATTAGTGGTAGTTACAACTAGGGGAGATATACCTCTAGACACCGAAGAGAAGTTTGATGTTGTGACAATCGAATTCTCACCGATGGGCAATATCACACTATCATGCGAGAATGAAGTTCCTAGGAACCTCAGTGTAAGATTCCATAGATGGGAGGGGTTTCAGTGGGCCATTTCAGAGGGTACTCTATGAGTCGAGATTCAATTGTTCGGTTTGACTTTACCACAATTTCGGCCGATGCGGTAAGACGTGGTCTTCGGCCGCCAGAAGATTGCTGTGACCAGCCCAAGAACCACACCACCCATGATGAGCCCCGGCCAACCAGTCTTGAGATACTCTTGGCTGGCGTTGAAGTAAGCCCATGCGAATGATGGAATGATACCAGCGAGGAGGATTATCGTGACCTCTTCGCGAATGAGTTTAGCCGTGTCGCGAGCCAGCGGTAGGCGAGCCGCGTCGGCTGAGAATTCGACATTCTCGTTGCGGCGCACCAGCCTTGAGTAACCCGGTTCTTGAGAGTTCTGAGAATTCTGGTGAGTCGAAGGGCGTCCAGCCTTCCATTGTTTGACGATGCCAAACACCCAGTCATCGACCAGCATCGGGCGGCCATCGAGGAACTTACCCCAATAATCACCTCCGAAACGGTCGGCCAGAAGTTCGATTCCATCACTTCCGGCAATCGCCCCCCTGTCCAGAGCCAGTTGCCATTCCGATTCTGATGCCAACTCGCAACCATCTTCCTCGAGCAGCTCGGCTGCTCGTCCGGCTTCGACAGGATTGCGGCTGATCTCGAAGCCATAGCCGATCTCGACCATGTGCCGCGGTCCAATCCCGCCAAAAAGGATCGAGCGGTTCTGGCTGCCCAATTCCGTGCGTCCGGGCTCGACCTGAACCCACTCGGCCACGGTCATTCCCCGCCATCTAATTGGCCGGTCTGAATCGACCACTGGGAGGAGTAGACGCTGTCATTCGCCACCAATTCATTGTGAGTTCCACGCTCCACTATCGCCCCATCAACCAGCGAGATGATCTCATCGGCATTGCGGATCGTCGAGAGCCTGTGCGCCACGGCGATGGTGATTCGCTTCTTGCCGTTGGAGCCGTTGCCACCTCCGAAGAGCGACTGCTGGATCCGCTTCTCAGTCTCGGCATCGAGCGCAGCCGACGCCTCATCGAGAATCAGCACGTCTGGGTCCATCAGCAGTGCCCGAGCCAGACTGATGCGAGCCCGCTGACCACCCGAGAGACGAACCCCCCGGTCGCCGACCATCGTCTGCATGCCCTCGGGCATGTCGTCGACGAATTCCATTGCTCCAGCGGTCTTCAGCGCGACTTCGACATCGGCATCACTGGCGTCGCGCGCGTAAGCGATGTTGTCCCGAACGGTTCCGAAGAAGAGGAAAGGATCCTGACTGACGAATCCAACCCGCGAGCGAACCGATGCGATGGTGAAATCGTTGATGTCACGGCCGTTGATCAGAACTGCTCCCGCCTGCGGCTCGTAGAATCTCTCGAGCAGTTTCAGAATCGTCGACTTACCCGCACCTGTGTGCCCCATTATCCCGAGGAAATCACCGGACTGCGCCCCGAAGTTGACATTGTTCAAGACATTCACCTCGGTTCCCGGATAGGCGAATGTGACGCCATCGAAGGAAACCGATGCGATGGTTTCGGTGAGGTCCTGAGCATCGGGGGCATCGACTATCGATGGCTCGAGGTCGACGAGCGCGAAGACGCGTCTCGCAGCGGCCTCGCCCTTCTGCAACTGGTTGAGCAACATGCCGAGGATGAACATCGGCATGGTCATCCTCGTCGAGATCAACAGGAAGGTGACGAACTGGCCGACTGTGATGTCACCTGAGGCCATCAAGTAGCCTCCGGCCGAAACCAGCAATCCGAAAGAGAGGCCCGCCACGACATAGATTCCAGGGATGAATCGGTTGCGAACACTCGACGCTGAAATCGCTTGATCTCGGTATTCGGCACTCTCGCGGGTGACGCGAGAGTGCTCGTAAGCAGTCGCGTTGTAAGCCTGAACGACGGTGATCCCCGAGAGCACGTTCTCCAGAATCGCGACGATTTCTCCAGTGCTTTCTCTCTGCTTCTTGTACTTGCGTTGGACGCGGGTGGAGAACCAGACCACCATGGGAAGAATGAGGATGAGTGGGGTGAAGAGAATCGCTGCGAGTTTCCACGACATCCACATCATTATCGCGAAGGATGCCGTGAAGGTGATAATGATTCGAATTATGCTTGTGCTGGCGTCTGAAACGATGTCCTCCAACTGCGCTACATCCGCCGACAGAACCGACATCAGATTTCCTGATTGACGGGTCTCGAAATATGATGCTTCCATCGCCATCAGGCTTGCAGTTGCTTCCATTCTGATGTCGTGCTGAACCTTGTAGGCTGTCGATTGCCAGAGGTATTCGCTGATTCCTTGAGCCACTGCGAGACAGGCGAATGAGACAAGGATCAGAAGTCCGAAGCCGACTTCGACTGAAGGAAGAATATCCGCCCTCATCAGGGCTTCGACGCGCGCGTCGGTGAAGACCCGACCATCAGATGCATAGTAGTCTGCCGCCATACCGATGGCGATGAATGGTATGAGATCGAAAGCTCGCGCGATGGCATTAGCAACGATGCCGCCGACAGCGCGCTGCCAATATTGCTTGATGTACGGTATAACTCGCCAAATCTGCTTGCCGACAATCTGTTTTTCGTCCGCCAGATCGGAAGAATCCTTGGCGATTCCTTGATTCGCGCCGGGCCTTGAATTGGACATCATCAACGGCTCCTTCTGCCAATGCCCTTTGAAGCCTTCACCTGCGAGGTGTGGGGGAACGAGGAGGGGTAGGCCGCCCCTCCTCGTTCAGCGCCCTCGCATCCAGTCGATCAATGGCTGGCTCCAGCCGCGCGTAAGCAGTTGTGCATCGGATTGGCATGTCTGAACATAAGGCGAACGCACCATCCTCTAACATCGCTTCAAATCGAGGATGGTGCGCTCGCCGGGATTTGAACCCGGGCTAAGAGGTTGGAAACCTCTTGTGCTACCCCTACACCACGAACGCGCGACCCGCTCGACCAAAGACTCAGATATGACCGATTCGGTGCTTGCTCGAGTGCTGTTCTCGCTTGGAAGTTGAAAAGGTGGAGTCGAGTCGCCTTGCCTGTGTTGTGGCGTCAGCGATTCGGCATCGTGATGATGTTCCTCTTCCTGCCAATCAACGGCCCGATGTTGAGAATGACCTTTGAAGTTCTCGGCCATCCTCTGCCCTGGCCTGATTGGCAGGTTTTCATCGGTTGTCTGACGCTCTTCGTTCTCGGTGGAATCTTCACTTTCACTCCGAAGCTGCGCTCCCTCTCTGCGAAATCAAATTAGAACTCAACACCGTAAAGCTCGCTGGGCCAGCGTGAATGGATGTTCAGCATCAATTCCTCGACCTCACTCACCTCCATGCCGTAACCGCCTTCATTTTCGGGTTTGAGAAGCGCTCTGCAGAGTTCGTTGGTGCGCTTCGGGATTGTTTTGGGACCGAGAACCGCGCCGGGTCGGCGTGGATCATCGAGGTAATCCGTCTCCATCCCCCAATATGCGCCAGCACTTGCGTGGCTGGCGCAAAGCGCTTGGACGCTGCCACTACCGACGCTGACCGTGCAGGCGAGTCCGTGGGTGAAGTCTCCTGAGACGTTGGCGGGGGCGTAGTGGCGGATGGTTCTGGACAATGGGAGGTTTGCTTTCGTTGCGAGTTCGGCGAGTTCGGCATAAGTCGCATCGCCGTTGTCCTCGACGTGTAATTGGATCGATGTGCCTGCGCCTGCTGCGGACTGCATGATCTCTAGAAGCATCTCATTCGCCGCACTCCAAGCCTCCTCGGAGACGGGATAGTGCGGGCGCCCGACCTCTCCCAGACAGTGAGCAGTACCCTCTTCGATGTGTTCGAGGGCGAGGTCGACAGCCTCGAGGTGAAGTTCGGTTGAACGCGCCAGGCCGAGGCTCTCCATCTGGTGATGCCAAGCGACGGGGTGTGGACCCAGTACGACTCCGACGGTGATTCCGTAAGCTTGTTTAACGTCTTCTGCCATTGCCAGAGTTTCTGCATAAACCTGCTCGTAACCGGCTCTGTCGGTCGGGAGGTCAGAACTGAAACCGGGTTTGTGAACCAGCATCAGCCCCGTGCCACCGCAACGAGTGAATTCGTCGACCGCGGCGAGGAATCGATTGCCGCGGTCGAGGTGGATGTGCTGGTCGGTGATTGGTCCATGCCAGAGTCCGTCGACCAGCAGATCGCTCATGCCAACGCGCCTTCCTCGTCGAGTTGGGCAGCCCAGTGTCGAATGGCCATCTCGGCGACTCTCTTCGAAGACAATCCCAACACGACTCCGTGGCCATTGTTGAAAACCAGAATGTTCGCTTTATGCCGCTTCGCATCGATTCGCAGACAGCCGACCCGCTCGTCGAGGCTGACGTCTGCGAAGCGGCTTGCAGCAAGATCCAGCATGACCGCTCGACCCAAGGAGAAACTGATCAGCATGTCTCCGGCTTCTGAGCGTAGTCCATCATCGGACATGCCGAGGCTCAGCAGCAGTTCCTCGATCGCCAAGCGGGCGACTTCGTGGCGCGCGATACCGTGAACCAGAACACTGCCAGATTCCTCAATCACAAAAGTCGCTCGCGGTTCTTGGTGACTGATCACAACCCAGACGCCGGATTTGATGCCCTTCGCGAGACGAACGGCTTCGTCGTGAATTATCGGTTTTCCCGGGATGAAACGAAAGGTCTGAGTCTCGACTTGAATGCGGATTCGACTGCCCTCATCCATTCATCTCACTCCTTGCCAAACGCATCCAGCGCCTCGACTGATTCGGCATCCGGCCAAGCGCCGAGGGAAGCCACGAGGCCACCCATCCGTGCTTGATGGACTGGAACCAGCAGTACTGGTCCTCGTGTGTCCGAGTCATCAACCCTGCCCTCGACCGAATTCACAGAGGAATCGCCAAGATTCGGCCAAGCGCCACGCATATTCGCTAAAGCACCTCGCATTCGTGCCGCCATCCTCTGATCTCTCTCCGTGATGAGTTCCGGAGTCAAGCCGCTGCATTCCTCCGCCCACCAAGCCGCAGCGCTTGCCGATGCGGCTCCCAATTCAGCGTTGACGCCTCTGGCTTGAGCGACCCAATCCGTAGCCTCTGAGCGTATTCGCTTCCAACGCCGGCCGACGGTGATTCTTGAGAGTAGTGTGCCGAAATTTACCTGCGCGTCGGCAGACCGCTCGAGCCAGCCCAACCATGATTCGTCCTCCATCTGAGGTTCCAAAGCGTAGATTGGCAATCCGCCGCGGGCGTTGCGCGCGTGGTGCAGAAGCCTCATCGGTTCGGGGTCGGGAATCGCCGGCCCACTCACTTCGAGGGCGTCGAGGTCATCGAGCAGGCGGCCGAGAATCGTTCCCGAGGCCAAGGCTGCGTCGATGTGAATGCCGGGGCTGGCGAGATCCTCCCGCTCCTCTTCGGGCCAATATGCGACCTCGTCGGCCGAAGCGAGCAGGCCGAGGCAGTCCCAGTGCTCGCGCGTCCTCAACTCACTGGGCATGCGCAGACACGGAATGTGCGGCCAGAGCAGGATTCGTCCGCCTTTCGGATCGTCGAAACCGACGACATCCCAGGTCAATCGGACCTCATCCATGTAAGTGCGAGCCGTATTCTGTGCTTGAGAGCGACGGTTCGACATCAGCGATTCGGGGCAACTTCGCGCGGTTGGATTCAAGGAGGGGGGACGCGCTGCGCTGAGCGAGCAAGATGTCTGAACCGCCTTCTTCCAACCCCGTCGTGCTTCTCAATGAGGTTTTTCCAGGCGATACGAATGCTCTCGACACGCTGTTCGGCGGCCGACTGATGGCGATTATGGACACGGCCGCCGGTATGGCTGCCAGCCAGTATGCTCACAATGTCTTCGTGACCGTCTCGGTCGACTCCCTGAAATTCAAGAAACCGGCCTACCAAGGCGATGTCATCCGCACCAAGGCGCGAGTCGTCTGGACCTCGCCCCACACTGTCGGAGTCCTCGTCCGATCGTGTAGGATGACCCGCGCTGACTGGGATCCAGAGGAGATCTGCTCGGGATATTTCTTCATGGTCGCTGTCGACGATGAAATGAAGCCGACGAAGGTGCCTCAACTCAGCCCATCGAATGATGAAGAGCAGGAACTCTGGGATGCAGCGCAGCAGGCTCGCGATGCGATGCGCTGAACCAATCGGTTCAATCCACCGGCTGGCGAAGAATCAGAAGATCCGAACAGTGAATGGATAGCGATAGAATTCACCACTCTTCAGGGATCGCTGAGCTTTGAACGACCAGAGCACCAGTAGAATCCAGTGAATAGGGAATGTCAGGAAGCCAATTAGAACGAACATCAAGGCACCGTGAATCAAGGCTGCGAAGAGGAATGAGACGTTCGCATTGAATGCCTCACGCATGTGATTGATGAGAAATTCATCGCGCGATTCTGCGAAGTGATTGTGGAAGAAGTACAGACTTGCAGGCAACAGAATCGAGATACCAAGACTGAACGGAATCAGAAACGCCGAGATGATATGCGCCGCCGCTCCGAAATCTCGTTGCTTCGCTGTCGACGCGTCCAAGCCATGATCCAGAATGACCACCGTCGGTCTTGCCGTCGCCTCCATGAACAGCAGAACCCTTCGGTGACTTATGAATCCGACTTCGACACCGTTCTATTCAACAAGGGGGGGCGGGTCGCGCCGCCATGCCAGTCCTCAACGTGGCCTTCTGCGGCTCGGCGGACTTGGCGAGATCGCTGGCGAAATCAAACGATGTTCGCGATATCGAATCCTACGTTTTCAAAGAAAAAAGGAACGGCGAAACTTCCGTCCTCTCCCTCTTGAGACCCCTGCGTCACCCTGAGCGTCTGCGGCCATTGCTCTCGGTTCTCAATGTGGCGAAAGTCGGTGTTGTCGAGGTGAGGGCTGTCGATGCCGCGATGGGTGAGGTTCTGGTCGCTTTCGGGGCTGCGAGGATTTCACGTGGCATCGTGATAATCAATCCAGATGCTGGCGGCTGGGTCGATTCTGACCAGGTTCGAATGATTTTGAAACAGGCTGGGCTCGAGTCGTGGGCTCTGCACGAGACTCTTCCGGATGCCCACGATTTACGAGAGGAGATTTTCTCTCATATTGAGGCTGCTGGTGAGGCTGGAACCGAGGGCGCATTGGTGCTGCCGGTCGACCAGCATTTCAACGTCAAAGGAGTGGGGCTGGTCGCCATCGGATATGTCCAGGATGGGGCTGTGAAGAAGCACGACGAGGTCTTGATTCTTCCAGCAAACGAGCGCGCAGTCGTGCGTTCTTTACAAGTTATGGACGATGATGTCGAGGCCGCTGTGAGCGGCGACAGAGTCGGCCTCGCCCTGCGGAATCTGCGCGAGGAAGCCCTGCATCGAGGCTGCATTATCGTGCATCCGAACAGCGATGCTCCGATACGACACGACAAGTCGAATCTAGTGCTTGAACGGGCGCCTTTCCAGAAGCGGCGGGTCGCCCTCGACGATGTCATCCACGCTGCCGTCGATCTGCAATTCGTGGTCGGCCGAGTCACAGCGGTCGAAGGCGATTCAATAACGGTCGAATGGGAGAGTCCGCTGTGGATTCGCAGCATCGGTTCACCCTCGATTCTCATCACTCAACTCGACGCGATGCCGATGCGAATCATGGGTTGCGTCGAGAGAATCGAAGTCGCATGAAGACCATTTTCCACGAGTGAAAAAAACGCTCGAATCGGCGATTCCAGCCATGCCTACTCAGTATTGCGAACGTGGCTCACGGTTCGGTCGGCGCTTCGGTCTCGCGCGCCAAGCCGCACACGAGGCTGCTCACCATCCCGAGCAGTTATAGCCACGAAGACTCGCTCGCCGCATCGGGATGTACTCAGCCGGGCGTATTGCCCGACTTGAGCAAGGTGAGTCGGAACTATTCGACAACCTCACTCTGGTCGGGGTTGGTGGCAGATTCTGCGGCATACTGACGGAGCGTCAGCTGACCCTCCAGGATTTCGAAGGATATGGTATCAGAATCAAACTCTCGACCATCTCGACGCTCTCCAACATCAATATCGCAAAGCTTCCTGTCGGCTGTCTGACGATGGGCGTGATCGGAGTCTGGGTCGGCATTCAAGTTCTCGCTCCACCCCTCGGATTCGCCTTTGCGGTATTGGGTGCAGCATCGACTCTGTCCTATCTGACGATGAAGACGCCGGTGCTCGTAATCGAGACCAATGCCGGAGACAGACATCTGGTTTCTGGCAGCCAGTCCGTGTTGCTGCGCCTCTGCATGATGGTTGACCGAGTCATGCACGGTAGCAGCATCAAAGAGGCGAAAGCCGGTCTGGCTGAACTCGAAGAGATGAAACGACGGATGCTTGAGCCAGAACCGACGGCTCTGCTCGGTGCACCCGATTCAATCGCCACTCCCGGGATGGATCTCTTCCAGCCGACTGAACGACCGAGTGCCGTCTCATCATTCAACCCAGTCTCATCGGCGGCTACGGTGGTCAGTGCTGGAACTCAAACGGTACACTCAGAAGCAAATGGCGGAATCTTCGCCTCCCTTGAGGCGATCGAACCACCATCCTATACGATTCCGCCTCCGGTGAGGGGAGAAAACGAGCCAACCGATAACCGCTCGGCTTACGAGCGGGCTTGGGGCAGACCCGAATCTCCAGATTGGTATCAAGAGAAAGAGGTTCGACCGAGAGAAGATCGCATTGACGAGGTATTTTCGGATGCAGTAGAATCCTTCGACCTCTTTGGAGAAGGCGGAATCTTCGATGCCGAGCCGGCTTATCCCGCAGCATCATCACCGACTCCGACGTCATCAAGTCTGTCTGTATCACCACCCTACGGTTCCTCTACCCACGATTCACCCTCGTACGACTCACCGTCTACCGATGTCAATATCTTCCCTGCAGATTCCTTCGCGGATGGCACGAGAAGCGGGAATCTGGCCGCCACAACCGACCTCGACAGGCGGCGCTCGAGTTCTCAGATGATTCGCTCGGCTCAATTCCAGCACGGTGCAGAACTCGCCAGAAACTCATGGGGCCTCCCCACCCCAACCGAAGAGGCAGTCCGTGAGGAGTGCAGACCTGGGCTGGTCAAACAAGCCCGAGCCCAACAAGCTTGGATCGGTGATACGGATATCACGCAGCAACCAACTGTAGCGCTCACCGATGATAGATTCGGAGAGGACTTCCCAGCCATTTCACGACTCGCCAACAGCATGGGCAGCGGCCGAGTGAGAAGCACGGGTGGTAATCCTGCGAAACAGAATTGGCTTGAATCACTGCTTACCCCCATATCGAACCGAAGGTCCGTCAGAGAACCTGCTTACGCAGCAGAATACGGCGATCCCGACGGTGAGAATGAAGGGCATGACCGACGATTCCGCTCGAGCCAACTTCTTCGGCTTCGTTCGGATCAGGACCATCAAGCCGATGTCGCCTCGAGGGTCAGGAACATGTCGACTTCAGCGCCGTCATCGGCGAGAGATGCGCTCGACAGCGTCGTCAATAGAATCTCGCGAGGCGAGGGAAATCCAGCGCATCTCCTGCCCGGACAGGCAAATTTGAGGTTCAATCACCTTCGTTCGACGGGAAGCAAAGGTGATGCGCATCTGCCAGGCATTCGTCGTCTCGAATGAGCCGGCCGATCAGGACATTCCAACGATGCGCCGATACCGATCGACGCGGGCGTGGTAGGCTCCACGATCCATCGAGGCGATGCCGCTGATACCGAGTCCGCCCAAGGTGTACGACGCGGTCACCGTAGCATGAATCAGCGCTCGACGCATCACATCGATGTCGTTCAGCGCCCCGGTCCGACCGACCAGATGGGCCAGCAGAGCCCCTGCGAAAGTATCCCCACAACCGGTCGGATCGACGATATTATCGGTCGGATGAGCAGGGAGAGCAATCGCACCGCAGGGCAATTGTGCAAGCACACCACTGCCGCCACGCTTGATTATCAACGCCCGAGGACCAGACCCCGCGCCGACGCCGCCGTGCAGCGCCGCCCCGGACATCAACGCCTTCATCGCCCGGGGAAGAATCGCCTCACCAGTCAATGCACAGACCTCGTTCTCATTGAGAATCGCCAGGTCGACCTTGCGCAGCGCCTCGCTGACCGTCTCGAATTCTGTCTCTATCCAGAACAGGAAAGAATCCAGAACCGTCAATTTCGCGCCGGGGCACTGGTCGAGCACCACGACCTGAGTCGCCGGATGCGTGCTGGCACAGAAGAGAATCTCAGGGTCACTCCAGTGACTCGGAATCTCCGGCTTGAAATCGGCAAGGACATTGACTTCAGTCGCCAGAGTCTCAACCGACTCCATCGCGCCCGAGTAACGCCCTGACCAGCGGAAGGTCGAACCATCTCTGCGAACAACACCGGCCAGATTGATTCCAGCCTTCTCCAGTACCATCTGGTCGTGAGGCTCGAAATCATCGCCTACAGCACTGACCAGACCAACCCTTGTCGGCTGCTCATCTGCCCTCACGAGATGATGACTGGCAGCCAATCCAGCGTAGACTGCGGCGCCGCCGAGCAGATCCGAACCACTCGCCTCCGGCGTCTGGATATCATCGTAGCTAATCGAGCCGACGATCACCAAATCCATGTTTCCACCTCACTCCAATAATCCCGGGTGCTCGTCCAGATAGGTGATGGTCACATCCCTATTGCGAAAATCGCTTTCCGCGAGGATGGCCCGGTGAAGTGGTATCAAGGTGTCAACCCCCAGAATCATCGTCTCAGAAAGTGCTGCATCAAGTCTGCGCACCGCCTCATCACGGTCGCGCCCCCAGACGATCAACTTCGCCAGAAGCGAATCGAAGGAAGCCGGCATGTCGTATCCCGTATGCGCGTGAGTGTCCACCCGAACCCCCGGACCGCCCGGCCAATGGCACTCCCAGAGTCGCCCCGGAGAGGGCTCCAAAGTGCGTGGGTCCTCCGCGTTCAGACGTACTTGAATCGCGTGTCCTTGGATGGATATCTCCTGCTGGGTTATCGGCAGACTCTCGCCTGCCGCGACCCTGATGCCCAGTGATACGAGGTCGAATCCGGTGATCATCTCTGTCACGGTGTGTTCTACCTGGACTCTCGGATTGACCTCTAGGAAGTAGAAATCACCGCTTGAATCTCTGAGGAATTCGAAGGTCGCCAGACCCTTGTAGCCGACTGCTTTGGCGCCCGCGACGACGCGGGCGCCGATGTCGGCTCGAATCTCTTCGCTGAGCCATGGTCCTTCTTCGAGAATCTTCTGGTGACGGCGTTGAATCGAGCAGAATCTCTCGCCGAAGTGGATGGCGTCGGTGCCGTCGCCGAGGACTTGGAATTCGATGTGCTGCGCGCCCTCAATGAATTTCTCGAGGAAGACGCGGTCGTCGCCGAAGGCAGAGCGGGCGCGGCCTTGGCAGAGTTTGAGTGCCGATTCGAACTCATCGGCGGAATTCACCACTTGCATGCCGATGCCGCCGCCACCGGCGGCAGCCTTGATGATGACTGGAAAGCCGATTTCATCGGCGATTTGTGTGGCTTCTTCTGGGTCGGAGATGGGCCCAGGCGAGCCTTTTGCGATGGGTAGTCCGGCTCGCGACATGGCCTCGCGAGCTGTGATTTTGTCGCCCAGAATGCGCAGGGCCTCGGGGCTCGGTCCGATGAAAGTGATGCCTTCGGCGGCGAGCCGCTCGGCGAAGATCGGATTCTCGGCGAGGAAGCCGTAACCGGGGTGAACAGCATCCGCGCCGACCTCTTTGGCCGCAGCGACGATGGCTTCGATGTCCAAGTAGGAGGCGAGCGGGTCGTCGCGCGGAATATGGACTGCCTCGTCGGCCAAGCGAACGGCTGTTGTCAGCCGATCTTCGCGGCCGTGGATCATCACGGCCTCGATGCCTAAAGTTCGCAACGAGCGAAGAATCCGCAGAGCGATTTCGCCTCGATTGGCAATCAGAACCCTGCGGAACACAGAATCCATCCCGATGGTCGAATCCTATGATAAGTTCGGCGACTGGATTTGACCGACCGCCACAGGCGGTCGAATCATCAATAGACGTCACGCAGGTAGCGCTTCTCGGTCTTCATCAGACTTTTTTCGACGTATTCCTTAGCCTCGTCAGCCGACATCCCCCCATGCTCGGAGCAGATGTCGATGAGCGTCTGGTGAACGTCTTTGGCCATGCGGGATTTGTCGCCGCAGACGTAGAAATATGCGCCGCCCTCTATCCAATTCCAGATCTCTACGCCATTCTTGCGCATCAGGTGTTGAACGTACACCTTGTCCTCCCCGTCCCTCGACCAAGCGAGGTCGTGGCGGTCGAGAACACCGCGTTCTTTCCAGTCATCCATCTCCTCGCGGTAGTAGTATTCGCCCGCCTCGGTCCGGTCGCCGAAGAAGAGCCAGTTGCGGCCCTTGTCGCCGTTGATGTCACGCTGTTGGAGATAGGCTCTGAACGGTGCGATGCCAGTACCGGGGCCGACCATGATGCAATCCGTGTCGCCGTCCGCAGGCAGAATGAACGAGCGTGTCGGCGACATGAAGACGCCGATTTCGGTCTCCGCGATGCTGCAGCGATCCGCCATGAAGCCGGTAGCGAGGCCGGTTCGGTCTCGTCCATGGTAAGAGTAGCGGATTATCGCGACTGTCAAGTGGACTGTTCCGGGCTCATGGTCAGGGCTGCTGGCGATCGAATAAAGACGAGGCTTGAGCCGGTCCATGCCGTCGATGAGTTGCTTAGCGGTAAAACCGATATGTCCGAAATCGCTCAGCGCATCGACGTAATCGCGCGACCACAGATAATCCTCCATCGCTGCGGCATCGCTCGTCAATTCGCGCCACAGCACCTCTGCTGGATCGCAGGCAGCACCAATCTCAGCATAACCTTCGGGCACATCTTCGTCCTTGCCACTGCCGCTCCAATCGATGAGCAGAGAGCCGTCATCTGTCGAGACGCGGTGGCGGCGAGCGATGTGAATCTCCACGGGGACTGAATCCGAGACGAGTCGGGTGCCGAGACTCATGATCCACTTCTTCGAGACCCTGTGAATCTCGAGGTGGTCGGTTATCGCCTCACTCAGCGTGGTCGCGCCGAGGTGAGTCTCGACCGCTTCGTCACCCAAGAAATTGCTTGCAGCCAGAAGTTCCTCGACGAGCTCGGGCGGACAGCGCGGAATCACCCCGAGCGCGTCTCCAGCCTTGTAGGTCAGTCCGGAATCACCCAGGTCGAAGACGAGGTGACGGGTTTCTTTCCGTGAACCTTGTGAGTTGAGGATGAAGTTCTCCGTCAACTTCGATGAGTAGGGATTCTTCACACTCCAATCGGCCATCAACAATCCTCCAACGAACCGCCGAGCCGACTTCCATTTATCAATCAAAGGGGAGAAGGTTCGCCTTCCACCTCGACGGCGAACAAGTCAAGTCATGATGCCCTCATCCGCGACTCATGCCGCGCGTGCAGTTCCTCGGCACGGGCAACGCCTTCGCACCGCACGGCAGAATGCACGCACTCGCCCTGATCGATGGTTGCATTCTCATCGACGCGCCGCCGACCCTGCTGCCGCAATTGCGGCGCGCCGCAATCTCACCCGCTGAAATCGAGCATCTGCTCTTCACCCATTGGCATGCCGACCACATCTTCGGATTCCCATTCCTGATCCTTGAGCGGCAGCATGTCTCGGATGCTGCCGGTGAGAGAATCCTAGATGTTCACCTCAGACCGAGTGGGCGAGAGATCCTCTCGGAATTATGTCGAATGGGATTTCCTGGCAGCCTTGAAGCCGCTTTGGAAGAGCGTATCGATTGGCACCAGGCCGAGTCTGGAGTTCTCGCGAAGAGCGGCTGGAGATTCGAGCGTTTCCCAGTCTGTCACACCCCCGAGACAGACCCGCACGGTTACGAGATGATTCACCAGAGCGGCTTCAGATTCCTCCATTGTGGCGACTCGGGACCATGCGAAGGCATCGAGTCGAGAGCGGCTCGAGCGAATGTGATTCTGGTCGAAATGGGCGTTCCGGATTTCGTTCAAAGTCCACATCATCACACACCATCTGATGTCATCGCCCTCGCTGAGAGACACCCCGAGGCGATGATTCTTGTAACCCATAATTACGCCAGTGGAACCGACGAGACCGAGGGCTTCGATCTCCCAGATCTACCCGAGGAAATTCGCCAATTGGAGGACGGAGATGTTCTTGACATCATCTCCGAGAACGAGTTTTTCCTTGTTAGAAAATAAAGAGATATTTTAACTTCTATAAATATGAATAATAACAAATCGATACCTGAGAGGTGATTGAGGACATGGAATCGCCCCCGCCGCGTCCGCTCTCTTGCGAGATTGATCGCATCATCGACCACTCTGCGCGACTAACAGTCCACAGGACTTGGTGTGAATATGAAAGCGACCCAGTCATTCATACTGGAAAACGATGTGCATCGCTGATATTTTCTTCGTAATCCTGTTACCTCATTAGCAACATATCGGAGAAGCGAGAAGATGGCATCCATACCTCGCGCTAATCTTGAGTCCGGATAATTTCATTACCCCTGACGTTGTCGTGAGGTATCCGCGTTTGCCGCCGATACCGTCATCCCGACGACCATAGGTGAGTACGTGGTTGCGTGACGACTCGGTGAAAAAAAATGGACGGAAATATTTTCGAGAAGATTCTCGGACAAGATTCACTCTTCCTCGACAGAAAAGCCTTCGACCACGCTTTCGAACCCTCTCATCTGCCACACCGGGATCGCGAGGTCGAGGCTCTGGTTCGCAATCTCGTCGATGCTCTCAACGGCCACATCCCGTCGAACATGCTGCTCTATGGCGTGCCAGGCTCGGGCAAGACCGTGGTCACCAGATTCGTGCTCGGCCAATTGAGGGAGAAAGGCAAGGATATGGGTCAACCGGTTCGCACGTACGAGATAAATTGCCGTCATGTCGACACGAGATATCGTGTCGTCCAGACCCTCGCCTCAAAACTGGCGATTCGTGGTGATGTACCGATTCCCTTCACCGGCTGGCCGACCGATCGCGTCCTCGAACATCTGATCGAGCGCATGGATCGAGCCGGTGGCGTTCACATCATCGTGCTCGACGAAATCGACAATCTCGTCGAGCGTGCTGGCGACAATCTTCTGTACAACCTGACGAGCCTCAACACCATTCTCAAGCACTCGCGTTGCTGCATCATCGGAATCAGCAACGACCTCCATTTCACCCAGCTCCTCGACCCTCGAGTCGCTGGTCGACTCGGACAGGAAGACGTCATCTTCCACCCTTATGGCGCGACCGAGATTCAGGACATTCTCAGCGATCGTGCCTCGACTGGGCTACGCGACGAAGTCCTTGAGCAAGGCGTCATCCAACTCTGCGCAGCCCTCGCTGCGCAGGAACACGGCGATGCTCGCCGTGCCCTCGACCTGCTGCGAATCTCGGTCCAGAAAGCCGAGCAGCGCTCTCAGATCAGGGTCGAGCCGAGACACGTGCGACTGGCCCAGAGTCAATTGGAGCACGACCAAGTGACTCCAGTCCTGCAGACTCTGCCACTGCATCAGAAACTCGTCCTATTCTCGATTCGTATCAACGAGGACAACGGTTTGCGCAACATCTCGACAGGCGAGGTCTATCGAACATATTCCGATGCCTGCCTCAATGTCAACGTCGAACCTCTGACTCCGCGACGCATCTCGACGCTGCTCAACGAACTCGACTCATTGGGCATGATCATGGCTCGAAACGTCAGCAAGGGAAGGGGCGGACGCAGCAAGCAGGTCAACTCGGCGATTCCCAAAACCATCGATGCCATCACCACGATGGCTGAGGCCGACCCGCTCATCTCTGAGGCTTCACGCTGCAAATACAGACTGCAGAGCCAACTCTGATTCGACCCTTCAGCCGGCTCGATAACGGTTAAACCGAGTCGGCAGGTCGCCGCCTCCGATGTCCCTTCAAGACTACGACTGGTCAACGGCGCTGACGCGTCCTTCCAAGACGGCTTCCAGCGCCATGCTGGCCCTCGGTTCCTGGGTCATCCTCCTCACCATCGTCAACCTCGTCAACGGTGCTTACTCCCCCGGATTCAAGGTACTGTGGCTTGGTTTCCTCTCCAATGGGGCGCTGGGAGACATCTACACCGCGCACGACGGCGTCGCAATCGCCGTCGACGACATCGTTTTCGGAATCCTTGGGATTGCGGTTACTGCCATGGGCGTTCTTGGGATGAAATCCGCTGTGGAAGGTGGCGTTGCTGGTTGGTTCAAGAATCTCCCGAGCACCTTCGCTGGACTCTTCTCCACCGAGCACGGCGCTCGCAAGACCCTTGCTGACTGGCTCATCGTCGTCGGCATCGTCTTCTATCTCGCCTGGTCGGTGCAGAACAATACCTGGGTCGATCCCGGTGTCTTCGCGGTGATGATCGTCCCAGTCGCCTTCGGTGTCGGGCTCAATCTGCTCGATGTTGCAGAAGCCTGAACTCATTTGATTCGCTGATTCCTGAATCTGCCTCAGCAACTCATTCTGTCGACGCGAATCCACTCAGAAGTCTACGGCAGCGCTGCTTCGCATCTTCGTTAGTCCGACGCACGACTACGCCTTTTCCGGGCTGTCCGTAGAGCACCACCGCGCCCATCGGTGCGAGGGGGTGCAGGAAGAGAGGGGCGAGGTCCTCCTCGCCGTCCACCTCGATGAGGTGGCTGCTGCCGTCATCCATCCATGCGGTCAGTGCCTGAGCGCAGGCTTCGAGTAGCGAAGGCGTGAGAGAGCCTGCGGGGCTCTGGCAGCGCAACACCTTGTCGTAAACGGAGGCATCTATCGCATCGGCGCTCTCCCAAGGCTGCCTCTTTGTGCGTCCATCGATCAGGGCGATGTCGGCGGGGTGGTCTAGTTCCTGTAGAGCGAGGACCGTGACATCGCCGACTGCGATGAGGGGTCCTGTTTCGAATTCGATTTGAGCGAGGACCTGAGACATCGCCACCGAAGGGTCGTCCTCAGGGCCGGGTATCAATTGACCGAAGGGATCCTTGAGTTCGGCCTCGACTGCAGGCGTCAGGACGATTCTGCCTGTACGGGCCGATTCGGGAATCCACGCGAGTCCCTCGCGGTCGATCTCACCAGCACGAATTCTCGAACTCGATATCGGCTCGCCATCAGCAGCAAGCACGTGTTCAACTTCGATGACCGCCAGATCAGGCAAATCATTCGCCGCCCTCATCGAGTTGATTCGGGCGCAACCAGCCCGCGTCTCGGGCGTACACAGAATCGCCGTCGCAAGCTCATGGATCGGGGCCGGCCCATCCTCATCTTCCAGAGTGTGAAGGCTGACCCGCTGCGCTGCAGCCTTGCCAATTGAATCGAGCAGATCGCTCGTTCGCTCATTCCAAGAACAGGTTCTCGAATCCTTGAGCTGAGCGAGCGCATCGCTTGTAAGCCATATCTCCAAGACCTCGCACTCGACCAAGCCTCGTTCGACGAGTGCGAGATGTCCAGCATGGAAGCAATCGAAGGTACCGCCGAGCAAGCCGAGGGGGTGCATCATAATCGAGCCTGAGTATCGAGTATTGAGGACTTTGGAGAAGATGTGTGCCCCGGGGCGTAACGGTAGCCTTCACAGCGAAGCTCGGGCACCTGACCCACCCCGGGACGTCTGTCGGACTGTGGGGTTGTCCCGTAAGTCATTCCTCTCGGTCATCCGGGGACCCATCACAATCCACCCATGTGTGTTGCTCCGACGGTCATACCCCAGCAGAGGGTCACGCCGGTCTTCGACACATGGGAAATCCCGTTCCGTGGTACCGTGATTCATCCTACTAACTCCGGCTGGGGCTTTCGTCGGCACGGTGTTGCCGGTCGGGCAGCCACCGGCTCCCATGTACCCTTCATGAACCTCTCGGAGGGGTGAGGAGGGTCGAAAGTTCCAGTGAAAGTAGTTTTTCTGTTGATTTCAGCCGGTTTCTAGACTAATCGCCGCCTTCTTCGGTCGGCTCAGGTTATCTGTTGTGTCTGCGCGAGTTCCTCGTGATATCCTGAACGGCGCTGAATCAGTCTCTCGGCGACGTGAGGGTCGCCGACCATCACCATTTCATTGGTCATCGCTGGCCAGCGCTCGATGGGCTGAGCCAGCCAGCCGATCAGCGGGTGAGTCCGTCCAGTCGAGGGCGCCTCACCCAAGTGGATCGAATCGAGCGCGTCGAGCAGGTCGAGCAACGCCTCGGCTCCTTTCGGAAGAGTGCCGCGCTCGGACCGCACGCGCAGGCGTCGGGCCAGCGCGGCTCGCAACTCAGGAGTGCATCCTGGATGTCGGGCCGTGCGCAAACCCGGCGCGGAGCTGACTTCGCCCGGTGGCCGCAGCACAGCTGCGGCCCATGGTAGAGGATTCTCCGTCAGCCATTCGATGCCATCCTCTGGCGTTAGGAGATTGATCAACAATTCAGGCGCCAACGGCGCCCACCAATCGAGCGGTAGAGTCTCGACTATCGCCTCGACACCCTCTATCTCGAGACTCTTGCCATCGAGGATCCGCTCGACTAGGAGCGACCAGGTCTTCAGATCCTGACCGTCTGGTGTGTGCTTCGCCCGACGTAGAACCCCTTGCAGAATCGGCCCGTAGTCCGAGCCAGTTCCCCGACCTTCAGAATGAATCCAATCTACAGCCTCCAAGGCTGGGCGCGATTTGGCAGGAGGGTGGACCAACCACGCCTCCAGCGCCCAGCCCAACAAGTCCGAATGCATGAATGGCGGCAGCCAAGCAGCATTCGCCAACAATTGCGCAGCAACCCAAGAAGCGCCCCGCGTTGATTGCGCCGGGTCAATCGCCGGCCTCGTGCGCAGCGCGATCTCGGAATCGTTTCGCAACATCGCGCGCAATTGCAAGGCAAACATCTCCAGCACACGATCCGGCGCCTCATCTGCCACCTCAGCGAGCCGCTCGAGTGGCAGATGCTCGAGATCCATCAGCGCCAACCACTCGGAATCCAGCCGCGAGCGCAGCCGCTGCCAGCGATGCCAACGCGTCCTGCGTGGAGAAGCGATCCAAGCAGCGAGCGGATAACTCGCTTCCATCATGTTGGCCCAATCCTCGTTGCCCTCGGGAAACTGAGCACTCGCAGATGCCACCATCGAAGTATCACCAGCCGCAGCGAGACCCGAACCCACCTCGCCACTCAACAGTAGCCACGGCGAGAGCGATTCGTCAGCTTCTGTCTCTACTGCCTCAGCACGCGGCACGGAATCGACAAGACGCAAGGGAAGGACGCGCCCGCCGCGGGTTCGCAGTCGCAACCAAGGCAGCGGGCGAAGAGGATCGACCTCCAACTCATCGAAAATACCGAACGCAGGCATGGGCGATGAGGTGAGTGCAAGCCGAAGTCGAGGGTGTGAGATGACCGCGGTGATTACGTCATCAGGCAGTGAATCTTGGATTTCAAGCACTAACGCCGGCCCTTCATCGGTGCCCACAGCCCACTCGACCAGAGCCGTCGAAGCAGCCTTTCCAAGCCCTCTCGTGTCCAATAATCGCAGCGACGATTCCTCCAATGTGAAGTCGGATTCACCCCAATCCTTGCGAAAACGCCGCCACGTAGATTCCTCCACACGCACCCTGCGCGTCGACGTCAAACGCTCCCTGAGACTGTTGAGTCTGCGCTTGCGCTCGGATGGTCTGAGTCGGGGATGAGCGCGAGCGATCCAATTTTCGAGTGATGAGATCGGGTAATCATCGCCCCTTGCATCGAGACCTCCGAGGTCGGCGATGACCAATGCGTTGGCTCGGGCTGTTCGCAGCAGCATCGAGCGAGGCAGTCGCTCGTCCATGATTGCGACCAGAGGATCCTTGGGTCTGACTTCAGGGGATTGATCGTGGCAGTTTCCTAGTACCCACCTGCCGCGGTGGTGGCTGGCTTCCGGCAGGGGGGGTTGAGGCCGGTGGGCTGGTGGCTCGAACCAGATTCCAGGTGCCAGCGCCACCGGCCTGTCGACATCGATGAGGCGAGCTCTGACGATGCCGAGTGTGTTGTTGTCTCCGACATAGGCCGAGATGCTCTGAGGATCGTGCCCAGTCGGAGGTTCGGGGAGCATCTCGAGGGTCGAGAGATCGAACCAGCGAGGGCTGCGCTCACGAAGGGTCGCCCAGATCCAAGACACCCCCTCGCTTCCGGTGGAAGTGCCCTCGCTGGAAGTTGGGACGACGGGGCGGTCGGGAATCAGTACCAGAGGGCTGTCCATCGGAGCCAGAACACCGAGCAGAAGGTTGGCTCCGTCGCGCGCAAGAAGTGAACATTGGGCGGACGGCTGAGGCAATGGTAGGGCTTCGAGAGCCCTCGCCAGCTCATCCGAGCGGATCGTCTCCCAGCCAGCTTGGGTCAGATGAAGGCGAGCGCCGCGGGCGCCAGCGGCGAGGTCACTAGCGACCAGTCCATCGTTTCTCATCCGTCGGAGTTCGGCTGAGGCGTGCGGAATCCGCAGCCCTGCATCGCGTGCGAGGACGCTGACTGTCGCAGCGCCGTCGGTCAATCGATCCAAGAGCCGACGGCGATGCCCACTGCGAATCCGACGCACTTGCTTCAAAGAGTCACCAGAAGCTCCGAATTCCGAGTCAACCGACACGATGCACCCCCTCCAGAATCAGCGAGGGTGAACCTTGTCATTAAATTATGCTATTTCATTACATATCATTACAGATTTCCAATGGAATATGCATCAGTTTCATTTCCACACCGACTTTCATGCTGGAATCGACCGCATTTTCTGCAACTATCCGTAACGAAGAGAGCCTATGAGTTGCAGAACTGTTATATCAGCGCCTGCCGTCCTGTGCATATCGGGCCGGCTCACAGGACCGATGCACTCGGAGGCATAGACGGACATGGACTCGCAGAATCTGCGTGACCTGATTCGAAACTACCTCTCCGAGCGACCTAGGAACACCATCGAGATATCTGCCTGGCTCGCCAGTCAGATGGACCCGAATAGTTGCCCCGAGGATGTCACCAACATCCTCGAAGCGGACGAATCGATTGTCAGGATCGGCACCGTCCGCAAGAGCGGCATGCGCTTGACGGATCTGCCAATCTCGGAATGGGCATCGAGTTCCTGGGTCAGGCACCACGAGCGAGCCCGATCCAATGAAAGAAAGGAGAGTTGAATATGCGGACGACAAGACTACGACAGAAAATCAAGAAATTCCTCAATGAGAGAGGAGAGGCGAACACCACTGAAATCCTTGAACACGTTAATCGCACGATGCGTCACGGCACCACGCCACAACAACTCGGCAATGTTCTCTCGAAGGACAAGGACATTCTCAAGGTCGCAACGACCAAGCGCGGCGGAGCACTCTCCGGCCGCTACGAGATATGTGTCTGGACCCTGCGTCCCGGCTTCCTCGACGGCGAGAACTGAATCCTCTCTGAGGAGTTCTGGCCCGACTTCGAATCAGTATCGAATTGATTCGATAAAATTCGAAAGCTCGCTCTCAGCCTTCGAGTTCGGCCGACCAACTTCCGCTGCGAGCGAGGCTGTTCATGCTGGCTCGATGCGCGAAAGCGTTCTGGCTGTCTTCGCCCGAGCCGCTCGCCCACGTCTGTAACGCATGCGCGAGAAGAGCTCGACCATAGGAATAGGACAATTGCCAAGGGTGGTCGACATCCATGCTGTTCATCAGATTTAGATGGGCGGTCGCGTCCTCGTCTGACTGGCCCCCGCTGAGGAAGACGATTCCGGGAAGATCGTGTGGCACATGCTGTGTCAGACAATCCACCGTCAACTGAGCCACCTCTGCCCTCGAGGCTTGCTCCGGACATGCTTTACCGGACATCACCATGTTGGGTTTGAGCAATGCTCCAGGAACGTGGACGCCTTGTGTCTTGCAAGCTGCGAAGGTGGCGTCGAGAATCTCGGCGGTCACCTCGTAGCAGCGCTCAGCCGTGTGATCGCCGTCCATCAGAACCTCTGGCTCGATGATCGGTACGAGTCCTTGTTCCTGGCAGATGGCTGCGTATCTGGCGAGTGCGTGGGCATTTGTCGAGATGTTCGCCGGGCTTGGGATCCCTTCGCCGATTCGTATGACTGCGCGCCATTTTGCGAAGCGGGCGCCCATGGCGAAGTATTCTGCGCAGCGCTCGCGGAGTCCATCGAGGCCTTCTGTGATCTTCTCACCGGAGTGATGGGCGAGTTCCTTGGCACCGGTGTCGACCTTGATTCCGGGGTGGACTCCTCTGCTCGTCAGATAATCCGGGACTGAGGTGCCATCGTCCATGCTCTGGCGGATGGTCTCGTCGAAGAGAATGACACCGCCGACCGCAATCTCGTAGCCGGCGGTGGCGAAGATGTTGGTTCGGTAACCTCGACGAGTCTCGGCCGAGGCTTTGACTCCAACCGCTTCGAGCCGACTCGACATGGTTCCATTGCTCTCGTCGGCGGCCAGAATTCCCTTGCCGGCAGCGACGAGTTCGGCCGCTGTTCTCTCAAGCAATTGGCTGTCCACGATTGAACCTCGAGGCGACGTGGTGGGTTCAGGAAATGAAGGCTTGCTCGATTCTCCCCGCGGAATCGGTCAAGCCTCGCGAATCGTTTCGACAAATCTGTGGTCGCCGCTGGCGACGTCGATGACCTCTGATTGCAAAGCGTAGCGGCCGTCGGTCAGTTGCTCGACACCGAAGGTTCGGCCGGCGCAGACTCCGGTTCCGATGAAGATGGCGTCATCGCTGGCACAGAGTTCATCGCGACCCCAGAGTCGCTCGATATCGCCATCGATCATCACTTCGGCACGCTCGCGGTGGCCCTCGTTCTTGAACACGAGACGACCCTCGAACGGTGCTCCTAGACCCCTCAGGGCTGTGGCCGTGATGACGCCTTCGGGTGCGGCTCCGATACCCATCAGCATGTCGATCTCGGAGTTCGCATCGGCGGCGTTGAGCGCCGCCGAGATATCACCGTCTCCAATCAGCACGATGTTCACACCCAGAGCCTCGAGTTCGCTGATGAGCTTCTTGTGCCGCGGCCTATCCATGACGACGATGTTCAGTTCCGCAGCGGATTTCCCGAGGGCCGCGCTGGCAGCCTCGACATTGTAATCGGTCGGTGCGTCGAGGCTGATTTCGCCTGACAACTCGGCTGGACCTGCTATCTTGTCCATGTAACAATCGGGGGCGTGAAGCAGCGTCCCGCGTGGGGCAGCGGCGAGCACCGCCATCGCATTGGGTTGGTCGAGAGCGACGTGGTTCGTGCACTCGAGTGGGTCCACGGCGATGTCTATCGCAGGAGCGTTCGGATCTCCTTGCATCGAGCCCAGAGGCTCACCTATCCATAACATCGGAGCGTCGTCACGCTCACCCTCACCGATGGCGACCCTGCCGTTGAAGGGGACGCCATCGAAGACGGCGCGCATCGCTTCGACAGCCGCGCCGTCAGCAGCCTTGCGGTCTCCTTTGCCGCGCCACGCGGCCGCTGCAATCGCAGCAGCACCTGTGGCCGCGAGAAAATGCGGCTCGAGATCAATCGTCGCCATTCGACTCTCCGAGCCGCATTCAGCATTCAATCATACGGGTCGAGAATTATCCAAAATTTGGGGACAGAGAAAGACGAACCATGGAGGCTCGGAGAACACAGAGACGGACTTTCAGCGACACCGCTGAATTGACTCTGTGCCTCGTTGAACATCGATTAAGTCAGATTGCACTCGTCTCGCCCTTGCTCTTGCGAAGCACCCGAACATCGTCGATGACAGCGCTCGGATATTGTCCATCATCGTCCTTCTCGATCGACTTGAGCATGTCCCAAGCGCAAAGCAGTCCAGCATTCACACCGCACAGGGCCTCCATCTCGACCCCCGTCGTCCAGTGCGTCCGAACACTCACTGTACAGCGCAAAGCGCCCTCCTCGAGGGCCCAATCCACGGAGCATCCTTCTATCGGAATCGGATGGCAATGCGGCAACATTCGAGGCGTCTCCTTCACCGCTTGGATGACAGCGACGCTCGACGCCTCCCGAACATCACCCTTCGGCGAACGACCATTCGCAACAACATCGAGACTGGCAGCAGAGAGCCGAAGCACGCCGCTCGCAACCGCTTCGCGCGCGACCACCGGCTTCGAACCAACATCGATGATCCCTGTCCAAGTCTCTTCCAATGTGGCCCCCCCGTCAACCTAGGCGAGGTGTGCATCACCTATCAGAGGCTCGGAAGTGAGGCATGGTGCTGAAATACCCCGTATGAGATTGCGCAACGTGGCAGAAGCATTCCGCGACAAGGCGACTCCCGGAATCGTCCCTCAACTTGAGGCTGGAGTCGAACACGATCGGCCGACTGCGGAGGGCATGAAGTTGCAGGTCATCGACGAATTATGCGTCGGCTGCTCTTACTGCCTGATGGCTTGTCAGGACGATGCCCTCATTGTCGAGGGACTTTGCGAGGTCATCGAAACGAATTGCACCGACTGCCTTCGATGTCTCCTTTGGTGCCCAACCGGCGCCCTCGTCTATGCCTGAGGTGAGCGGATGGGAAAGCCGAAGGCATTAGTCATCGGAGCCGGCGTCGGTGGCCTCTCATCTGCTGCGAAAATGGCGCAGTCAGGCGATTTCGAGGTAACCGTCTACGAGCGGATGTCGTTCGCCGGTGGTCGTTTCACCCAGCATGACCACGATGGCTATCAGATTCCCACCGGCGCCGTTCACATGATTCCCCACGGCAAGAAAGGACCCTTCGCCGACCTCATCTTAGGCAAGCGGAGCAAAGGTGGGCTGGATTTGGGGCGGCATGGAGTCGAGTTTCTGCCGACGACTCATTTCGCCTGTCGGCTTAAGGATGGGCGATACCAATCTGCCAATTCGGTCTACGGAACCCTGCCTTGGTTCACCGCCAGAGACACGCTGAACCTGCCTCGTCTGCTGGCCAAAGGTGCGAAGCAGCCGTGGGCGGATGAGACTGTTGATGGTCGGACCTGGCTGCGTCGGTATTTCAGTGATGAATTCGTCGACTTTGTCGACGCCTTCTCGAATTTCGCTGTCAGTCTGCGCTTCGAGCAGATGCCGGCCTCGACGGTCGTGCGGATTCTGCAGAACTCATTCTGGAGTGACCGACCGCATATCCCGAAAGGGGGCTGCAAAGGTGTAATCGATGGACTGCGTGCCGATCTGCGCGAGAATGGCGCCAAGCTGCGGTTGACCCACGAGATCACTGAGATTCTACCAGGCTATGCTGAAGAGGAGACGAAGGATCATCGGTTCTGCGTCGGTGTTCGAAGGCGCGGGCGAGATGCGGCCTCGTGGGTCGGAGCTGATTCGATCATTCACAATGGCGGCCACCCTAATCTTCTGAAGGCGCTCTCAGATGACTTCGAGGTGGCTGAGGGGATCCGCAAGCAGATCGCCGATACACAGGCCGTCGGTGGAATCGGCTTCTGCTTCGCACTCGATGACGATATTCCTGTGCGAAGCAGTGGCGTGACGATGTTACCGAATCTCGAACGGGTCGGAGGCTTCGTCATTCCGACATTCTCCGACCCGAGCCTTGCGCCGGAAGGAAAACATCTGATGATCACTCACCAATTCGTTCCCGACCCTTCGGTCAAATCAGAGATCGGCAAGGGGCGAGAGGACCTCTACGAGGCGATTCCCTGGTTGGCAGACCACGGCGAGGAGATCTGTGTCCACACCTATCATCGCAATTGGCCATGCAATCGTGCACCCCAAGGTGCCGAATTGCCGATGGACATCGGCGTTGAGGGCATTCGTCTGGTCGGCGATGGCGTCAAGGGTCACGGATGGATGATGGTCGAGGGTATCGCTGCCAATCTCCATCAAGCGGTCGACGAGATAAGCGCGGGAATGCGAGCTTGAGCGCTTCTTCACTCAACCAAGACCTGATTTCCAGACCTCACCGCTCGCAAGGACCTCCTTCTTCCACAGTGGCGCTTGCGATTTCAACTCGGAGATGAGCCAAGAACAGGCTTCGAATCCCTCGGCTCGGTGAGGGCTGCCGACATGGATGCAGACAATCGGCTCGGCCGGCTTCACCACCCCTGTTCTGTGAGCCATAACTACCGAACTGACGTCAAAACGCTCTACTGCTCTAATAGCAATATCCTGCAGAACCGAAGGAAGTTGCTGCTCCCAAGCATCGAATTCGAGGTGCTCGACGGCGACACCGTCCTCCTGGCCTCGAGTCAGACCCACGAACGAGACGATGCTGCCACAGCCGCTCGAATCGAGCAACTCGCGCAATGCGGATGGGTCGAGGGCATCCTCTTCCACACGAACGGTGACTCGGGCCACGAATGCCGGTTCACCCACCCTCGCTTCAATCCTCGCAACTCGACGAAACCCTTCAAGCACAGCCGCAGGCTGGCGCCTTCGTGACCCGTCGCATCGACATCCTCGGCGCCGGCCTGTCGGGACTGTCTGCGGCGACGATACTCTCACGCGAGGGTTACGACGTCCACGTCTACGAGATTCGCGCCGACAGCGGCGCCCGCTTCGACGGCGACTTCCAAGGCATTGAGAATTGGACCAGCGATACCGACTTCTTCGATGAGATGCGCGAATGGGGCTTCGACCCAGAGGAATTCAAGGCAACGCCATTCAATATCATCGACCTCATCCATCCCGACGACGTAATCACGCAGCCTTCAACCGACAAGCCGGCCTTCCGCGTCGTCGAGCGAGGAACAGACTCACACTGCATCGATCAAGGCTTCAAGAGAATGGCTCAAGCCGCAGGTGCCACCATCCACTACGAGACCCGCAAAGCCCTAGAAGAGTGCGACATCATAGCTGCTGGACCCAAGGAATCCAGCGCCATCGCCTTCGGTGAGATCTTCCACACAGACCACCCGAACCACGTCTCCTTCCAACTCAACGACAAACTCGCCCCCGGCGCCTATTCCTATCTCATCATCATCGACGGCATCGGCTTGATCTGCACCTGCCTGTGGCGCCAGCAGAAGAAGAGCAGCCGTTACCTCAACGAGACCATCGCTTGGTACGAAGAACACTACGAACTCAATCGCCGACCCATCAAAAGGGTCGGCGGCAAAGGCGATTTCTCACTTCCCGACCGCTACATCCACGAAGGTCGCTACTACGTGGGTGAGGCTGGCGGTCTGCAGGATTTCATGTGGGGATTCGGCATGAGGTACGCAATCACCAGTGGTGTGCTGGCAGCCCATTCGATAATGGAGCGATGCGATTACGAGAAGGAGATTCGAGGCAGATTGGTCCCACTCGTCCGCGCCAGCGCCATCAACCGCTTCCTGATGAATCGAGTCAGCAATCGAGGCTTCAAAATGGTCGCAACCCACTGGGTTCGTGATGAGAAACGCCACGGTGACGGACTCCACTTCATGAAATGGGTCTACCAGCCGGGTATTTTTCGAAGGGCGCTCTGGCCCGTCGTCAAATTCGCCATGCTGCGACGTAAACAACTCAAAGACGGACGAATGGTTTCGCGGATGCCCTTCAGGAAATCCCTCTCCAGAGATGTCTGGGAACCCAGTGCGCGTGCGATCGAAATTGGTGAGGAATGGAAGTCCATCCAACGTGGTGGAGGACAGACATCTTTCGCTGAGAATGAGGGTTGAAAGGCCTGAAACAGCCTCTTGAAAGTGTTGAAAACAGCCTAGAAAAGCCCCGAAATGAGCTTGCCAAAGCACCCGTGTGATTCATAATCCGACCTTCGATGGCCGCCCCATGACCAACTGGCCTGAACTTGAGCCGATGCCGAACAATCTGGTGAATTACGGCGTTACTAAAAACGGGATTGCAATCATCGAACTGGCTTCGAATTCCAGCGGCGCACCGCTGGAGGGCGACGAGGTCGGACCCAATACCTACACTCACGAGATGATGCGAGACATCGATACCGCTGTCGTCAAGGCTCGCTTTGACGACGACGTCAGCGTCATCGTCTTCATCGGCCATGGACACAAGTTCTTCTCGGCCGGTGCCAGCATCCAGATGTTGAACTCGGTCACACCCGGCTTCAAGTACAATTTCTGCCTTCACGCCAACGAGACTCTGAGCCGCCTTGAGCAGACTCCG
Source organism: Euryarchaeota archaeon UBA58 (assembly GCA_002498525.1). GTDB lineage: Archaea > Thermoplasmatota > Poseidoniia > Poseidoniales > Thalassarchaeaceae > MGIIb-O1. The sequence goes on from DAHR01000006.1 coordinate 28,364, forward strand.
AAACTCGTCATCGCTGCAATCAACGGCCACGCGGTCGGCGGCGGCCTCGAAATCGCCATGGCTTGTGATATCCGCATCGCGCGCAAGGATGCGGGCAAGTGCGGACTTCCCGAGATCAACCTCGGCGTCCTCGCCGGAACCGGCGGCACCGCTCGCCTGACCCGTCTCATCGGCAAGGCTCGCGCCCTCGAATACATGGTCAGCGGCGAATTGATGGCGTTTGAAACGGCGAAAGAAATGGATCTGATCAACCACGTCTGGGATTGCTCAATCGACGATTTCCGCCAAGACATCCTCGACTATGCAGGCCAGTACTGCCTTCCCTACAAGGCGACGATGGCTGTTGGCAACATCAAGCGCTCGTGCCAATCTGGGCCCGAGATGCCCTTCGAGTATCACCTCGCGCTCGAGCGCGAACTGCAAGCAGCGCTCTTCCACAGCAGCGACGCGAAGGAAGGTATCTCGGCTTATGCCGAGCGCCGTACGCCTCGCTTCACAGGCAACTGAGCCGCGTCGAGACTCTGTCTCAGAAAACTGGGCCAGCATCGATTTTCGGGCACCCGAAGACTTTGTCTTCGGTCAAGTAATTGAAATACCGACGCTAATTCGCTCGCTCCATGGCAGAGACAGAGATTGTTCAGGACTATTCCCCGAACTTTGAACAATGGATTCGCGATTTCAGCGAATGGCAGACTCGAATCGGCTTCGACCCGTCTTGGCTGGGCGATTACCGATTCGACATCAAGTTCGATTGGGACACCGCTGGCAGCACAATCGAGTTCGGTGATTTCGAGGGCATGCCGAAGTGGCAGCGCCGCATGCAGATTCCACAGCAGAACATCCGCGACGCGATCATCAGCATGGTCAGCGTGCAAGGCGATACAGAGTTCGCCAGCGTCGAGCAGCAGAACCACCTGCTCGAGACAGCGCCGACCGAGTACGACAAGAAGTCGGCGCTGCGAATCATGTGCGAGGAGCAGCGCCACGGCTGGCAGATGGCTTACCTGCTCTGCACCTACTTCGGCGAGCACGGCGTCCGCGAGGCTGCGAAACTGCTCGAGCGCAACGCCCAAGAAGGCACGAGAATCCTCGGCTCCTTCAACGAGCCGATCGACCACTGGCTGGATTTCTTCTGCTTCACCCACTTCATCGACCGCGACGGCAAATTCCAGTTGAAGATGCTCAGCACCTCCTCCTTCAAGCCGCTCGCGGCTTCGATGGGACCGATGCTGAAAGAGGAATCATTCCATCTCGGCACCGGCGCTAACGGCCTGCGCCGAATCGTCAAGCAAGGAGTGATTCCCTGCGCTTTCCTACAGAAATACGTCAACAAGTGGGTCAGCACCGGCCTCGACCTCTTCGGAACCGACGATTCAACCAGCGCTCAGTGGGCTTACGTCTTCGGCGTCAAAGGGCGCTACGATGAGCGCGAATCAAGCGAAGAGGCGGATCGGCTCCACCTCAACGAGGCGAGCCGTGAATTCTACTTCCAGGAATTGCGCGACGAGATGCGAAGAATCTCCACAGCGCGCATTGAGGGCGAGCCGGAGTTGTTCATCCCATCCGACAGATTCAACCGCGGCATCGGAAAATTCTCCGGCAAGCGTTACACATTGGACGGTGAGATGTTCGAGGGGAACGATTCCGATTGGCAAGCCTACCTCGACGAGGTTCTTCCTTCAGACGAAGACGAAGACCGTCTGATGAACGATTACATGCAGCAAGAGTGGATTCAATACCGCGATTGGAAGGGCGACTGAGCCGCATCCGGGTGATTCGATGCAGCACGTGGCACTACTCGCTTTCGACAAGGAGAAGTGCAAGCCTTTCTTCGATGGATTGACCGATTTCTTCTACGAGCATCACCATTCAGAAGCTCAGAATGCGACCGGATACGAGGCGCTTCTGTACAAGGTTCACCGCCCTTATGACGACGCGATGCTTGACATGATCGACGAATGGATGGGATTGCCGAAGCGTAATTGGCGAGACGAAACCACGCGCGAAGTCAAGTTGGCGATGTACGCGATTCGTTACCCAGACACTCTCCTCCTCGACTCCTTCACCGAGAATGCCCGCTCGGATATCCGCAGACTCTCCGCCTACCTCCACTTCACCCAACACACCTACGCGATATGGGATGAGGACAGCCGCAAGGGATTGTCGAAATTGGGGATTGAGATTCCGGCGACGGAGGTCGCCGACCCCTTCGTTTACGGCGCTTATGTCTCGGCGATCGAATTGCTGAAGGATGTGGCTCCGTTCACTTGTTTCTTGGAGCATGATGTGCCGCGGCAGCGCCTCTTCCAAGCAGCTTTGGCGGCTTACGGGCGTTCGTGAAAATTACCTCTCACAGAGCACACAAAGAGAACTGAGAATCATCATCCTCGTGCGCGTACATGCACGTATCCAGAGTGTAACGATGGAATCTCTGTGAGCGCCGTGAGAGGCCTCCTGATGATTGGATTTCAGTCGGTGGTGTAACCGATTGTCGCAGTATCACCGCTGACAGACATGACGTAGAGCGAGCGCAGGTTGACGCCCGAGTTGCCCAAACCTCTGGTGAATCCGGCGAGGGCTCCGGGTTTGTGGTCGAGTTTGGCGCTCTTGAGTTTCGATACGGTGTAATTCGCACCTATTGCATCGAGTGCTGAGATGGTGGCGCTCGGATTGTCGGTGAGGACTGCTGCCGATGCTGAGCCATCACCGATCGCAACGATGGCGAGGATGTTGACCCCGGCTGCAGCGATGGCTTCACAATGAGTTGCAAGCGATCCGGGCGCGTCGTCCATGGTTAGTCTGAATTCCTTCATGCCGCCCGTTCAAGGTCTACGGCCTTGAATCTGTCGAAGGGGGTTCAGGTGGATGGATTGCAGATTACCTTCCTCTCAATACGAACACAGAGATTCCATCAATCCAAAATGGTAATCGCATTTCTTGTGTTCAACTAATCCAGTTTTCCATAGTGAACTCCGTAAGCACCGTGAGATGCCTAACTTCGCAATGGCTATTGCCGAACGACAGGTGCGGGAGATTGATGGATGTCGGAGTCGTCGCTGTTATCGGGGCTGGGGCGATGGGCGCTGGAATCGCTCAGGTCTGCGCCCAGAGCGGTTGGGAGACTCGACTTTTCGATGCTTTTCCCGATGGTTTGGACAAGGGTATGGCTGCAATCGATGGATTCTGGGACAAAGGCATCGAGCGTGGCAAGACCACTGCGGCGCAGAAGGCGGAATGGTCAGCCAATCTCAGTCAACACTCGGAGATGGCTGAAGCTGTCGCTGGGGCGGATCTCGTCATCGAAGCCGTGCCGGAGATCATCGAATTGAAGCGCTCGATCTTCGCTGACCTCGAGCGATTGGCCCCCTCACATGCCATCCTCGCAACGAATACTTCAGGGCTGCCGATTTCAGACATCGCCTCGGCGACCGGTTGCCCTGACCGCATCATCGGCATGCACTTCTTCAATCCCGTTCCAATCATGAAACTGCTTGAATTGGTGCGACACGACGCATGCTCGGATGCTACCATCGCAGCCGCGCAATCAATCGGTTCTGCGATGGGGAAAGAGACCATAGTGGTGCGCGACGTACCTGGATTCGCTACTAGCAGACTCGGTGTCGTGCTCGGCAACGAAGCCATCAGAATGCTCGCCGACGGCGTCGCCTCGGCGAGTGACATCGACACTGCCATGAGACTCGGCTACCGTCATCCTATGGGACCTCTCGAACTCTCTGACCTCGTCGGACTCGACGTCCGACGAGACATCCTCAACAATCTGGCTGACGCCTTCCAAAACGATTCCTACCGCCCACACGCTCTCCTCGATGCACTGGTCGAAGAGGGCGCCCTGGGGAGGAAGACGGGCATGGGAATCTACGACTGGTCGGGTGAAGCCAAGGCTGAACGCGATGACCTGCCACTGTGAATGATTGGTATGGATCCACTGCTCGTCGAATCGATTGGCATCGTCGCTGGAATCCTCGGCGTCATCGCTTGGCTGCCACAGCTCCGCCGTGTCTGGAAAGAGAAGAAACATGAAGGGATTTCACTCCCCACATTCTGGCTCGTCGCCTCCGCGCTCTCGCTCTGGCTCATCTATGGTTTCTTGATTGGCTCGCTAGCGATGATTTTTGCCAATATTGCAGCGCTGGGTTGCATTCTCGCGCTGATCATCGGAGTCAATCGACTGCGTCGAGAAGGCTAAAACTCAATGGTCGAACCGCGGGGTCACCAAGGGCGTGTAGATCAGCTGGAAGATCGCTTCGTTCGCAACGAAGAGGCCGCGAGTTCAAATCTCGCCATGTCCACCAACAGAACTCAGCCAGAGGCGAGTTTGAACTCGCGTCCTCGTCCATTCGACGCTGACTTCGCAAGGTCCTCGCTACGAGGTGGTCAGCAGATTCACGCCCGGCTGATTCATTCTTCTTCGGCAGCGCTGAAATTCGGTTCTCGCTTTTCAAGGAAGGCGCTGACTCCTTCGGCAAAATCTGAGGTCAGTGAAGCAGCCGTTATGGCGACTCTCTCGAACTCGAGTTGAGTCTCCATGAATGTGGTCGAGGCAGCGTCGAGCAATTGCTTCGTCGCCTGACGGCTGACTTGTGCCCAGCGTCCCCAATTCGCCGCAACCTCGATGGCTCGATCGAGCAGCACCTCGGCACTCACGACCTCGTCAACAGCCCCGTATTCAAAGGCCTGTTCGCCAGTCCAAATATCATTCTCGAAGAAGAATCGACGTGCTCGCTGACCTCCCACCAGCCTCGGCAGCAACCAAGTCGAGGCACCATCGGGCGACAAGCCCAAACTGAAGAAAGCCGCTGCCAAGCGCGCTTCAGGCACGCAGACTCGGTAGTCGGCAGTCAGTGCAAGCCCCAATCCTCCACCCGCAGCAGCCCCATTCATCGCCGCCACGAAGATCGTCGAATCGTGACGTAATCTCAATTGCAGCGGGTGGAGGACACCAGTCAATTCGCCTACGAGGTCGGCGATGGTACCATCATCGATCGCATCGGCGAACTCGCCGACATCAGCACCGGTACAGAAGAATCGACCCGTCCCAGTCAGAACGATTGCTTTGCAGGACGCATCGTCGAGCAATCCACCCAGAGTATCGGATATCGCATGGATGGATTCTCGCGAGAAAGCATTCCGCGCGATTTCAGCAGAGAGTGTGACGAGCGCGACCCCATCATCTAGGCGTTTCACCACGAGGCTCATGGCTGCCCAGTCGAAGCCTTGCTTTTCAACTGCATGAAGGTGATAAGTCAACTCTCCATCCCCTCACCATGCACGTGCGCGACCGCATCTACATCGACGGTCAATGGGTTGAAGCAAGCGGCGGGGGCGTAATCGAAGTCATCGACCCGGCAACCGAGCAGTGCATCGGTTCTGTGCCGGTCGGCTCGGCCGCGGACGTCGACGCAGCAGTAGCCGCGGCCAAGGCAGCATTCCCATCTTGGTCACAGTCCTCAATCGAAGAGAGACAGGGCTATCTGAACGCGATCTCGGCTGCCATCGGCGAGCGTGGCGAAGAACTCGCACAACTCATCACTTCCGAGGTCGGCACGCCGATCAACTACAGTCGAATGGCCATGGTCGGAACTCCGCGGGTCGTCTCACGCTCGTACGCGAAGATGCTCGATTCCTTCGAATGGGAGTCGGAAGTGCGCAATTCGCTGGTCGTCAAGGAAGCGATTGGAGTCGTAGGGATGATCACGCCCTGGAACTTCCCCCTTCACCAGATAATCGGTAAAGTCGCCCCCGCCCTCGCCGCCGGATGCACAATGGTACTGAAGCCGTCGAAGGAGGCGCCTCTGAACGCCTTCGTTCTGGCTGACATCATCGACGGCATCGGGCTGCCCGCGGGGGTGTTCAATCTGGTTTCAGGCCACGGCCGCGACATCGGAAAGACGCTTTCCGGCCACCCTGATGTCGATATGGTGAGTTTCACTGGCTCGACTGGAGCGGGTGTCCAAGTCAGCGAGGTCGCCGCACCCACCGTCAAGCGTGTGACGCTGGAATTGGGTGGCAAGAGTGCGAATATCATCCTCGACGATGCTGATGTCACGAAGGCTGCCAAGATGGCTGTTTTCGCCTGTTTCGGTAATTCAGGACAGGAATGCTCGGCGCTCAGCCGATTGTTGGTGCCGACGAGCAAGCGCGACGAGGTCGTGGCTGTCGTGGCTGCGACGATGGAGCGCTATTCTGTCGGCGACCCACTCGACGAATCGATGCGCTGCGGGCCTATGGTCTCAAAGCGCCAGCAGGAGAGTGTCGCCGACTACATCGCCAGCGGAATCGCAGATGGTGCCACTCTGATAGCCGGCGGAGAAGGCATGCCAGAGGGTTTGGAGGCTGGATATTTCGTTCGACCCACAGCATTCGCAGACGTCACGCCCGAGATGAGGATCTTCCGCGAAGAGGTATTCGGACCACTTCTGGCAATCACCACGTACGAGACTGAAGAAGAGGCGATTGCCCTTGCGAATGACTCGGAATACGGATTGTCCGGCGGCGTCTGGTCGGCTGATGAGGAAAGGGCCATGCGAGTCGCGAGAGCCATGCGAACCGGGCAGGTCAGCATCAACGGTGGTGCATTCAACGTCAGTGCACCATTCGGCGGTTACAAACTCTCGGGCAACGGCCGCGAACTCGGTCTGCACGGGCTCGAGGAATTCCTCGAAATCAAGGCAATTCAACGCTGAGGTGAGCTGATGGTCGGCCGCCTGCTGGTCATAACGGGTGCCAGTGGAGTCGGGAAATCGACGCTGACGACAAGGGTCGCTTCGGCATTGGAATTCGAGAAGGTCGCCTCGACCGACACGGTTCGTGAGATCCTCAGGACTCAACTCGGTATCGAAGCCGAACCGGCTCTGTATCGCTCATCATTCCAGCCCGCCGGTTCAGGAGCGATAGAAGATTGGCGGGCGACCATCGTGCCATTATCGGACGGCATTGAGGCGGTTATCGAGCGCGCGCGCAAGCGCGGCTCGGATCTGCTGCTTGAAGGAGTCCACATCGCACCATCATTCACTCTCCTCGACGATTGGCGCGCTGCAGGAGGGAGGGCGTGCGGAGTGGTCCTTCACGTGGACGATCTGGAGGAACATGTGAGGATGATCGCATCGCGTCAAGAGCATAATGACAGGTCGGCTCGACACTATCTCGACCACATCGAGCAGATTCGACAGATTCACGATGAAATGGTCAGACTCGGGAGCGAAAACGGTTGGCTGCTCATCGATGTCACGCTCGAAGACGATCCTCTCGGGGCTATCGAAACGGCGATGAAATGATTACACGCCGAGCGCATCGAAGGCCTGATCGGCGCTCTTCAGAAGGTCGTCGAATGAGCCATTATTGACAATCGTCACCCGCGCTTGAGCCATCAATTCTGCCAAGCCCCAAGCCCATTCTCGCTTCTCACGCTCGCCAAAACCACTCTCGTCTTCTCCCCGTCCTCGGCCCGCCAACCATGCTTGACGTGCCTCATCCGTGGCTTCCAGAGAGAGGATTTCCGCCTCTGCGAAATCCTCGACCAATCTATCGAATTCTAGCGGCTGACGCATGCCATCGATCAGCACGTCAGCCGCCTCGAGCGCTTCGTGAACCATCGGCAGCAGGCGCTCGACAACGACCGCTTCGCCCCATTCTTCACGCATCGAAAGAGCGGTCGAACCGACATTCGCAGCACTGGCTTCCAGCCCATCGGCTGCAACCTGTGCACGAACCACATCACCCAGCGATAATACCGCAATGCCACGCTCGACAGCGCGGCCTGCGACCAAACCTTTCCCAGAACCCTGTGGCCCACACAGAACGATGACGCGGCCGCTCATGTCAGCTCAGCCATCGCCCATCATCAATGACGATTGCCGCCTTGCGGCGGTGAGACAAGCGATTCAACTGCCCTTCCACTTCGCCTCGCTGCGCTCGAGGAAGGCTGTCACGCCAATCTCCTTGTCGTCGGTATCGAACAGCGCGACGAACTCCGAGCGCTCGGCAAGAATCCCTTCGCTAAGCGGCAGATCGAGGGCTGCGCGAACCGCCCTTTTCGCGACTTTCACCGTGTAAGGCGACTTGCGAGCGATGTTCTCAGCTAGAGCCATCGTCACAGCTTCGAGGTCTTCGGGTGTCGCGACTTTGTTGACCAAACCAAGGCTCAGTGCTTCTTCTGCCCCGACCATCTCGCCGGTCAGAACCATCTCCATCGCCTTTCCGTAGCCCAGAATCTGACATAGCCTCTGGGTTCCGCCGCCACCCGGGATTAACCCGAGATTGATCTCTGGCGTCCCGAATTTTGCTCTATCCGAGACTACCCGAAGATCGCAGGATAGAGCCAATTCGGCTCCACCACCGAGGGCGAAGCCGTCGACCATCGCTATCGTCGGCTTGGTCAGATTCCAGACTCGCTCCCAGGCATTATTCTCGAAGAAGGGTCGGACATCGTCCGAATTCTTGCCTACGAATTCGGAGATGTCCGCACCCGCAGCAAAGGCTGCGGGCTTCTGTCGCTTACCCTCAGGAGCGGTGGGCGGAGACGCCCCACGAATCACCACGACACGAACGTCATCATCAGATTCTGCATCACTGCAAGCCTGTTTGATGGCTTCGTGAGATTCGGAATTCAGCGCGTTCAACTTCTCAGGACGGTTGAGCGTCCAGAGCGAAATCACGCCACCCTCTGGACTCGAACCACTGACTGGAAGATTCTCGACAAGCAGCACATCCTCACTCATGAATCAGCCAGCAGCCTCCCTCGCTTCAACATACGCTCAGTCGAGCGGAGGTGGCGGAGGCATCCCAGG
>DAHR01000006.1:37190-53132 GCA_002498525.1 Euryarchaeota archaeon UBA58
GGGGGCATTGCAGACGGGGGCGGCATCCCGACAGGAGGTGGTAACGGCAAACCATCAGGCGGTATAGGCACACCATCCGGTGGTGGCAGCGGTGGTAGGCCTGGTGGAGGGGGCATAGCTGGCAGCGCTGGGGTTTCCGGCTCAGCGCTCTTCTGTTGGACATCGAGTGGCAGTCTGAGTTTGAGGATACGCGCCTCGTCGATGCGCACGAAGGATACGCCGAGTGGGGTTGAGTCGTCGGGACTCTCGGGCTCGTCGATGACGACGAGTCCGTGATCGGGTCGCTTCAGGATGGCTCCGAGATCCTCGCCGTCCTCGAGTTCCGTCCACATGCGGACCTTGGCTGCGCGGCGCTCGGCGAGTGCCATTCTCCGGCGCCGCTCGATGCGGCTGCGAATCTCTGCTCGCTTCTCGCGGCGCTCGACGACGAAGGCCTCGATCTCCGTCTCCATCTGCGACTGAGCGTCGCTGTCGACGATCAACCGCTGCGCCACCGTCGAGCCGTCTGCGGGCAAGGCTGGTGGCACTCCGGCCTGCGGCATCGGCGGCATCGCTGGAGGTTCCGGAAGTGAAGGCTGATCCATCGGCGGTGGAGGTGCGATGCCGACGGCAGGTGGCAGCGGTGCGCCGGGTGCAGGCATAGGCATCGGTGGCATGGGCATCGCAGGGGCTACGGGCGCGGCGACGCGCCCGCGACTTCGCTTGATCTTCTCATCTCGCTTCTGGCTGGTGCCATCCAATTCGGTCACCGGCGCCGGAATCGATTCTTCTTCCGCTCCATCATCCTCGATCGTGACTCTGGGCAGAGCAGGTGACTTGGGCAGTGGTTGGCGACCAGAGTAGACGAAGAGGGCCAGCAGAGACAGCAGAACCGCTCCGGAGGCGATTCTGATGCCGTTATCCATGGTCCCCTGGAGGATGAGATACAGAGGAGCGCCGACTGCGAGAAGGGCAGCAACCAGCAGACGAGTGTACGAGACCATTCCTGACTCCTCGCTGCCGACGCTGAGTCGTCTCTATTCACTTTGACGGGGTTTTGAGGAGTTCAGCGAGGGCTTGCATCGCTGCTCTGCGATGGGAGATGAGGTTCTTCGAGGCCGCGAGCATCTGTCCGAAGGTGCGGCCGTCACCTGCATCTGGAATGAAAATAGGGTCGTAGCCGAATCCGTTGTCTCCAAGTTTCTCGGCAGAGATCCTTCCTCTGCAGACACCGCTCGTCTTCCATACACGTTCACCGAGCGCCAGAACGGCCACCGCACGGTACTCCGCACCTCTGTCCTGCTCTTCGGTCAGAAGATCGAGTATCCCATCCAGTCCGAGCTCTTGTTCGACGTCGGATGAGTTGGCACCGGGCCATTCATCGTAGGCGTCGAGGAAAATCCCAGAATCTTCGACGAGAATCGCGCAGTCTGCCGATTCAGTGCCTTCGATCATGGCTCTCGCCTGCTCGATCTTCGACAGTGCAACGCCTTCCAATCCAAGATTCTTCGGCTCGTCAAACTCGATTCTCTCAGCCTCGCTCATGAGTTGCTCGACACTATGGCCGAGTTCTTTGAGAATCTGAGCAGCCTCGTTGATTTTGTCAGCGTTGCCTGTTGCGAACAGAATCCTCATTCAATCACCTCAGGAATGGTATCGGACCCGGCTGCGAATGACGTCGAACCTCTCGATTACCTCTGCCGCTGAGGGTTCGGCGCCGCTATCGGCGCTACGGTAACCGTCGAGCATCGCATCGACCGCCCCCTGATGTTGGTGGTGGCTGGCGGTCAAGCATTCGTTGAGAACCTGCAGATCTAGTCCGAGATGCTCGATCTCGGGCGCGATTCGGGACAATCCGAAATCTATCAGCGACATCGCGCCTGTCTCGTCAATCATCACATTATGAGTCGTCAGATCACCGTGCGACACTCCGGATTCATGCAGACGGCGAATCAATCCGCCGAACTCCTTCACCTCCACCAAACCAGCCGAATCATCGCGCAATGCCTCGAACAGAGGCCTACCCTCGATTCTCGAAAGCAACATCCATCCCTCTTCGACATCGATATCCAGAAGAGAAGGCGCTGCGAATCCTGATTTCTGCAATCGAGACAACACCCGCGCTTCCACGTTCATGCGTTGGCGGGTCAATCTGCGGTCAAGATCCGGATGTCGATAAGCGCGCGGCTCACGCTTCTTCAGCACCGCGCGCCGACCCAGCCAGGTCCCAGCAGAAACCGTCGCCTCCGCCCCGATGTGCAAGACACATTCCTCGAACCACATCGGGATGGACGCGCGAGTCACGTTCCTCGGAGATGAGATGCCTTGAAAGCGGTTGCACCTGAGGGCGCAGCGAGTAAGCATGAGTATGCAGATGCCCACTGCGCCGCTGCCCCGTGGCTCGCTGATGACCAAGTCGTACTCCAAAGACCAAATCGAAGCCGAAGCTCTTCGACTCAGAGAAGCCATCAGGCAAGTAGGACTCTGGGATCTCGAGACCTGCAGAACCATCGCCCCGCTGACCCTCGAAATCAACGAATTAAAGTCTCAGAACGATGTTTTTCTGATCGCGCATTCCTATCAGACACCAGACATAGTCTACGGAGTCGCTGACTCGGTTTCAGACAGTTACACGCTCTCGAAGGCCGCGCGTGACGCGCCGCAGCAGACGATTCTCTTCTCGAGCGTTCGATTCATGGCCGAGACCGCGAAGATCGTCAGCCCCCACAAGACCGTTCTCCACCCCTCCCCAGAGGCAGGTTGCACGCTCGCGGACAGCATAACCGCAGAGGATGTTCGTGAGTTGAAGTCGAAGTATCCGGGAGTACCGGTGGCCTGCTACATCAATACCAGCGCCGAGGTCAAGGCCGAGGTCGATGTCTGCGTCACCAGCAGCAATTATCTCCGCATCTGCGAAAGGCTTCCGGGTGACCGACTCATCTTCGTGCCCGACCGCCTGATGGGCAAGCATCTGACAGAATATCTGGCGGGTCGGAAGGAAGTCATCAATTACGATGGAGAATGCTACGTACACGCCACTTTCACCGGTGAGAAGATTCGCTCGTGGCGTGAGCGTACAGCCGCGCAGGGCATCGATCTAAAAGTTCTGAGCCACCCTGAATGCGATGCCGACGTGATTGCTGAGAGCGATGTCGTCGGCAGCAGCGAGGCTCTGATGGACGAAGCGATAAGGCTCGGTGAAGAGGGCAGTCCCGACATCATGCTGATCACCGAGTGCGGAACTGCCGACAGGATTCGAGCCGAGACTGAAACTGAATTGAATCTCATCGGCACATGTGTCATGTGCCGCTACATGAAAATGACACAACTCGAAGACATCCTGCAAGCCTTGAGGGACCCAAGACCAGAGCAGATTATCGAGTTGAATGCGGATGTCATCGAGCGAGCGAGCCGCAGCCTCGATGAGATGTTCCGGCTCGCCGAATAATCAGGCAAGAGGGCGAATCAGTCGGATTCGAGGCCGGCTTCCAGATTACGCGAGGGTCCATCTCGAGCGCTCTCGCCACGCGCATGATCGCGTGATGCCTGGAAAGCCCAGAGGACGATCAGTGGGATGAGCATCACAATCGCGGTTTGCAGTACGACGGAGGAATAAGGCTCGAATGTCTCCTCCAGAATATACATCCTGATTTCGAGGAGTCCATCAGAATCTTCCTCAATCCAAGCGACATTCTCTCGCAGCACCTGAGGTTGTGATTGATCGACATCATCGTCGAGCGTCAACTGTGAGGTCCGGTTCTCGCCGATATCGTGCAGGAAGACATCCCTCGCGGTCAACCGGTCTTCTGGCTCGGCTGTCGGGTCGAAGCGAGGAATTTGCAGGAAAGCGACCTGCCCGAGAGCGAGGCTCGGTGAGGACGAGGGCCAGACGGGATCCGAGAGCATGACCTGGTCGCCACTGACCGTGTCGACGAGGATCGTTCGATTCACAGGTCCAACATCGACCACGGCGACCAACCAGCGTGAATCCATCTCCATTTCGACGATTGTCGAATTCAGATAATCGACAGGCATTCCATAGGTCTCTTCGAGATGAGCGTCGCTGATACTATCGGCTCGCACATCGATTTCCATTCTGAGGTTGAGTTGCGTAGCCAGAGAGATGATGTCGACGGCAGGACCTGTATCGGTCGATACTGCCGAAGCGAACAGTGAACCCGAGGCTGCGACGACCGAATACGGCGCTGGCGGAGCGGCCAGATCGACGCTGCTGCCCAATCGATTGCGGTAGCTGATCTCATCATCATAGACCACCGCCACGATATCACCACCGAAGCCGTCTTCTGCTAGAACAACGTCGATGATGCCCTGCCTGAAACTGCTGAACATCGGTCTGAAAACACCGGCTTGGTCGGTGAATTCGACATAATCGATGCGGGTTGAATCATATAGCACGAAGCCTCGCTCAGAGACCTCGACTTCGGGTGACACATCCCATTCACCAAAGGTGGCATCGACCGTCACGGCGGTCTCTGTGCTGGCATTCCACGCGACGATGCTGATGCTGCCATCCGGAAGTTCCTGAACGCCGACCAACCAGCCGCCCGCTCCGGCAGCAGCGGTCGGCCATTCGACGCCTTCGACAGGGAAGTCCTGATGCGTCGCATCCCACAGCAGAACGGTTCCGGTGCCGAGCAGCACCGCAACAATCACGGCACTGGTCTGCTGACTCGACGGCACCCGAACAGGTGCCGTCATCCGCGAAATCACACCGAAGGAATTCGATATCCAAGCCTTCGGATCATCGAGCAACCTCGCCAGTCGCCTCGTGAAGAGTCGCTCATCGGCAACGCGCCAGAACGGCCCATGAGTCCAATCGGTCAGCATCACAGCCAGAATTCCGACGAGGATTCCGCCGATGATGTCGAGAACCCAGTGAATCCCAAGATACAGAATCGCGAAGCCAGTCACCCAGATGTAAAGTACAAGCGCAGCCCTGAATTTCGTCCAGCGCCCATCCTCATCCCAGCGTAGATAGGTCAACCAGACGGCGAACGGCAAACCGATGTGAAGACTCGGCATGCCGTTCGTGAACGGATCAATCCGGGTGAACCAATTGTGTATCACTGGAGTCAGATCGTAAGCGATGGTCTCCATCGCTGGAATGTGGTCCCCGGTGACGCGGACGTTGAAGAACAGGTAGAAGGGAATGGCCAGAACGTAGACCCAGAACAGCGACAATGAGACGCGGTCAGCCATGTGTCGGTCGTCGAAATAAATCGGGTAGATGAATGAAGCGAAGGTCGCTGTCATGAAGCCCATTACGTAGAAATGAGTCAAGCCGATCGACAGCAGATCATTCTTGAAAGCCTGCTGCACCCAAAGCACGATGTCGCCTTCAATCGCATAGACATACGGCGTCATGTCGAGCTGCGTATTCGCCATCAGAGTGCGATCGAGTTGATCGAGTATATCCTTCCACAGATATACCGAGAAAACGGCGATCATGTGAACCCAATATCGCCGAAACATATCGACGAAACCCGATATTCGAATCTTCGCCCAAGGTGGCTTCATCAACGGCATCAAAGCGATGGAGAGAAGAATCGCCCCCATCAGCCACGAGATGTAGATTCCCGAACCGCCTGCCACGTCTTCACTACTCCCTTGCTTCGTCGAGGTCACCAGTGCGTCAAGAATGCAACCCCGACCCAATCGACTGGTGATACCGGTTGGATATCGTCCGAATCTAAGAGATTCGGACGCTCGGGCCGCTGCTGCCCGCTATTTGGATGAGGACATTTTTGACGACCTCGTCAAAGGCGACGGCAGTGGCTCCGTCAGGCTCGGCGATGATGCGATGGACGCCATCATCGCCGCCGCGCACGACGCCTGGGTCGAAGGGAAGTGCGCCGAGGAATGGTACGTCCAGTTCGGCGGCAGCGGATGCGCCGCCGCCCGACTTGAAGATATCGAGAGTGAGGGACCACTCACCTGTTTCGTTTGTTTGGGCTTCGATGGGTGTGCCCGCCGGGCCGATTACGCTGATGGTCGTATTCGGCTCGGCTGTACCTCGTATCGTGTAGCCACTCATGTTCTCCACGACGCCAAGGCATGGCAACGAGATCGTCTTGGCGAAGTTGATCGATTTGCGGCTGTCGAGCAGGGCTACTTCCTGCGGTGTGGTGACGATGACGACACCGTCAATCCCTGGCAGACTCTGCGAGACTGTCAGCGGCTCGTCGCTGGTGCCGGGAGGGAAATCGATGATCAGTGTGTCGAGTTCACCCCAAGCGACGTCGCCGATGAATTGAGTGATTGCTCCGAGTTTGATGGGCCCACGCCAGATGACTGGCTTGTCAGGGTCATCGAGGAGGAATGCCATCGAGATGACCTTGATTCCGTGCGGACCGATTACTGGGAAGATCTGGCCGTCTTCGACATTGAGTTCGGCTGATTCGAGGCCGAGCATCTTGGGGATGTTCGGGCCGGTTATATCGATGTCCATCAGGCCGACCTTCTTGCCCGAGCGGGCCAGAGAGAGGGCGAGTCCGACCGAGACGGTGGATTTGCCAACTCCTCCCTTGCCGGAGAGAACCATGATCTTGTGTTTGATTTCCTCGTCCAATTTACTAATGCGCAATTTGCGGCGCATCTGGGCATAGGCCTGCTCCATCTGCGCCGTCTGCTCTGGCGAGGCTGAAGGGTCAGCAGGTGCTTCGGTGGCCGCCGAGCTGGGAGCATCGCCTTGCTCGGTCGAGCCGTCGTGGTGGGAGATGGGAGAGTCGGCCATTCAGTCGTAAGGGCACGGTGAGACCTACTTCAATCCTGTTCTGTCAGCCTACAGCCCTCTGGGCTGGTTTTTCGAGACTCTCCGAGGGATGCTGCGAGTGGCTGATTCAAGTAGGCCAGGCGATGATGGCTCTCTCATGCGCCTTCTTTTCGTCTGTGTCGGCAATACCTGTCGTAGCCAGATGGCTGAGGCGCTTGCACGCAATATGGGCCATGAGGCGGCCTCGGCGGGGACTCAGACTCTCTCAGGCAGTGCTGTCGCAGCGCATTCACTGACGGTCTTGCAAGAGATGGGTGTCGATATCGATGGCTTGTTTCCGAAATCAGTCGACGATATCGATGCAGAGGGTTGGGACATGATTATCAGCATGGGTTGTGGGGTCAACTGTCCCGAGCTGCCAATCGCTGAGGATTGGGGATTGGAAGATCCTGTTGGATCACCAATCAAGGTCTATCGTCGGACTAGAGATGCAATCATCGAGAACCTCGCACGGCTCTCTAGTTCGCCAACCGACGCTTAGAAAAAGGCGGCGAAGGTGGCGAGGCTCGCTGCGAGCGTAGTGTAGCGGTTATCACCGAGCGTTGCCAACGCTTGAACCCGGGTTCAAATCCCGGCGCTCGCACCAAATTCGATTAAAATTGAAGTAATAATTTGGTGCGAGCGCCTCGTCTTCAACCAGGTTATTGCTTACTACCGATGTGTGGCACTGAGTTGAGTTTGAAGACCCAGTCGTCACTGGTTGTATGTTCAGAGTTTGAGATGAACTCACAATTTGCGTGAATCTTGGATTTGTTGCTCGGTCCAGCCCGCTTCGCGCAATTGCTCATCGGTGTACATCGCGACCGGACTGGGAGGTGAGAAATGATGAGTGTGGTCGGCAGCCAATCCACCATCTCCACTGCCCTTCTTGCCTCTGGTCATGACAAATACACCACCTCCCAGTAGGCCGATGATGAGAATCGACACAAGGAGAGTCAACATCATGTCGCCAGTGGTCTGCCACGGCCCGAAATTCGGGTATGCGTCGCCATTGTCGCCCACACCATCACCATCGCTGTCCTTCCATTCTCCAGCGTCCAGTGGGAAGGCATCGAAGCCGTCAGCCCGGCCGTCGTCATCACTGTCTTGGACGAGCGGGTCGGTTCCTGCTGCGGCTTCATCGACATCGAGCAGACCATCGCCATCGTCGTCCAGATCAGCGTTGTTGCCTAATCCATCGCCATCGGTGTCAGTGTCTTCTGTGGCATCGTCGGGGAAGGCATCGACATCGTTCAGAGTGCCATCTCCATCACGGTCGGGATCCATCCCGTCGCAAATACCGTCGCCATCGGAATCGGTCGGCGTTATCGTCGCATCGAGCCGCTCGCCGTCACAAGTATCCTCAGCTACGTCAGTCCATCCATCACCATCGTCATCTTCGTCGG
Source organism: Euryarchaeota archaeon UBA58 (assembly GCA_002498525.1). GTDB lineage: Archaea > Thermoplasmatota > Poseidoniia > Poseidoniales > Thalassarchaeaceae > MGIIb-O1. Next base: position 45,348 of record DAHR01000006.1, read on the forward strand.
CATTGTCGCCGATTCCGTCACCATCTGTGTCGAACCATTCTGAAGAATCACGTGGGAAGGCATCGACTGAATCGGCCCAGTAATCACCATCATCATCGGTGTCGACGGCATCGCAGAGCGAGTCGCCGTCGAGATCCTCAGGTTGACTCGAAGCATCGAGTGGATCGGTCCCACAATCTCCTTCTTTCATGTCGACCCAGCCGTCGTCATCGTCATCTGGGTCGGCATTATTGCCTTGCCCATCGCCATCTGAATCGACCCATTCCGATGCGTCCAGAGGGAAGGCGTCGAGGTTGTCGTTCCAGCCATCGCCGTCATCGTCGCTGTCGAGTCCGTCGCAAGTGTTGTCGCGGTCGGTGTCGAGTGGTTGTGAGAAGCCGTTCATGTGGTCAGAACCACAGTCCTGCTCGTAAGTGTCGGTGTGTCCATCGTTGTCGTCATCAAGGTCGGCATTGTCCCCGATTCCGTCCATATCGTTGTCGTTCCACTCATTCGCATCGAGAGGGAAATCGTCGATTGGATCGGTATATCCATCGTTGTCGTCATCGCTATCGATACCATCACATGTTCCGTCGCCATCGAAATCGGCAGGCATCGAAGTCGCGTCGAATTGATTCGTACCGCAGAGATACTCATCCGAGTCGCTCCAACCATCATCATCATCGTCGGAATCGGCATTGTCGCCGATTCCGTCACCATCGAAATCACTGCATTCACTCGCATCGTTCGGGAATGCATCCTCTTCGTCGGGGCAGCCGTCGCCATCGGCATCAGGCACCCCGCCAGCATGTCGCCACATCATCATCGGAACCAGATCGGTGGCATTCTCGGGATCGAGATAGATTCCAGCCACGCCACCCCATTCAGAGTAGAGTTGCAGCGCAAGTAACTCATTCTGTCCATCGGTTACGTTGCGAACCTCGACCTGAAGGACGGTCAGACTCGTCGGAGAAGAGCCTGATGAATCAGCCTCATTGTATCCTTCAAAGTTCATCGTAATCTCTTGTAAACCCTCGAAGCTGATGTTCTCGAACCAGTGTTCGGAGCCAGACTCATCGGTTCGAGAACCATTCGCCTTGAGATCGACATAAGTCCAATCCTCCCAATTCTCTGAGGCTTCGGTGAATGAAGTTCCGACCGTCGCGCTGGTCGGTGAACCAGTCTCCCACCACTCAGTGCTGGAATTCTCCCAGGTCTCGCCCTCATCGTCGTCCCCCCAAGTACCCATATCGACGTAGTAATCGTCGTAGTAGGCATATTCCATATCACGCCAATCACCACTCGCTGCTCTTCGCATGGTCGAGTCCTGTGTGAAGTCGGACTCGAGAGTGATGCCGTAAGAATCCGCATAGGCGGTGAAGTGCCAGCCGAGGCGGAAGTCCCGAACGTTGCAGTTACCTGTGTAGTCGCCTATCGTGCATTGTGCATCAGCTTGGTAATAATACCCGAAATCGTTGCGAATCGAATGAATCGTGACTCGATTCCAGAACCCATCGTTCTTCACATCCTCTTTGAAAATGGTCGTCCACTCATCGCCGTCCAACTCAACATAATCGCCGTCCACGTGAGTCCAGGAAAAGTCGAATGTGATACTTCGCGGACCGGATTTTTCTTCTGCGAGCACCATCGTTGGTGCGAGCAAGGCTGTCAAAGTGAGGGCCGCGATGACCACTGCGGATATTCGAACCACGCACTTTGAGCAAAGGGGGCGTCCTATGGAGGTTGGCCCAGCGCGCTTGCAGCGCGCGTCGCCATATCGATGATGACATGGTTGAGAAGCAGACTCATTCGAGGTCTGAATTGCGCATGGTGATGACAACTGCTGTTGCGCCAAGAGCGAGGAGGAGGAAAAGAGTGACGAGGATGATGGCCATCGAATTCTGGGCTAACCAACTCGGGCCGCCTCCACCTTCGTCGGTTCCCTCGACCAATTCGATGCTGTGGATCTGGCTCTCGGTGGGTGTGATCGATTGGAAGATGTCGGCTCCTCGGACGAGGAAATTCATCTCGCCAGCGGTCAAACTTGAGCGGATCGACAACTCGAGGGTGTAGATTCCATCGTCCGCGAGGCGGTCTCCAGCAGTACCGTCGTCGACGAGCAGTAGCCATGTTTCAGCCTTGCCGATAGGTGCGAGTCGGCCCAATTTCGCTTGCACAGAGGATACTCCGTCGGGATCATGGATTACCACCTCCATCAGGTATGTTGCTTGGCCAGTTGTGGGAATGGTGATCTGAGCCGCCCATTCGCCCGATTCGATGAATGAAATGTTGCTGACTGACGGCGCCTCGTTCAGAATATCGAGGAAGGCGCCTGCATCGAGTAAAGCGCTCGCACCCTGAGCATCCGAGACTTGGATCGGGATTGTTCTGCGACCCGGTGCGAGCGAGTCGGGAACGGTGAAGGAACCTATCCACATTCCCGTTCCCGAATCCAGTGTCAACGCACTCAATTCGCCGCCTGCGCTGAGCAGATCGATACCAACTGAAGCCACCCCATGACCGTCTTCTGCGCGAATCTGAACATCGACCATCTGACCTCGGTAAACGGTATCTGGAGTGAAGATTCGCGAGACGATTCGAGGTGCTGCGTTGGAGATTTCGAGCGAGGCAGTCGTCTCGACATCGACCCAGAGGTCGTCCATCTTGATCGAGACTTCCTCTACTCCGAATTCCAGGCCAGTGTGCTCGATTCGGGCCGTCCAGACCGAATCGTGAATCACCTCGTCTCCCAAGAGACCAGTGTCGGAGAGACGGATGATTCCAAGGCCGAAGGAAGAGAGGTCGACCGCCACCGCAATCGTGTCTGTGTCGACATCCTCGACCACCGCTTGCAGATGGGCGATGCCACCTTCGGTGAACAGCGCACCCTCGCGGAATCCAAGGCTCGTCAGCGCCGGAGGGGTATTTCCTTCAGCCGTGATGACAGATGGATAGAGGACTCGCTCGAGGGTCTGGTGCTCGGCGATTCGGATGACATTCGTGATGTTCTCTTCTGCGTTGGATAAATCGATCTCGAAAATTCGCTCGGCTTCGTAGAGGAGTCCTGCCAGAATTCCTTCATTGATGACCTTACCACTGGCGTTGAATCCAACCCCGTCGGAATCGATTGACCACTCGGCGACTTCGACCTCGTGGCCATCGGCGATAGCCAACGAGATTCCAGTGACGTGAACGAATCCACCAATGCCGGCTCGGCCCATCGGGAAAACATCGCCAACAACCAATTCGTCCGGAACCACTCCGGCCTCTCTGAATCCCGAAGCCGATATTTCACTTGTGGATTCGGGTCGTTGAGCCACTTGTCTGATTGGTGAATTCTCTGGATATTCGTCCTCAACCGTGCCGTTATCCTCGATATATTGGTACCGAATCGTGCGATTCTCCCAATCGGTCTGAGGCACGGTGTATTCGAAAGTCAGATTGTGCTCGGCGTTGAAATCATCCCCTATCGGTCCTATCGGAGTTGCTGAAATGTTGAACCAGAACTCGTTGCGAATCACATCGACCTCGAATTTCTCACCCTCAGAATTGTCCTCTAATTCAGATTTCTCGATGTGTCGGGTGATACCGAAACTTCCCGAAGCATCACCCGAATAATGGCCGTCCAGATGCAAAGTATCGGCAACAGTTTCACCACCAGATTGCTCTATGTGGAGGTCGGTGATGGTGCCGTTGACGACGATGTGGAATTGGTCTTCGCGGACGACGAAACCGAATTCTCCTGAACCCTTGATCTTGAACATCTGTTCCTCGCGAATGCCGTCGAGCCAGCGCTCGCGGATCTTGAATTCATCCAACTCGAAGCTAAACGAATCCTCTCCAGATTGTATCCTCAAGGTCATCGCCGCCTCTATCTGTCTGTCCGAAAGGCGGCGAATGCCATTCTCATCCCAAGTCTCGAAGTAGAAGACTGAAAGTTCGCCGAAGCCACCGGTCGAACTGTTGTTGGAACCACCGTCGAAAGTCAGCTGGCCGTTGGCTTCGAGGCGAAGCCGCTCGGTCATGATGCCATTCTCCCAAGAGCGCAAGATGTAAGCATCGTAGACATTCGCCTCGATGCTGATGTTGCTCTCCCCACTGGTTGAATCGAAGAGCAGAGATCCCGTTCCATGCATCTCGAAATCCTGTCGAATGAGTTCGGTGCCATCATAGGTCTCGTTGAGCCATACTCGATCCAATTCGAGGCTGAGATAGGTCTGCTCGCCACCCGTGTCGAGGTCGAGGATGAGGCTGCCATTGCCCAATTCACTGGCTGTCAATTCGGTGCCACTTCGCTTCTGCCAGCCTCGACCCTCGAAGAACAAACTCGAACCACCTTCAGCCTCGCTATCGAGTTCCCAAGTCGTCTCGCGGGTGATCTCATGGTCCGCAGTGGGCTGATTCCACAGAGTCATCTGCAAGCGGCGTGAACAACTCGCCTCGGACGTCTCGACACCGATTGTGACCTCGTCGAGGAATTCAGGTTCATCCGCCAGAATCACATCGATGCTTCCCCCAGCGACGATTATCGAAGCATTCGCTTGACTGCCGATGACCGAACCATCTCGCAAATGCTCGACATTCACGCTCACCGCACTCGGAGATGTGCCATTAACGAAGACTGGATCGAATTCAACCACATATCTTTGAATGACTTTGTATGACCAATTTGAAGCGTCGTCAGCACTCCATTCCGAATCCCAATCGACTAGGATCTCGCAGCTCCGCGCCGGCTCATTCTCGTCGGCACCGACGATTCCACTGAAGGGCGCGAGAAGCAGCAACAGCATCAGAGCAGCTGCATGGAATCGACCGGACATAGCCATTCTCTCAATCGCTTCCATTTGAACGTCGCCTCCGGCGGCGTCACCGCCTCAGCGTCGTCAGAAGAGCGGCTCTTCCCAATCGTCGTCTTCATCCTCATCCTTCATTCGCTCGCGCCAGAGCGAGGTCGGGACATCATCGTAGATTCCGGCATAAGGATCCTCTTCGACCTTCTTCTGGTCGGCATTCAACATCGCATTGCGAGCGAATTCGCGAGCGTCGGCCTTGAATTTCCAGTAGTGGATCCGCCACTCGCGTCCATCCCACAGAGTAGTCTCCTCGGATTCGGTGGTGAGCAAGTCGTAGTCCTGCAATTGGTAGAACAGGTTGCGGTCGGTAGGCTCGAGGGCGTTGTCGATGATGCGGTTGGAGAAACCGAAGAAACCGAGAGCGTGCTCGGCGATGGATTCAGCAACCGTGACCTCCATGTCGATGTCGACCTTGAGGCGGATGGCCTGAGTCAGTTCTGCCAGCGTCATGCCCATATCCTCTTCCCCCTACGTTAGAATATAGCAGACCGTTCTATATCAACAATCGCTCGTCAGCATCACGAATCTAAGGCATTCGAGTCGAAATGAACATGAAATTCGGGTGATTCGCAGACCCACCATTCCCGAAGTCGTTAATCCAAACCTGATTTTGCCACACCCATGGACGGTGACGGGAGCGGGAACGTCAGCGGTGGTGGGCGGGCCACATTCCTCGGTCTGCCCGAGCCCGATGGTGAGCCGTTTGATGTTGTGATTCTGCCGATTCCTTTCGAGATGACGACCAGTTGGGGCGAAGGGACCGAGGACGGACCTGCGGCTTGCATCGCTGCTTCCTCGCAGGTCGAATTGTACGATCCTTTGCTTAGCGAGGAGCTGCCGTGTGGATTGCGGATCCACACGGCTGAGGCATGGGCCTCGGATGCGCCGACGCTCCTCGACCAACTCGATTCGATTCACGAGCACCTTGTGCCCTGGATGAGAGGGGAAGTTTTCCCGATTTTACTTGGCGGCGAGCACGGGATTCTGCCGCCGACGGTTCGGGCTCTTGCCGGCCACCCCGCTCTCGCTGGTGACCTCTCATACCTGACCGTCGTTCAGATCGATGCTCATGCTGATCTGCGTGATTCGCTGAACGGCGAGCGATTCAGCCATGGCTGTGCCGCTCGCCGAGCGCTCGATGCCGGCGTTGGAAGCTTGATCCAGATCGGCATTCGAGCGCTGTGCCGCGACGAAGCGGAGTTCGCCGCACTCGATGGTCGCGTGGAGACATTCTACGCACGCGACCTCTTCAGTCCCTGTGATGGTGAGTCGGGGTGGGCGCGCCTGCTGGCGCGCATCGAGGCCATCGAAGGACCGGTCTGGCTGTCCTTCGACGTCGATGGGCTCGACGGGGCGCTGGTTCCTGACACGGGAACACCAGTCCCAGGAGGCATCAGTCATTGGGGGGCGGTGGAGATCATCGAGCGGCTCTTCGCCAGTGAAGCCAACGTTCTGGGCGCTGATGTCAACGAGATCGCACCGGGCGCCGACAGCCCCCTCACCGAATTCAGTGCTGCCCTCCTCGCAACGAAGATCCTCGCCGCGCATACAGCATCGCACCTGCGCAGCAAGGGCGAATGATTGTATGCAATCACCGCAAGAGCGGCGCGTGTGCCGCTCAGCAGCAGGACTCCTCCTCGCGGTGCTGCTGGCGACAGCCGCACCAATGGTCGAAGCACAGCAACCAGACCCGCTGCAAGAGCACTGGTACCACAACTGGTTCACCCTCACCGAGGACATCATGGCCTGGGAGGAGGACTTCCCAGACATCGTCCGAGTGGTATCAGCGGGTGAGACATTGTACGGGCGCGACCAATGGGTCGTGCAGATATCCGACTGGTCGCTTACCAACAAGAGCGATGGAACACCAAAAGAACAGGTCTACATCGACGGCGGGCACCACGGTAACGAACATCTGGGGACCGAATTGGCCTTCCTGACGGCTGAATTCTACATCGAAGGATGGGCAGCGGGGGATGCTGAGGCGATTCGCGTCCTGCAGAACACCGAACTCCACATAATGATCATGCTGAACGCCGACGGCAACGATGCCGACACCCGCTGGAACATGAATCAAGTCGATCTCAATCGCAATTACGACCACCACTGGACCGAGGACGAGACGGCCTCGGGCGATGGTCCCTTCAGCGAGCCAGAGACCGCCAACAACGCCGCTTACATGAGCGAATGGGTCGCCGATGCAGACCTCTACGTGACCATGCACACGGGCACTTGGATTCTCGCCTATCCGTGGGGATTTACGCCGCAGATGCCCCCTGATCACGAGCTCTTCACGCACATCGCCGACGAGGTCCACGCCAACATCAGCGCTGACCTCCCGGTGCGAAATGCCAACGCCGGAATCTACCCCACGCACGGCACCTCACGCGACTACGGTTACGGGGTCATGGGCTATCCCTGCTTCACCTTTGAGACCGATGATGAACAGTTCCTTCTGTGGACTGTTCAATCACTTTCAGATCGGCTTGCCGTCGAGCTGGAAGTGATGCGGTATCTGATTGACAATGTCTGGTATTGGCGGGCTCGACTCGATGTCAGGAGCCTTGAGGTTCGAGGTGAGGTGGTCGAAGTGGATGTCGTCAACTATGGTTGGGCCAGCACTGCTAATGCAAGCATTCACTACTCAGATTCTGATGGAGAATTATTGTGGCATTCGGCGCCGTTCGGAGTGAACGCGTCGAATGATTCGCAAGCTTTTCTCGACGCTTCGAACCTGACCTCGGTCGAGGGTGGAACTTGGTCGCTTCATTATCAAAAAAGAGTCATCGATGCTGCCGTTTGGGTCGGCGAGCCAATCGATGGTGGAGTCGTCGATATCGGGGCTAAAAAATCTGCATTATTGCCTGCTCCCTCGCTTCTTTTGAGTCTAATAGCTCTAATCGGCGCGGCACTGACACGCCGCGAAAATTGACCGATTCAGCAACATTTTGAC
>DAHR01000006.1:53244-55077 GCA_002498525.1 Euryarchaeota archaeon UBA58
TCCCATGGATGCCACCGTAGGCAAATTCGAAGAGACTGGAGACATATTGATCATACCCGTTTTCAAGGGCGTGGAGAAGGCGCCGAACAACACCACCACTGGTTTGAGTCGCGGGGCGAGCATCGCGGTGAAAGCGGCGGCTGCGAGTGAGGCTCTGACGGGCAAGAGGGGTGAGTTGCTACACGTCTGGACGAAGGGTTGCATGGTGGTTTTCTACGGCGTTGGCAAGTCTTCTACTCAGACTCACAAGGCTGCGCGTGACGCGGGGGCAAAGTGTCTGACGAAATTATCGAAAAATCATGGGACAGATGTCGTGGTTCGGTTCACTTCTGGCTGGAAGTTGGAGGCTATGGCAGCTTTTGCCGAAGGCATGATTCTGCGTGATTATGCCTTCGATAAATATCAAAATCAATCTTCTTCAACGAAGAAGAACAAGGCAGAGAAAGGCCCGTGGAAATTGACTTGTCAGGCCTCTTCGAGGCATCTTGAGAAATTGTCTGATGCAATCGAGAGGCGCGCTGCGATCGCTACTGGCGTCCATCTTGCGCGCGATCTCGGTAATGAGCCGGCGAACAAACTCTACCCCGAAGAGTATGGAATCAGGGCTCTGGCATGGGCGAAGGGCAAGGACAATGTCGAGGTCGATGTTTGGGATTATGAGCGGCTTCACAGCGAGAAAATGGAGGGCGTTATCGCTGTCGGAAAAGGTAGCATTCACAAGCCTTGCATGGTCTTCTTTCGACTCAACCCAAGGGCGCAGTCGGACGAAAAGGTTCCTTGCATTGTCGGTAAGGGGATTACTTTCGACACCGGTGGAATCTCGCTGAAGGCCGGTGCGAAAATGGACGAAATGAAATTCGATATGCACGGGTCAGCGACGGTTTTCGGGCTGTTTCAGGGGCTGCACGCAACTGGTTACGAAGGTCGCGTGAACGGAATCACCTGCATGGCGGAAAACATGCCGAGCGCTGAGGCGTACCGGCCCGGTGACGTCATCGACACCTACTCTGGCAAGACCATCGAGGTGCTGAATACCGATGCCGAGGGCCGAAATGTTCTGGCCGACGGTTTGTGGAAAGCTGGGGAGCTAAATCCATCTTACATCATCGACTTGGCGACTCTTACCGGTGCTTGCGTGGTCGCTCTTGGTCACGAAGCGAGTGGATTGTGGTCGAATGATGATGGGCTGCGGGAGCGAATTCAACAGGCTGGGGAGTCAGAGGATGAAATCGCTTGGCCGATGCCTCTCATGCCCGCCTTCGAAAAGGAAATGACCGGCTCAAAGATCGCTGATGTTCGCAATCTCGGCACTGCTCGGTGGGGTGGGGCGAATACCGCGGCTGCATTTCTCAAACAATTCGTGCAGGAGTGCGAGGGTGAGGATGGCGAGATGTCTCAGATTCCTTGGGCGCACCTCGATATCGCAGGTACTGCCTGGGGGGCGAAGACGAATGCCACTGTCGCCCATGGTGCGACCGGTGTGCACGTCCGAACCTTGCATCGTTTGATCACATCGAATTGAGAACGATGCAAGGTTCGTCTAACCCAAACGCCGAGCAATCAACGCCATGACTGCCAACCCTGCAAGGTTGCAGTAAGCGATGAGTGGACTCAACAACCGGCTACCGTTTAGAGCATACGTCAAAAAGTTCCATCCCAATATGGTGTGGAGGGTGCTCCACTCCACCCACACGCATGCCAGCAGAACAACGAGCATGATCGTGCTACTACCAAGCAATGCTTTCTTTGAGAATCCCAATCCAATGAGGGTGAGAATAGAGCAGATGATGGTCACGAGAGCGAGGACGATGACCAATGCCAGCAGGGCCGAGA
>DAHR01000006.1:55208-74813 GCA_002498525.1 Euryarchaeota archaeon UBA58
CGCAATGACAAGTGACATCAGGAGACCGATGAGCCCCATCAGGATTCGTGAGCCCACCCCGCCCTTCTTCGGTTCCACGGCATCGGCAATCTGCTCATTGTTGATAGCCCCATCGTCGAGGATTGCTAATATTGCGGTGCTGGCGCAGCGTGACCTCTGCACGGCCGGAAGGGAAGGGCTCTGCTGGCGTGCGCGCGGAGCACGCCTGCCCGAGGCTGTGAAAGGCACTGAGATCGGAGACGAGGATTAGGATTCGTCGTCGCCATCGACGACTTCGAAGTCGGCTTCGACAACTCCATCACCGGTCTCGACATCGCCTGCATCGCCTGCATCGCCAGCTTCGGCGGCCTGCTGTTCGGCCATCTCGGCGGCTGCTGCCTCGTAGAGTTTGGTCGAGACGGCGTGCATCGCCTGTTCGAGTTCGCCGATCTTGGCTTGAATCGCCGCCTCGTCGAGATCATCGAAATCGATTGGAGTGTCATCGTTCATGATCAGCGCTTCGAGCGCGTCGAGTTGCTCGATTGCAGAAGCCTTGTCCTCCTCGGTCAGCTTCTCGCCTGACTCTTCGAACATGCGACGAGTCTGGTAGACGATGCTGTCGGCCTGATTGCGCAGATCGACTCGAGCCTTGCGGCGCTTGTCGTCTTCGGCGAAGGATTCGGCCTCGGAGATCTTGGCGTTGATCTCGTCTTCGGACAAGGAGGTCTGGCTCTCGATCTTGATCGATTGCTCGGTACCTGTCCCGAGGTCCTTCGCCGAGACATTGACGATGCCGTTCGCGTCGATATCGAAGGTCACCTCGATCTGAGGGATCCCTCGTGGAGCAGGTGGGATGCCCAACAGATGGAACCTGCCGAGGGTTGTGTTGTCATTGGCGAAGTCGCGCTCGCCCTGNNAGGACGTGGACTTCGACTGCCGGTTGATTGTCGCCGGCGGTGGAGAAGATCTCTGAGCGACGACTCGGAATCGTGGTGTTGCGGTCGATCATCGTCGTCGTGACGCCGCCGAGTGTCTCGATACCGAGAGTCAACGGCGTGACATCGAGGAGCAATACATCGGTCACGCCCTCATCACCGACGATGATGCCGGCTTGCAGAGCAGCGCCCACAGCGACGGCTTCGTCGGGGTTGATTCCCTTGAATGGGTCTTTGCCGACCTCCTTTTCGATGGCAATTTGGACAGCGGGAACGCGGGTTGAGCCACCGACCAGCAGCACCTTGTCGACATTGCCTTTCTTGAGGCCAGCATCTTTCATCGCCTGACGGGTTGGACCTATCGTGCGCTCGATGAGCGGGCCGATCAACTCTTCGAATTTCGAGCGGGACATGTTCATGTCGAGGTGTTCTGGTTGACCGTCGCGCATGGTGATGAATGGCAGATTGATCTGAGTCGAGCCGGTTGCGGACAACTCGATCTTGGCCTTCTCAGCAGCTTCTCGCAGGCGACTCATCGCCTGCACGTCGCCGGAGAGATCGATACCTGTTGATTTCTTGAATTCGGCGACTATCCACTCGATCACGACCTCGTCGAAATCGTCTCCACCGAGGCGATTGTCGCCGCTGGTGGCCTTGACTTCAATCTGAGGTTGACCATCGACGAGGTAAATCTCCAGAATCGAGATATCGAATGTTCCACCGCCTAAATCGAAGACCAGAATCGTCTGATCCTCTTGCTTGTCGACACCGTATGCGAGTGCGGCGGCGGTGGGCTCGTTGATGATGCGCAGGACTTCGAGTCCTGCGATTCGACCAGCGTCGCGGGTCGCCTTGCGCTGAGCATCGGTGAAGTAAGCAGGGCAGGTGATGACAGCTTGCTTGACTTCCTGACCGAGATAATCCTCAGCATCAGCCTTCAACTTCTGAAGGATGAATGCGGAGATCTCCTGAGGTGTGTATTTCTCCTTGTCGATCTTCTTCGTCCAATCCGAACCCATCTCGCGCTTGACAGAGAGAATTGTTCGGTGCGGATTGGTCACGGCCTGGCGCTTGGCGGTGATACCGACCAAGCGCTCGCCGTCTTTCGTGAAGGCGACTACGGAGGGCGTGGTGCGCGAGCCTTCCGAATTCGGAATGACCACCGCTTGACCGCCCTCGAGGGTCGCTACACAGCTATTCGTTGTTCCAAGATCTATTCCAATTATCGGTGCGCTCATTTCCATTCACTCCTGTTCATCTGTTTTTCTGATTTCATTCACTTTCATCGGCCGCGGCAACCGCGTCCGGATTGATGTCGAATTTGACGTCGAGAATTCCATTGTTCAGATCCCACTCGACGATGTTGTCGGCGGCATAGGGCAGGGTATAGCGGTTCAGTGGCCGCATTTGAGTCGTTTTCATCAATTGAAGAATCTCTCCACCGCCGGTCAGATTCAACTCAATATCCTCTGGCGCGAGTTCGGTGAAGCGGGAAATATCGACGGTGATGCACATTCGGTCTTCGTGGATGAAGACGTCATCGATAGGCAGATTGTTGACGATCTCCTCGGTCTCCTCGCCCCCCTCCACATCGACTTCAACTTCTGCAACCGGTTCATTGCTCGACGCCCCCTCGAACTGGACATTGATGCCCATGTTGCGGAACATATCCGCCATGCCACCCGGACCATTCAGGAGCGTCTCCATGTTCTTGCGGAATTCCTCTGGGTCAGAATCGATGCCCATGCGGATTTCCGACGAGGCCATTTTCTCGGGATCTATGCCCATGGTCTTGAATTGTTCTCTGACTTGACGCATCATCTTCTTCAACACCTCCATGTCGATCGGCATGCCCATCTCGGTGAACATACGAGACATCTCGGTGAGGACTCGGTCATCGAATTCATCGTTGTCGGGTGTACTCATGCAATCACTACTCAACCTGAGGTTGTATAGTCCGAGCGTGTGGGCATATTTGAATCAAACGGTTAGCGGAGGTACGCGCGCGAGGCTGAAAGTGAAGGTCAGCCACCTATGAAAGTGAAAGAATCTGAAAGCGGAGATGATGGTTCTGAAAGGTCAACTGCACCAGCATCGGATTCAAAGCGAAGCCTCGGCTCGGGCAAATCCGATGTCCAGTCCCGAGCCTGAAGTCGATCTCGAGGATACCGACCGATTGGAAGGTCGTGCAGCGCTCGTCAACAATGTCAACGCGGCTCTCGCGCTGGCCGGCGCGGTGCGCTCGACACTCGGCCCGCGCGGCTCGGACAAGATGCTCGTCGGCGAGGGGGGTGAGGTCGTGGTGACGAACGATGGGGTAACTGTTCTCGAGACTGCGAAAGTCGAACATCCTACTGCGAATCTGCTGATTTCAACCAGTTCCGCGCAGGATCGGTTGGCCCGCGATGGGACGACAACGACGGTTCTTCTGACCGCTGAACTGCTCCGCAATGCACTGGAATTGACCCGAATCGGAGTCCATCCTTCCGTGATTATGAATGGCTACAGAATCGCACTCGACGAGGCACTTTCACAATTGGCCGAAATCTCTCGCGAACCCGCTGACAAGTCCGAAATCAGGGCTGTCATCGCTACCGCTCTGGCTGGAAAAATAGACACGAAACTCGCCTCTGTCCTCACAGATCTGGCGCTCGATGCAGCCGCCGCCCTGGCTCAGGAAGAAGGTGGAGGAGACCTCGAGCGCCTGCGCGTCAAGCGCTTGCAAGTCGCGAGTGGAAAGGCTTCTGATTCCGAGGTCGTTCATGGCCTCGTCATCCGGAAACAACGTCTTGATTTCACCACACCGAGTGCAAGCGACGGTGGCGTGATCGCCCTGGTCGATGGAGGACTCGAGAATAGGGAATTGATGCTCGATGCCGAGATAGAGGTTCGCAGTCTAGGCGTTCTCGCAGGGTTCCACCAACGCACGCGCGAGAAACTGCAGACGCAAGTCGACCATCTCGCCAGTCTGGGCGTTGAACTGCTATGCGTGCGCGACGGGATTGCAGACGAAGCGCATGTAATGCTGACTGCTGCTGGAATCACCGTTTACCGGCGCTTCGAGCGCGAGGACCTCGAGCGCCTCGCCTGCTTGACCGGAGCAACGATGGTCAGAGATGTTGGGAGAATGTCAGCGAGCGATGTGGGTGAATACAGCTCACGCTCGGAAGAGAAGATCGAGAACTCGTGGCACTTGAGAATTGATGGAAACCGTGGCGCGGCGATGACTGCGCTGCTACGCGGCACGACTCCAACGATGCGCGAAGAGGTCAGCCGCGCTTTCGACGACGCCCTTGGCGTCGCTCACCGCCTCAGCTCTGAATCGAGTTTTCTGCCCGGAGGCGGTGCTACACAGATCCATCTCGCGAGGCACTTGCGAGCTTATGCACCGAGCCAGAAAGGCCGAGAACAACTCGCAATCGAGGGCTTCGCAGACGCACTCGAAATCATTCCACGAGCCCTCGCAGAGAACGCAGGCCTCGACCCGATCGACGAGATCCTCGAACTCTCGTCAGCCCAATCCAAGATTGGCCCCTGGATTGGTCTCGATGTCATGAGCGGCGACAAGACGGACATGGCGAGCGCAGGGATCACTGACCCGCTCTTCGTCGCTCGCCAAGCCCTGACTGGAGCCACCGAGGCAGCCATCACTGTCCTTCGCATCGACGATGTGCTCTGGGCCCAGGTCGAGCCCGGGACCCCTGATTGGAACTCGGAAGAATCCGAAGATGAAATTTGATCCATTCGGATTCTTACGAGTTCATCTCTATCGCTGAGTGATTTTCCTGGGAACGCCTCAGTAGTCGGCGGATGGCCTCAAACTCAAAACGAACTCTGTGGTTCAACTTTTCATTCCCCTCAGCATCGCATCGCAGATGGCATCCAAGCCAAACTCCGCCTTCCATCCCCACTCGGCAACCGCAACCGAATCATCGACATCATCCGGCCACGAATCTGCGTATTCCTGCCGTACATCCGGTACGAAATCACAGGTGAAACCGGGCATCCGCGCCGAAATCGCATCGGCCAACTCGCCAGCGGTGAAGGAATCGCCACGGATATTGTAGCCAACACGAGCATCACCAAGAGAATCGGCAGGCGCATCCATCAATTCGAGGGTCGCGCGAATCGCATCATCCATGTACATCATCGGCAAGCGAGTATCAGCACGAACGAAACAATCGAAATGCCCAGCCGCGAGCGCTGAATGGAAGATATCTACGGCATAATCAGTAGTCCCACCACCAGCAGGAGCCTTCCACGATATCAACCCAGGATAGCGAATCCCGCGAACGTCAACCCCGTATTGCTTCCAATAATTCAGCGCCAAACGCTCACCAGTCACCTTGGTCCGGCCATAAACTGTAGTTGGATTCAGCGCCGTCACTTGAGGAGCGACATCGGGCGCATCAGGGCCGAAGACCGCAATCGAAGAAGGGGCATAAACCCGCAGACCATGCTTGCGCGCAGCCTCCAGAACCGTCACCATCCCACCGACATTGATGCGCTCAGCCAACTCCGGCAACCGCTCTCCAGTCGCACTCAGAATAGCCGCCAAATGGTAAACCACAGCAATGCCTTCCTCAACCACAACAGAATCGAATCCATCAGCATCGATGACACTCAGATGACGGAACGGTCCACTTCTGACAACCGGATGGTCGGGCATCTCGCGCAGGTCGCTGGCGACGACCGCGTCAGGCCCGTACTTGGCACGCAAAGCCTCGACCAGCTCCGTGCCGATCTGACCCAGCGCACCAGTAACTAGAATCCTCTCTCCTAGTTTCTTCAAACCGGGCGGGTCCGCCATGTCCTCTCCGGAGTTCCGGCGATTCATGAATGTGTAAGAGTGAAGTTCAGACGATTCATGACGGTCAGAGCACCACCTTCAGTAGATACACGAACTTGTGAGCCACCAGTATCCGCACTCGCTAGGGCCAACCTTCATAGGCAATGCTCGTCGGCTTCAAACCCCGTTGATTGCATGAAGTATGTCATAGTCACGGGCGGAGTCCTCTCCGGATTAGGCAAGGGAATCACTGCGTCGAGCATCGGCATTCTGCTGAAAGCCGCTGGACTGCGCCTCACCTCGATCAAGATCGACCCCTACTTGAACTGCGATGCAGGAACCATGTCGCCGTTCGAACACGGCGAGGTCTTCGTTCTCGATGACGGTGGCGAAGTCGACCTCGACCTCGGAAATTACGAGCGCTTCCTTGACATCGCGCTCGGGCGCGATAACAATATCACCACTGGCAAGGTTTACGCGAATGTGATTGAGAAGGAGCGTCGCGGAGATTATCTCGGCAAGACCGTGCAGGTCGTGCCGCACATCACCAACGAGATCCAAGATTGGATCGTGCGTGTCGCCAATGTCTGCAGCGATGGTTCGGGCGAGACTCCGGATGCGTGTATCATCGAATTGGGCGGAACTGTGGGCGATATCGAGAGCGCGCCCTTCATCGAAGCCCTGAGGCAGTTTCAATTCAGAGTCGGTCAGAACAATGTCTGCTTCGTTCACGTAAGCCTGGTGCCGGTCATGGGCCCAGTCGGTGAACAAAAGACCAAACCAACCCAACACACTGTGAAGGAATTGCGCGGCTTGGGGATAATTCCAGATATTCTCGTCTGCCGTTCGGCAAAGCCTCTCGAGGCGGATACACGGGCGAAGTTGGCAGCCTTCTGTCATGTCGACGAAGAAGCTGTCGTATCGGCTCATGATGTCTCAAATCTCTATCAGATTCCCTCCTCCTTCTACGAGCAAAGCGTTCTGCGAAAAGTCTCGCAGCAACTCGGTTTCGAGGTTCCAGACGAATTACCATTCCTCGACGAATGGCAGAGAATGGCCGACAAGATCGACACCCTGAGCGAAGAGGTTCACATCGCCATGGTCGGCAAATACACAGGACTTTCAGATTCCTATCTCTCGGTCATCAAAGCCCTGCAGCACTCGGCTCTGGCCGTCGATAGGAAATTGGTCATCGATTGGATCGAATCCACCGACCTCGACCCGAATGAGAACTCAGAGAAGCAGGATGAAGCATGGGAATTGCTCAAGGCAGCTGACGGCATCCTCGTCCCCGGTGGATTCGGCATCCGCGGAATCGAAGGCAAGATCGCCGCCGCGCACTACGCCCGCACCAACAACGTACCATACCTCGGCGTCTGCCTTGGACTGCAAACTGCTACTATCGAATTCTGTCGCAATGTTTTGGGATTGGAAAATGCGAACTCGACCGAGTTCGACGAAAACACACCGACCCCAGCGGTTATCTTCATGCCAGAAATCTCCAAAACCCACATGGGAGGAACGATGCGTTTAGGCACGAAACCGACACCTTTCCTCGTTGATGATTGCAAGATTCGTCGCCTCTACGGTGGCGCTGACCACGTCGATGAGCGACATCGCCACCGCTACGAAGTAAATCCGGAATTAATCGAGCAAATCGAGGCGGCAGGCCTCGTCTATGTCGGCAAGGATGAGACAGGACTGCGTTGCGAGATCATGGAATTGAATGACCATCCTTACTTCGTCGGAACGCAGTACCATCCAGAATTCAAGTCACGACCGAACCGACCGAGCCCGCCCTTCCTCGGACTACTCAAAGCCGCCGTCGGCCTACCAATCTGATCATCGCTGCCAAAGCGGCGATGCAAGTCCCAAGCGCTCACTTTGTTCGCAATTCTGTACTGAACTCAATTCCGACTCCCTCGGCGGTAGTCTGCTGAGGGTGACGAAGTGAAGGGTGTCGGTGGGTGGGCAGCGTGCTCGTGCAGCGAGCCTGCGTTCTCTGCGAGAGGCTACCGAAATCGACCTCAGTCAACGGCGATTGGCAGAACTCTTGTCGTTCGGAATCCTTGCAAGACCTTGAGATAGCGTTTTTCGGCGAATTCAGCATCGAGTTCAGCTTCCCCAGTCTCTATTCGCAGCCGCCGAACAGTCAGCAACTTTGCCGGGGTGCAAATTCCCAATACATTGTCCACGCCTACCTGTCGCAGAACTGCCGGAGATAATTGCAGATTGCCACGCCCGATCAGGAAGCCTTGACCACCCATCGGGGAGAGCAGGAGAGTGACCGTCCCCTCATGTCCGGCAAGCAATTCTAGCAGGCTCGCTTCATTCAGATCTGTTCCGACCTGTTTTTCGCCAACACTCACATCGATTCCCAGCAGCGTCGGTGATAACCCCACAAGATTTGCAATCGTCCTGAGCGTTCCGCCCGAGCCCCAGATGAGCAGTCGTTTCTCGTCCATGAACAACTCGCGGATGTGGTCAGCCAAGCCTTCGACAATCTCCTCTTCGCCTGCCGATTCTACAAGTTGCTTCGCACCCTGCATCCAGCGTGG
Organism: Euryarchaeota archaeon UBA58; assembly: GCA_002498525.1. Lineage (GTDB taxonomy): Archaea > Thermoplasmatota > Poseidoniia > Poseidoniales > Thalassarchaeaceae > MGIIb-O1. The sequence goes on from DAHR01000006.1 coordinate 63,470, forward strand.
ACTCGCCGGAGTCATCGCCTCAGCGTAGAGCTGAACAACCCATTTACCCTGCCGATAAATCTCCTCGTCAAGGTCTAGAACCTCGGTACTCGCCAGCAACAACTCGCCTGTCAACCATGCTGAGAGGACTTCGGCCGCCGCTTTTGGAGAGGCGGCGAAACACCCAGAATGCATCTTGACTCCACACGGCACGCCGATGATTGGCAGGTCGCTGCGCTGCGCCGCTGCCAGAGCCGCGACTATGTCACGAGTCGTGCCGTCGCCGCCGCCATAAACCAGCAAATCGATTCCTGCTGTCAGAAGAATCTCGACCAATCCAGCTGTATCTTCGGCAGTTGTCAGTCCGGATGAAGTATGAACAGTTTCAACTGTCCCGATCTCAGATTCGATCCAGTCGGTTCCCATTCTGCCAGCACTCGTCAGCCATTCGAGTTCCGAACAATCCCCGTGCACCCGGGAGAAATGAGTCAAGGAATCGCACACACGAGGTCCTGCGCGGTCTTCAGCACCTTGTGAGCGAGCGTATTCAGCCTGTCCGTCCGAGCCCTTGAGGCCGAGCCTACCGCCCAGACCAGCGTCAGGATTGACCAACAAGCCGAGGCGAACCATACTTCGCCCACGAGGCGCGCGTTAATATCAACACAGCCTGCCGCCGCACTCTCATGCGAATCGTAGTGGCACTCGGTGGCAACGCACTGCTACGCCGCGGTCAGCCGATGACAGCAGAAAATCAGCGCGAGAATATCAAAATCGCAGCACAAGCCCTCGCGCCGATAACAACCGGCAACCAATTGGTAATCTCCCACGGCAACGGACCGCAAGTAGGACTACTCGCATTGCAATCGGAAGCCTATGACCAAGTAGAAGCCTATCCCTTGGATATTTTAGGAGCCCAGACCGAGGGAATGATTGGTTATATGATCGAGCAGGAGCTCGGAAATCTACTGCCAATCACAGTTCCATTCGCTACCATACTAACCATGGTGGAGGTCGACCCCGAAGACCCAGCATTCGACAAACCCAGCAAGCCGATAGGACCGATTTACAGCCAGGAGAAAGCCACGGAATTAGCCGACGAGAAGGGCTGGACGATGAAGCCTGATGGTGAACATTGGCGCCGCGTCGTACCCTCACCCGAACCACACCGAATATTCGAAATGCGCCCGATTCACTGGCTCCTCGAAAAGGACACCATCGTCATCTGCGCCGGCGGAGGAGGAATCCCTACAGTCTACGATGAGGAAGGAAATCTGAAGGGGGTTGAAGTGGTTATCGACAAGGACCGAGCAAGTGCCTTGCTCGCCTTTGAGTTGGATGCTGATCTGCTTATTCTGGCGACTGATACGGACGGCGTCTATCTCGATTGGGGGACTGAGGATGCTCGGAAAATTGAGAAGACGACGCCGGAAGAAATCGACCGGTTTGAATTCGCAGCCGGCTCGATGGGACCGAAAGTCGAGGCTGCGGGAAATTTTGTGCGAAGAACGGGACAGCGTGCTGTCATTGGGGCACTGGAGGATTTGCCGGCGATGGTTGCTGGCACCGCCGGCACCCAATTCACCCTCGAATAAGCATCCCCATCGCCAAGAGATTGATAGAGAATGTTCGTCGGCATAGCCGACAGAGGTAACCGTAGGTGTCGATGATATCTGTTGAAATAGGCTCTGATGAGCCGCATGAGTATGCCTCTGGCATCAGCGCTGGTGATGTTATTCTCAATGTTCACGGCAAGCGCTCTGGTGCTGTCGCCGCCCTTGTCGACGGAGTCGAGCGCGACTTCTCCTACGAGTTGGACGCTGACTGTTCAGTCGAGCCGATCCTCGGCGAATCAGCCGCTGGCCTCTACATTCTGCGCCATTCATGCGCTCACCTTCTCGCCCAAGCCGTCACCGAGTTATTCCCCGATGCCAAACCAACCATTGGCCCGCCAATCGACCACGGCTTCTACTACGATTTCTACATGGACCCGATTGGCGATGAAGAACTTCGGATGATCGAGAAGAAGATGAAAGAACACATTCGTGCTAATCACAAAATCATCCGCGAAGAATTCGACAATGCCGGCTTACGCGAAGTCATCGCCGACAACAAATTCAAGCTCGAGATAATGGAAGAGAAAATCGGCGATGAAGTAGGCTCCTCGGCCTATCGCCAAGGCGACTTCATCGATATGTGCCGCGGACCACACGCCCCATCCACCTCACACCTGCGCTTCTTCAAATTGACAAGCACCAGCCAAGCATATTGGCGCGCCGACAGCAAACGCGAGCCGCTCACCAGAATCTACGGAATGTGCTACGCGACCAAAGAAGGACTCAAGGCCCGCCAGAAGCAAATCCAAGAAGCCGGCAAGCGCGACCACAAGAAGATCGGCAAAGAAATGGAACTCTACATGATTGACGAGTTGATCGGCAAGGGATTGCCGGTCTGGTTACCAAATGGTGAAGTTCTCAAATCTGAAATCGAGCGCTACGCGGTCGAGACCGAGGCAGCGTACGGCTACGATCGCGTCACCACCCCGGTGCTCGCAAAGCAGCAACTCTTCGAGTGCAGCGGCCACCTGCCGCACTACGCCGACTCGATGTATCCACCTATGGAGATGGACGATGGCACGTATTATCTGAAGGCGATGAACTGCCCGATGCACCATCTGATCTTCGCCAACAAGAAACGCTCATACCGCGAACTTCCGATTCGAATCGCAGAATATGGCACCGTCTACCGCAACGAACTCTCCGGCACCCTGACTGGACTGCTCCGCGTTCGCATGCTTTCGATGAATGATGCGCACATCTACTGCACGCTCGACCAGGTTGCAGCTGAATTTGCTGATAATATTCGCATGGTTCAGGATTACTATGCGACTTTCGGTTTCAGCGATTATTCCTTCCGACTGTCGCTATGGGATCCTGAGAATCCAGAGAAATACATCGATCAACCCGAGAATTGGGAGTCGACTGAGAATCATTTGAGGGCGATTCTGGATGATTTAGGCGTCGATTATGTCGAGGCTGTCGGTGAGGCTGCTTTCTACGGTCCGAAGGTCGATATTCAATTCCACACTCTGCTGGGCCGCGAAGAATCGATGTCGACGATTCAGTTGGATTTCGCAGCGAAAGAGCGCTTCGAATTGTCCTACATGGATGAGACAGGGGCTGAGAATGGCGAGGTTTTCGTCATTCACCGCGCTCCGCTTTCAACACACGAGCGCTTTGTTGCTTTCTTGACCGAACATTGGGCTGGAAACTTCCCGACTTGGTTGTCTCCTATTCAGGTTCAAGTGATTACGATTTCAGAGAAGCATAAGGCGTATGCTGCTGAAGTTGGCGATGCTCTGAAGGCTGCTGGGGTTCGCGTGAAAGTCGATGATTCGGATGCGACAATCGGTAAGAAGATCCGAATGCATCGCAAGATGCGCCCTGCTTACATGTTGATTCTGGGCGAAGAAGAAACAGCAAACTCGACAGTCTCGGTTCGGGCGCGCAACGGCGACCAGAGCAACGGGGTTCCAATCGATGATTTCGTCGCCGGCATCTTCGCCGAGATCACCAATCGCTCACCCGAACTCTCGCTCGTTCCGCCACAATCCTGAGGATTTTGAGATGATTAGAGTGGAAAGCCCTGCGCAGCAGGTTGTGAACTTCGCGGGCTATCGCTTCGTCGACTTGCCCGACCGCGATGAATTACGCCAACCATTCCGTGACATCTGCGCTGTAATGGGACTCAAGGGGACGATTCTGCTGAGCCCGAATGGCATCAATTTCTTCCTCGCAGGTTCTCAGGAAGGCGTGAACGGTTACCTCGCCTTCCTGAATCAGGACGAGCGTTTCGCCGACATCAGATTGAAGAGATCTTACAGCGATTACCAACCATTCCGCCGCATGCTCGTCCGCCTCAAGAAGGAAATCATCGCACTGGGATTGGATGAAGTGCGCCCTGCAGAGCACTCTGGTCCGACCATCGAGCCGAGGGAGTTCAAGACCTGGTTGGATGAGGGCAGGGAAGTGATGATTCTGGACACTCGCAACGATTACGAATTACGTGTTGGAACCTTCGAGAACGCTGTCGACCTCGACATCCAGTCTTTCCGAGATTTCCCAGATGCCATCAAACAACTTCCGCAAGAGAACAAATCGATTCCCGTCGTCATGTTCTGCACCGGTGGAATCCGTTGTGAGAAGGCCAGCGTCGTGATGGAGAATGAGGGCTGGGAGAATGTCTACCAATTGAATGGCGGAATTCTGGGATATTTCGAGCAGACCGACGGCTCGCACTGGAATGGAGATTGTTTCGTCTTCGATCAGCGCGTCGCTCTGGACAAGAATCTTCAGGAAACCGACCTGCAATTGTGCTTTGCTTGCCGTGAACCGCTGACCCTCGCCGACCTCGCTTCGCCGGACTACCTCGTCGAGGAACATTGCCCATATTGCATCGAGCAATTGGCATAGTCGCGGGTCATGCGACTGGGGCAGGAATGCACTCGTCGACTGGTTCGAACTCTATCTTGTCAAGATGTGCTACGAGTTCGGCAACCCTCACATCATTCACACCAATATCACCGACTCCCAAACGCGATTCGGAATGCAGTTTGAGGCCCGCCCTATCATCCTCTGTACAATAGGTTTGGAAGAAGAAATCGTCGGGGAAGAACATGAGTGCAGTGTAGAAGACTGCATGGAATTCGGTTCCGTCATCGAAGACGATTCGAGTTCTCGGTTGATCTTCCACCCAAGCGATTACTGCCGAGCGCAGAGCCTCTGGTGAAGCATTGTGGAGCAACTCCTCAACCCCATCTGCGCGGTGAGGATTCGATGCGATGCGAGTGCAGTTCTGGGCATCTTCAGGACATTGAACAGGGAAGGCATCACTTCCTGGAGCGGCGAAGACTCCGCTGATTTGAATCAGAAGAATCAATGCCAGCCAAATCGCCGTGACAGCGCCGGCCCAGCGAACCGGTTTTGGCGCTGAACGGAATCGCTGCGGAACTGAATCCGGATTGGATTCGCCACTCATTACTCGCTCTCCCCAGCCTCATCTCTTCGCACCTGCAACACTTTGACCAGCGCGTCCATATCCTCGAATTCGAGCGTCACCGCGCTGATGTGGCCACAATCTTGGCAGATGAATCGCTTGCCGGTCTCATAGCCCATGTAAGGCGCGATTCTAGGGCTGAAGCAGTTTGAACAGACTTCGACGGCCATGATATCTCAATTCCCTCTCGACTTCCAATCATTGCCATTCGATGAATTCTGAATCGGAAATTTCCAACGAATCGGCGTCAGGCCAGCCGAGCAGTCGCGAGAGGAAAACCAGCGCCGCACGATTGGTGATATCCGCGACCTGCTGATTGCCCAATTGGCCGTCGCAGTATTCGGGAAAAGCGTCACAGCCTATCGGCGAGAATTGGTAATGACCAGTGTTGTTGATGACTCCAAAAGTCAAATCGACGCCCTCGCCAATGTCCTCGGTGATTTGTGATACATGTTCCAGATCTGTCGTTTCATCCGAATCTCCGGTGAGAATAAGCGTCGGAATGGCAATGTCGGAAAGACCAGCTTCCAGCACTCCCCCATTCCAGGGAGCCAGTGCGATTGCAGCCCAGATTCTGTCATCTCGAAGCGTGACCATATCCTCGTTCGGGTGTTCGTCCCACCAAGCATCGCGGATTTCGCAGCCCTCTTCGATTCCTCGATCGCATGCCTCAGTCAGGTCGTCTGTGTCAATCGTCGCGCCTGCCAGAGTCAATGTCGTATAGCCTCCGAACGAATGGCCAGCCACTGCATATCCTGCATCAGCATCCAAACAATTCTCAAAGACCCCAGCCGCTGCAGATTCGTCGACCAGCCAGTCGAACGCATCCATAATATCGGTAGGTCTTCGCAAGATCAATTCAGGGTATTTTTCCTCGGTGTTGTCAAAGAATGTGTTGAACTTGTGATCGGGAGCGGCGACTATGAAGCCGTGTGAGACGAGCCGTTGGGTGAGGAATTCGGTGTTCCAGCGCATTCCAGTGTGGCCGTGTGAGAAGATCAGAACAGGATGGGTTTCAGAGCAGTCTATCGAAGCGGAGTCCCACGATTCGCCAAGATAAAGAGAGTCGTAAATAACCGCCTCGCCAGACTCGTCAGATGTCGGATACCAAACTTGAATGGTGAGTTCTAGACCGGTCGAGCCAGTGAATTTGTAGCCTTTTGTACCGACTGAATATGGTCCGGACTCGAATAGTGAAGTTGCAATCGTCAACGGGAATGGATCGTCTGTGTCGATGATTCCGTCGCCATCATCATCGGTGTCGGCATTGTCGCCGACTCCGTCGCCGTCGGTGTCGGTGGATTCGGTTGAGTCGGCGGGGAATGCATCCTCGTCGTTGGCGACACCATCACCATCTCGGTCGGCGTCGGAATTGTCTCCGATTCCATCGCCATCGCTGTCGCTGGTCTCGCTGGAATCGAGCGGAAACGCATCGTCGGAGCCGCTCGCGCCATCACCGTCAGCATCTTCATCGCAAGCGTCTCCAAGGCCGTCGGAATCGAGGTCGCTCTGGTCTGAGTTGGCGGTGTTGAGGCAATTATCGTCGGTATCGGCGATACCGTCGGAATCTGCATCTTCGATGCCGAGGCAGCCCGATAGGATCGAGAGAATGAGAATCGATATGACGGTTAGGGCTGTGCTTCGCATCTCCATCACTCACACCCGACGGCGCAGGTTCTCAATCAACTCGTCTGCTCGGCCGAGCGCAGCGAGGCATGACTGAACGTCTCCGGCTTCGTAAGCATCGGCGGCTGTTTTGACGGCATTTTCGGCGGCTATTCGGCCGGAATCGTCTGCTTTGATGTTGGAGGAATCGAGGCGGCGGCGCAGGGCAATCCACTCTTCTTGGACGAAAGACAGTAGTTCGTCGGCCTCGCTCATCTGCACTTGGAAAGCCTGCAAATCGCTCGTGAGGGTTCGCAACGCTTCTGCCGCGAAAGTCCACTCACCTGCATTTGACTGGATTTCTGCTTCTTCTAATCGAGCGGCCCAAGCCTCGCCGGCTTGGCCGCTCGGGAAACCCGCTATGATCTGTTTTCGCTGGCGCAAGGCCCGCTGCACCTCCTGCATCGCTTCGGTGGTTTCGCGCACCTCACGCGTGATGCTGTCTGCGAGACCCTTCGCGAGGGGTGCGTCGCCTTTTGCCATCGCTTCCTTCGCTTCGGTCAAGCGGTCTGCGTTTCGGAGAGCCAACTCGCCTTCGGCCGCTGAAATGGCGAGTTCCGCGTCGTTGATGGCAGACTTTGCGTCGCCTGCCGAGGCTGCGAGGCTCTCGATGTGGGCTGGAATCGAGGATGCGATGTGGAGCGCTTCGGCGGGTTGCTCTGCGTCAAGGGCTTCGTGGGCGGCAGCGAGGATACCGCGAACGGAATCGGCGGCGGCGCCCGAATGTTCTGAAATTGCGGCCTCGGCGGTCGAAATCGAATCGACGGCGGCCTGCCAATGCTCTTCGATGGTCGCCGCCTTGGTCTTGGCGAGACGGAAGAGCATCTCAGCTTCGCGTAGCGAGCCATGGCCAGCCTCACGGTCACCCATCTGGAAGGCCTTGCGAGGACCCACTGCAGCAACAGCGACAGCCTCTGAGCGCTCGACTGCGGCCAGTGAATCTGCACGAATCGCATTGATGTCGATGGCCATCGCCATGATGCGCTCGGCCTCGCGCTCGGCTTCTTCGATCAGAACCATGCCGCGCGCGGGTTTCTTCCAACCTTCTTCGCGCGCCTGCTTGATCAGCGAGGCCGCCTGTTCAAGCCCCGAATTCTTCGAGCGTAGAGTCAGCATTTCGGCCTCGGCTGCCTCCAGCGCAACGCCGAATGACTGCCGAGCCTCGTGATCATCATCCTTGGCAGTCAAGTCCGGTATCACCGGTAGAACTGCAGCCACGACCACAGCCCCCGCCATCGTCAGTTCGGTCCCCAAAGAAGCCAGAACGGCAGCAGCCAGAGCAGCTCCCGCAAGGCCTCCGAAACCGCGCAGGCGCCTTGAAGGGAGCGAGACAGAAAGCGCCTCGCGCGAATACAACAGCAGAACGGCAGCCACCCCAATCAGAAGAGCGGCAGCGAGCGCACGGTCCCCAGATCCAGCAGAATCCACAGCCATCGCGAGGCTCAGCGGCCAAGCGATACAAGCGATGACTGCGAGCCGCGCGCGCTCAACAGGCCCGTGATCAATCAAATCCATCAGCAGAAGACCAGCGGCGAAAATGCCCAGAACAGGTCCTAGCCGAGGCAGCATCTCGACGCTGCCATCGATAGCTGGAAGAAGCCACCAGAAAGCAGACCCGATCAGCACCAGAGTTCCGAGCATCGCGACTTTCTCGACCCGCGCGCGCTGCGTCGCAATCACCCGATCCGCGTGGTCCGGCGGCAGCACCATGCGAAGCGGCCGACGCTTTCAGGTCAAGAGTCAAGCGGTTCGGTGAGCCGCCCTTAGGGCGGCTTCCAATTGCCGAATCAATCAATCGAACCGCTCGGAACCCCACAATCGATGAGCACCCCAAGCCAATCCAGCAAGGACGGCGAAGACCAGGATGACGATGTTGAGAGGACCGGAATTCGGATTGACGATGATGTTGGAATCGATATCGATCTGCCCCTCCACATTCAGTTGACTGCTCCCCCACTCGAAGCGAAGTTGCAACTCGCCAGCACGCTTCAGAGGAACATCCAAATCAACGCCGACGACACCGGGCCCAGTCGCCGTTGCCCACGGGATATTGACCAATTGCGAGCAGATCACACCGCTGCAGAGCCTGCCGGTGGCGGCATCGCCACCGATATTCTGTACAATCGCGTGAACCGAGAGAGTCTCGCCGACGATCGGTGCGCCGAAATAACTGACATTCCAGACTCGTATATCGACTCCTGGCGCCGGTTGAACAGCCATCGAGAAGGAAAGCAGGTTGAGGTTGTCCTTCGAATCCCAGGCCATGAAGATGAACCAGTGACTTCCGGACTCGAGTGGTGGCAGGTCAAAGTACTCGATGGCCGTCCACGACTTGTTCTCAAAGATTGGTTCTTGATTGAGGATGAAAGTCCATCGGGTGTCGAGAATCGAGTCGAGATCATCGTAGGAATCTGTGAGATTGACGGTCAGGATCACGCCAGCCCGAGCGGGGTGTTCTGCAGCTATCAGGGTGCCATTCGAGTAGATGTTAGGGAGGATCTGCGGACCGGCTCCGTCGAGCACGAGAATGGTCCAATTGTGCTGTACTGTGTTGCCAGATTCGTCGGTGACCGTCATGTTGAGGCTGTAGGTGGTCAGCGGTTTGGCCTCGTGGCGCGAGTCGACATCGAGATGCAGGCCGTTGACCTTATCGCCCTGCGGGAAGCGACTCTGAGCCAGCATCTCGTTCCAATCTACATGACGCCATTCGCTGGTTCGATTGCTCGTGACCTCGATGGTCGTATCGAAGCCCGAGTCATCGAGGGCTGAGATGTTGATTTCGAGAATGTCTTCGCTGCCGATTTCAATGATACCGTCTGAGGCATCGATCGCGAAGGGGTCCTCGGTGGGTGGTAAGCCTGTGAATGAAGCTTCCCAAGTTGGTGATATTGCGTCGACCACGACGTTATCGTACCAAATATTGGTGGCGCTAAAGGAATCTCTGCAAGTCAATTTGACACTGACGACCTCGCCGTGGCTGAAGTTGAAATCTGCTGGCGTGACGCTGATCCAAGGCTCAGTACTGGTCCAGATGATTGTGCCGTTATCGCTGACGTCCCACTTCAGTTCAGGAGTTTCGATACCGCTGTCATGGCACTGACCCTCAAAGGTTGTGGGCTGATCTCGAGAGATTGATGACGAGCCGCCGTTGAGGCGATTTCCATAGGCCCCAGGCGGCTCATTCTCGCCCAGACTGATGCGAATGTTGGAGGCGACTGGTGCGGCGCTTCGATTGACGACGAACTCGCCGGGCATTCCCTCGATGATGTCCTCCATCGCCGAGTATCGATATTCCCATGGAGTTGGCAGGGTAATCGTCAATGGGACCTCTTCGATGAGCCCGCCGGAGCGCGGTAGGTCGAGAAGTCGAGTCGAGCGACCGTCGGTCTGACCGACAAGAACAGCCGTTTCGCTCCAGCCCCAACTCATGTTGCGAGCGACCGGGCCGACGGCGAGGAATACCTCGACAGTCGTGCCACCAGCCGCCTCGAATGCAGTGTGGTCGAGTGAACAGCAGCCGCCAGTTGATGCATCGGTCCAATTTCGCGCGCTCGCTACGAGGGCGCTGAAATTCGCCACTTCGGGCAGGCTGACCCAGCCGTTGCCATCACCAAGATGCAGGTCGATCTGCGCCCGCACACCGAGGTTCTGATCCGCCAGCAGATCACTGCCGTACTCATCGTGAACAGCAACGCTCGCAGTCCAACTTGCAGCGATGCTCGAAGACTGCTCGATAAGGTCGATTATCTCCAATCCAGACGATCCAGAAATCACTTCATCAGCCCGAGCGGGATATTCAGTACCGTCGCGGTGCCCCGAAATCGAAGCCCCGCCAAGCATCTGGTCGACATTACTGTGATTCTCGTCGCCAACAGGTGTAGGTTCGGCGAAAGTGCAGATATGTTCTGATCCGTAACCGCAAGGAATCGTCCCAGAGACGGTCGCATTAGCATCGGAGAAGAGCCAGAGATAGAGCGCAGAACCGTAGCCCAAGGAGGATACTTGACTGGTCTCGATAGAGCGGATTTCACGCAATTCGAAGTCGCCGCCATCGTAGGACATATTGGCAACCGCTTGTAATCCGACGTGGTGAGCACCGCCCAGCAAATGCCCCAATTCGTGAGAAACAACGCGCGGATTCATGTGCCATTTGATGAGATGAACGAAGGTCTTGTCAGCGTGTTCGGAATCGAAAGGAGTCGCTCCACTCGCACTCGCTCCACCATCTCCAGAGATTCTCCAATACATCACCACATCCGCTGCGGTCGCGTCGCGCAAGGCTTCCAATTCAGCTTGATATTCAGCGTACCACCACGAACTTCCGGGGTTCATCATGGCTCCGGGAATCTTGGCTTTCCAGTCGGCGCCAAGATGAGAGAAATTGATTGCCATCGTCTCGATGATATCGAAAGTGACATCGATGCCGCTACGAGCGTAGTTCAGGTTGGTAGAGTTGAAGACTTCAGAGACGTAGCCATCGATGGTCGTCTGGCCGGTCAGAGATTCGCCTTCACCGTAGGCGCGCAACTCCTCCGCCCCCTCGTCGGGGAAGACGATGAGGACTCTGATCGTCGAGGACGCTGATGGGACTTCGCTGTCGGGCCACACCCAAGTGGGCTCCTCAGGATCCTTCGCGATATCCATAACC
>DAHR01000006.1:74828-75028 GCA_002498525.1 Euryarchaeota archaeon UBA58
AACCCGCGGGAGATGATCAGAAGCCTTTTTTGTGTCTTTTGAATTCAGATTGTAAAAGGATAAATCCTCTTCAGACATTGCCAGTGTGTTCAGCACAAAATGCTTAACCGGTTCTAAAACTGAGTCCGTATAAAGAATATAATCCAGTTTCCCTGGATTCCACTCACTGTTATCACTTCTCCAGGTATATCCCATTCGAA
>DAHR01000006.1:75289-75427 GCA_002498525.1 Euryarchaeota archaeon UBA58
GTATCCAGCAATACACCCATAGATTTCCATGAATGATGCCCCTGATGTAAGATTGGATATCGGGACACGACAAAATTTCCGTTCCACTCACTGCTCACGTGCCAGTTCACTCCCGGAAACCAATCCTCGAATAGCGCT
>DAHR01000018.1:0-15378 GCA_002498525.1 Euryarchaeota archaeon UBA58
CAGAAGAATTCTCCGAATGCATGAGCAAACACAAGCAATGGGTTCCTGATTACTAATCTAATCAGGGGGTACCAATGAGATTAGTTAGTTTTCTGAATACCCAACACTGGTTCATCGTTCATAGTTGATGATAATTCCACCTTTGGATTCTCTTTGACCAACATAGCTAGGATGATACCAACGATGAGGATAATGAAACCTGAAAAGCAGCTAATCACTCCGCCGACAAAGATAAGGAATCCTTCGAAACTTGCGATCAGAGGTAATCGGAAATGCACCGGTAATCGGAAGGGTAGGGTATATGTCAGAACAAGAATGGTCCTGCAATCAACCAAATCCCAAACGCCGTCCCGGCTATTACGTGTAACATGAATATGGATTGATTTTCCTCTCTAGATCCCCATGCATACGTCTTACTGAACAAACCTATAGGGCCTCGAAGCCATACCTTCTGATTTAGTAAACAGTATCCAACGTAAGCCATTATTACCAGACCGACAGCGATACGTACGACTTCAATTGTTGAGATTTCCACATTCATCCGTAAGCGAGGGGCTTTATCATGAATACGTCATATTCTCTACTTTCTGCTTGGACTAAGCAGACGACGCAGGCCCGGACACACAGTACCCTCTGATTCACATACGGCGTTGAAGAATGTCCAATCATTGAACCAAGTTACTTATGTCTAGCACATCGATGCACCCTGTTCATGGACCGAACAATGGACCTAACAATCGCTGCGCTGATCTTTTTGGCTGGCACAGCAGGCCTCGTTTCCGGAGAGGACATCGGAAGCGTTGAAACGACGAACGACATAGATGGTGAGTCAGCTGAGGCTGCCTCCATCGACGCGCGTTACCTTCGCGGTGACGCCAACGACGATGGAAGTGTGGATCTCGGTGACTTCATCGTGATGGCACAGTACATCGCTGGATACGGCAGGGCTCCTGCCTCGATGGCTCAGGCAGACATCAACGGCGACCGATCAGTCGACGTGCTCGACCTGGTCATTCTGGCCGACTACCTGTGGGGAGATGACGAGTCCGATTCCGGACCCCAGTCTCTGGACAGCCGCACCACCAAGGCCAGCAAGACCGCTGTTGCGGTCCGCGACCTTGAGCCCGTGCGAGTGCTACGCGGTGACGCGAACGACGACGGCAGCGTCGACCTGGGCGACTTCATCGTGATGGTGCAGTATATCCTCGGTTACGGGGACGCACCTGCCTCGATGCAGGGAGCCGACATCAACGGCGACCACACGGTCAACGTGCTCGACCTAGTGATGCTAGCAGATCACCTATGGGGCGGTCAGTGCGAGCGCTGCTAGGCAGCTAGCCGCCACTATACGCTGAGACTTCTCTGGAAGAACTCAGTGCTGCAACCAAGCGCGTGCCTTCGCGCCGTCCACTGACCGCCCTTGTGGGCCCTCAGTTGGGGACGGCTGCGAAGGCCGCCAAACGCGGATGAATCAGAGGGTACCCTATGATTCAGAGTCGTTCACGGGCATGCCGCTGGGCATCGACTGCTGTGATCGCAGCCATGTGAACGACCTGGCGAACCGAATCGCCTCTCTGCAGAACGTGGGCTGGCTTGGCCAGACCCTCGAGGATGGGCCCCGTCATCTCTGCGCCGGCGATTCTCTGCAGCAGTTTGTAGGCGATGTTGGCCGAGGCGAGGTTGGGGCAGACGAGGACATTGGCCGCCCCCTCGAAGCTCATGAATGGGAAATCCTTCTGAATCTCCGGAACCAGCGCGGTATCAGCTTGCATCGGCCCATCGATCACGAGTGTCGGATCCAATTCACGAGCCATCGCGACCGCTTCCTCGATGCGGTCGGTTCGCAATTCGCTCGAGGTACCGAAATTGGAGAATGAAAGCATCGCTACTTTTGGTTTGACGCCGAAGCGACGCGCCACGCGAGCGGTCTGGACCGCGATTTCAGCGAGGGTGCGGGGGTCGGGATAGATGTTGATCGTCGCATCGGCGATGAACATCAATTCGCCATTCACCGTCATCATGTACATCCCAACGATTCTGTGGGCGTTCGGGTCAGGTCCAATCGTTTGCAGACAGGGTTTGACGATGTCTGGATAGTGGTGGGCGATGCCACCGAGATAACCGTCCGCGTCGCCGACGTGAACCATCATCGGTCCGAAGTAATTGGGCGATTTCAGCAGGTTGATCGCATCTCTTCGAGTCACACCTTTGCGTCCGCGAAGCGCGTGGAATTCGTCTGCATAAGCGCCACGCCTGCGCGGGTCGTAGCGCACATCGATGGTCTCGCATTCGAAGTGAAGTCCGAGCTCTTCCTTGACCGCTTGAATCCGCTCAGGATGCCCGAGCAGGATCGGGTCGCAGATGCCCTCAGCGATGCACTGTGCGGCTGCTTTGATGATTGTCGGTTCCTCGCCTTCGGAGAAGACGATGCTCTTTCGGTCGCGCTTCGCTTGATTGATCACATTGCGCATTATCGAGCGGGTCAGCCCTAGTCGGGCCTCCAACTCCTCACGGTACTTCTCGACATCGAAATCCTCTGCCGAGACTCGCGCGACCCCCTCGGCAACCGCGGCCTCCGCCACAGCGCTTGCCTCCCAGATCAGCACCCGTGCGTCGAATGGCTTGGGAATCAGATATTCCGCTCCGAACTGCATCTGCTCACCACCGTAGGCGGCTGCAACATCATCAGGAACAGGCTCCTTGGTCAACTCTGCGATCGCATTGGTCGCGGCCATCTTCATGCCCTCTGTGATCTCTGTGGCGCGAACATCGAGAGCACCTCGGAAGATGTATGGGAAACCCAGAACATTGTTGATCTGGTTCGGGTAATCGGAGCGCCCAGTCGCGATGATTGCATCATCGCGCACTTCGAGCACCTCTTCGGGAAGAATCTCAGGATCGGGGTTCGCCAACGCGAATATCAGTGGGCGCGCCGCCATCGAGGCGACCATCTCACCAGAAACCACCCCACCTCGGGAGAGACCGAGGAAGACATCAGCTCCATCCATCGCCTCAGCCAGACCGCCATCAGCAACATCGCGCGCGAATGCAGCCTTGTACGAATTCAACTCGCCTGCCTTCTCGCGCGCCTTCGTCAGAATCCCCTTCGAATCGCACATCAGGAGATTCTTCGCGGAAACCCCAAGCCGCAGATAATGAGTAGCACAGGAGATCGCCGAAGCACCAGCTCCCGAAATCACCACTTTGACCTCAGAAATCTCCTTCTCGACCACCTCCAAGGCATTCAGCAGCGCCGCACCAGAGATTATCGCAGTTCCATGTTGATCATCGTGCATCACCGGAATGTCCAACTCAGCCACTAACCGACGCTCGATCTCGAAGCACTCAGGCGCCTTGATATCCTCGAGATTGATCCCTCCAAATGTAGGAGCGATCGCCTTCACAGCCTCGACGAATTCATCGACATCGGTCCTGTCGACCTCGATGTCGAAAACATCGATATCGGCGAAGGCCTTGAACAGCAGGCCCTTGCCCTCCATCACTGGCTTTCCGGCAAGAGCCCCGATATCACCCAGACCCAGCACGGCGGTGCCGTTGCTGATCACAGCGACGAGATTCCCCTTCGAGGTGTAGAGATAAGCATCTTCCGGATTCTTCTGAATCTCCTCGCAGGGATAAGCAACACCGGGCGAGTACGCCAACGAGAGGTCTCGGGCGGTGGCATGACGTTTCGTGGGAACAACGCTGATCTTGCCGGCTGGCGCGGCCGAATGGTAATCCAGTGCTTCCTTTCGTAGACGGTCCTCAACCAAGGCAGGTCCCTCCGAGTTTGGTCGGGCCACACCTTCCCCTTTGATGCTATCCTACAGCGATTGGGATGGTTATCAGCCCCTTGAAATGCGATTTTTTCTTTCAACACTCCCTCTATGAGAGGGAGAAGCAAGACCAACTCATCTACCCATTCCTTTCATAATGGGAACAAGCAGGCCAAAGGTTCGTGCCCGCATCGTTTCCCGCAGAAAGGACGGCTGAGCAGAGACTTGCTCTACTCCTCACGCTGTTGATGGTGGCCTTGCCGTGGTCTGCTGCTTTCAGTCCTGAATTGTCGGCTCCTGAGGATGGAGCTCGGAATGCTCCCCAGACCGTTTGGGGTGGGAAGGGCAGCAACGATACAGGCTGGGTCGACATGATTGCGACGGGAGCCGATCTGGCTAACGGAACCTATGCTTACAGTGATCTCTACCTCGATTTCGCTCCGGGAGCCGAGATCTCGAATCTCACTTTCCAGATCGCTGTCAACGGTTCAGATGGCTATTGGGCTACTGAACCGCAGTTGACCCTCCTCGATACTCAGACGCCGATCCTCGACTGGAGAGGATATGGCGACCTCGGTCGGCAGGACGTGATGGAGAACAATCCGCCGACCGTTCAGAATGGGACTCTCGACACTTATCTTCGCCCCAATTCGATTTCCGATGCTTCATGGGAATTGCCGGCCGGCGTGACTCTCACCGACATGGTGATTGAGGCTCTGCGGCCGGCCGACCCGAAGATTTCGTTTTCAGCGCTGGATGTGGCCCTCCACGACAGCGCGGTCAATCCCTTCGATGGCAGACTGTACGTCCTGCTCGATGATGATTTACTGCATCTCGATGATCGCGCCGTCAAGCCGATCATCGACATCGAGAATAATCTGCAAGGGCGCTCGCTGGCCATCGATGCGGACCAAGACCGACTGCTCATCGGCACTGAGGACGGCTCGGTCCTCGTCCGCCGACTCTCTGACTCCGCCGCATTGCCGGATCTGCTGACTGGAGACGGTTCGGATGATTCGGCGATTCACGCGATTGTCGTCGACGCCTACGGCACGACTTGGGCAGCAGAACCATGCACCATCCACCACCGAGCGATCGATGCCTCGGAGTGGACTGATTATGATTACTGTCTGGCGCAGAATCAGGAGATTCCTTCGGACCTCCTGATCGTCGGCGACAGGGTCTATCTCGCGACCGAGTCGAGTGGCGTTCATCTCCTCGATTTCACCACCACGAGCGCCTCGAGTGGGGTCAGCGTCGTGGTCGACAACAACATTGTCTGGAACACTCAGAATTACCTCGCCTCAGACCTCATCACCGACCTCGCAGTGGTCGGAAACAATCTGATGATCGCGACTTATGATGCAGGCATCAATCGTCGCGACCTGGTCTCTCAATCGTGGTTGGCGACTTGGTCGACCGGCAATTGGCTGGCCTCGAATCAGATTCATGGTTTGGCTGTGACCGAGGGTTGGCTGCACATCCTCGCAGGAACCACTGTCCACGCCTATGATACCAATTCGCTGATCTTCCGCTCTCAGAGACAATTGGACGATATGGGCTTGTTAGGTAATGGCGAGTCGATCATCTCCTGGCCAGCACAAGCCCCTCGGGGCCCAACAACAGGGACTGCTCTGGTCAGTGATGGCTCGGGCACGCTGGCGAGACTGCAAGGCGAGAATACCGATGATTCGCTGACTCTGGTCAGCAGCCCGACCGCAGACTCGATGCAGGTCACGGCCCACATTGATGATGGTGAACAAGGTGAGATCTGGCTCGCTGGAAACAAGATCATCGATCGCTTCGATGAGTCGACTCAGATTTGGCAAACGCCGATTGACATCAGCGATTACGTCAGCAACGTCGGCCAGATCATCGCTATCGAACAGGATTCCAACGGCTATGTCTGGATTGGCACGACCAATGCCGGCGTCATCCGACTGCGCAACTACGACGCCTCTTACGAAGGCACGGTCTCAGGCTTGAGTTCGACCCACGTCTCAGCCCTCGCCTTCGACACCAATACGGATTTCCTCGTCGTTGGCCACACTGAATCTGGCATCTCGATCATCGACACTAATGCGCTGACACTCGTCGACACCTTGACCACTTCAGATGGTCTCGACTCGGATTACGTCACCGACATCGCCACCCGTTACGGTATAGCCTACATCGCCACGCCCGACGCTGGCGTGATGCGTGTTGAACTCTCCACCTCAGCGATAATCGGCTCATGGCAGTCGCTCGGCGCCGACAACCTCGACTCGACCCCAATTGCCGTCGATGATGACATTGTCTACATAGGTCTCTTCGACTTCGGTATCCTCGTCATCGACCGGATGACTGGAGATATCACCGAGCACTGGAATCAGGATTCCAGCACGTTGCCTGATGACGATGTCCATTCTTTGCAGATGGACGATTACGGCGGCTTGCTCGTCGGCACTCAAGGAGCCTTCTCGCGCTACGATGGCAGCGCCTGGCACACCATGACCAGCAGCGGAGGCTGGTGGAATCGCCCGACGGTCTTCTACGATGTCACGAGTGATGCGGATGGCATGTACGCGGGAACCAATCGAGGTGCTTGCATGTGGAATTGGCAGTATCAATTCCAAGATTGCGTCAGTTCTGCCGATGGCATGCCGAGCAGGTTCGTCTATGCCGTCGACATGCTCGATACAGACCGGCTCTACGCTGGCACGAACCAGGGAGCCGCGATAATCAACATGGACAATTTCACCGTCATCGAAACTTGGACTGCAGGTGATGATACCCAACGCTCACGAACGGTCAAGATCGGCGATATCCTCTATCTGGGCTTCGAGAACACGGGCATCGCGCGCTATGATCTGATGAACAATGAGTGGTTGACGACGTGGGACGGAACTCAAGGCTACATCGACGACGACGACGTCACGGTTCTCGTTCCCGGCCTTGATTCGGGTACCATGTGGGCTGGGGGTGACTTCGGCCTGACGCTCATCGACGTCGTCAATGATGAGGTTCTCATCGAGTGGAGTCGGGGGGCGAACGCGGCCGGGCCGACGCTCTCGAACACACCGCCCGCCGAGATCGAGATTCACGACAATGTCTTGCATTATTCGCTGCAACGGAGCAATTCGTGGTGGTCATCGAGTGCTCAGATCTACCGAATCAATCTGACGACGAATTCGAGCATGACCACTCTCGACGCTGGTGCTCAAGCTGGCTGGAGCGGCGTCGTCCACGGAATCGGTGTGATAGAGGATCAGTTGTGGATCGGCGTCCGACCGACCCAATACTGGAACAATGGCGATGGCACGATTGTTCGCTGGAACATGAGCAGCGAGGGGTGGGAGGACGACCTTACGACCATCGGTAATGTTCGCCGCGTCAACGCCAGATTCCTCGGCGATTGTTTCCCACTCAATGCCTCATCCTGTGAATTATGGATCGCCTATGGTGATTACATCCTGCGACGATTCAATGCCGATTCGATGCAACTTCTCAACGAATGGACCGATATCGAAGGACCCATCCGTGGCATGGCGGAGTTCCAAGGCGAGTACCTCTTCGCCAGCATGAACGGCATTCTTCGCTGGGACCCCGTCAATTCGACTTGGCTCGATACATGGATGCCTGGAGATGGCTTGCCATCTAGTTCCGAGGAGGAATTCTATTCGATGGCAGTCATCAATTCCGATCTCTGGCTCGGCACCATGGAGTCGAGCGGTTTCAATTCAAACGCCCAGATTCTGCGTATGAATGGCTCATCGGGTGTCTGGTCTTCTTGGGATTTAGGCACCGGAGACATTCCCGATGGTTATGCTGCTGACATAAAACTCTGTGATGACATCGTCCACTTCGCCATCGGCGCGCGCTTCTGGTGGGGTAACCAAGGTGGCATCGCGCGATATGATCTGGCCGATCACGATCAGGATTCGCTGACCAATGAATGGATCAGTTCGATGACCTCAGGCAGCACTGGACTGTCCAATAATGATCCCCGTGCGCTCGCCTGCGACGAAGCGAATCGTATCATGTACATCGGCTTCGACACCGAAGGGGTCGGCTTCGATCGTTACAATTACAACACCGGCAGTTATCTCTCGACCCTGACCTCGACGGATGGAATCTCGATGGACCGCATCTTCCCCGGCGGAATGCATCACGAGAACAATGTCCTGCTCGCCGGTCACCAATATGACAACCAGGGTGGAATCTCACGCCTCGTCACCTCAGGAACTGCGACGGCCAACGGCCAGGTCCTCGATCCCGGCATGGATGGATGCTCGATCGAGCGCGCTCCATCCAATTCAGGTCAGATGGTCTATGCGATCGGTCGCTCGGGCCAGACGACTGGCATGAACCGAGTCGACCGACTCGATAATTCAGGTTTGATCGCCAGCGGCTTCGACGAGCTGGCAGGCCTTTCGAGCGGGCGTGTCGTCGAGATAATCTCGAACGAAACTCACGTCTGGATCAGCAGCAGCCTTGGCGTCAATTCCTACTACGGTTCATCGGTCCTGCAGGGCGAGATACTCTCCAACGGCTCGGTTCGTTGGGAGTATGGCTACAATTTCCAGCAGGATCTCGTCAATGAGATGCTGCTCGATGATGAAACCCTCTGGGTGACGACTGCTGGACGCGGCTTGAAAGCCATCGACCTGCAACAGCGCCGCATCACCTCGACACCGCCGGCGCTGCATACACAGATGGACGGCATGATCCTCGAGAATGGCTCGATGTACATCGGTCTGATGGGCAATCAAGGTTCTGCTGCCGGCTTCCAGATCTACAACACCGGCACCAATAATTGGGGTCACGGCAGCCTCCTAGCTGGGCTGCCGAGCAATCTCGTGCGTGACTTCATCGAATATGGCGATCACATCCTCATCGCCACACACGGCGGAATAGGCATGTGGAACACGACGAGAGACGACTGGGACGATCCGATCACGACGATCGATGGTCTGCCCTCACCGATAATCGAGCACCTCTTCGTCATCGACGATACGATCCAAGGCGAGGGCAAAGTGCTGGCCGGTGGCGCAGCTGGATTGACGGTCCTGCATCAGACCAACCTGACAGTCATCACGACCCTCGGGTACAATCAGGGTCTGATGGGCAACACAGTATCAGGAATCACCTACGCAGGACCGACTTCGCGCGTCGTGCAGAATCAGGATGGCAGCAATACAACTCTCTATCACGACGCGGCCTTATTCATCTCACACAATGGGCGGGGTCCGACTCGGCCCGGTGCCGTGGCTTGGGATATCGCGACGGATATGGTGAATGGAAGCTACAATATCGACATGATTCCGAGCAATGATGTCCGAGCTGTCGCGAGCGATGATTGGGGTGTTCACATCGCGACTGACACAGCCCCTCTCGTCCATTGGAATGGCACGATGATGAAAATGGAAACCGGCGTCGGTCTGCATTCTCTGCTCTCTTGGCCGCCATTCGAGATGCATAGTGATGGCAACTACGTCGTGGTGATGAGTCCTCGCGGCATCGACGTGGTCGAGGTCGATGGACTGCACTCTTCAGTGACCTCGAAGGGCGTCACTGGACTCAAAGGCGGCTATCTCGATTCGAGTGGCCTGTACGTCGTCGGCGATGATGGCTTGCACGTCTATGACCCAGTCACCAGCCTGCAGGAGAAGCCGCGCGAGCATCAGCGTCGCGCCGATCCATTGACCGTGCTCTACGGCGGCCGCACCTGGGACATCACCGATACGACTCATCCGGGGATGGCTACAGTGCTCGTGACGCCGGATGATCCGATTCAGATTCCGCAGGTCTCCGATGTCGCCGCGCCGGGCAGGTTACCGATGCACACCGGCGCCATGACTCTGACCGCGCCGCAGGGCGGGGCTTGGGTCTGGGCGAGGTCGAGCAATCTGAATTACAGCGGGACATGGGATCTCGCCGCTGCCAACGGTGGCATCGAAATGGCCTTCCAATCAGCGATTTCCGCGATCGGTCCAGGCTCGACCTCAGCGACGCTGCACGTTCAATTACAGAGCCCTGCTGACGGCGCCATCAAGGTTCGTGTAACCTATGATTGGCAGCGCGTCGAGGTTCCGACGGTGATAGTCGTGCTCGAGGATCGACCCAATGATGGCGGTGGCGTCATCGAAGCCTCATGGCTGCCTGCCGAAGATGCCGCATGGTTCGCCTACCGACTCTACGTCTGGGATTCGACCGACGACCCACTCTGGGAGCCGACCGCGAACGACATCCATTTCTTCTCCACCTACATTCGATCGACCTACTGGTCGCACACCAACGCGACAGTCACACAGGCCGATCATGACGGCGTCTCCGAAACTCTGCAGAACGATCGCATGTATCGAGCCGCCATCGCCATCGAATACGTCGATGGCACCATCGGCGATCCGATGACCTACCCACTCAATGTCACACCGACCGATGAAGTGCCAGCACCTCCCGCGTGGATGAGCGCCGAGCCCGTCGCGGGTGGCGCCTCAGGTACCGTCATCATGGAATGGTCCGCCTGCACTGAACTCGACCCTGACAGAACTCGGCTCTGGGCCGTGCAGCAGGAGATCACCAGCGCTATCGGATTGACCAGTCCACTCGAGTACCATTGGAGCACCGGTAACACGACCGCGCTGCAACTCCAGGGTGGAGTACCTTACTGGTTCGCCGCCGTCTGCGTCGATGAGGCTGGACAATCCGACCCCGATAATGCGACCATCATCGGGCCAGTCGTGACTGCTGGTGGTCTCGACGATGGCATCCCACCAGCGCCGATCACGGGTACGACCGCGGCCGATGTTCCCGACGATGAGGGCGGCCGCCTACAAGTCAATTGGGAAGCGAATACCGAGGAGGACTGCACCTATTACGCGGTTTACACTCTTCCAGCCTCTGGCTGGCAAGCACCTTCCACAGTCGATGGATGGCCGGTCTCAGCCTACATCAATGACTGTTCTATCACCGAGGTCATCATTGATTCACTCGGTGAAAGTGGCCTTGTCGACGACGTCGTCTACTGGGTCGGAGTCGTCGCCATCGACGATTGGGGTAATGGCGATGTCGACAATGTCTTCATCGTCGAGGCAACCCCGATATCCAACGTCGTGGGTGCTGGGGCAGCACCTGACAGAGTCACCGGACTGGACGCTTGGGACCATCCGGAGGACGACGGCGGAGCCATTGACATCCGCTGGAATCGCTCCGCCGCAGAGGACTTCGATTTCTACACCATCTGGATCTCAGAATATCCGCTGGATGACATTTCAGACCTCTGGGACAGTTGCAAGGTGATTCCTTCTGATTGCGGCCTCATCACGGTCGACCAGCGCCAGTTCGGCGCGGACTTCCAACTCGAACTTACCATCACCAAGGCTCTCTACGGCGATTCGCTCGCGACTCTCAAATCAGAGACCATCGAGCCGATGATCCCACTCTACGTCACCGTCACAATCCACGACCTGCGCGGCAACGTCCACCTCGAAGGGCTCAACGATCACATGGTCATCGTCACGCCCATCGACAACCGCGGAGACATCTCGCCTCCTGACAGGCTGGCGGCTCCGGTACTGAGTGACCGAGGAGGTGATTCGGGAGATGCGATGTTTGTGGAATTCCAGCCGAGCAGCGCTTCAGACATCGCTGAATACAGGATTTATGCTGTGATCGACACGCCGATTCTGCTTGAGAACATCGAGAATCTGAAACCATCGAAGGTAATTGACAGAGAGCAGCATCTACCAATCTTGCTGACCACATTCTCAGCCCGAGCAGACCCGATTCTGGACTTAGATCAAGGTGATCTCTACTTGGTTCCGAACCGCCGTATCTACGTCGCCGCCGTCGCCGTCGATTCTTCCGGGAATGCCTGGGTGAACAACCTCGCCACCTCTTGGATAGAAATCACCGACGAACTCTCCGCCGATCCCTGCCCCGAGTGTCCTGATGTGAGTGGTATTCGTGCGAGCTGGAACGCTGCTGGATCACTGATTGAAGTGAATTGGGACGCGAGCGACGACCCGATGTACAGCACATATCACGCCTACGTGAGCCTTGAAGCATTCATCGATACGAGGAATGCTACGCTGTTCAAAGAGGGAATGCGCGACACGATTCTGATCATCAATGAATTCGACGATGCCGCGCTCGCGCGCGAGGAGACTTATTGGATAGAAATCGTCACTTTCAACGGTGACGTGCACACATTCCATGCAGATCCCGTCGAGGTTCCGCCGTGGTCGGAGTCCTCGTTCGGGACCAAACAGCCGGGTGATGATCCGGCTGGTGATTCATGGGTTGACAGGATTCTGTCTGGCGAGATGAACATGATCGTCGCGCTGCTTTCGGTTGCGATGCTGCTGGTCGGGGCGATTCTGTTCATCAAGCCGCGCGAGGATTCCGCGCCCGCTCCATGGGAGATGGGCGCCTTCGAAGTCGAATTGGAGGAGCAGAAGGAGCGCGAGGCGGCCGGCCTTTCGGACGACGATGATTTCACTGGCGACTTCGATATGGGTATCGGCGAAGGCCTTGGAGTGGGCTCCGATCAAGGTTCTGGACTAGTCGCTTCGGCGCGACGTGACGGGTCTGCTGACAAGGATGCAGGTCAGGGAGCAGACGAATCTTACTCGGCGACGTCGGCTTCTGCTGGAATCGTCGCCGAGGAGGATATCGGACCAGTGCCGAGTGCTGACTCGGAAGTCGTGGACGAATTGTTGGGTGGTCCCGAGGAAGAGGTCGACATCGATGATCTGGATGACTTTGCAGATGAACTCGATCTGGAAGATCTCGATGATCTGGCCGACGATCTCTCGGTCGAAGACGAAGATGTCGACACTTCATTCCTCGACGACATGCTCTGAGATGCGTGTGAGCGGATTGAAGCGGGCGACCCTGATGGCGAGTCATGGCGGACCGCGACCCACGCTCAGAGGTCTTCACCACGGTCGCATGGGATGGCGCTGCGAGGCTATTGGCCGCAGACCTGCACTTCGCTAGGCTGCGGCGACATGCTGAGCGCCTTGGTATCAGCCTGCCGAGCGACTTCGAGGGACTCATTTTCGAGGCGTTAGCAGGCTTGGATCTTCCTGGCGAGGCTATCGTCGGTGACGATCAGGCGCCTCATCTGATCAAGGTTGGAATCTCTGCTGGCGGCCAAGTCAGCCTGACCCCGCGAATCAATGTGACCTATCCGGCGGAACTCTCGGCGATCACCCTCGCAGCACCCATCTGGGATGCCGGGGTTCGAGGGACCAAGCACGGTGATTGGCAGCCGTACTTCGAGGCGCGCGAGGCGGCTCGCGCGCATGGCGCGGACATCTCGCTCCTGGTGGAGAATGATTGTCTAGTCGACGGCGACCGCTGCATGCCGATGTTGCTCGACGCGGACGGCGTCGCTTACCACCCTCGGCCGAGCGAAGGTGCTCTGGATTCGGTCACCCTCGAACAGATTCGCACTGGCATCGAGGCGGCGGGCATTCCCGTGAGGCAGGCCCGACTGACGATTCCGATGGTGGTAAGGGCGGCCGAGATGGTCGTCTTGGGCAGCGGCATGGGTGTGCAGGCGCTGGCTACCATCGATGGCCGACGAATCGGCAAGCCTCGTGGTAGACTTCATCAAGCCGCAACAGCCTCGTGGCTGGCCCGACTGAGCAGCGCTTGGCAGTCGGCCGATGATTGGAAGTAGATGACAATAGAGCTGGGAGTAGTGGACGTGCAGCGCAGAAGCAGAATCGAGCGGCTCACTTTCGAGACCGACCATTCAGAGCCGCTCATCGCCATGCTGAACCGGTCTCGAGGCGAAACCGCGAGCGACGAGTTGCTTTTGCATTCAGCGGGACCGATCACGGATCTCGCGCAATCCTCGATGCTGCCTTGCCTCGACAGCATTCGAATCCTCTTCTTCGAGCCGCATTACGATCCGACAGCAGCGCCACAACGTGGCTCGCCACAGAGCGGCTCGCCCCTCGCAGGAGAAGTCGGACTCGGAGCGCCAGAACCACTCGTCATGGTCATTCAGGAATGGCACGACGAGCGCTGGAGAACCATCGACGAACATCGACCAGCAAGCCTCGCCCAGGCACTTGAAATCACTCGAGAATTCGAAGTCGCAACCGCTTCACCCAATTCAACTACAGACTCACCGCAATCCGCAGACGCCCTCGTCACCTCACCCGTAACACCGGGCGGATTCGCAGGCTTGCTCGGCTACGACATGGGGAGATGGGCGAGTGACATCCGCCTCGCCAACAACCCCGAACCCGGCCAGCTCCTAGGCGTCCTCTGGCGCTGTGATGCATGGTGGGTTCACGAGCGCGAGAGTGACAAACTCCACCTCATCGCCCTCGACGGCCACCCTTGGCTGGCCGCAGCAGAACACTCACCAGCAACAGCATTTCAGGAGGCGCAGGAGGTCCAGATAGCCCCGGTGACGCGGGCGACTGTGCCGGAGAGTGAGAGCGATTCCGAGCACGCGAGAGCGGTCGAGAGAATCCGCGAATCGATCCGCGGCGGACATCTCTACCAACTCAATTACGGGCGCCGATGGCAAGGGCCGATGAGCGACGATCCATGGCTGGCTTTCCTGCGAATGACGCGCAGCAACCCCGCTCCATACGCCTCCTGGCTGCACCTCGCAGACCACGGTTGGGCAGTCGCCTCCGCCTCCCCCGAGCGTCTTCTGCGCCTGAGGGATGGTGTGGTTTCGACGAGGCCGATCAAAGGAACACGCGCACGAGGAGCGACTGAGGAAGAGGATCTCGCCTTGCGCGTCGAGATGGCCTCGTCGGCCAAAGAAATCGCAGAACATCTGATGCTCGTCGATCTTGAGCGCCACGACCTCAGCCGAGTATGTGAGAGTGACAGTGTCCATTGGGCGGATTGGCGCGTCGAAGCGCTGGCCAATGTGCAGCATCTGGTTTCGGGTGTTCAGGGCAGGCTGGCGGCAGAAGCCGATGCAGGTGCTGCACTCGCAGCACTGTTTCCCGGCGGTTCGATAATCGGCTGTCCGAAGACGGTGACGATGACTGCGATAGACGAATTGGAAGGAGCGCCTCGTGGGGCTTGGACGGGCTCGATCGGGCACATGAATTCGGGCGCTGGGGAGGCCGATTGGAACATTCTGATTCGCACCTTGGAGGCCCACAGTGGCCCGAATGAATGGCACGGAGTGGTGCAGGCCGGCGGCGGCGTGGTGATCGATTCAATTCCCGCCGCCGAAGTCGAAGAAGCTCGCTGGAAGGCTGCGGCGATTACCGAAGCCACCTGGGGTTTCCGAACCGGATTCAGCGCCACGGAATTACCCGAGCGCGAAGTCGGAATCCTCCCTGTTCCACAAGTCGAGGGAGTATTGGGTCAAGTCAGACCGAGCGAGAATCCAGAAATAGGTACTCAAGCGGTAGAACGAGATTGCCCGAGAGTACTACTCGTCGACAATCTCGACTCATTCAGCAACAACATCGCCCAAGCCCTGCATCGCTTGGGCGCAGAGGTGGTGATTGTCGAGGGCCGACCAGCCGAACAAGCGGATGCGGCGACGACGATTGAAGCTTGGCTGGCAGAGCATGAACCGACCCACATCATCCTCGGACCAGGCCCATCTCGCCCCGAGGTCTCAGCG
>DAHR01000018.1:15448-17186 GCA_002498525.1 Euryarchaeota archaeon UBA58
GAGAGAGTTGACGAGGCGATACCGATTCTCGGCTGGTGCTTGGGCCACCAAGCACTCGGCTTAGCAGCCGGCTACAAACTCACAGAATCACCGCTCGGAGCCGTTCACGGAGTCCCATCGACAATCCTCAACAACGGCTCCGGCCTCTACCAAGGGCTCGAATCAGAACTCACCCTGATGCGCTACAACAGCCTGATACTCGAGCCTCGATCAACAACCCCCCAGCTCATCCCGAATGCCTGGGATGAATCAAGAACGCTGATCATGGGAGTCCGCCACCAAACCCTACCGATCCACGGTGTGCAGTTTCACCCGGAATCTGTGGGAAGTCCAGATGGTCTCGACCTGCTCGTGGCTTTCCTCAACCTCGAAGCAGAGCAAATCCCACAAACCACAACAAAGCCCCAAACCGAATAACCGCAGCGTTGAAGGCGCGACGCTCGGTCCTCAGGGCGAATCACCATGCCGACCTGTCGCATGTGCACTCAGAACTACCCCAACTCCCAGTTCATCAGCGGCAACGGGCCCCGCTACCAAGTCTGCGTCCGCTGCGCAACCGAGAACGATATGCTCGCGGAAGGCGAACAATCGAATCTCTACTCAGACGAACTCGCGAAGTCCCGCTCAGCTCTTTTCGCTCGTCGCTACCGACCCTGGGCATTCCTCGGTGCCGGCTGGATTCTCTACTTCAGTTTCGGCTCCGGCATCGAGTTATGGTCGAATCTTCTGCTGACAGCTCTAGTCATCGGCAGCCTCGCCACGCCCGTCCTGCACTTCCTCTCCAAAACCAAGTTCCGTGCCGAGCTCGCCCGAATCACTCCTTGAGGGGTCAAAACGGCCTTTACTCAGGCTCGGGAGGGGTTGAAATAGGCTATCGACTCCTCAAAATTTAGAGGGAACGGAGGGTTCCCTGTGAAAGCCCGTGAGATTGGATGCGTAATAGAGGAGGAGTAGGCCGAGGAAAAAGATAATCCACAAAGACTTGAATGCGGCGCAGTACTGCATTTATGATCTGTGGACACCACCCTTCAGTTTACTCTCAATCAGCATCCGTCACTCCCGGATTCTATGGTTTGCGCGAGGACAGGCGCGAGCATTTTACCGGAAAGAGAGAACGGCGGGTTCTCTGAACTGATTTTTGGAAGGAAAAAGAAATGAAAGAAATACAGAAAATGAAGAATACGAGCATGTTGATTGCAATGCTCCTCGTGTTGATGGCTGGTTCCGTCGGCGTAACTGCCGACAACCATTCCGGCTCTGATCCACTTAACCCCGACGATGGAGGGGCTGATTGGGACGGAGACGGGCTTACCAATGCTGAGGAGGATGCTGAAGGCACGGACCCTAACAACGCCGACACCGATAACGACGGTTTGCCGGATGGTTGGGAGGTTTCCTACGGACTGGATCCGAACTCTGCCAGTGACGCTAACGCGGACCCTGACGGCGACGGACTGACGAACTCTCAGGAGTACGCCGCAGGAACGAACCCCAACTCAGCCGACACCGACGGTGACGGGCAGAATGACGCCGACGATCCGTTCCCGAACGATCCTAACAACGGATCGATGTCGGATTCGGACGGCGACGGTATCCCAGATGCGTATGATCCAGATTATGGTGACAACGGAGAGGGAACCGGCGACGGCGGTACTGACGGCGGTGGAGAAGGCGAAGACGGAGAAGGACAGGGCCAAGGACAAGGTCAAGGACAAGGTCAAGGCCAAGGTCAAGGCCA
>DAHR01000018.1:17340-29146 GCA_002498525.1 Euryarchaeota archaeon UBA58
GGCCAAGGTCAAGGCCAAGGTCAATCCGGACAGCAAGGCGGTCAAGGCCAAGGTCAAGGCCAGAACGGCCAGCAAGGCAACGGACAGAACCAAGGTTCACAGTCCGGCCAAGATGGTCAGCAAGGCAGTGGTCAGCAGGGTGGAGAACAATCCAACCAGCAAGACAACGGTCAGGGTCAACAGCAGGGCGGAGAACAATCCGGCCAGCAAGGCCAGCAAGAGGGTGAAAGCCAGAATGGTAACAACCAGAATGGACAGAACCAGCAACAGCAAGGCCAGACCCAAGACAATAACCAAGGCCAGCAGGGTCAGCAGTCTGATCAGCAGCAAAGCCAACAGCTCGACAACCAAGACCAGAACGGCGAGAACGACAACGATGGAGACGGAATCCCGGACGACCTGGACTTCGACGATGACAATGATGGCATCCCGGACTACCAGGACGAGTTCCCGGAGGACCACGACAACGACGGCATCAATGACGCTGAGGATGATGACGATGACGGCGACGGCATAGACGACCGAGAGGAAGTCAATGACGGAGACCCGAACTCGAACATCTACGATCACGACAACGATGGCGTTCGCGACAATGTTGACTTCGACATCGACAACGATGGCATCGACAACTGGAACGACGTTGGACCGAACGGTGAGGACTACTCACGCGATCACGACAACGACGGACTGAACGACGGTGTTGACGACGACGATGACAACGACAACATCCTCGATGTCGACGAAGTCGACGGAGCTATCGGTGTCTGGAGGTATGACCATGACAATGATGGAATCCCCGACATGATCGATACCGACGACGACAACGACGGTCTCTCCGACTGGTTCGAGCAGAACGACGGCTGGGATTACACCGGCCAGTTCGATCACGACAACGACGGAATCGAGGATTACCTCGATGACGACGATGACGCTGACGGCATCCTCGACGAGGATGAGAACAGCGACGTCCTGTGAAACAGGTACGACGCTGGTCAAAACTGCTCAGGCCCGCGACCGTCTTCTGACGTTGCGCGGTGACAGGTTCCCCGAGGGCGCTTCAGTCCTCGGGCGAATCGCCCCTTCTCTCTATTTCAGAAGTCGAAGAGAGTCGGCTGGCTGTCAGATTTGAGGTGGTTGGCATTGGCCAGCCGCTTGAGGGCCCGCTTGAGGCGACGCTCGGAGAAGCCGAACTCGCCTTGCAGAAATTCCCGCAACCTCTCCTCGACCGCCTTCGTCGATTCGGGCAGCGGCTCGGGATGGATCGGGTGATTGTGGAAGAGGCCTCGAATGGTCTCGATGTCCTCGGGCATCTCGAAGTCTTTGACCTCGGCAACGGCCTCCATCGTCCCATGCTCACGAATCAGTTTGAGGCCGGTTTTTGGGCCGATGCCTCTGATTCCGGGATGGAAGTCGGTACCAATCATTATCGCCAAATCGACCAATTGCTCGCGCGTGATGTTGTGGTTTTCGAGTAACTCCGCCAAGACGATCTTCTCGGCGACGACCATTCGACCGAACTTACGCCGGCCATGACTGGTCAGATTGCGAATCATCACTGGTGAGCCGTAGAGCAGAGTGTCCCAATCCTGGCTCGCTACCGCAGCAACTTCACCGTTTGCACAACGAACAGCGCCAGCACCCTCCGCCTCCATCGGTGCTTCGATCCAGACGAGGCCGAGGCAATCGAAGAGTCGCTTGGTCTGAGCAACCATCTCACGCGTGTATTCGGCGGTCTGAGGCCCGAGTTTCTTCGCCAGCGCCATGTCCTCGGCTTCAATCGCCGCCTCCCATTTGGCGTTCGCATTATCCTTGCGAATCCTGCGACCCGCAAGAGTCTCCATCTTCAGTTCGTGCGGGTGACCATCGAAAATGAAAACAGGCTCAATCCCATTCTCAAGCATCCATGTCGCCCGATCCAGAAATCCCATCAGATGAGCGACAGGCCGTCCCTCGTAAGAGAGCGGTTTCCCGTCCGCCCCAGTCAAGCTGGTGATGAATTGGTAGGCATTGAGGAAGACATCGACCGCAACACGTTGTCCCGAGAACTCCCCCAAATCAAGCGGATGAGCAGTCGCCAAATCCCTCAGATTACAACCCAAACTCTACTCCCCCGTCATGCCTAGACCTGTGCTATGCGTCGAGGCATTTAGGGTTGAAGTCGCGCGCGAGACGAACGGAGGCAAGAGAGTGCAAGGTCTGACTCTGATTGGCAGCGGTTGGCATCCAGCGCTGTTTCGCTCCGAGGCCGAGGCACTCGCAGGTCCGATCGGCCTCGTCCATCCACGCATCGTGGTTACCGAATCCAACGGTCAAGAGACTCTTCAGCGGCTTTCGCGCGCAGCACTGCTCGACGATGTCCTGCTGCGCGGTCAGAATAGCGCACCGATCGACGCCGAGTCAATCGCCGAGAAAATCGCTTTCTGGGCAATCGAGAATTTACCTGGTGGTAGTTTCGCGATTCGCCCACGAGGTTTGGGCCAAGGCATCGATGGCCTGTCGAAAACGGCCATCGCACAAACGGCAGGCGGCCTCATCAGCAGTCCGAATCACCCCGTCGACCTCGAAAATCCCGAGCATGAGATTGTGGTCGTTCTCGCAGCCCCCGAAGACCCGCCGAACCACCCAGACCCTCTGGCCGATTCTCCCGCACGAATCGTCTGGGGTCTGCGCCATCCCGAGTGGCAGCGCCCCGATTATGCTGGACGCTCCCCGACCGACCGGCCATTCTTCCAACCTGTCTCACTCGACCCTCGACTGGCCAGACTGTTGATTTCGCTGGGCCACAGAATCGATTTCACACCTACAACGGTCATCGACCCATTCTGCGGAACCGGCGGAATCGTCATCGAAGGCATGCTCGCCGGACTCAATATTCTCGCCTCCGACCTTGACGGCAGAATGGTCGCTGGAACCACACGGAACCTGACATGGGCAGCCAAGAATTCCGCCGAAGTGGCTTGGGATGTGCAGGAGATGAACGTTGGGATGATACCCGATTTGTGGGGTAAGGTGAGCGGTGCAATCTTCGCTTTCGATCCCCCATACGGACGCAATGCATGGAAGTCTGACGACGGATTCCAACTGCTTCTGAAGGCTTGTTCAGCGGCTCGCTCAATCGACGATACAGGCTCTCTGTGCACGCTTTTGCCGACCGAACCGACAATCTTCGAAAAGACTCGTGACCCTGACTCGCCCGACCCTCTGGTCATGGGATTGCCATGGGTTGAAGTCGCCGATCAGATGCTCGAGCGCGGCTGGCGAGTGGTACTGACCGCGCCCGTCAAAGTTCATCGCAGCCTC
Organism: Euryarchaeota archaeon UBA58; assembly: GCA_002498525.1. Classification (GTDB taxonomy): domain Archaea; phylum Thermoplasmatota; class Poseidoniia; order Poseidoniales; family Thalassarchaeaceae; genus MGIIb-O1. The sequence continues at coordinate 20,641 of DAHR01000018.1, forward strand.
GCTCGCTTGCTGGTTGTTTGCCACCCGTCGCATTGAAAACGGAACGGCTGTCGTCGAGTGACAGGACTGTTAGGGTAGTCTGGATATCCTTCCGGCTTTCGGAGCCGGAGACGTGGGTTCGAATCCTGCACGGTCCGCCAACTTCTGATTTCAGGACTGTGCAGGATTCTCGTCTCAAACTCACTTTCGTGAATTGGGCTAATCATAGAGGCCTTCGCTGAGATATTTGAGACCTGAGTCCACCGCTATCGCTACTACTGTGTGTCCCGGCCCGAGTTCTGCTGCGATTTCGAGTGCACCGGCGACATTCATCCCGCTCGAAGTGCCGGCGAAGATTCCCTCCTCGCGTGCCAACCTAACAGCTGTCTCGCGCGCGACCGCCTCATCGATTCCACGCACCTCATCGTAGGGTGCGTCCTCGAGATGAGGCGGAATGAAGCCGAGGGCAATCCCTTCGACATTGTGTGATCCGGATACTCCTTGGGAGATGATTGCCGATGACTTCGGTTCGAGAGCAACGATGCGCGTATCCTGCCCAGCATCGCGCAGTGCAGCCCTGACTCCACAGATGGTGCCACCTGTACCGACCGACTCGCAGAATGCGTGGATAGGGCCATCGATCTGCTCGATGATCTCTTCACCCAATCTTCGGAATCCATCGATGATGTCTTCATTGTTGAGTTGGTCGGTGAAGAAGTAATTCTCATCTTCTGCTAATTCTGCAGCACGGCCGATCATCGCGCGTATCACCTCGGCCGTGATTTTGCCATCCGGACTCTCGATGACTTCCAATTCAGCCCCGAAAGCCGTCATCGTATCCAACTTCTCTTTGCCAAAAGGGTCTGCCGAGATGATATGGAAATGGTAGTCTTTGACAGCACAGACGAAAGCCAGTCCTGAGCCTGTGCTGCCGCCCGAGAACTCGACCACACTCATTCCCGGACGCAATTCGCCACGCCTCTCAGCACCTTCGATCATAGCCAGAGCCATTCGGTCCTTCTTCGAGCCGGTCGGGTTGTAATACTCGAGTTTCACGTAGACGTCGGCGCTGCCTTCAGGAACTATTCGGTTGAGTTTGACCAGAGGTGTGTTGCCTATCGCGTCGAGTGCGGAGGCGGCAATCGAGGGAGGTGCATCTGTCATCGGCTGTGAGTAAGGCAGAGGTTGAGATAAGAATTACCATCTCAATCCGTATGAATTTCTTTGCAAATCCACCAAAGAACTCCGCTCGAATCGTGCAGCGAGTTTTTCCATTCATTCAACTCCAGTGGCTGATGGTATCTTCAGAGACCTCGAGGCTGTTGATTTTGTGCAATCCTGCCGCCTCGAGGTCTGCCTCACCAAAGGTGTCTCCACTTCCAGAGAGTTCAACCGGAGATTGGCATAGGTGGGCGCGGTCGACGAGTCCTGCAGTGAGGAATCGCGCCCAAGTGTCGGGCCCGCCTTCGATCATCAGGGATTGAATACCGCGGTCGCCGAGGAAATCAAGAATTCTAGCGACTGGAATCTCACCGCTCTCGGCGGCGAGGACGACGCGCTCGACGTGGGCAGCATCGCTGGCAGAGCTCGCCTCGAATGCTTCGGCGTGAATCAGCATCGTTGGTGCCTCGCCGTCGGTCATCAATCTGCAAGCATCAGGAATGCGCCCGCTCGGGTCGATGACAACGCGCAAGGGTGCCTCGCGCGGCCCGATGTCCGGGCCGCGAACAGTCAGCGAAGGGTCGTCGCGAATCACCGTTTTCACACCGACGAGGACAGCCATGGATTCGGCCCGAAGTTGGTGGACTATGTCGAGGGCTTCGGCACTTGAGAAGCGTTGAGCAGGAGCATTCGGGTCACAGTCGACTCGGCCATGCGCATCGATCGCCGCCTTCAGCAGGACATGTGGGCGACGGTGTTCGCACCAGTGCAGAAACTCGTCCATCTGAGCCGAACATTCAGCCGACAGCAAGCCAGTCTCAACAGTAATCCCCTCGTCCTCCAGAGCCTCAGCCCCACCTCCTCGGACGGTTGGATTGGGGTCATTCGCACCGATTACAACACGCTTCACGCCCGCCCAAAGAAGCGCCTCAGTGCAGGGTGGAGTTCTCCCAAAGTGGTTGCAAGGCTCGAGCGTCACGTAAGCGGTCGAGCCTTGAGTCGCTACACCCTTCGCCTCAGCATCAGCAATAGCCATCTGCTCAGCGTGCAGTCCCCCAAGATGGTCGTGCCAGCCCTCAGCGATGATTTCGCCGCCACGAACCAGAACACATCCGACCAGTGGATTAGGCATTACCCGGTGGCGACCACGTTCGGCGAGCTCGATGGCTCGCCGCATGAACACCTCTTCAGACATGATTCCCAACTTCAGCGGATTGCCCATCACACTTGATTCCTCCATTCGCGAGGATTCAAGTTCGGAACGAACCCTCGGTATCACATGCCGCGCATCGCCTGTATCCTCAATCCGAAAGCAAGAGACGGCGTCTCAGCCAAGCAATGGCCCGATTTTGAGATCGCCCTCATCGCCGCCGGCTACGAAATCGACCTCTACAAAACTGAAGCACCCGGCCACGCAGTCGACCTCGCAGCCAACCTTCTGGCCGACGACCATGAGATGATTGTAGCAGTCGGAGGCGACGGGACAGTCCACGAAGTTGCAAGCGCATTACGAGGAACTGGACGAACGTTGGGGATACTGCCTATCGGCAGCGGAAACGATTTCGCCCGAGCATTGGGAATCCCGCTTTTTGACATCCAGGGCGCAGTCGATACACTCGCTAATGGCTCAGACCACACAGTTGGCGGAGTGCGGTGCGAAGGACCCCCTTCACCACACCACGACAATTTCCCGACCCCGAATCCCCACCCTTGCAATGGCGAGCCACGAAGGGCAGGAAACCTCGTCCGCTGGTCCTTTCTCGAAATCGACAGCGGCGTCACATCTAGCGTCAACCGCATGAAGATCGAAGGCGTATACAGCTGGATTCGCGGCCACAAGAAGTACACTGTGTTGGGTATTCGGGCGATTATCGGCTGGAAGAGTCAGAAAGCGTGGATGAGAATCAACGGCGCCGATGCAAGCATCGTCGACATGCAGGGATTGTTCGTCATCAGCCAATGCGAGACTTTCGGTGGTGGTTTTCGAGTCGCTCCAGGGATTCACCCGAAGCGCGACTGCGCATCGCTGCTCATCGCTCTGGGACTATCGAAAATACAGATGCTCATGGTCATGGGACCGCTCGAGAAGGGGACTCACGTCGGCAAATGGGGTAAGATCACGATGCAGGATTGTCAGAGTTTCGAAATCGGCGCCCTCGATGAGAATGGCAATATTTCCGAAGACGCAACCCACGACCCGACTCTGTTCGTCACCGTCGATGGTGAGTCTTGTCTGACTACACCTTGCAGTTTCGAGTTCCACCCAGAGCAACTCATCGTTCGCGGCGCAGCCTCGATCCCCAATGAATGACCCAGTAATTTCCCTCCCACAGCGAACACCACGAGCACAGAGGTTGGTGACAGTGCCAAAGTCCGTTGTGAACCTCTGAGTGCTCAGTGAGAGAAAAGTGAATTTGGCGCAGACGGAGAGATTTGAACTCCCGAGTCCAAGGGACACCGGATTTCAAATCCGGCGCTCTACCAGGCTAAGCGACGTCTGCAGCAGCCTCGCGTGTTAGCAGGTTTCTGATGAACCTATACCCTTCACTCCGTCCGAAAATCGAACGGTACTCCGGTTCCCCGACTTATCCCTCAGTGCGTGAGAGTGCGAGCGGCGCTTACAATCCGTAGGTTCCGGGCCTGCACCATGCTGGCAGGCCGGTGGTTGCATCAGGATGCGTCAGACCGATGAAGAGAACCATGACGATGATGAAGAAGGTCGGGAAGAGCGCCGTCAGCGTCAGGATCTTCGAGTCTTCATCACCAAAAAGGTGCATGAAGATCGCAGCGATCATGGCGAATTTCGGAATCGCGATGAAAGTCAATATCCACAATGTCAACTGCTTCTCAGTCATGCCATAATCGCCAGCGACGCCGCCCAGCGGCAGGTAGACGGCGACGACTTCAATCAAAGTCAGAATCATCAAGCCGAAGAAGTTCATCCAGTATGGATCCCTGCCGAGAATCTTGTAATGCGCCATTTTTTTTCACCTCAATACAGATAGAAGAATGGGAACACCAGAACCCAAACCAAGTCGACGAAATGCCAGTAGAGTCCGAAGTACTCGATCGAGACCGCGTTAGTGGGGGTATAGCCGCCTCTCCAAGCCTTGTAAGTCATGTAACTCAGACCGATGATTCCACCAGCGACGTGAGCGCCGTGGGTTCCGGTGGTGACGTAGAACAATGAAGCCGAGACTTGTATGTTCATGATGAAGTCGTGGTAATCGTGGTGCGTGTAGGCATCGGCGTTGATGGTGTAACCTTCGGCGACGAGGGGGTGTATGTTCTGTTCGCTGATGCCGAGGAAGCCGATTTCTGGGATGTGGAAGCCGATGAACCACTCGACCATCTTCAGCGTCAGGAAGAGGACTGCTAGGCACCAGGTGCTGCCGAGATAGCGGTAGACCTTGCGGCGGCGGACCTCCTCGTCGATGTCAGGCATCTTGGCGTAACGCAGTGCTTGGACTATCGTGAATGACGAGAGGATGAGCGCGAAGGTGTTGATGGCGCCGGGTGTCAGATGCCAGCCGCTGGAAGCGATCAGGTGGCTGGCTGGCTCGAAGCAGGTGTAGGTCGCGCCCGAGACGAGTTCGTGCGAGGCTTCGAGGCGATCGTACATGTCGCCGCAGTTCTCGATGCCGAGCCGGTAGCGCATGTAAGTGCTGAAGAGCGAGGTGAAGACCATCATCTCCGACATCAGGAAGACCCAGACGGCGACCTTGCGAATCTGGATGTTCTTGAACGGGACGCCGGACGAGCGCGGCTCGTACGAACCATCGAAGGAGATGTCTTGGCGCCAGAAGATGAAGAGGCCGAAGCCGACGATTGCAAGGCCCAGTAAGATTCCAGGGATGTAACCGGGAGTGTAGGTTCCGAAGGACCATGCCTGGGCCATCATGAAGAGGAAGAGGGCGATTCCCATGCTCATGAAGATAGGTGAGAATGAGTTGTGCGGCGCGCCGTGGCTCCAATCGTGCGGACCCCAAGGCTCCACGGGGTGGTCGGAGTCGCCGTAGCCGCTCAATTGCTCGCCTCCTCTTCTTGGTCAGGAACCATCAGCCGATTGAACCAGGCCCCCATTCGAGTTGGTTCGTGCGCGATATGCTCGTTGGCATCGCGCAACTCAGGCAGATTGTTCCAATCGAAGCTGGGTGTTGGGGGTGGCGAGGACACCATCCACTCGAATGACCAACCGCCCCACGGGTCGGCAGGCGCCTTCTGACCTCGCACTAGCGAGGTCAGCATGTTAGCGACCAGAATCAGGTTCGAGAAGAAGAAGATGAAGGCGCTGACCGAGATGAAGAGATTCCAATCAGCAGCCCACTCCGGAAGGCTGGTGAAATCATCCGTGGTGATGAAGTAGGTGTGAGTACGGCGAGGCATTCCGACGACGCCGAGGCGGTGCATTGGCCAGAAGATGCCGTTGTAGGAGATGAACCCAATCAGGAAATGCAGGGTGCCGAGACGCTCATCGAGCATGCGACCGGTCATCTTTGGGTACCAGTAGTAGATCGCGGCGAACATACCGAAGACGGTGCCACCGACCAGCACGTAATGGAAGTGAGCGACGACGAAGTAGGTCTCGTGCAGGTGCAAATCCATGGCGATGGCGGGGAAATACATGCCAGAGATTCCACCCAAAGTGAAGGTGACGAGGAAGCCGAGCGCCCACAGCGTGTGAGTGCGATAGACCAGTGAGCCGCCGTGCATCGTCTTCAGCCAATTGAAGATCTTGATTCCAGTCGGCACGGCGACCAGCATCGTCGTCAGCATGGTGACAAAGCGGAGGGTTGGCGACATTCCGGATGTGAACATGTGGTGTCCATAGACGATGAATGAGAGCAGGCCGATTCCAGCCATCGCGTAAACCATCGAGCGGTAGCCGAAGATCGAGCGGCGAGCCGAGGTCGCGAGGACCTCGGAAATGACACCGAAGGCTGGAACGATGACGACGTAGACCTCAGGGTGTCCGAAGTACCAGAACAGGTGACTCCACAGCAAGGGGTCCCCGCCAGCCGCCATATCGTAGAAGGCGGTGGAGATGGTGCGATCGAGAAAGACTTGGATGAGTCCGATTCCGAAGGCTGGAATCGAGAGGAAGAGCATGACGTTGGCGACGAGGATCGACCAAGTGAACAGTGGCATCTGCATCCAACCCATTCCCTTCGCGCGCATCACAGCTATCGTTGTCAGGAAGTTGATTCCAGTCAAGGTCGATGATGCGACGAGCATGATCTGGCCGGCGACCCAGAAGGTCACGCCACGGTGAGCACCGGCGCTGACCACGTAAGGCGCGTAACCGGTCCAACCGGTGTCAGCGCCCTCACCAGAGAAGACGCCGGTGAAGATCAGCAGGGCGGCGAACGGTTGCAGCCAGAAGGAGAGTGCGTTGATCCTCGGCAGAGCGAGGTCGGGGGCACCGATCTGCAGCGGCACGATCCAATTGGCGAAGCCGGCGATGAGCGGCATCGCAGCGAGGAAGATCATCGTCGTGCCGTGCAGGGTGAAGAACTGGTTGTACTGGTCCTGTGAGATGAAACCGGTGTCGGGACCAGCCAACTGCACACGAATCATCATCGCCATGATTCCGCCGACACCGAGGAAGAACAGGCCTTGAACGAAGTACAGCGTACCAATCCTCTTGTGGTCGGTGCTGGTCAGCCAGCCGGTAATCCAAGGTGCGAGATAATCCCAGGTGAAGTTGTCGGGATTTGTGCGGTAGAATCCGTATAGGATGGTCACCGTGAGCAGAACCAACGAGATCATGATCAGGGTTCCGAGCACCTTGAACGCATCAGCTGCCTCGAGTCCGGCGCCGGCTGAGCCAGCGACGGTGACATCGAGACGATTCCACTCATCGATGCCGCCGGTGTTGGCACCGTCACCATTGACCGAGTTCACGTGCAGGATGAAATCGACATTACGGCCGTGGTCTGGAGAGGTCCACTCAATCGTCCAGGAGCGGTAGTCGTTACCGGCCTCGGTATGTGTGAGCTCTGTTGGTGAGCGTGCTTGGACCGTCGCATCGACGACAGAGAAATCACCATCGGATGCCCAGAGATTGAAGCCACCTGAGTTGACTCCACCTTCCGCGGGACCGCCACTGAAGGAGATTGTCAGAGTATAGGTGGTCGAGACATTGTATTCTTCGGGGAGACCGGCGAGGGAGGGGATCACATTGCTGCTGGGTAGCGTGTTGTGGCAGTTGCAGCCTTGAGTCTGGATGTTGTCGCCACCGATTCCAGTCGGAAGTGAGTTGACGGCGGGTGATACGACCATCGCTATGGCGATGAAAACCAGAACCACCATACTGCGTGATATGACAGTCCTTCTCTCCATTATTCTCCCTCCTCAGGCGTGAACGCTGACACCTGCGATCATGTAGGCGTGGTTATCGCCGCAGTATTCCGTGCAGAGCAGGAGGAAATCCTCGACCTCATCCGCGATCAACCACTGCTTGGTAACTTGACTGGGCATGATGTCTTCCTTGATGCCCATCGATACGAACCATGGTGCGTGAATGACATCCTCCGAGGTCATCTCCGCGAGATAGACCTCGCCCTGCTTGAGATTGAGGAGTTTCTTGTCGTTGCCCTCGATCGTCGTCAGGCCCTGACTGCACAGATCCGCGTCGAGTTCGAGGCAATCGAAGTCCCAATCCCATTGGAAGCCGGTTATCTCGAGGATATGGTAACAATCTGCAGTGAAACTGGAATCCGCATTAATCATCAGATTCGAGGATTCCCCAGCAACGCACTCGTTACCGAACCAGCCATCGTCACTCGATGACCACAAATTGTCAATCGGAGCCCAAGCGATGAAGGTGAGATAGACAATCAGGATGAAGGGTACGACAGTCCAGGCCACTTCGAGTTTGAGACTGTCGTAATGAGCAGGGAAAACCCCGACTTCGAGATTGTCGACATTGTCGTCCACACCATCCTTCGAGCGGTAGTTGTAGGTGTGGTGATAGAGCCATCCGAAGGTGAAGGCGCCGACAAGAGCCGACCATAGGACAAACTCGTTCCAGAGGCTGTCGTAGAGAGGCGTGACCACACTCATCGCTATCCCTAACCGTGCGCGTGCGAGGTCTCCTTATGAGTGTAGGGTGTGGTAAATCGTGCCGCCTCTTGCGCCGCACTCGGAAACGACTTCATAGAGCATCACCCAGAGGCCTTGACTGGATGGGCTCTGAATGGCTGCGTTTGTCCGCTTCCAGCACCCTCGTCGAGGTTGATATACAGCCGAGCGCGAAGCGTTCAGAAGTAGTTGGAATCGAGCCTTGGCGCGGCCGGCTCAAGGTCGCTGTTCGCGCGCCGCCAGTCGACGGTGAAGCCAATGCCGAACTGATCGAAGTCGTCGC
>DAHR01000018.1:29256-40465 GCA_002498525.1 Euryarchaeota archaeon UBA58
GAGGGGCGCTGGAGCCTGAATGGGCCGAGTGATCAGGCGCAGCGCTTCGAGACTGCGGCTGCGGCCATCGCGCGCTGTCAGGTTCGCAATCGAATGCCGGAGGATGGAGGTGCTGGATGTCCGATTCTCATCGAGGGCCTGAAGGATGTCAAAGCCTTGCGGGCCCTCGGTTTCATTGGTCCGATAGAGAAGATGAACAGGGGCTGGGACCGCTCACGACTGGTGGCTTTCCTGCACGACGAATACGGCACTCGCAACATCATCGATGGTGGTCCACCGATCATCCTGCTGATGGATTGGGACCGCACGGGCGGGCGACTCCAGACCGCCCTGCGCAACCGCCTGCAAGCACTCGACGTTCCCATTGATGAGACTCTCCGGAATGTCCTGATGAAAGCGATGAAACCAGAGGGTAGAACAGTCGAGTCTCTAGCACCTTTCGCGTCATCCTTGATACCTCTCATTCTGGCGCGACTCGATGAGGAGTGAGAGGTCGGCGACGAGCCGACAAAGGCCACGAAGTGGGCTATCATTCGTCCGGAAATGAGGTTGGTTCTTCTTTCACCGTGTTTAGCACCAGATGGGTCACGGAGCGAGCCACGCCATCCATCGACAGCAGGTTCTTCGAGAGGTCGTCCAGATCACGCCGATCCCGAGCTCTCGCCACCACCATCGAATCGAAATCACCAGTCACATCGTAAACCCCGTATACGCGCGGATCCTTGGCGATTTTCTCTTGAATCTCAATCAATAGTCCTTTGTTGATCCGCAGTCCGATGACGACCGTCAGACCCCATCCGACACGGTCGGAATCGAGCATCACGCGATAGCCGGTGATGATGCCTTTCTCCTCCATCTTGCGAACTCGGTTGCTGACCGTTCCGAGGGCCACACCGACCTCACCGGCAATCTTGCGCAGGGAGGTTCGAGCATCGCGCTCGAGCACCTCGATGATGCGTCGGTCGGTCTCATCCAGCACTGTGATTCCTCGGGAAGCCGGAGCTGAGTCAATCGGCTATTGAACATATGGTCGCTTTTCACAAATACAAATGGTCGAATGGTCACTCTTCTTCATCTTTTGTTCTGATGACCACACCGCGTCGGGCAGCTAGGACAGTGCGCTCCTGGGCTCTCAGCATGAGGCTGGTGCGGCCGCCCAGCCAGACTGGGATGGCCGTGCCATCAGAGGCATCGAGCAGGAGATGATTTCCTCTGACTTCGGCGAGGTCCGGTGAGATTTCGTGAGGCGGCGGCTCCTCGCCAGAAAGCAGGGAATCTAATGTCTCGGCTGAGATTTCCGTGACTCCTCTTTCGATTGTCGGAGCGAGGCGGTCGGCGGCTGCGCCGACGACTCGCTCGAACTCACCTCGGCGCAGATGAGCGGTTTCGAGGCCGAGGTGAATGACGCGCAGTGGGCGCCAGCGTCCACCTGGAATTCGTGCCCTTGAGCCCTTGTGGTTGCGCTCAGAAGCCCAGATCGACGCTGCCTCAGGCGTCGAGACGAGGATCTTCTTGCCGCGCCGCCAGAGGTTCTGTGGCAGTCTTCCCCAAGCCGCCTCGAGCGTCGCGGTATCGGCTTCGTCGAGGGGTCGTGGAGCTGCATCGTTGTCCTTGGGAGCGTCGGCCTCGGAAATGGTTTCGAATTGGTTCTGTTCCCACTTTGGTGCAGCGTCGGCGGCCATCTCAAGAATCGCGAGGAAGAAGCCGCCGCCGCCCGACTGGTCGTTCCAGACGCGCATGCAATTCGGCAGTTGGGCAACGATCCTCGCATCGCTGGGAGGTGCGAAACTCTCCCGCACCTCCGCGCCCTCCAAGATTGAACAGTCGTCATCGAGAATCGGCCAATCGGTGAAACCCTCAGAAGCCTCGATTTTCGGCACAGTTCCAGCAGCCGGCAAGAGCCGCAAATCTGGGAATTCAGCCATCACAGCGGCGACCACAGCCTCGTTCTCGATCGGGTCGAGCGAACAGGTCGAGTAGACTATGCGGCCGCCCGGCTTGACGATTTTCGCAGCCCGCGCGAGGATGTCGATTTGCAGTTTCTGCATCGAGCGCCCGTCATTCGGCTTCCAGCGACTCCACACATCCGGGTTCTTTCGAGTCGTGCCCGTGCCAGTGCAAGGGACGTCGACGAGGATTCGGTCGTAACCGGTTTCGGGAACGTTCGGCAGGTGACGAGCGTCGTGATTGACGATAACCACAGTCGCAGAGCGATGCCGTTGAACATTCGAGACCAGCATGTTGACTCTCCCCCTAACGACTTCGTTGGCGACCACGACACCTGAATCGCCAAGATGTTCAGCGATCTGGGTGGTCTTCGAGCCGGGGCTGGCGCACATGTCGAGGACGGTCTGGCCGGATTGTACATCGAGCGCCAGAACCGGCAACATCGAGACTGCCTCTTGCCGAGTCAGCCGGCCAGTCTCGTGCAGCGCGGCTAGAAGACTGCGAACCTCACCCTCAGCCTTGCCGCGCTCGAAAGGCAGAGTCCAAGCCGAGCCGACACCGCAGAACCAATCGATCGGCTCGCCACCAATCGATTCCATCCAGCTTTGAACCCACTGAAAATCGCGCGAGAGCGGATTGACGCGAGCAGTCTCAGGAAGCCTCTCGTAAGCAGCAGCGAACCACCCATCAGCATCATCGCGCCAGTGGCCGACGGCCGTGCGAAGCAGACTTCCAGCAGCCACCTCAGCCCAGTCGACCTCTTCGCGCACGACCGCTCGACTCCAAGCATTCAGCATCAAACCCACCCTTCGGCCAAACAAGCAGCATACCTCCCCAAAGGAGGAGGAACGGCCCGCCGACGCACAATCGAAGGGTCCAATTCGAGTGGTTTGAACGACACATCATTGTAAACGGTTAAACCTCCAACTCAACGCTCGCCGAACGCGGCAAATGCCGCATGGGATGCACATGACTGGACTGCGAAGGCGTATCGCGCAAAGGCGCACGGAACCGAAAACGACTGACGGAAGGGGGGCGACTCGTAAACTCGTCGGGCTTGTCGAAAGAGCCCGTCAGAATGGTCGCAGGCAGGGCCCGCTGGCGCCTGTTGAAGCTCTCATCACGGTCGCGCGTGACGAGTGGGTCTGGCAGGTCGTCGACCGAGACATCCTCGACTCGCTATCGCATCGTCTCGTCTTCCAATCATCGATTGGAGCCCGCCGTGAGATCCTGATGACTGCGGGCATCGATGCGGCGATGAACGCCGCATCGAAAATAGTTGAATTGGATGGCGGTTGTGTTCTCATCGAGACTCTCGATCCTTGAAAATCAGCTCGCAGTCGTTCTCTTTACGGCCGAGTGAGGAGTTTCTCTCCCTTCGCCGCGTTGAAATAGTGAAGGTCGGTCGGCGGCTCGATGGCGAAGGAGAAGAAGGGCAGTGGCATCCAGCAGGCTGCCGGTTTGATCCGCTACTTCGACGAGGAGTCGGAGCATGCCATCCAGATCAGCAAGGGTATGATTTACGGCGTTTGTCTCGTTTTTTCCTTGACCATTTATCTGGCACAACACGGCGTTTGGCAGTGGATGTCCGGGGTCTACTGATCACTCATCTTCGGTCAGATCGACCAGAGGAACTTCATCTTCGAGAAGGTGCGAAGCCTCGACTTCATCCTCTCTTGTTGACTTGCTCCACCAAGATGCTTCACCGAACCCGTCTGCCAGTCTCGAAGAGGTTCTGATCTCGGTCGTTGGATCGGCTTCTACGAGTGCGCTAATCGCTCGTGCAAGCGCGCGCTCGACTGCCGGCGCGTTGTGATCTGCGAGTGCCGAACGCGCCTCATCGAGGGAATTGTCGGCTTCGGCGAGGATTCCCTCGATCTCGGTTTCCCCTCGTAATCTCGCCACTCGAGCATCGAGGCTGGCGATCTCCTCGTTCATCTCGGCGCGAGCGCTCTCGATGAGGTCCTGCCAAGCGGCGCGATGTTCAGCAGGGCTGGCACCGCTGACTCTCTCGAAACGTCTGGCCGCTACTGGCTCCCACGGATTGCGGCCCAGAGAGGCGGCGATGTCGTGGACGATGCGGGCGCGCAGAGGCAGAGGACCGGTCATCTCGATGCGGTTGAGGAAGCACTTGCCGAAGAGTCCGAAGGCCCAGTAGGAATTCGATGTTATCGACATCGAGACATCGCCGGCGCGCGTTGAGAGTGTCCATTTCTGCTCGTCGTAGCCGGGTGGTCGATCGAAGAATGGTGGGTCGGCAGGTCCCAAAGAGCGGATTGCTGCGCGCGCGACATCGCCCAGATAGACCGATGGATTGCCACTGATTCGAGGCGGTCGCAGGCGCAGATCCGAGTCTATTGACATCTGTGGGTCACCGCTCAGCACCTGCGCCCAGAGTACAGTTCGGTTCGCATCGAGCCCGACGGTTCCTCCCTCGGGCTCGCCATCCTCCGCGGAATCCACGCTCCGCGCTGACTCCGTGTGTGGTTGAATCTTGCGCGCACATGAGAATGCTCAAGTTCCTCCCGCGCCAAGAGGGCTCTATGCCGCGGCGGAAGTATGGGCGCCTGACCAAAGTCGTCGAATTGCCACCGAAGGACAATTGCAGCCGCTGCCGCTCAGGCAAGCATTGTCCGCTGCCTGGCCACTCCGGGAACATCGTCGCTCCCGACCGCGAATGGCAGGGTCCAGAAGCGGTCGACAAGCGCAGCAACAAGAAGAATCCCGCGAAGAAATGATCATCGCTGCGGGAGCGGCAATTCGGCTTCTATTTCTTCGATGACCTCTGTCTCCATGTTGAGATCCTCAGGGTCGGGCAGCCGCTGCGCGCGGTGATAGATTTCACGCAGCGTCTGGTCACTGATCTCCAGATAGACCCGCGTCGTGGCGATGCTCGCATGGCCGAGCAGTCGCTGGATTGTCACCAAGTCAGCGCCGCGCTCGAGCAAGCCAGTGGCGAAGGTGTGGCGCAGCGTATGGGGCGAGAGGCGCGAGCGTGGAATGTCGGCTTCATCAGCCAATCTGTCGATTAATTTCTGCACCGAGCGCGGATTGATCCTCCGACCTCGACTCGACAGGAACAGTGCGCGCTCGGAATCCCCATCGTCGATGATCTTCTCACGCATCACTCGAATCGGGGTCCACGATTCTAGAGCGATGGTCGTCACCTTGGTGAAGAGAACAGTTCGATCCTTCTCGCCTTTGCCGCCGATGACCAGCGCCGAGAGGTCATCGTGGTCGACATCATCGATGTCGAGATTGCATAATTCCGAGACCCGAAGCCCAGTATCCAGAATCATCGTCACGATCGGATTCGTCAGCGGGTCTTCCAAGCGCTTCGCAGCAGCCCGCACCTTGAGTACTTCTGAACGTCCCAGCGGCCGAGGCAGCGAACGCTTCCGAGCTGGCCGCTGAATCCATTCGGGGACCGAATGACCGAACCATTTGAGCAGATGTGAAAGGGCAGCGATACGAGCGTTGACAGTTGCAGGACGCAACTCGCTAATACCATTCAACCAAGCATCCATACGCCCTGAATTCGGGTTAGCGCGAGCGTGGAATTCGCCAACCGCGATTCCCTTAGCAGCCTCCCAGTCCAGCACTTCTTCGTCCGGCAGCGATGTCGTCGCGAAGCCTCGCGCTGCAATCGAGTAAGCCCTGATAGTATGCGACGATTTCTTCTCGGTCCGCAGCTGCCCTTCCCAGCATTCGAACCACGGCAGCACGGACAGCCTGTGCAGTCGTAAAGGAAGTGTTGAGCCTATGTCGGCACCGTATGTGGAGAGCGTTTCGAACCGCCCCTCGACAGCAAATCGGCCACCGACCTCTCCGTTTTTCTCCGACTCTCTCGACATCCCCACGCCTCTTCCGCCGCGAACGACGGGTGCATCCCTGCCCTTGCGGGCGAACCTAGAATTCTCTATCGGGACTTGAATGCTTCTGAAGTTGCGAGTCTGTCGGCTGGCGTTTGAGAGATGCTTGAATTGAGCCGGCAGGCTCGATCCATTCTGTTGACTGTTTCAATCTGTCAGATGTTGAACATCGGGCGCCTCGAGTGAAGCCTGTTCGGCTTCAATGCGATGCTGCTGGCGCGTGGCGACGAGGCGGTTCTCCAAGTGGCGAGCCACCGCGCCGGCGACATTGACGCCAGATGCGGCCTCGATTCCTTCGAGGCCGGGACTCGAATTGACTTCCAAGACCAGTGGGCCATCTCTGGATTCGAGCATATCGACGCCGGCGATGTCCATGCCGAGGATGTTGGCGGCGCTGAGAGCGACTGCAATCTGCGCCTCGGAGAGGTGAACACGCTCGACGTGACCACCGAGGTGGAAGTTCGAGCGGAATTCATCGCCGGCCGCGCGCCTGCGCATCGCCGCGCTGACGCGGCCGCCGACGACGAAGACGCGAATGTCATGTCCGTGCGATTCCTCGATGTACTCCTGCACCAGCGGGCGCATGCCACGCTCCAGCATCTGGAAGACGAGTTGGCGCGCCTGCTCGTGAGTTCTGGCGAGATAGACAGCCGAGCCTTGCGTGCCTTCGGTGGCCTTGACAACACAAGGCACGCCGCCGACGCGGTCGATCGCTCGATTGGTGTCTTCGCGTGCCGCGACGTGAGCTGTGATTGGCACGGGTATGCCAGCGTCTGCCATCAGTTGGCTGGCGAGCAACTTGTCGCGGCTCTGCAGAATCGCATCGGATGGATTGAGGATGATGACGCCCATGTGTTCGAATTGTCGAACGATGGCGACACCGCGGCGAGTGATCGAATAACCGATTCTCGGAATCACCGCTTCGCACTCGACAGGCCAGCCGCGATGGAAGATGCGACCCCCCCTCTCATCGACCACCACAGTCACTGAGAGTGGGTCGATGATGCGGACAGCCCAGCCCATTTTCTCGGCCTCCTCGGCCAGACGCCTGGTCGAGTAGCAACGCGGGGCTCGTGAAAGGATGACCAGTCTCGGGTCCATGATTGCCGCCGACCGCCCAGCCCTTTTCAGTGTGACGGATGGAAATGCGCGAGGTCGAGGCTGGCGTTTCCTGCTCAAGCCTCGATTGCGCCTGCAACAAAGCGGGACGGCGAAGGGGTTGAAAGCCGCAGCGTGGGACTACGCGCTAGTCGAATGGCAGGAGGTGAGAGTTTGGACCATGGTTCGTTGTCAGAGTTGAAGGTCTCGGAATTGCGCGAATTATGCAGGGAACGCCGCCTTCTGGTCTCGGGGAAGAAGGCTGATCTGATTCAGCGAATCCTCGAGGACGAGGGCTTGGCTGAGTCCATCGAGAGTCCAGCCCCAGCCGTTAGCACCACTCCTCAAGACCGCGACGAGATGGATGATGCCATCGATAGACTTCTGGCGCGTGTCAGCGGCGAAGAACCGACAGAAATTCCACCCGATTTGCCTCCAGCACCGCTGCCAGAACAGTTGCCAGAAGCGCCCGAATCGATGCCCCAACCTCCTCCACCCGTCGAGGAGGTGCTCGAAGCCGAGGTCCTAGAGGCGGATATCGTCGAGGAAGCCGAGACTGCGGAAGTTCCCGAGACCATCCAGGTGATTCCGCCGGCGCCGGCGATCGAGGAGGAGAGCGCTCTCATCCTCGACGAGGAAGCCTCGGGGATTCTGATTCTTGACAAGGAGGAAGTGGATCCCTGGACCACTGGCGTGATTCCGGAAGAAGATTCAGTTTTGCTCGCCAACGAACTCGCTTCCGACAGCGACTCTGAGGCGTCGATAACAATCACCATCCCGAGCCTCAGGTCGATCGAACTCTCAGCCAAGCAAGTCGCTGCGATAGCAGTCGTCGGCCTGATCATCGTAGCCGCGGGAATCGCCATCTACGTGCAGCAGGAATCCGTCTTCCGCGCCCGCGAACTACGCTATGGCGACAGCATGCAATTCGTCATCCACTCATCGAGCATATCGATAGAGGGAGATGACATGGTTTCGATTTTCAGAGACGCCGCAGGAGGAGCCCTCGATGATGCCTGCGGTGAGATTAACGCAGTAATATCGACGGGTTCTGGAAGCATCCTCATCCGTAAGGGCACAGCAGATGATATCCTGCACCCGATGGATGCTCAATACAGCGGCGCAGTCGGCGCCTTGGACGCCTTCGGAAGATATCATTTGACAGCAGAAAAAGTCCTCACCCACGACCTTTCCATCGACCTCTCGGGCAAGACTTGGCGCAACCCTGGGGAGTGCGGCAACCAAGGCTGGTTCCTTGAGGACAACAGCCTCGATATGACCAGCCGCTCATGGACCGACATCGGCGACCGCGAGATGATCAAGACGAGGACGGATCTGACTCTGCGCGATGTCGACAACAAGCCGACCACTCTCGAGGCGGCGACATTCGGTCTCGAGGCGATTTCCGGACTCGATATCGTCGGCTCGTACATCCTCTTTCCACTGACGCCGATCGACCTCTACGCCTTCTTCGGCGAGCGCGAACTGCGAGCCGGCAGTAATTCTGAAGAAAGCGACAAATGGAGTTGGAGCGTCGATGAGGAAATCAACGACCCCAACCACGGTCTGGTCTACCTAATTTCCCTCTCACACAAGGAATTCGACATCTGCAACGGCCACGTCCGCATCGATCTCAAGGTGAAGAAAGGCGTTCCATGGCCGGTCTCACAAGAAGCCAGCATCATAGTCGACAAGAGCCAAGGGACGAGCGAATGCGGTCTTGTCGAGAGCACACTCTCTGACGCGGCGATGCCCGATGGGCGCATCACCATCCAACTGTCGATGCGAGCGACCGACAACCACGCCGGTACTCGCAGCATCGATTGGGGCGTCGGTTACACAAGCAAGCCGGGGCCGGGCGAGGACCGGCCCAGCACCAGCGCCCAGCGCTCGTGGGGAGTGGCGATGCCCGACGAGAGCGATACCAGAGTCTGGGACATCGAAGCCGCGCTGCAATGCACCCTCGCGAATCATCCATCGAGCGGCGCGGCTCAAGCAGTCGAATCCGGCGGCTACATCTGGAAGGCATCAACAAAACAAGTCGACTCCGAGCAGGAATGGAACCTCTCATGGGTCGCGGACGACGACCGAACAGGGTTGACGATAGTTCGCAAGCAGGACGATGGCTGTGCGCTGGTTGTCGACAGAAACACCCAGAACGAGGCAGTGAAGTGGAATCGCAATGCAATCCCTGACACCCTCACGATGTCGGTGCTGGAGAACAGAATCCTCGCTTCAGCCCGCTATCCTGACCTTAATCCACTGATTTCAGACGGCGCAGGCGGCTGGCATTCCGAGAGCGAATACGGCTACATCCTGTCAGTCACACATGAGAATGACATCTTCGATTTCATACCCTCGAGTTTCGCCGAAGGAACTGTCAATGTCGGAGTCGAGCGGACTTGGACCGAGGGCAACAAAGAGCATTCGGTCAGCTTCGCTATGGATGCCGAGAACGGCCGAATGCTCGGTTGGTTCCATATTTACTGAACACGCGCGAGGTCGCGATCGACTCCGTGCGAGGTGGCTCGGCGTCGCACGAAGGGTTGTGAATCAGCCTCAGTCGTGCCTTTGATGAGCGGCACATTGAACACGCCTCTGAGCGCCGAAGGCGCTCGTATGTCGGCCGACGAAGACAGGGCGAGTCTGCCCGAAGTGGAGGCTACGCCCTTGGTAGTCGATGTCGAATTCATCGAAGTCGAGGAGGAGCGAGGCCTGCCGAGGCTCGACGCGGTCGACGAGATTAGCACCGCGCGACCGCGTCGGCCGCTGGAACTTCCACGCGGAGCGGCGACGCCAGAAGGGCGGGCGCGAGTAGTCACTGTGATCAATCAGAAGGGCGGCGTTGGCAAGACCACGAGCGTCATCAACATCGCCTCGCAGATGGCGCTTCGTGGCCACAGAGTGCTGGTCGTCGATGCCGATTCCCAAGGCAATTGCGCGACTGGATTGGGCGTCGACAAGAGTCGCGTCAGCACGACGACGCGCGACCTCCTGCTGAGCCCGGAATGCGCTGTCGATTCACGCCACGCGACAGCCGTCGAGGGCGTCCACATCATCGTTGGCGACAGAACCCTCGTCGGACTAGAGCAAGAGATGCTGAGACAACTCGGCAGAGAACGGCGAATGACCGAAGCTCTGGCGCCGCTCCTACCGCATTATGACCTGGTTCTGATAGACACTCCACCTTCCCTCGGACTGGTCACAATCAACGCACTGGTAGCCAGTGATGGCATCGTCATTCCGGTTCAGACCGAATATTTCGCTCTGGAGGGGTTGGCCATGCTCGCAGGCACGATCCGCGAAGTGAGAGGTCTGCTCAACCCCCGCTTGGGAGTCGATGGAGTCATGCTCACCATGCACGCGCCGACCCTGCTCAACAACCAGGTAGCGGCAGAGGTCAAGGAAGCCTTCCCTGAACTTGTCATCGAGCCGCCGATTCGTCGCAATATCCGGCTCGCCGAAGCCCCAAGTCACGGCATCCCGATCCATCTTCACGACCCCAAGAGCAACGGTGGGTTGGACTACCAAAAGGTGGCCTCGGTCCTCGAATCTCGCTGGGGGCTCGTCTGATTGGTCAAACGTGGACTCGGTAGGGGCCTTGCTGAAATTGCGGCGACGGATGGGATAGGCCCAGATTTGTCTTCCTTTGTTGCAACGGAGTCTTCCGCAGAGAGCACGAAGGACGCTGCGAACCTTGCGAACTTTGCGACAGGCGATGCAACCGATGCGCCTCGTATCGCGGTCTTGTGGATGATTTTCGGAAGCCTCAGTTTCGGGACGATGAATGCTCTCGTCAAGTACACGAGCAGCCTCGAGGGCGTCGATGTCTGGATGATAATCCTGGTCCGCTCGGCTGTGATTGCTTTCGCGGTCGCCGCCTTCGCAGCGAGTCGAGGGATCTCACTGAAGGTCAACGACTCGAAGACGATGTTTCTGCGTTGCACGGTTGGCTTGATCGCGATGATTCTGTATTTCACTGCGCTTTCGCGAATCTCGATCGGACAGGCGGTGTCTCTGCAATACACAGGCCCTCTATTCGTGGCACTGCTCTCCGGTCGCGTCATTCATGAAGAGGTTTCGAAGGGCGTTGTCGGACTGCTGATCTCCGCTTTCGCCGGGATCGTGCTGATTGTTTCTCCCGACCTCTCAAGCATCGAGCCCGACGCTATGCTGGCGCTGGGTTCGGGCTTCTTTGCAGCGATGGCTTACATGTATGTGCGAGAGCTGCGAAAGACCGACTCTCCCACTTCAGTCGTGTTCTGGTTTGCTGCGTTCTCGGTGGCTGGATC
>DAHR01000018.1:40555-42113 GCA_002498525.1 Euryarchaeota archaeon UBA58
GCACTCGTCGGAATCGGCATCGGTGCGTGCGGCGGTCAAGTCGGCATCACGATGGCTTATCAGAAGGCCAATGCCGCTTGGATCAGCGCATTCTCGTATCTGACGGTGATTGTTGCGACCTTCTACGGCTTTGCCATCTTCGGTGAGGTGTTGAGTCCTGCCGACTGGGCTGGTGGGCTCTTGATCGTCGGCAGCGGAATCGCGCTCATCTTCATCGCGCCGCCTCGCCAACCGTTGGACAAACCCAGTCAGCACTGACTCTCAAACCAATCCTCTAGTTCATCAGAATCATTAACCCAATTCCACGCTTGACCAATCGTATTGATTTCCTCTCCTGTTTTTTCAAAGATAATTCTATTCAAATCTGACTGAGAAAGAGACCTGATAGGTTTTCTTACACTATCCATATCAATTAGGAAAAAATGAGGGTATTCTTGAAGATTGCCGGTTTCGGTGAATTCAGAAATAGAATCTGAAGAAATCAATGAACTAGCTGCACGGGCAATTCTGACCAAGTTTGTTTTCCAAGTGAATAGTAGCATTTCACCATTGAAAAGTGCCTTTTTCCCTTTCGATGCAATTTTCCCCTTGGTAAGATTGAATCTTCCAACGGAATCTCTTTCTTTGAGTGTAGAATCAAAGTAAGTATTCAGTGAATTAATATTAGGAAACTCATCTATACTAAGTTTAATGACTCGCATATTTGTCTCATCACTCATATATTCTTCAAATTATCTACATCAAATATTGTTCAAATTTCAAAGGGGCCCCCATTGCACAGACGGGTAAGCAGAGGGCCCTAAATCCAGTCATCGTTCGGAGCGGTCAGATCGCCCTCTGCATCGCCGGTATTGACGACCCCGCGAGGCTCGACGAGCATGACCTTGCACTCCTCCTCGGCGTACGGCTTGTGCCTCACGCCCTTGGGGACGACCAGCATCTCTCCCTCCCTCAACTCGATAGTCCGATCTTCAAATTCAATCTGCATCGTGCCTTCGATGACGATGAACACCTCATCCGTATCCGGATGGTCATGCCAGACGAATTCACCCTCGATCTTCACCAGCTTGAATTGGTAATCGTTCATCTCTGCGATCACCTTCGGCGACCAGTGTTCCGAGAATTTCGATAACTTATCTTCAAGATTGATTTTCTTCATACCATCACCTGTCTATTCAGTCGAAGAATTCCGAAACCTCATCCAGAGTCTTTCGGCTGAGGTCAGGCACACTCGCTCCCTCAGCCGGATAGCCAACAGGCATCACCAACATCGCGTGTTCGTGGTCAGGGCGGCCCAGAATCTCGCGCAGGAAGCCCATCGGTGAGGGGGTGTGGGTGAGCGTGGTCAGACCCATGTTGTGGACCGCAGCGATGAACAGACCAGCCGCGATTCCACACGATTCCTGAGCATAATAAGTCGGCCCGAATTCGCCATTTTCGCGCTCTCTCTTCGATTGCCGAAACAGCACGATGATCCACGGTGCATCGGTCAAATGCTCCTTCACATGGTCGGTCCCCAAAGGCCTCAAGAGTTCCGCCCAAGCCTCTGGCATCCGCT
>DAHR01000018.1:42280-57671 GCA_002498525.1 Euryarchaeota archaeon UBA58
TGCGCGCGTGAGAGCATCTCTTCGGGGGGAAGCTCTGCAAACTCGAGCCGAATGAAGCCAGGTTCGTCGTCGCCCTCGCCCATGGAGTGGCTCAGTCGCGTCGAGCAATCAATGCTGCCATCGCCAAAGCAAGCGTTGCGAGAGGTGCTGCGAAGCCGGGCAGGCCGCCCAAGTCCTCAGGTTCGCACAAGCCACTGATTCCAACATATGAGTCCCCTCCCCAAGTCCCGTTATCGAACCAGCAGTCCGACCAGACCTTCCAGCCGAACCCAGTCTCTGGGACACTGGTCTCGTAACCATCCTCGCTGTGGAGGACAAACTTCCAGTTGATGTAGGCCGCAGTGTCGTCAATATCCACTGTCGTAGTGTAGGTGTCGCTGTCGACAGAGACCATCTCATTCGTTTCGGGCGGATAGCAGACTCCTGTGTTGATGCAGATTTGGGTGATCCACTGGACCGAAGAAACATTACTTCCGGGAATCACTGTTAGGTACATGTCGAACACTCCTCCTTCTTGGACCAGAGAGGCATGGCTCACATATGCGATATCGGTGCCTTCGACGTCTGCCAACTCATTGACACCGCCAGTGGCGAGAACGGAGGTTGCCAACATCGCCACCAGAGCGAGTGCGATGAGGCTGCGCATGATGAGTCCGCACTCGACCCTACACATGAAACTTGAGAACTCAGGATTCAAGCAGATTTATGTTTCAACTTCCCACAAGTCATCTCCGACCCAGTGAATCGTTTTCACAGCCTTGCCCTTGCTCATCGCCACCATCTCTTCACCACTGACAAGAGCCCAGCCCATCGCCAGGGGCTTGCCGTGGGATTCGTCACGAATACAGATCAAATCGCCTTCCTTAACCCCTGGGTCGGCGATTTGGATACCAGCTCCCATGCAGTCGGCGCCATTCATCAGGAATGGAATGGCGCCGTGATCGACCGCTGCCCAGCCGCTGCCGGGTTGCCAGGCGAGGACGCCACGCAGCGTCGGATACCAGCCCATCTCGTCGCTCTGATTCTCGAGTTGCATCGCCAGTGGCACGCGGTCGACGAGCAGAAGGTCATGATTGTCGAAATTCGCCTTCTCCAGAAATGCCGAAGCGAAATCGAGTTCGACGCCGATTCGCTTCGATAATTCGGCGACCACAGCACGAACCTGTTTGAGTCGCACAGGGGTTCGACGCCTCAGGCGTTTCTCACTCACGCCTTCGGTCAGACTGAAGCGCCGCTTCACTCTTGCCCTCAGAACTCTGTGACCTCTGTGGTTCCCTCAAATATCTTCAAGCGAGGGTCACGCGACCACCACCCATGTTGGTCATCTGTCTCGACCTCGAAGGAGTGCTCATGCCAGAGGTCTGGGTCAACGTCGCAGAACGCACAGGAATCGATGCACTGCGCATAACAACGAGGGACGAGCCGGACTATGACAAACTGATGCGTTTCCGTCTCGAAATCCTCGACAGAGAAGGCATAACCATCGACGACATCCAGCAAGTCATAGCCGAAATGGAGCCATTACCGGGGGCTTTGGAGTTTCTCGATGCACTCCGGACGAGGTGGCAGGTGCTGGTGCTTTCGGACACATTCTACGAATTCGGGGAGCCGATGCTGGCCAAACTAGGGCGGCCGACACTGTACTGCCACGACCTCGTGATCGATGCTGAAACACGGATGATTTCTGGCTGGAAGATTCGCCTCGAAGACCAGAAATGCGCGACGGTCGAAGGGCTTCGGGCGATGAACTTCAAGACGCTCGCAGTGGGTGATTCCTACAATGACACGAACATGCTCGCAGCGGCTCATTCAGGCATTCTCATGGACCCACCACAGAACGTCACCGACGAATTCCCTCACTTCCCTGTCGTTCAGAATCATGCCGAGCTGCTAGCTGCAATCGAGGCTGCTGCCGAGTCGCTCGGCGAATGATTTTGCTCTCAGTTTCCATCGCTTTCAGTTTCCTCACACAGAGCGCACAGAGGACATGGCTGCCGTGAGCACACTGCCCGCCCGTCAGCCTAGTCCAATCCTCTGCGAACTCTGCGTTCTCCGCGAGAGGTGATTGAATGAAATCCAACTGAATCGACCCATAGGGTCGGCTCACACTAAATCGGCTTCCATGCCAATCGATTGAAATAAGGGTGGTCGGTCGGCGAGTCGCATGGCACAGTGGCATGGCATCTCTCGTCGCAAGCCGACCGGTGGACGCTTGAAGCGACCCAACCGATATCGAGGCAAGCGCCGGAAGGAGATTGCCAGCGAGAACCAATTCGCTTTCGTCGGCGATGAGGATCGGCGCAAGGGCTACCGCAAGCACGCTGGTTCGATGACCATTCGAGTCATGCAGGCTCACACGGTCAATGTCAGCGACACCAAGACCGGCAAGACGATTCGCGCGACGATCAGCAACGTGCTGCAGAACGATGCTGACCCGAACTATGTTCGACGCAACATCGTCACCAAGGGCGCCATCGTTCAGACCGAGGCCGGCGAGGTGCGAATCACCAGCAGGCCGGGCATGGATGGCGTCATCTCTGGCGTTCTGCTGGAAAACTGAGTCCAAAGGGCTCAAGTCGGACCGATTACGCGACAGGGGCGTTAGTCATGGCCGAGCGCAAGGACGAGATGTGGGTCTGGACGGGATATTTCGATTCTCGACTGAGCCGCTCGGCCGGCCGACGCGTCCCGAGTGAAGCGTCGGTTCCGAATCCGACTCTCGATTCAATCGCCTGGGCCGCGCGCGCAGCTGGAATAACACGCATGCGCCGCAAAGCCGAGACGAGCCACCCTTCACGCCCACATGCGCAAGAAGGTCGGCTCGAACTTTCGGTGAAGGATGCGCTGTCCTCGACCAAGGCTGAATCAAAAGAAGGCGTTCTGCAGACGATAGGTCTGCGTTTACGCACTCAGATGAAGGAAGCCAGAGCCGCAGAAGCCCAAGCCACAGCGAGGGGACCGGCCAAGGGAAATCGGCAACAACGGGCCCAGCGCAAATCCTTCCGCGGCAAATCCAGCGGTCAGCGAAAAAAGCGCTTCGGCCGCCGCTGACTCTTGATCCCCGCGCCTCCCTAGTACCAGTCGGCTTCGCTGTTTGATAAGAGATTGAATCAGCGTTTGGGCAAACGGCGCTTGGCGCCGATTCAGACCGAAGGGGTCCAGCCGAAATCGTCTGTACTCCGACCGTTCATGATGTCTGTCAGGGCTTCGTAGATTTCCATCGTCACCGTCCCGACCTCACCATCGGAGAAGTTCGCAACCTCGCCGCCGTGTTCGATCGAACCGATCGGCGAGATGACCGCGGCCGTGCCAGCGCAGAAGCACTCGTCGGCAGCCATCGCGAAGTCGATCTCGACCTTGGTTTCTCTGACTTCGTAACCCATCGAGCCAGCCAGCTCGATGATCGAGAGGCGAGTGATGCCCGGCAGAATCGTTCCTGTCAACTCCGGCGTGTAGATGACTCCGTCGTGCACGCAGAAGAAATTCGCCGCACCGACCTCTTCGACGTATTTGTGTTGCGTCGAATCGAGATAGATTATCTCCGCGAAGCCCTTTGCCTTCGCTCTCTTCGAAGGCATCATTCCGGGCGCGTAATTGCCAATCGCCTTGACGCCGCCCGAACCACCGGGCGCAGCACGGTGGAAATCGTCGGACACGGTCAGTGAGATCGGGCTCAATCCACCCTTGAAGTAGGGTCCGACAGGCACGCAATAAACCAGAAATTTGTACTCGGGAGCAGGAGCTACACCCAAGATCGCACCGCTCCCGAAAACCAACGGCCGAATATACAACTCGCCGTGATCGGTTGGTGGTAACCACCGCTCGTTCTCTTTGACGACGCGCCTTACCGCGTCGAGAAACATCTCCTCAGGCACCGGCGGCATGCCCAGTCGCTCACAACCTGCCGCCGACCGCCGCGCATTCAATTCAGGCCGAAACAGCAGAATCCGCCCATCCTCAGCGCGACGCGCCTTCATCCCCTCAAACAAGCCTTGACCGTAATTCAGCACTCCCGCCGCAGGTGACATCGAGAGGTTCTGGTAGTCCATCATGGAGCCCAGTTGCCAGTTTTCGCCCAATTCGCAGCTCGCCATGAACATCCTATCGGTTTCGGTGAAACTGAAGGTCAGAGCGTCCCAGTCAATAGATGGCTCACTCTCCTCCAACAACCCCAGACCCCAGAATGATTCAGAGGGAGAGCACTCGGCTTTCAACGGTTGCGACGGAATCGACTGAAATCTTCCTTCGCAGGAGCCACACAAGGGTTGATTGCACACACGCCTACGCTTGGCCGGAGTTCTCGCCGTGCGTTGGAAAGGAGAGATGTGCATCGTCTCAGGGTCTTATCAGTCAGTGGATTCGAAGCCGCCCACGACGACTGTCGAATTGTGGTGCAGGGCGCGGGAGGGCCATTCGGTTGTCCTGTTGGTCGAGGGTTTGCGGCCGTTTCTCGAAATCGCGCTGCCTGGTCGGCCGCGGGATGCGGTGGAAGCCGAGTCTGGGCTCGAATTCGTGGGCGAGATGGAAGAGGTTGTCTCGATCGGCGAGCCGGTCGAGAAATGGACCCCTCTTGGCATGAAACCGCATTGGCGGGTCGAGGTGACTCAGCCCTATGTCGTGCCTCGACTGCGCAAGAGGATGGTAGGCGACTGGGAGGTCAGCAGCGCCGATATTTTGTTCGTGCAGCGGCTGCTGCTGGATCTGGATCTGGGTCCTCACGTGGGCGCTGTCGGTGAGGTTCTCTGGGCAGGTGAGCGGGCGCCCGCCGCGGTTCGCGCAGAATTCTCTGGCGGGCGCGTCGAGGCCGCCGAGCGCATTCGCGACGTCGGCGGCTCGGGGCTCTATCCGTGCGATATGGTCGTGGTTTGTTCAATCGACGATTTGGCGCGCACAGAGCCATTCCCTGCGCCTTTCGTGACATTTTCTTTCGACCTTGAGACCAGCATCAGACACAACACGATTCTGTGCGCTGCCGCGGTCATCGACCGCGGTGGAAATCGCAGTGAGCATGAATTTCGAGGTGAAGAGAGAGATATTCTCGAGGGACTGACACGACTGGTACGTGACGAGGACCCAGACTTCATCACCGGCTACAACATCGACAACTTCGACCTCCCTAGAATCATCGAGCGAGCCGAGGAATCTGGCTCTCGGTCTCGCTTCGAGCAGGCTGCCCTATGCGGCTGGGGACGAGTTCCGGCAATCGAATCGGAGGCCAAACGCCTCAAACCGAATCGGGCCAACAATCGCGTTTGGCGTTTGACAGGCCGAATCCCTTTGGACGCTTGGTGGCAGGTACGCCAGACCCTGCGGCCCGAGCGCGAATCGCTGCGCTACGTCGCCAACATGCTCTGGCCCGACGATGCGGACAAGCACAAACTCGACGTCGACGCCAGTCGCATGGATGAGGAATGGGCTGCTAGGCCCGACGAGGTCATGGAATACTGCGTGCGCGACACCTACCTGCCACTCGATATCCTCGCTCACCTACAATCCATTCAGCGCAAGGAAGCGCTGGCCGCGGTCGCGCTTTCCACCGTCGAGACCGCCGCGGCCGGCACCACCAGCCAATGGATCGACTCGCTCGTCATCCGCCTCGCAGACCGCGAGAATATCGCCGTTCCAATGACTCAATCCGGACCACGCCGCCGCGACCAGATTGCTGGCGGCTACGTCCATGACGTCGAGCCCGGAATCCATCCTTGGGTCGCCGTGCTCGACTTCAAATCCATGTACCCTTCAATCATGATCGCCCAGAACATCTGCTCGACGACACTGGTCAGAGACGGCTCGAAGAACGACTCGCACAACGTCTCGCCGACCACCGGAACCCGCTACCTCGAATCGTCGGAGAGGGAGGGTCTGGTACCGCGTCTTCTGAGCCAGTTGATGGAAAAGCGTGACCTGCACAAGCGTGAACTCGCAAATGCCGAAGAATCGGGTGACAAGGAGGCTGCTTTCCTCCACGATCAGCTGCAATATGCGGTGAAGATCCTGATGAATTCCTTCTACGGAGTCTTCGCTTCGAGCTTCTATCGCTTCACCCATCCCGACCTTGGAGCGAGCATCACCGAGTGGGCTCGGCACAATATTCGCAGCATCATCGCGCAACTCGAAACCGACGGTCACCATGTCGTGTATTCGGACACCGACTCCATCTTCGTGACGGCGCCGGTAGAGCCAGATTCGCCTATCAGCAGGCCGCCTGAGGACGCGCTCGTTTTCGCTGATTGGCGGGCCGCGCGCGCCGAGACGCTGCGCTTCGGCGAGCGTCTCGCAAATCGCTTCACCAAAGAGGGCGCAGAGTTGGAGTTCGAGACTGCGTTATCGGCGTTTTTCAGCCACGGGGCGAAGAAGCGCTATGTCGGGCGTGTGGTCTGGCCGCGCGAAGAGATGCTGATTCGCGGCTACGAGGTTCGGCGCTCGGATTCATTCAGTTTGTTGACGCGCACGATGGTCGAGATGTTCGAGTTGATTATGGCAAATGAGCCGTGGTCTGCAGTCGAATTGACCAAGACGCAGATCGACTCCGTGCGAGCGCGAGAGGTCGATGCCGTCGATCTGGTCATCAGTCGCTCATGCAAAGGTCAACTGCGACGGAATGGCAGCGTTGATTTCACCAAGGTCTACAAGAATCCGGACAGCCTGCCTTATGTGCGGGCTGCGAAGCAACGAATCGAAGCTGGATTGGGTTTCACGCCCGGGATGAAGGTCGGCTGGATAGTCATCGATGGCAAGCAATCGCCCATGCGAATCGAGGCTTGGATGGTCGATGAGTTGGGCGTCGAGCCACCGCGCTACGATCCGAACTTCTATGCGCGGCGGCTCGCGAAAGCCTTGGGGCGTATCACAGAGGCTTTCGGCTGGGATGAGAATGAACTTCTCGCTGGCTCACGCCAGCAGACTCTCTTCGACTTCTAACCCACGCGCGCTCGCGCGTCGAAGGCGGCTGAGCCACGACAGCACCCATACGCTGAGTGATAATGTGGGGATATCTCGTACTTTTCCCCCTCCGTCGAGATGAAAACTGGGGCAATCGGTTCGTCGTAGGGTTGATTTCAGAGAGATGTTCACGAAGGGCTGTGAAAGGTATGAGAGGTCTTGCTCCGTTCGTCGTTCTGGTGCTCGTCGCATCGGCTTTCTCCGGTTGCCTCGACTCATTCAGTTTCAACAAGGCGCCGACCGCTGTGATCTCAGTCGATCCCTCTGGCAGCGTCCGGGCCGGCGATGAATTGACCTTCAGCGCTGTGGGTTCATCCGACCCTGACGCCGACGCCCTCACCTTCGCTTGGACATTCGGCGATGGAAACACCGGTCTGGGCTTGACCATCAGCCATTCATACGCCCAACCGGGCGACTACGAAGCCCGCCTCACCGTCAGCGATGGTTCCAATGAGGCGACGGCTTCGAAGACGATCAAAGTCGTCGACTCCTCCGCGCGCGAGCCGCACGCAGAGATCTCCGACAGCAAGATGGACGACTGTGACGGTGAGGAAGCGCCGGCTGGCAGCTTCATCCTCGTCTGGGTCTGCGAGGACGACAATGACGAATCCGACCGCTCGATCACCATCTCGACCTCGGTCGCAGTAGACGGCTACGATTCCTGGGCCGGCTGCAATCCTGACAACTCGAATTGCTACCAAGATGAGTGGCTGGTCTCTTGGGATTGGGACCTCGACCTCGATATTGACTCCGATGGCGATGGGGACCCTGAGAACGACATCGACGCCTCTGGCGAATCAATAACGCTCGAAGATATGCCCGCTGGCGCCTGGGACATCAAGCTCACTGTGACCGACAACAATGGCTTGCAGGCCAGCGATGAGTCGACGATTTACATCAATTACCGCGGCGTTTGGAAGAACTTCGTCATCGACCGCCGCTACCAGGATCCAGTCATCATGACATGGGAATTCCCAGTCGAATACGATGATGGCGCGAAGAACCGGATACGCTACCTGCGGACCAAACTGACCTATCCTGCAGAAGATTCAGACCAGCCTCTCGGTGGCTTCGACACCGAGAATCGTCTCGACCTCTTCCTCTACAATTCGACCGACGAAGAGGTCGCAAACACCACCGGCGTGGGCGACGACAATCGCAACGCCGGTGACTGCAATTCAGATGACCGCTGCGTATGGCTCGTCATTGGTGGTTCGACGGTGAGAGGTTTCGAACCGGGGACCTGGACGGTTGACCTGCAGAATGAGAAGACTCACAACACCGAGGTCAAGAGCCTCGTCATCGAACTCCAATATCGGTGAACTGCGCCTCGGTGACAACTGACATCGTCGACCTGATTCAACCCTCTCCCTCGGGGAGAGATTCAAATACACCCCTTCGGTCGGCGGGGCACACTTAGAGGTGAATATTATGAGTTCACAATGGGAAGACAAAAGTAAGCCGCACCTGAACATCGTGTTCATTGGACACGTCGACCACGGCAAGTCAACGACAGTGGGACGATTGCTTCTCGATACAGGTCACATCGAGCAGCACGTAATCGACAAGAATGAGAAGCTCGCTGTCGAGCATGGCAAGGCCGGATTCGGTCTCGCTTATGTGATGGACGGACTGAAGGAAGAGCGCGAGCGTGGAATCACCATCGACGTCGCTCACAAGGAACTCTTCACTCCGAATTATTACTTCACAATCATCGACGCACCAGGTCACCGTGACTTCGTCAAGAACATGATCACCGGTACCAGTCAGGCTGACGCAGCCGTTCTCGTCTGCGCTGCTAACGACGGCGTCAACGCGCAGACCCGCGAGCACGCTTTCCTCGCGCGCGTCCTCGGTGTCAAGCAACTCATCATCAACGTCAACAAGATGGACATCAGCGGTGTCGACTACTCCGAGGATCGCTACAACGCGGTCGTCAAGGAACTCCACCAACTCCTGAAGATGGCTGGATTCAAGCCCGCTGACGTGCCGATGATTCCGTGCTCGTCCTTCCTCGGCGAAAATCTCTACAACAAGTCATCCAACATGCCTTGGTACAAGGGACAGACACTCTTCGAGGCAATCGATGGGATTCAGATGCCATCAAAGCCGACCGACCGCCCTCTGCGACTTCCGATTCAGGACGTCTACAAGATCAGCGGAATCGGAACCGTTCCAGTCGGCAAGATCGAGACTGGAGTCCTGTACGCAGGCAAGACCGTCATCTTCAACCCCAGCCAGAAGTCGGCTGAGGTCAAGAGCATCGAGATGCACCACACCAACGTCGCCAAGGCAGAGCCTGGCGACAACATCGGATTCAACGTCCGCGGCCTCGCAGCCACAGACATCCGCCGTGGCGATGTCGCTGGATACACTGACACACCACCAGCCTTCGTCCGCCACGACGAGACCTTCATCGGACAGATCCAGTTGATGGAGATTCCCAAGGCGATCGGCACTGGTTACACACCCGTGTTCCACTGCCACACCAGCCAAGTCGCGGTTCGCTTCGTGGAGCTGCTGGAGAAGACCTCCAAGGGTACCAAGGAAGCCAACCCTCCGTTCCTCAAGACCGGAGACGCCGCCATGATCCGCTTCGCGCCCACCAAGCCGATGGCGATCGAGGAGATGTCGGACTTCCCTGAGTTGTCACGCTTCGCCATCCGCGACATGGGTAAGACCGTCGCAGCTGGCGTCTGCATTAAGATCGAGAAGAAGTGATTGGTGAGAAATCGGCTTGACTGCTCGGAGTGGGTAAGATGGCAGTTATCACCAAAATCAAACTCACTGGCGAGAACCATCAGGATGTCGACTTGGTCTGCTCGCAGATCAAGGCGATCTGTGACGAGACCGGCGTCAATCTGCGCGGGCCGATCCCGCTGCCGACCCGCCGGCTCGTCGTGCCCTGCCGAAAGAGCCCTGACGGCGAAGGCGCCGAGACCTGGGACCACTGGGAGATGCGCGTTCACAAGCGCCTTCTCGAACTAGTGACATCCGCTGCCAAGGACGAAAAAGCGCTTCGCCGCGTGCTTCGGATTGATTATCCTGACTCGGTGACCATCGAACTCTCTCTTCGACACCTCGGTTGAACTGCTTTGAAGTTCAACCGACCCTGACGCAGAACTTCGAGAAGCCTATGGCTTCTCAGTTCTGCTAGTTTGACATCAATGTGGGGACGTCTCAACGGTTTGCCGATGGACTCGACTTAGCTCGCGAGTGAGCCCATCGGATCCCAGGCTGGGAGAACGATGGGCTCGGTGTCGAGCCCCGCGCTCATCTCATCGCTGAGATATGCGCTCGGGCAGGCGATTTCGAACATGTATTCGTCATACCAAGAGTCATTCATGGTGTAGTATCCCTTCTCACCGCTGTCCTTCGTGCCCCACGAGTTCTCGACCCGCCAGCGCCTCGGTTTCCCATCGACGACATCGACGCCGGTGAACAGCATCGCATGAGTCATCATCGTTTGACCAAAACGAAGGCGGTCGGCCCGATTCATCTTGAATTCGGTGCCGTACAATTCGGCGAAATCAAACAACTTCGCATCCCACAATCCGCGCTGCCTGTGCATCTGCTTGCCAACATCGCATCCCATCCACACAGGCAGCCCATCCTCGAGCAGTTTCTGAGTGATGTCTTTCATCTCGCTGCTCGGCACATTGAGGTAGATGACGGGGGGTCCGCCGGCGACGTTTTGGAGGAAGTCGACGGTGTAGGTGCGGTAGTATTCGTTGCGGGGATCGTTGACGATGCAGACGTAATCCTCCCAGTCCAATTCGACGTACTCAGCGGCGAATTCCTGCGGTGTCAGCGTCCCTCTCCGGTGAAACTTGCCATCCTTGTCCTCCCACTGCCAATCGAACTTCTCGGGCGGGGTGCCCAGATGGATACAGAGGATTCTCCAGATGTCGGCGAGGCGTTCGTCCTTGCGTGCGCGGGCTTCAGCGAGGCTTCCGCCGGCGTCGATTATGGCGCGCAATTCGCTCGCCGTGGTTCGCAGGATGTGTTTGAGAATCGCGTTCATCCTGCCCGTGTTTGATGATGATTTGGATTCAGGGAATGCGGTTTTCGGGACCAGTCCGTGTTTGCGAATGAGGTTCATCGCCATGTTCCATTGGCCGCCGTCTCCGATTGGGTCGCCCAGTAGGAAGGCGATGGTGCGGTCGTCGAGATTGCGGTCCGAGGTTTCGAGGACCGCTTCCAGAAGATGGTTTGAGCGCTCGAACTTGTCCCAGAAATGGATGTGAGACTGACTGAATTCGAAATTCTTGACGTTGAGTTTCTTCATCGTGCTGGGTCGGAAAAGGTTCAGCACTGCGAAGAGCCAGCAACGGCCGCTGCGCATCTGATGGGTGACCTTCCAGTCGTCGAGTTTGATGCTGAATGATGAGTCGATGTCTTGAACTAAATCTCGGTTGAGTGCGATCTCGAGCAGATCTCCTCCGGTGACTGCGTTCTGCGCCACTCTCGCGGTCACGTCGCTTGAGAAATCTCGTCGATACTGTTTCACTTGTTTCTTCGTTATCACTCGTGCCATTGGCCCACCGCAGGTAAGGCCTCGCAGCGCGGCGCCTCTAAATCATTTTCAGATTCACAGGGGTGCGGCGATGGCAGGCAAGTCGAATCACAAAGGTGCGGCGACGGCTAGTCCAGCTGCGATGAGAGTCTCGGCGATGAGGCTCGGACACGATTCGACATCGCCCTCGGCGAGCCTGATTTGCGAGCCATCCTCGGCGATGATCGGGTCCGAGAGATCCTTCAGGATCCGGATCCGAACCAGATCGATGCCAACCGCCTGAGTCACCGTCACCTGAACAGGCGGAGATGGCTCAGCCCCGGTCGGCCCCTCAGGATATCCATCCATCTCGCGAATGCGGTCCTCCTCGTCGAAGTCGGGGTCGTCCCAGGCGTCACGAGCATCCGGAACCAGCATCGTCGGTGGTGTCGCAGGAGCAGATTCAACGGCGCCCGAGGAAGCTGCCGCCGCCGCAGTCTCCGCCTCGGCCGGCGCGCCGAATTCACTCAGCGAAGGGTTCGGCTCCGGACTCGCAACAGGCTGTTCGTGCCCCCTACTGTGGCCACCTCCGTTACCGTTCGAGCCATTGACCAGAGTCATCCAAGCGACATCGTGCTTGTACTTCTCGACGATGTGCCCGAGGCTCTCGTAATACGCCCGCTCGGAGCCATCGTGCCGATCCCACTGGATCGGGCTCAGATGCTGGACAGCCGCCGCCGCTTCCGCCCCGCCGCCCTTCATCAGATTGATCAGAACGGCGTGCTGGGTGAAGGCGTTCAAGCGAATCCGAGTCAGGTCCGTCGCAGCGGTGCGGACGTTGCCGAGCCGACGGGTCTGCAACTGCGCCTTCGCAGTCATCCCCTCGGCTCGAATGGTCTCAGCCAATTCAGCCTCCAGATGTGAGGTCAGTTGTCCGACCGAGTTCCAGAAGTCAGGGATCGGGAGGTCGACGGGGAGGGTCTGCGATTTCTGCTTTCGAGAGACCTCGAAAAGTGATTTCTCGACGGTTTGCAACTGGTTTGGCGAGAGTCGAGGAGTGCTGCTGCCCTGTGTC
Organism: Euryarchaeota archaeon UBA58; assembly: GCA_002498525.1. Taxonomy (GTDB): domain Archaea; phylum Thermoplasmatota; class Poseidoniia; order Poseidoniales; family Thalassarchaeaceae; genus MGIIb-O1. The sequence continues at coordinate 54,793 of DAHR01000018.1, forward strand.
ATCCGAACGACCCGCTGGACATCGGCTGACGGCGCTACATCAAACATTCCGTCGGCGCGGTTGCGAAGAGGCTCAGACGCCGCTGAACTCAAGAGGGAAACGCGGCTCGCCGTGAGTGCAGGTGTACCCGAGTGGTCAAAGGGGGAGGGCTCAAGATCCTCTGCGTAGTGCTTCGCAGGTTCGAATCCTGCCGCCTGCACCACTCAGCATGATCAAGAGTGCAGGCGCGGGATTCGACCCCCAGTGCGAACTGATCGATGGAAAGCGATGCGACCGTTCGCGCGTCTGGTGCGAGTTGGACTGACCAACGGCAGGGAAACTCGCAGCCAGAAGCAGCTGCCGCAGCTTCAATCTGATGATGCTATGAAATCTCGAAGGAATTCGAGAGTTCCGAGGGTGCCTTTGGCTTCTGTGCAATGATCGGCAGCCTCGACGACGCCTGGGTGGGAATCGTTGACCGCCACGGCGTATCCACACATTTCGAACATCGGAATATCGTTCGCGGCATCGCCCACCGCTATGACCAAACTTGGGTCGATGCCGCGTTGTTCGAACGCGATGGCCAGGCCGGTCGCCTTGTCGAGTCCATGCGCTGTGATGTGGACGGCGAAACCGGTCGGAACAACCTCGAGGTCGGCCCACTCCGAGCCTGCTAATTCATCACGGATGCGCTCGAAATCTCCTACTTCCTTCAAGCACCATTCGGTTTCACGCCAGCGATTCGACTCGATCCCTGCGGCGTCGAGACCGTCGATTCGCGTCGCCAGCCAATCAGCGGCAGCCCGGGCACGCGAACCGTCCGCCATAGCACGGATCGGATGACCCGCTCCGCTGTCCCAGACCATGCCACCGTTCTCGCCGATGACGAAGCCCGAGACGGCGAGGCTCTGTTGGATCGGCGTGACGTTGGGGAGTGTTCTGCCGCTGGCGAGGGAGACGCTTATGCCGCGATTCTCGAGTTCGCGAATGAGTGGAATCAACTCGGCTTGGAAGCCGTTTATGTCGAGCAGTGTCCCATCTACATCGAAGACGATCATCTGCCAATCGATGTCCGTCGGGATTGCTGCCATGCCTTTCCGTGCGGGGTTCAGGTGATGACTCCACCGATGCTCCTGCCTTGTCACTGGCTTCGCCTCTCGCGCTCTGGCTCGCTTCACCCCCCTCAGGTTGATGGAGGGCCCTTGTCTCCGCTTGGACGTGACCGACGAGGAGTTCCTACTTCTCGATGATGAGGAGGATGCTTCGACTCAGGCTATGCCTGGGTCGGCAGGCGCTGCCAGCGCTGGCTCCGGTGGGCTTGGCGGAGGCACTGGTGGCGCTGCTGGTCCCGGCGCTGGTGGACTTCTCTCTGGGCTGGCTGGCTCGCTCGGGCGCGGCTTCGCCTCGGTTCGCTCGAAGTTCGCGGCTGCCGGTGAGAGTCGACAGGCGGCAGCCGAACCGGTTGACGAGTTGATTCTCGACGATTCTTCGGATGAGGAGCAGACGAAGGTAATCTCCGCGGCTGCTGAGGAAGTTGTTGTCGAGGCGATTGTCGAGCCGGAGTTGGTCGTCGATGGGCTTGAGGAATTCGAGTGGGGACTGCGCGGAATGGATTGTCCGGACTGCGCCATGAAAGCCACTCGTGCGGTCAGGCGATTACCCGGTGTCAAGGGGGTCAATGTCTCCGCGACCGAGGGGCGTGTGCGGGTCAATATCGACGTTGGGCGCGGGCGCATATCGAGGGTTTCGGCAGTTCTGGAGAGTCTCGGACACGGGCCGGATCTCGAATGGCGACAGGTTCAGGGCAAGACCGCGGGTGAGGTCTCGCGACGACTCGGGATCGAGCGGAAGGGCTTGCGAAAAGCGCTTCTCGACGTTCCGGGGATTCTCAATGCGAGTCTCGAAGACGGTCGGATTGAGCTGCAGAAGGCGCCGACCGATTCGCTCAAAGTGCGGCAGATGACAAACGATAACCTGCGTCGATTGCTCGGGGATTTTTCTCTGATTGAATCGAAAACAACACGACTGCGCCCCGACCAAGCCCAATTGTTGGGTGCTGTGATGACTCTTCCACTGTTGTTCAGCGTCCTCGTTCTGGAGTATCTTGGTCTGCATTTCTGGCTGCTTGCCGGTGTCACTTCGCTGGGAGTTCTGTTCGCGGGAATGCCGATGTTCAAGGCTGCTGTCGCGAGTGTACAGAATCGTGTTCTGGGTTTTCAGGTGCTGACTTCACTGGCGGTTCTGGGGGCTTTGTACCTGCGCCAATGGCCCGAGGCGCTGGTGGTCACGGGACTCGTCGCGCTGGCCGCTCATATGGAGGAGAGTGCACTGGTTCGCGCTCGCGAGGCGATGCAGGGCGGCTTGGATCGGTTGCCGCGGCGGGCTCGTTTGATCGAGGCGAAGGGGGGTTCTGCCACTGACGACGATTGCTGTGACGATGACCACGACCACTCTCACGACCACTTTCACGACCAGGAGTACGCGGACTCGCAGCCTGACGATGAATGGACTCCGATCGCCGCGCTCGAGCGGGGTGATATCGTTGAGATTCGCTCGGGCGAGGTGATTCCGGTCGATGGCTATGTCGTCGACGGTTCTGGTGCCGTCGACCGAGCTCCTCTGACTGGTGAGCCGATGCCGATATCGGTCTCGGCTGGAGATTTCATCGAGGCCGGTTTGACGCTGACACGAGGTCCGATCCGCGTCCGGACCGAGGCGACTGGCGACGATACACGCTTGGCTGACCTCATCGACCTAGTGCGCCGTTACCGCGAGCAGCCAACGCGCACGCAGACGATCATTGAGCGTTTCACGGCTCTCTGGGTGCCGATGGTTCTCGTCGGTTCAGCGATCTACGGGATGATGACCGGAGATTTCGTCGCCATGCTGGTTCTGTGGGT
>DAHR01000018.1:57786-67804 GCA_002498525.1 Euryarchaeota archaeon UBA58
GTGGCCCGTGGAGGCGATGTCATCGAGGCGGCCGCTGGCGTTCAGTTGGCTCTTCTCGACAAGACTGGAACGCTGACCACCGGCCGACCTCGGCTGGTCTCGATAGCCCTTGCAGGGAATCAGACTGAGGAGAGCGTGCTGCGCATCGCAGCAGGTCTAGAACAGCGCAGCAATCACCCCTATGCGCGCACGCTCATCACCGCGGCAGCCGAGCACAGCGAGGATCTGACGGAGATATCGGAGATTGAGGACGGTGATGCCGGAGTCAGTGGCAACATGCATGGCTCGCCGGTCATCCTCGGCCGCACAGATTGGTTGGTGGCCGAGGGAGTCAGAATCCCTCAAGAGATTGACAGCGCTCTGGCCGACAGCCGACAAGCAGGATACGGAGCCAGTGTTTTGGCGATTGACGGCGAGGCTGTCGCCGCCTTCACCTTCGCCCATGACGACGCGCGCGAGGGTGTCAAAGAAATGCTCGAAATGCTGCAAAACCAGGGCATCAGCATCGAGATCCTCAGTGGCGATGAGCAAGCATCGGTCGAAGCCTTCGCCAGAGGTTTGGGGCTCGACCCATCGGTATGCCGAGGCAATGTCGACCCTGAAGGGAAAGCGGCATGGGTCGCCGAGCGATCGAAACTCAGTCGGACGCTGATGGCAGGAGACGGATTCAACGATTCGGGGGCCCTCGCTGCAGCAGATGTCGGAGTTGCAGTCGGCAGCGGTGAACAAGTCAATCTCGACGCTGCCGATGTACTGATTCCAGGAGAAGACCCTCGTGCCCTCGCCAACCTCATCGAGCTGTCGAAGCGAACCAGAAAAGTCGTCAATGCGAACATCGCAATCTCGGTGGCGGTGACTCTGCTTCTCGTCGTCACCGCGCTCACTGGCATCAACACCAGCATCGCAGCAGGCATAGCGATCCACGAGGCGAGCGTCTTCCTGATCATCCTCAACGGCATGTTCGTCGCCGGCGCAGGAGGCAGGAGAGCGGGTGTTCTTCTGGACTTAGGAAAGGACCTGATTCGCGATATCCGCGAAGCCATTCAAGTGCTGTTTTCGACGATGAAGAGCAGCCCACCGTCGACCGCTTGATAACCACAGACACGGAGCGAGATGCATGATGGACAAAGTCGAGATCGAGTCGAAGCACGCTCCGCCACTCGCAGAATGCGCGCACTGCGAGCACATGCTACCACCTGGTCTGGGCGAGATCATCTGCGAGGTCTGCGGCGCTGGATGCAGGGTTAGTCACGGGCCAACCGTCGAAGCGCTCATCGAAGAGAAAGTGCCCTGTCCTCACTGCCACACAATCCTCGTCGCTGGAACCGACGAGCGTCCGATCGACCTCACCTGTGGGGCCTGCTCGGGTGGCTTCGCTCTCGTTGCGAAGGTCGTCAAAGTCGAGATCGATTGTCCTGGATGCGAGCGCACGCTTCGCATCCGACCGAAACCGGGGAAGCGTGAGTTGAATTGTCCAGCCTGCGAATCCGCTTTCCAAGTCACTTTTTAGATGCGGATTCACGAAGTCATCAAAGGCTCTCACGTTGATTCTCAGCGCGCTGATGCGGCGCTGAAGAAAAGCGCTGAATCCCTCCTTCAATCATCACAAATCAGGGTTCTTGAAATCCTTCGAGGGGGGGAGAGTGGTCATCTTTCAAAGTGAAAGTGGACGGCTCTGGCGGCATCAGAAAACGACAGCCTATGGCTGAAAATCACCCTGCGCGCTCAAATACCCCAAATTGAGCGTCAACTGGGGGATGGGACCGTGAGTGAGAGCAAGTCGCCGAATGGTGGAGATGCCGACGGCATCGACGAACTCGCCGCTCTGCGTGAAGCCCACGTTCGCTCGGCAGCCTCAGCAATCGATTCTCTGGGCCGCGCTCGCGACCGTCTCGATGACGAATCGAAACTCCGCTCAAGCATCCGCCGCGAGCGCCGACGCCGCGTCGCTGAGATGGGTGAGCGGGTCGAGGGGATGCGGGGCGCTCTGCGCAAGGCGAACGACATTCTCTTTGAAGAGGAATTGCACCGAATCGAGGCCGATATGCGCGCCGAGTTGGAAGTCGAGATGGAGCGCCTTGAGACCGAGGCTTTGGAGCGCGAGGAGCGCCTTCTTCGCGAAGAGATGCTGCATAGACTTCGTCGCGAAGAGAACCGCCTGAGGGAACAACTGGATCTCGAACGCGACCGCCGAATCGAAGGCCACACAGGCAAGTTGCGTGAACGTCTCAAAACCGAGATGGAGACCGAGTTCTCGCGTCGCAAGGCCTTCCTTGCCGACCGACTCGATCTGGAAGCGTCGCAAGACCTCGACCGTATGCAGCGCCGCGTCGAAATGGACATTCGAGAAGCGGAGGAATCGAAGGTTCACAGGAAGGTCGAAGCCCATCGTTTGGCGCAGGAGATAGCCATGCGTGAGAAGCTTGCAGCGAGCCGAAAGAAGCACGAGGCGGAGTTGGAGAAGCAACTCGCAGCAGAATCGAAATCACTCGAGAAAGAGATGATTTCAGACGTCGATGTCCGCCTCAAATCACTTGGCGAAGAGGCAGAAGCAGGAATGCTCGCACAACTCGACCGATGGTTCCGAGCCGAGCGCGAAACCATGGAAACCGCACTGCATCTCAAGCGTCAGGAACTCGCTTTGGAACGCGAGGTCGAGATGGAACAGCGCTTGGCCGACAGTCGCAAGCAGCGCGAGGTCGAATTGAGTACCAAACTCGAGGAACAATTCGCCAAGAAAGCTGAATTGTCGAAGAAAGAAATCGAAGAGATGCTGAAGTCACTTGAAAATGAACTGAAAGTGAAATGGGAAGCAATTCTCATCGAAGCCCGCCAGTCTGCCTTCGAACGCTCTAATGGCAATTGATTCCATCGTGCCAGACATCATTCTCGTTGGGCGAGAATGGTATCAATTCGGACAGAAGTTTCACGCGCGAGTTCCCAGTAAGCCACGCTGCCTGGATTAGATTTGTTCGGAGCCTGCCCGATGACAATCGGCGCCCCATCGAGCGGCGCCTCAGCGATAGCCACCAGCCGCGGGATCTCGGTTTCGAACAACCGATCTCCGAAGTGCTTGCGGGCCTGCTCGGCAACCGTCTCTGAAAGCCGACTTCGCTGCACCATCGTCAGCACGATCCCGAACAAGCGCAGCCCGGGATTGACCGCTTTTTGGACATCACGAACCGTGTTCATCAACTGGCTCATATTCTCCAGCGCATAGAATTCGGCCTGCACTGGAATCAGCACCCACTGCGCCGCAGCCAGTGCATTCACCGTCAGCAGACCGAGCGCAGCGGGGGTGTCGATGATGACTACATCGAAGTGGCCGACCGAGTCTTCCATCGCCATCCTCAGTCGATTCTCACGCCCGATTCTAGTCGCCAGATCGATCTCAACTCCAGCCAGGTCGAGGTCCGCAGGCAGCAACCAGAGATTTTCGATTTTGAGTTTTCTCGGAGCCCCTCGTTTTCGTTCGGGATGCTGTTTCTCGAAGGCCGCGCGCATCGCCTCGGTCAGATTCACCGGCCCCAGAACACATTGCGCCAAGCTCACTGGCGAGCCCTCCAAACCGCCCTTGAAGAGCTCATTCATGCTGGGCCCAAGCGTCTTCTTGTCGACCCCGAAAGTCGTCGCGATGTTGCCTTTGGGGTCGAGGTCGATGAGCAGCACTTTCCTCGCAGAAATACCCATCTCCTCGTTACCGACCGCCAGAGCCGAAGCGAGATTCACAGCGGTCGTCGTCTTACCGACGCCACCCTTGTGATTGATGCAAGCGATCACGACGGGCCCAGTCATCGATTGAATCCTGAGGCCCATCGGCCTATCAGTCATCGCTTACTTCTCCAAGGCGTCCAGCGAGATTCAGACAGATGGCAACGACTGGACCTATCAGGAAAGCGAAGATGAAGGTCCCGATCCAGAAAGTTCCGCCGAGCGCCCAACCGATGAGCAATACAGTGATTTCGATGCCGCCACGGACCCGCCCAATAGGAAATCCAGTGATGCGCTGAAGCCCGGTCATCGTACCGTCACGAGGGCCGGGGCCGAGGTTCGCAGTCAGATACAAGCCACTACCAATTCCAACGAGAATCACGCCGATCACGACTTGCACAATCCCGCCTGTGAGGGTTACGGGAGTTGGCAGATACGGCAACATGTACTCAATCGCCGCAGCGATCAGAATCGCATTCAGAATCGTCCCGAGGCCCGGCTTCTCACGAAGAGGGATCCAGAATCCCAGAACGAGCACGCTGACGAGGAAGGTTGTCTGACCGATCGACCAACCGATTTTGAGCGAAATCCCCTCAGCCAAGACCGTCCAAGGCGCATTACCGATACCGGCGGCTATCAACACCGCGTCGCCGGTACCGAATATCCACAGTCCAGCAATCAGAATGACCAACGTCGAAATCTTCGGACGAAGCGTCATCGCATCGGCCGCACTCCACCAAGTCATTGGCACTTTCTTCGCCGGCCGAAGCATGCCGAGTAGTCTCACAGAATCGGATTAGTGATTGTGACTTAAACTCAAGCGAAGATGCCGTTGTTGAAGTCGGAAATCGCTTGATGAATTTCTTCTTCAGTATTCATCACGAAAGGACCGTATCTGGCGATAGGTTCGTCGATCTCCGGGCCGGCCAAAAGCAGAATTTCTGACTCAATTTCAGCTTCTTCAGCAACACTGAGTCGAATGCTGTCCCCATCCGTCAGAATACCTAATTGGCCGTCGTGCAAGGGCTTACCCTCGATTGAAAGATTACCCTTGAAACAGTAGACCATGCCATTGATTCCGCTTTCGAGTTGCTGGGTTATCGAGCCTCCTGGCTTCAGGGTGAGGTGCAGAAATGTGATGGGAATCACTGTATCGATGACGGCTGATTCCCCGAGGCAATTTCCGGCGATTATTCTAGCCTCGACCAGACCATCATCGGTTTTGACATGAGGAATCTCACTCGCTGGAATATCCTGGTATCGCGGTTCCATCATCTTGTCAGCAGCCGGCAGATTTACCCAGATCTGGAAACCGTGCATCATGCCACCGGATTCGAGAAAATCTTCAGGTGGTAATTCAGAGTGAATCACTCCGCGACCAGCCGTCATCCACTGAACATCACCCGGTCCCAATTCGCCAGTATTGCCAACCGAATCCCCATGACCGATTTTGCCTTCCAACAGGTAAGTCACCGTCTCGAATCCTCGATGCGGATGGGCCGGAGCGCCAATCGCCCCACCCGGTGGCCAATCGATTGGGCCCATCTCATCGAGTAGCAGGAAAGGGCTTGTGAGTGAGCCCATCGGTGTTGGACGACGAACCGGAAAACCACCACCCTCAAGCATTCGGTGAGTCGGTACAGTAGTCCGTAGTCTACGCTTTTCGGTCATCATGATCCCCCCGAGAGTGCTTCTCGCCCATGCGGTTCATTCCAGTCTAATTCCGGTCCAATCGAAACCACACGAAACGGGTTGATGCTGGTATGAGACCACTTGTAATGCCATTTTATGTGTGTCCAATCGCAGGTCTCGGCGATGCCATGAATCTGGAAAATATCGCGTAAATATCCCCAGACATTGGGCATGTCGACGATTCGATTGCGATCGCATTTGAAGTGGGTATGATAGACCAGATCGAATCGAATCAGAGTCGGCCAAAGACAGATGTCAGCTTCAGTCAAGGTATCGCCAAGCAGATATCGATGCTCGCCGAGCAGCGACTCGAGTTCGTCGAGTCGACCAAAAAGCGTCCCAACGGCGTCTTCGTAAGCGTCTTGAGTCCGAGCGAATCCAGCCTTGTAGACACCATTGTTCAGCGACTCATAATTGGCATCAATCATCGCATCGATTTCATTCACCAACTCGCTAGGAAGCAGTGGCGAGGTCCGCGAGTCATCTTCCCCTTTCAGAAGAGAATGGTGAGTATTCAACATTCGAATGATCTCGCGACTCTCATTGTTGACGATGGTATCGTGAATTTTGTCCCACAGCACCGGAACCGTGCCGATGCCAGCGAAATCAGGATCGGCAGCGAGGTAGAGTTGCTGGATTCCGGAATAACCGTGTAAATGATCTTCAGAAGCGCCTGGCTCATCTGCATTGAATACCCATGAACCGTCATTTTCCATCCGCCAGTCGACAACCGAAACCGAGATCGAATCTTCGAGACCGAGCAAGGAGCGAACCAGCATCACTCGATGCGCCCATGGACAGGCGTGAGAGATGTAGATGTGGTAGCGCCCAAGCTCGGGAAGGTGAGGTGTACTTCCATCAGTGCTCAGTGACGAGCGGAATTCTGATTTTTTGCGGTCAAATTTCCCCGAATCTCCAGCCGCTCTCCAGGCCTTCATCTGGTCGACAGCAGCCGCAGGTCCAAGTTCATTCAACGACTTCAGCCCCCCTACGATTCAAGAATGCTGATTGTCGACCGATTCGACTTAATGATTTCTCGCATCGATTATTTCTATCGTCTCATCTCTAATAATGGCTTAGTCACACAGTTGGATCAATCGCTACGCATCCTGCTGCTCAATTCAGGAACGCCCCATCTCATCAAGATAATCCATTTCTGAGAAATAGCCCTCATCAGCGGTCATTCGGGCCCTTTTCTCGTACATCTCGTCGCTGTCCCACTCGATTGCACCGAGTCCATCGACGTATTTGTTGTAGAGACAGAAGGCGCCTGCTATCAGCACCGTGTCATGCACTTCCAGATCGGTCGCACCTTCTCTCTTCGCGGCCTCGACATCCTCTGCCTCGACGAGGCGGGCATTCCTCGCTACCTTCTCAGCGATAGTCAGCAGGAGCTTCATCTTGGGCGAGAGTGGGGCGCTGATGAGATCGGCTCGCACCGCATCGACCAGAGCGCCATCGTCAGCCGCTAGATACGAGACGATCGAACCGTGCGATTTGGCGCAGAATTCGCATTCGTTGACGCGTGAGACATGTGTGGCGATCAACTCCCTCTCTATCTGAGTGAGCGTCGAATCGCCTCGCAGTAGGACTTCAGCTAGTTGCTTCATCGGGATCGCGGCGGCAGGATTGACGTTCAACAGGCCGCGGATCCCCGGAATATCTTCAGGCAGTTCGATGTGAGCCATCAGATGGCCGTCGAGTTTCGTTTATTTGAAGAATTATCGATAGCCATCGATTTCTTTCTCGCAGGCTCCCGCTGCGGGGATGGCTCAATGTTTTGTTGGGATGGTCAAGCCACCATCGCGCTCGCGAGAGCGCGGTCACTGGATTACAGGAACTGGCACTTCTGAGAGAATTTTCCTCACGATGTGATGCCCAGTGACACCACGAATCTTCGACTCAGGCTTCAAAAAGATTCGGTGGCTGACAACCTCGAGCGCGACTCCCTTGATATCGTCAGGAATCACATAATCCCGGCCATCGATCGCGGCACTCGCGCGCGCCGTCTTGAACAGCGACTGACTGGCGCGCGGAGAAGCACCAGTGATCACGCGGTGGTCCTCACGGGTCCGGTGTACCAACTCGACGATGTAAGAGAGGATGGCGGTGTCGACGTGAACGGTTTCGAGCGCCTTTTGCATCGCAACGACCTTTTTCGGCGAAGTGATCTGCTCGATATCGTAGTCGTCCTTACCGCGAAGTTTGCGGCGTTGTAGAATCGACTTCTCTTCCTGGCGGTCGGGGTAGCCCATTGACATCTTCATCATGAATCGGTCCATCTGAGCCTCGGGCAGTGGGTAGGTTCCCTCTTGCTCGATCGGGTTCTGAGTCGCCATGGTGATGAAAGGAGCCGGCAGTTTGTGGGTGATCCCCTCAATCGTCACCTGCTTCTCCTCCATCGCTTCCAAGAGCGCAGCCTGCGTCTTCGGGGGGGCACGGTTGATCTCATCAGCAAGTAGAACGTTGGTGAACAGCGGACCGGGACGGAGCTTGAATTCGCCCGCGTGCTGGTCGTACATGTAGGTCCCCATGATGTCGGCGGGCAGCAGGTCCGGGGTGAACTGAACTCGCTTGAACTTGCAGCCGAGTGCGGTCGCGAATGTGTTCGCCATCAGCGTCTTGGCGAGGCCTGGATAATCCTCGATGAGCATGTTGGCGTTGGAGAGGATTCCGATGGTGACTCGGCGCAGATTCTCCTGCTTTCCGATGATGACTTTCGCAACTTCGCTCATCAGACCATTGGCGATCTGTGACACGGTTTGAATGAGTTCTCGAGACTTGGGGTCACTTGCTGCTATGGTCAATCCAATCACCTATTGAGTCGCGTGCCGGATTTTACCTACTAAAGCATTCTCCGCTTCTGAACGGCTCACGAGTCACTCTCGCGAGCGTTCTTTCGCCCTCGCTGAGCGCGAGGGAAGAGTCAGAGGCCCCAGAATGTGGAGTTCGGATCTTTCCTGTGAATGGAGGTGAGCTCGTCGAGAACTTCTTGCTCGGCGGAAGTGAGATCCATCTTGCGGAGTTTTCGAGCGTGCGACTCGGGGATATCGACCAGAAGCACATCTTCCTCGTCGATCTGTCGACCGACGGTGACGCCGTCGATGGCAACGGCGACTTCAGCTCCTTGCATCGCCTCCTTCATCGAATCTTCACCCGAGCGAATCGATTTGATCCGACCGACTCGCTCGCCATGCTTCAGCAGGCGCTGACCAACGTGGATACGCCCAGCCAAGACTCGAACGCCCACGACAGCGGGTTTGGAGACGCGGAAGGTGTGGTCTGGGAGCAGCAGGATTCGACCGGGGTAGACGACCGAGACGCGGCTCGCGTCCGCCAACTCACGGGTGCGCGTCTCGACCCATTCCTCACGCTCCTCCAAAATGCGATAGATGATGTCAGAACCGATGTGCTGAACGCCTGTTTCGGACTTTTCGATCTCGGCGACAGCGTCCGGCAGAATGTCTGTCGAGAAGGCCAAGATGCAGCGGTGAAGTGGGTCCGTCGCATTCTCGGCGGAGCGCACATCGCGGCGGTTAACTTGTCCGATCGTAGCATGACGAATCGGGATTTCGATTTCTGCGAGTTCCTTTGCCAAGGCCTCCAATCCTCCTATGGTATCGGCCTTGATGGTGACGCCTTCCTCGTCCAATTCGATGGACAGATTCGCCTCAGCATCAGCCAGAGCCAGCGCCTCTTGGCGCTCAGCATCAGTTGAGACAACACGCATGGTAGTGCCAGCCAGAACGTTTTCAATTTCGGGCGCTGAAATCTTCAGTCCACTGGCAGCGTGAGCAACCTCTGTATCGTCCCAGCGATTCCCAGCATCGCGCATCTCGGACATGCCGCGAGGCGCGAACATTCCCCGCACGCGCGTGGCTTTACCGCCCTCATCGGTCACGAGAACGATCTCGTCGCCCTTTTTGACGCTACCACGATAGAGAATGACATCCAGAGTCTTGCCAAGACCGCGCTCCTCCTTCATCTCGAGAACAGTGCCTTCGCCAGCCCCCTCGATATCGGTCAGCTGGTCGTCCAGATAGCGCTCAGCCATGCCAATCACAACGGCCAGCAAATCCTGAATCCCCTCACCCTGACGCGCAGATATAGGAACAAGAGCAATCTCCTTGGTGAAATCCTTGATGCGGTCGTAGCGCTCCAGATTGAAGCCATGTTCGGCGAACGAACCAACTAATTTCCAGTATTTCTGATCAAAATGCCCCAAAGCCTCGGTGGTCTGCTCGCGCAATGCAAGCGCCATCGGCCGCCCACGAACACTTTCCCAACGATGAATCCGGTCAACCTTGTTAGCAGCGACGACGAACGGAGTTTTCGTCGCCTTCAAAATTCGAATCGATTCGATGGTCTGCGGCTTGCAACCATCGTTGATATCCACCACCAGAATCGCAACATCAGCCAACGAGGAGCCACGTGCCCTCAGCGTAGAGAACGAATGATGCCCAGGCGTATCGATGAACAGCAACCCTGGAGATTCGAACTTCTTGCCACCCATCAGCGGCCCGCACAACTCATTCAGCAGAACTGCAGGAACTTCAGTGGCCCCAATATGCTGGGTTATCCCCCCAGCTTCTCGATCCATCACGCTTGCCTGACG
>DAHR01000018.1:67968-68847 GCA_002498525.1 Euryarchaeota archaeon UBA58
CGGGGAACCACAATCCCAACTCGAACTCTGCAGTGTCCTCGCCGTCCGAGCCGTGAATGATGTTGTGTCCGATGTCCATGGCGAGATCCCCGCGTATGGTTCCGGGCGCGGCTGCGCGCCCGTCTGTGGGTCCGATCAGGTTTCGTGCGACTGAAATCGCTGAATCACCAGTCCAAGCCATCGCCACGACCGGTCCAGATGTGATGAAATCGATGAGTCCGGGGTAGAATGGGCGCTCGGCGTGGACTGCGTAATGCGCCTCTGCAAGCTCGAGTGAAGGGGTGAGCTGGCGTAGGCCAACGAGGCGCAGTCCCTTGGTTTCTAAGCGGCCGATGATGTCACCTACAAGGCCACGCTGAACGCCGTCGGGCTTGACCATGATGAATGTCGTCTGCATGCTCATGGCGCGGGCGTGCCGCCCCTCACTTTTCAATGAACTGCCAACGAACCGCATTCCGGTTCGGGCATTTCATTGGCGACACACCATCCCTAGGTTTGTGTTCGCAAGTTTGCACGAAATGAGCTAGAAGTCCTAATTCAGTGGAATTGATAGAGGCTGACGTACTTCAGTTATCATGGACCCGATTGCGGAACTCGGTCTGTGCTTCGGAATCGCGATCCTCCTGATCCTGCTGCTGCAGAGGTTCATTCGAGAAATCTTGCGCTTGTGGGAGCAACAGAATGTCAACGAGGTCGCCCCTCGGATTCTGCTGCCTATCTCGACCTGCCCGGTCTGCGATGGGCGCCTCGAGAGTCATCTGATGACGAGACATCTGATCGTGACTCACGATATGGAAGTCGAGAAGGCTGCGGAGTTAGTCGAAGTCATGCGTAGTGAGAAGGCTCAATCCGAGGAATGAGGGTGTTCGCGATTCAGAT
>DAHR01000018.1:69060-69340 GCA_002498525.1 Euryarchaeota archaeon UBA58
ATTCGATGAAAACCAGTTATTCAGCATTGTTTCTGGTCGCCACGCTGCTCCTCTCGGGAGCCGCGTCGGCTTCCATAGCCAACGATGAGACCACGACCACGCGGGATGTCAGCCGCGAAGACATCGCCCGAGTCTGCTGGAATGCAATGCACTCAGACGATGCACCCGACCGACTCAAGGCTCGCTGCCGTGCTTGGTTCGCCGATCAGATCGACCGTGATGATGATGGTGTTGACCGTGCCGATATCGCCCGAACCTGCTGGAGGATTCACAATGCCGA
>DAHR01000018.1:69484-69737 GCA_002498525.1 Euryarchaeota archaeon UBA58
GATCGTGACGACGATGGCGTTGACCGCGCTGACATCATGCGCGCCTGCGCGAGGATCCACGATTCCGACCAGGCTTCGGATGCGATGAAGGAGCGTTGCCGCCAATGGCTGCACAATCAAATCGATGTCGATGGCGATGGTGTCGATCGAAGCGACATCATTCGGCTCTGCCGTTGGGCATTCAACTCTGATGATGCTCCGGCTCGGCTGCAACACCGCTGCGCGACATTCGCCCACAACCATGGCTACAACG
>DAHR01000018.1:69935-70154 GCA_002498525.1 Euryarchaeota archaeon UBA58
TTGAAAACAATGTAAAATCTCCTTACCAAGCCGTATATATCCTCAACAACGATGCCGTTTGAATATGGCTCAGAACCAAACCCTGACAATCGCCGCGCTGATCTTCTTGGTCGGCGTAGCTGGCCTCGTCAGCGGTGAAGCCGCCGCTGAAGATGAAACGACGAACGCCCTGGACGGATTGGATTCGTCCGATTCTGGAGAATCGAGTGATCCTGCTCG
>DAHR01000018.1:70247-79261 GCA_002498525.1 Euryarchaeota archaeon UBA58
CGTACAACATCTACCGCTCTACCAACCAGACCAACAGCATTGGTGATGGAGACGAAGATGGAGCTGGTGGAGCTCAGGTATTGGATTACGATTCGTACAATATCTACCGCACTACCAACCAGACCAACTGAGATCAATGGTGAGTTATCGAATAAAACGCGAATCTTCGACTGAATGATCAGATGTTTGTTAATGCATTTCTCAAATCGGCGACGATATCATCCGCATCTTCGATTCCAATCGAGAGCCGCACCAATCCGGGAGTGATTCCCGACGCGGTTCGGCCCTCGTCAGAAAGCATTCGATGCGTCATGCTCGCAGGGTGTTGAACCAGCGTGTCTACATTGCCGAGGCTGACCGCGAGCGAGCATAGGCTGAGCCCGCTCATGAATCGACCAGCGGCTGCATAACTGCCCAAGTCGATCGATATCATCGCACCGAAATCACTCATTTGTCGAGCCGCCACATCGTGCTTGGGATGGCTCGGAAGCCCCGGCCAGTATGTTTGGTCAACCTTGGCGTGGCCGTCGAGGAATTCGGCGACCACTCTGGCGTTGATACAGTGTTGGCGCATCCGCAGTGGCAGGGTTTTGAGGCCGATATTGGTGAGCCAGCAATCGAATGCACTCGGTACTGCGCCGCCCATGAAGCGCAACTTCTTTCCGGGCCCGTTCTCCATGTATTCTGCATCAGCGCTGACCACTGCACCACCGATTACTGTTCCATGCCCGTTGATGAATTTCGTCGTGCTGTGAACGACGACATCGGCGCCGAGTGCCAGGGGTTGTTGTAGAATAGGCGAGGCGAAGGTGTTGTCGACAACCAGTTTTGCACCGTGGGCGTGGGCTATGTGGGCAGTCTCTTCGATGTCAATAATCGTCATCGACGGATTTGCCGGGCTTTCGAGATAGACGATTTTTGTGTTTGGATATTTTGCGAGTTCGGCCTCCAGCGCTTCTGCCTCGAGTCCTCGAATTCGACTAATTGTGATATTGTAATTCGGCAGTTGTTCAGTGAATAGATGATCGCACGAACCATACAGTACCTGTTGCGTTATGATGTGGTCTCCAGCGCTCACGATACCGAGTATGGCTGCGCTAATCGCTCCCATGCCTGAGCTGAAAATCATCGCGCTGACAGCATCTGCATTTTCCATGCCATAGGCTTCCAATGCCGCGATTTTTTGTGCTAGAACTTCGCGAGTCGGGTTATCTCCTCGCGAATATGTATAGGCTTCCCTCTCGCCCCGTCTCCAACTCTCGATGGCTTCGAAGTCCTCATGAACAAAGGTCGATGTCTGGTAAATCGGATTGATGTGAGAGCCCAATGGGTCGTGGACTTCGCCTGCGTGAATTGCGGTTGTGGCTAATTTGTACTCAACTGTTTTCTCTTCCTCAGACATCTCAGAACCCCGCCAACCCGAGGCAGCGTCGTCATATTATCTTGCGTCAGTGAAATTGCGAAAATGGCTGTGGCAGATCCTTCCGTCTCGAATCACTCAGATTCATGCTCAATTGAATCATCGAGTGTGATTTGGTCTATCTCATCGAGCATCGCATCTGCCTGCAGTCCCAGGCACTTCTTGACCAGCATCATTATTCGGTCTTAATCCAGATATCTGAGGCAATAAGACGACGAATCAGTTGATTCCGCCCTTCTCGTAGCGCCGCGTCCACTTGAGGCGGCGCGGATTGCGCTTCAACTTCAGCATGTTCTTGCGCGACTTGCTGTCCTTGAACCAGAGAACAGTGCCATCTCGCCTCACGAACATCATGCCGGTACCCGGCTCGATCTCCTCGTGGGTGAAATTGCATACTCGGCGCTCGGGCATGATTCTTCACCTCAGCGAGCGTTGAGTCGACGCGCCTCTCGGCCCGTGTCCTTGAGCATCAGAATATCGCCGATCCGGACAGGTCCGACGACGTTGCGAGTGATGATGCGACCGATGTCGCGTGGGTTCGACGCGTCGTTGACGCGGACCTTGACTTGAGTCGCCTCACCGGTCATGCCGGTGCGGCCGACGATCTCGACGACCTCTGCGGGCCATGCTTCGGCTTCTGCCATTTCGATGTCCTCCTAACTCCTAGATTCATCCATTCAAGCGATCAGGGTCTCGTAGTGGCCCTTGACGCCGTTGAAGTGGTCCGCGGCATCCTTGGTGAATTCCATCACTGCGATGGCAGCGGTGCGGGTCCCAGTGGGCATTCCAGCAGCTTCAGCGAGGTAGGCCTGGTCTTCGACGTAGATGAAAGGGATCGACTTCTCCTTGCAAATCATTGGGATGTGGGCCAGAAGTTCGCTTGGATTGACCTTCTCAGCCATCACGACCATCTGAGCAGTACCGCGCTCAGCAGCCTTGGTGACCTCGTTGGCGCCCTTCTTCAGCGTCCCTCGTCCGTCTTTACCGATGGCCTTGACCATCTCGTAAACCTGCTCTTGCACGTCTTGTGGGGTTTCGTATGCGATGTGTACACTCATTGGATTCACTCCTCATGTGGGGTAGTCCGGCGCACGGCGTGGCCGATATAAACGCAGCGTCTGGGTCGCTGATGCTGACCGCTTGACCCAGACGCTGCGAGAATACGATTTCTGATATTTCTTGGGAACCGGAAATGGTTTGAGACAAGCCCTGAGTGAAGCGTTCTTGGTGATTCCTCGAACAGATTTGAGATGATCATAAACAGCCCCTGAGAATGGCATTGCTAGGGCTGACCACGCTATTATTCAGCGATAGGAAATTTGCCCACCAACTCCTCCGACCTCATCTGAGAAAGATGACTCCAGAGGTCGGATGGGTTGGTGGGCATGACAGGATTTGAACCTGTGACCTCCCGGTTATCAGCCGGGTGCTCCAGCCAAACTAAGCTACACGCCCTTGAGCAGAGCCGGCGAGAGGCATACCCATTTTGAAGGTGTGCATCGTGATTTCAACACCTATCTCAGCGAGAGAAGAAGTCATGAAGGGACAGCCGGTGGCCGAAGCCAACCATGCCCGTTGTGAGCGGTACCTCAGGTCGGGCCGTAGCAGAAGCCCTGTCGCCACATCTCGGGCTCGATTTCGTGCAATTGCAGAGTCGCAGATTCCCGGACGGCGAGGGCTACGTGCGCGTTCCGTCCGAAGCCTTCGATGCGATTCGCGCCGAGCCGGTTGTGCTGGTCTCGAATACATATCCGGACGCAGGTGTCCTCGAAACCATCCTCTTGCTCGAGGCGATCAGGGATGTTCGCCGAGGTGACCTCTCGAATCACAAGGGCGAAGAGCCCCAAAGCCTGCCCGATGTTGGTCCAGGCATTTTCCTCGCCATCCCCTACTTCGGATATTCTCGCCAAGACAAGCGCTTCTCGCCTGGCGAGGCGATCTCCGCGCGGGTGATAGGAGAGATGCTCGCGCGTTGCTGTGATGGCATCGCCATCCTCGACCTGCACGCACCCGCGATCCTCGAGAATCTCGCAGTCCCGGTCGAGTTCGTCAGCGCCATGCCCGAGATCGCCGAACATCTGGCCGAAACGGTCGCGCCCGATTTCATCCTCAGTCCCGACAAGGGCGCGATTGCGCGTGCCACCGAGGTAGCGAAGCTGATGGGCTGCGAATTCAGCTATCTCGAGAAAACCAGAATCGACGCACACACCATCGAGCACCAACCGAAGGACCTCGATGTCAACGGCAAAGTCGTCGCCATCGTCGACGACATGATCAGCACAGGTGGAACCATCTGTCGCGCCAGCGACGCATTGCTCCGCCAGGGCGCAACAGAAGTCCACGCCGCCTGCACTCACGGACTCTTCACAGCAGGCGCGATCAGCCGCCTTGCATCGCACGTAAACGGCGTTCACAGCAGCGATTCGCTGCCGAATCCAAGAGCGGTCGTCAGTTCAGCACCCGCTCTCGCGCGCGGGCTGCAGAATCTGCTCAATCACTGAATATTAGGATCATCGCAGTCATCGTTGAGGGCCAGGTAACTCGGTAGAGTGAGCAACCTCTTCATCGTGCATCGTAGGATCAATTCATCCAAAAACGCTGTAGTGCGAGCTAATTGTTTGACCGGAACGATCAGTGTCTCGGGCAATTCGTACTTCCGCCGCAGAACCGAACGCGTCTGAACGATGACCCCGCGATAGGTCCGCTTGACCTTGACGAATCCCAGCACTTGGCCTAGGTCGATGCCATTGTTGTCCATGACGGCTCGGTCGAGCAACTCGTCAGGCGCCCAGAGCTGTTCGTCGATGCGAATCGTGTTGCGCCACCTGCGCTGCAACTCGCGCATCGATTTCGACAGTTTCACGCCGCCATTCGGCAGGATGCTGTGTACCAATTCCTTCGAAAGAGGAGCGCATTCAGCAGCCTTTCGCATGTACTCATCAGCCACATCATCAACGACTTCGAGACGCATCGATCGGACGAATTCGTCGCGCGGATGGCTGCGTTCACCAGTGATGATTCCAACCAAAGTCTCGCCAACGTAGACCTCTCTCTGCAGTAGTTCCTGTATCCGATATTCTTCGCTCATGTGTCTCCCTCGCGTTTTGGGTCAGTGCTTCCCCCGTGCTGTTCCCTGCGGCCCCCTTCGATGGATTGGCACTTAATCTATCGCTTAATGAAGACTGATAATCCAATTGAAATATTAGTCTAAGAACAAAAAAACCAATTAGAAAACTAAAGTGAGTTTGATTTTTGATATGGTTATCAGAAAAGCCGATCTGACAGTGCGGCTGCGAAATCCTCCTTCCGGAAACTGGGAATCAGATGACGGAGAACGTTGATGAGCGCACACTCCCACCCCTGCTCGTGCCCGACTTCGCTGGACTCTTGGAGGACATTCGCTCGAACTCAGGGACGCCCCGTACCATCGGCTTGTCAGATTCGGTGATTGCCGATTTCTGCCGGCGGGATTCGAGTCTTGGACGAGCGATCGAGGAAGCCCATTCTGTTCATGTTTCTTTGCGCGACGAGGTCGGCGCTGCCACCTTGCTGCTCGATGAGGCTGACCTCGTCGAGAAGTTGCAAGCGGATTACATCAATTTCTACAAACCTGAGACCGTCAATCCCTACGTTGCCTTAGCGGCGAGAGGCCCATGGATCGTCACCTGCCACGGTCGAGTTCTACACGATAATGGCGGCTACGGCATGCTCGGCGCCGGTCACGGGCCCGATGCGATCATCGAAGCGATGAGTCAGAATTGGGTGATGGCCAATGTGATGACGCCTTCCTTCAGTCAGAAGCGGTTCACCGATGCGCTGCGCAGAGAGGTGGGACACACGCGAGGCGGGTGTCCGTTCTCACACTTCGTCTGTTTGAACAGCGGCTCCGAAGCGGTGACCATCGGCATGAGGATCGCTGATGTCAATGCCCACCAGATGACAAAAGAAGGAGGCCGACACGAAGGCAAACCGATCAAGCTGCTGTCGCTGAAACAATCCTTCCATGGACGGACCCAAAGGCCGGCGTCGATTTCTGATTCCTGCAAAGGTCCGTACAACGCCAACCTCGCATCCTTCCGCAATCGAGACCACATCCTCACCGTCGAACAGAACAATATCGCTGCACTGCAAGCCATCTTCGCTCGTGCGGACGACGAGGGCTTTTTCATCGAATTGATGGCGATGGAGCCTATTCAGGGCGAGGGAAGTCCAGGCTCCTGCATCACTCGTGAGTTCTACGACGAGGCTCGCAGACTGACAAAGGAGCACGGCAGCCTGCTGCTCGTCGACTCGATCCAAGCAGGATTGCGTGGACAAGGCTGCCTTTCCGTCGTCGATTACCGAGGCTTCCAGGACGCCGAGGAACCTGACCTCGAAACCTGGTCTAAAGCACTCAACGCTGGTCAGTTCCCGCTTTCGGTGATTGGGCTGTCGGAGCGTGCTGCCGACCTCTACATCGTCGGAGTCTACGGCAATACCATGACGACGAACCCAAGAGCGCTCGAGACCGCAATCGCCGTGCTCCACCGTGTCACACCTGAGATGCGAGCCAACATCGTGACGATGGGTGATGAATTCCTCGCCGGACTGAAGGCTCTGCAAGCCGATTATCCAGATTGCATTCCGTTGGTCCAAGGAACGGGACTTCTGCTGTGCGTCGAACTCGACGAAGACCGCCTCCCAGTCGTCGGCTTCGGCAAGGTCGAGGAATGGTGCCGCGAGCAAGGACTCGGCGTCATCCACGGCGGCAAGAACGCGCTGCGATTCACCCCGCACTTCGATGTCAGCTCCGCCGAAATAGACCTGATACTCACGGTCGTGCGCAATTGCCTTGACCATTTCATCGCCCTTGAAGAACAAGCGGCAATCGAAGCCACTGTCTGAGTCAGAACCAATTGGGCGACCCTGCTCGCAGAATCGAATGACAACCGCCGACAGTGCCAGCGACAGCACCATCGTAAGTGCCGAAGGTAGCAATGCCGAAAACACCGGCAAAGCAGTCCACCTCTTGGGCGAGATAGACAGCGTCTACCACGCCATCGCCGACCGTCTGATCCGAGCCGGAGCCAGTCTCACCGACTCGCGCAACGCAGCAGAGATTACAGTCGCGATTGGGACGGCCGCCGCCAATTCCGCTGACCCGGCCGCAGACATCGCAGTCATACCACCCGATTCGCAGCCACCCGATTCGAAGATCATCGTCAGAGTCCATGATCTGCTGGTTCCCGAGGGTCTCACAGGTTGGGGAAGCGAGGTCATCCACGAGTGGGTTGAGTGGGTCAAAGAAGGCGCCGAGGGACTCGCACCAGCCGACCTCGAAGCGCGCCACTGGGTCCACATCAGAGACGCTTCAGACGCGATTTCACTCATCATTCTCGCCGACGCCGACGCCATCAGCCAAGGGGTCATCGATCTGGCCGGTCGCCGCGCCTGGTCAGCTGAGGCCGTGCTCGACGAGATGGGCTTGCTCTGGGGTCGTTACACCGATGCGCTGAACCTCAGCCACAGCATCGAGTCGCTTTCTTCGATTCCTAGTCCGGCCGCTGCTCAAATCAAGCAAAGAGTCACGCGACCAAACCTCACGCCCCTGCACGATGCGCTGAAGTCTGCTGGGCGCGATGAGGGATGGCATCCACTGACAGCAATGAGATTAGGAATAATGGAACTCTTCGCCCATGCTCAGATGAAAGAAGATGCTTGAGCATGAGCTCAGAGTTGATCTCTACTTCTGAGCAATCCTCGCGCTGTGCGCGAGATATTCACTGATTCTTGTCGGCTTGGACCTGCTTGCGCACGTCCTGAGCTGCGGCCTTGATGCTCTGCATCGTCTTGCGGACACGTGTTCCAGCAGCGTTCACACCCTTGTCATGCTTCCCAGCATCCTTCATGGTTTCAGTCAGATTATCTATCATCTCTTGCAACATAGCCTCAATGGACATGGCACCCGGCTGCAAACCGACGACATATAATCACTATCCCGGCATCAGATTGCAACGTTTTCCCCTAAACACTGAGTGATAAGCGCCGGAAACGCCTCGCACTGGAATCGGGTAGGGACCATCCGAACCGAATTTGGGCCAAAACCCGGAATTGAGATCGGTCGGGAATAGCGCTGCTTGCTGACTAGCTACTTTCAAGGGCGAGGAGGTCAGGATATCCGCACAATATCTGAGAGAGGCCACTTCGAGTCATGGCTCAACCAGCACAAACACAAGATGTAACTGTTGAGAACAGTCACTTCGTTCATCGCGGCGCTGACGGTAATTTTCGTCTTCGGCCGCGTCTTCGGCTACTTATGGGACGCACTCGGTTCATCCGCCGAAGAGATCAGCGCCGAGGATTGGCAGCAATACGCTTGCGTCTCCCTCGACCGTGACATGGGGCGCATCGGGTCGAATCTTGCCCCATGAAATCGCTTCCTTCAGCCGAGCGCCCGAAAGCGAGCCATCGTGCTCGGGCGCGGTGGTGATGCCAACCGCAGAATCGAGTCCATCACGATACTGGTTCNNCCACCAGATCACGTGATGCTTCGAAATTCCACCGCCGACCATCAGCGCATGAGATTCCTCGGCGGTCCAAGTCAAGTCGGAGAGAATCTGCTCATCGGCCAAGAAATCGACCATGAAATTGGGATTCTTCTGACGGTGCATGAATAATTGAGCGCCGATCGAGCCATCGGAGAGACCTGGAATGACCATTGGAATGCGGTGTTTGGCGACCCAGTGAAGCAGCGAGGTCTCGTCCTCGATCCTATCGCCCATGGCCCAGCAGAGTTCGACCGAGCCAAACCCAAGCCAAGGGTTGTCGGGCTGTGCAGCAGCCCGTTCTTCTTCGATTTCAGACAGCCAAGGCATTACCACATTCTCGAGAATCTCACCGTAGCATTCGTTGGGTACGATGACGTTGCCCAGACGGTTCAGTCCCTCTTCGCCAAGGGCGATGTCGTCGAGGTTGAAGTCGCCGTGGAAGTAGTCCTGGTAGGTCCGAGCGATGTCGTGGTCGAGCGTTCCGCAGGTGGTGATGATGACGTTGAAAGCACGGCGCTTGATCGCCTCAAGGAAGAATCCACGAGTTCCCGTCGCACACAGACAGGCCGGAAATGACAACCAATTCAAAACGCCTTCTTCGCCCGACTTCGCCACACTTTCGCGTAGAATATCGCGCGCGTGGGCGAGCTTCGTCGCGGTGAATCCGCCGGCCGTCGACATCTGGTCGATGAGCGAAGCCACGTCGCTGACGGCGGAGAAATCGTAGTCTTTGACCGGCGCGGTGAAGTCATCGCGCGAATATGTCGGCACAAGCCGGTCGGCTCGCTCTTTCGTATTCAACTTTCAACAATCACTGTATTCTCTTCCCAGACGATGAAGTAGTGCCAATCAGACCATTCGAGAACATATCTGTCTAAGTCTATATCGTTGAGTTCAGAGAAGTAGATAGAAGCATTGTAAGAAAAGTGATGTTGACAATTCAATCCTTCACCACGAAATGCAGAATAATTACTGAATTCATCTTGCCACTCGCCATTATTGCAAGAAATCGAATGAGTAGAAGTCCTATAACGAACATCCAATTCGATATCAGCATCAATTCCAGT
>DAHR01000005.1 GCA_002498525.1 Euryarchaeota archaeon UBA58
TACCCTCTGATTCAGGGATGAAAGAGGAAAGCCGCACCGAGAACCACGTAAGTGCCAAGCAGCATCGCACCCTCCAACCAATTCGACTTGCCATCCGCAGCGATCAGATTGGCTATCATCACCGCCATGAATACAGCCACGGTCTCGAGCACCCCGAACTCGAACGTCAGAGGCACACCGAGCGCCCAAGCGATGACCACCATCAGCGGGGCGACGAACACCGCGATCTGCGTCGAGGAGCCCATCGAAATCGCGAAAGAGAGATCCATCTTGTCCTTGGCAGCGACTGAAACGGCGGTGAAATGTTCAGCAGCATTACCGAAAAGCGGCAGCAGAATCACCCCGATGAAGATATGTGGCAGTCCGACTTCGGCTGCCGCAACCTCGACTGAACCGACGAGAATCTCGGCCATCCAGGAGACGAAGATCGTCGCCAGAACCAGCAGAATCATCGCATCTTTCTTGCTCGTCGTCGACTCCTCATCATGCCCACCCTCAGTCGCGAAAAGATGCGAATGAGTCTTGAATTGAAACAGCAGGAACAAAACGTACAGAACCAGTAGAACGAGAGCTGCGATATGGCTGAGATTCTCGACTCCAGAAGCGCCTTCAGACCCTCCAACCGCAGAGTGGAACACCGTTGGAACGACCAGAACCATGACCGCGAGTAGGAGAAGCGAGCCGTTTGCGGAGACCTGGGTTTGGGAGAATGACTGTTCTTCGTAGTGGATTCCGCCCCAGACGAAGGCGAGCCCCATCACCAACAGCAGATTTCCGAGGATACTGCCGATCAGACTGGCCTGCACCAAGTGAACCATCGTCTTCGATGTCTCGAGTCCTACTTCGGTACCGGAAGTGATGCCTTCGTATGCTGCGATTATTGCGAATAAAGCGATGATAAATTCGGCGGCGTTGCCGAAAGTGGCGTTGAGGAGGCCGCCGAGGGAGTCGGAGGTTTGCAAGGCGATTTCCTCGGTTGCGCGTCCCATCAGGAAAGCGAGCGGCATGATCGCCACCATCGAGGCGAAGAATGCGGCCGTGGAGTCGTTTGCGATGTAGGCGAAATACCAGGTCAATGGTACTGCGATGAGCAGCAGATTGAGTTTTGTCGTGCGCGGATTGATCGCTTTGAGGATGCTTGCACTCGTGCTCATGAGTCTGTGCGAGTGCTGCGATGCGGTCAATGTTGCGCCTGCCTCTCGATGCGTTCATGGCTTCCTCCACTCGCCCAAGACTCGTGGAGAACACCTTCCGACTGTCTTTGACCGGCACCCCCGGCACTGGCAAGACCACCGTTGCGGCACTGCTGGCGAAGGCTGGCTTCGGCATTATCAGCATCGAAGAATTGGCTGAATCAGCCGGCGCACTGGGCGAGGTCGACCCTGTCGACGATGCTCGTCCGGTCGATCTCGATGCACTTTTTGACTCACTAACTGAATCATGGAAGTCGGCTCCTGCCTCGCCGATGATAATCGATGGACACCTCTCGCACCACCTCCCCGCGGACGCTGTCGTGGTGCTCCGCTGCTCCCCAGAAATCCTCCGCGGACGCCTGAGCGAGCGTGGTTATTCATCATCAAAAATTGAAGGGAATGTCGAGTGGGAATTGCTTGGCGGTGCGTGGAACGAGCGTGAAGGTGAAGCGCCGTGGGCGGAGTTCGACACTACCGATGCGAGTGGGGAATCGGTAGTCGCAGCGATTCAAGCGTGGGTTGCAGATGGCTTCAAACCGACCGACCCTGAGGCCGTGCTGGACTGGATTGCAAGGATGGATGAATGATGTTCGAGAAAATGCGCGATACCTGGACCAAGGCCGCTCAACCCATCGTCGTACGCCTAGGAGACCTCGATCCGAGTGTTCTGACCTGGGCTTCATTGGTGATTTCTCTCGCAGCGTTTTACCTGCTTGCCATCGCCTCTTTGGACAGCACCGGCTCGATGATGATCATCGGTGCTGTCATCCTCGTTTTGCTGGCTGGCGTGTTCGATGCGCTCGACGGTGCTCTGGCTCGTCACCAAGGCACTGACGGACCGTATGGTGATTTCCTGGATCATACGATCGACCGCATCGTCGATGTCGGTCTGCTGATTGCCATCGGCTACAATGCTGCTTTCGTCATCGACCCGATGGCTGGTTGGGCTGCCGCTCTTCTGACCTTACTCGGCTCGTACATGGGGACTCAAGCTCAGTCGGTCGGCTTGGGTCGGCTGTATGGCGGATTCTCCCGCGCCGACCGTTTGGTCATCACCTTGGCAGGACTGCTCTGGGCTGCTTATCAGGCTGGCACTGGCGGGGCTGGAATCGATGTTTCTGGCATTCACCAATATGCAGAATGTGCGCTTCTTGGGAATACCGAACTCAACGGCATGACGCTGGCGTTGGCGGTCTCATTCTGGGGGGGAATCTACACTTTCTTGGTCAGATTTGCTGAGACCCGCAAGCGGCTTCTCGCCGATTGAAACAAACTCGCTGAAAATGGGCGACAAAACTCACCCCCTCAGCTGACCAAGTTCCTCCCAAACAAACCGTGGAAACTGCCGTAACCAGCAGCAGTGCTGGGGCATCCCACATTATCACTCAGTCCATGAATCGAACTCATCGACCCAGCGGCAGGCCGTTTTCCTTTGGAAAACCTGTATGTCGTGGTCGAAGAGGAGGGGAATGATTATCCTTAGCCCGAGCCGCAGCGAGAGTAATGAAGCATCTTATCAATCGAGTTCTGGAACTACGGGAGGGGGAAGAATCGCCGGCTGCGCCAATCGTGACTGAGACTGATCCTGAACTCAAAACGCTGCTGAAATCCCTGCAACCCCGCATCCGTGTCTTCGGTTGTGGTGGCTGCGGCTCGAACACCGTGGCCCGTCTGGAATTGGAGGGGCTGTTCGATGGCGAGTACGTCAAGGGCATCGCCATCAATACCGACGCTCAGCATCTTCTGAGGGTGAGTGTCGACAGCAAGATGTTGATCGGTCGAAGCGCTCGGGGAATGGGCGCTGGTGGAGACCCCGAGAAGGGAGAGCAGGCTGCATTTGAATCCGAGAAAGCTCTCAAGAAAGAGGCTGAAGAATGCGACTTGGCCTTCATCACCGCTGGACTCGGCGGCGGCACAGGCACCGGTTCTGCTCACGTCATTGCGCGATTGGCTCGGGCTGCGAATGCTCTGACCATCGCTGTCGTGACCTATCCCTTCCTTTCTGAGGGCGCTCTTCGTCGACAGAATGCGGAGTGGGGTCTGGAGCGGCTGCGCGAGGTCTGTGATACTGTCATCGTGCTGCCGAACGAGCGGCTTCTCGAGATCGAGGGTGTTCGTGATCTGCCACTCGATGCAGCCTTCCGCGTGGCTGACGAATTGCTCCTACGCTCGATCTCAGGCGTCTCTGAGATGATCGCCAAGGAAGGCGTCGTCAATCTCGACTTCCAGGACCTGCGCTCGGTCATGGAGAATGGTGGTGGCGTGGCGATGATCGGGCTTGGCGAGTCTCGTGGTGAGAATTGTGCTGAGGCCGCGACCAATGAGGCTCTCGACTCACCTCTTCTGGACATCGACATCACCGATGCTCGCGGCGCTCTCATCAATGTCGTCGGCGGACCTACAATGACTCTGGGCGATGCCGAGCATTGTGCCCAACTCATCCGCGACAGAATCAACCCCTACGCTCGCATCATCTGGGGCGCTACCACCGACCCATCGATGGGCGATGAAATCCGCGTGCTGCTCGTCTTAACAGGCGTCAAGTCCGACCAGATTCACGGTGCTAAGCTGCACACACAGATGCGCAACCTGCGCAGCCGCACCGTCGAATTCGTCAATTGATTTCTCGATGAACGGCAATTAACCGATTCGATTCAAGCTCAGAACATCCACGGAGACGAACCCCTAGGGTTCGGTCGGCGTGCTTAAATGGAGTCCGCCGGTCGCCGAGTCGCTTTGAGGGAGAGTCATGGCTATCGAGAACTCTGATGTCGGCCCGGTCGAGCAGACCGTGCAAGGTTGGCAGGACGAGATCGAAGAGCGCGTTCGACGCGTTCGCACCGGTTCCATGGCACGTATCCTCAAGATGGCTCGCAAGCCGTCCAAGCAGGAATTCCGCCAGACCATAATCGTCTGCGGCATCGGGATGTTCATCCTCGGTCTGATCGGCTTCGCAATGCTGGTTCTGATGGATAACATACTGCCCTCCTTCTTCGACTGGCTGACCAAGACCTGAGGTGAAATGATGTCTGACGCATACGTCGCTTACGTTCGCTGTGGCGAGCGAGTCCTGATCATGCAGAGAGCCGACGAGGTCGCTGATTTCCCGGGCTCCTGGGATGGCGTCTACGGCATCGGCGACCCTGATGATGTCGACGCGGTCGCCGTTCGCATCACCGAGTGCACCGGCATTCCAACTGAGGATCTTCAGCACGTCCGTTCAGGCGCTGCTCGTGGACTCGCTTTCGGCAACCGCCTGAACGATGTCACTCCGATTCTATTCATTTCCGAATCGAGTGAAGTCAGTCCCCGAACCATCTACAAGGCTCACGAGTGGGTCGACCCCGCCTACATCGAGACGGTGAAGTCGGACCACTCGGAAGGCACTGGCGCATCTCGCTATTCAATTCCGAAACTCGGTGACATGTACGGCGACGTGGCTTCCTACCTCTACATCCTCAAGACCAGCATCGGCCAAGAGCAGAATGTCTCGAAGGAGATTCGCGCGCGGCTTTCAGGGACCGGCTCGCTGAAGGACATCCAAGACGAGGTCTTCGGAGTTCTGCATCCGGCTCACGTGCGCGGTTACATCTTCGTCGAAGCCTCGGCTCAGCACCACGTCGAGAAACTCATCGGAATGGTCGGAATGACCACCACCCGCCTGAAGAATTGTCGAAAGGTCCTCCCCGGAGTATCACCTCTCGAAAACACACTCGCTTATCTCGAGCCGAAGGCTGCGACCGCAGGCATCGAGGAGGGCTGCATCATCGAGATCAGCGGTGGCGCGTTCAAGGGCCAGTCGGCTCGCGTCATCCGCGTAACAGAATCAAAGGAAGAGGTCACGGTCGAACTCTTCGAGGCAGCAGTACCTGTCGCGCTCACTGTAAGGGCAGACCAAGTCCGTGTCACACAGCGCGTCGAGTGAGCGCGAAAATAGCAATCGGAGGGACTGTCAGCACGCTCAAATAGGGAGAGCAGGTCGCCGAGTCGCTTCATAGGGGAGGTATTGAGAATGTCAGCGAGAAACGAGACACCTCACATCATCATCCAGACCCTTGGAGCGAAGAAGTGCAACGGCGACTGGGAGAGTGCTTCCGAGAACCTCAGCATGGATCAGGTCAAGCAGATTGCTGACAAGCAGAAGGACCGCTTGACCGGTGCAACACTCTACGCGCGCAGCCGCGAGATCATGGGAACATGTGTCTCGATGCGCGTGAATGTCGAGGGCCTGTCCCCGAAGGACGCCCTCGCGGCGATGGCAGAAGGGAGATTCGACGAGCATTTCGAATGATCATCACGAACCGCGGGAGAGGGGAACCTCGTTGACCGCAGAGGTGAGGGAAAATGAAGAACAACTTCCAAACAGCGATTGAAGAAGCCTTGAACAGCGCTCCTGAGCGCAAGTTCACTGAGTCCGTTGAGATTTCATTCAATCTCAAGGACATCGACCTGAAGAATCCGGCAAACCGCATCCAGGAGGAGATTCGTCTCCCCAATGGCCGTGGCAAGCCGGTGAAGATCGCCATGTTCGCCTCCGGCGAGATGGCTACCAAGGCTCGTGCTGCTGGAATCGACATCATCGACCCGAGCACCATCGAGGACCTCGGTGGCAACCGTCAACAGGCTCGTAAACTCGCAAACAGCATCGATTTCTTCCTCGCAGAGATCCCTCACATGGGAACCGTCGGGCGCTTCCTCGGAGTCGTCCTCGGTCCGCGCGGCAAGATGCCACGCCCGGTCCCACCTGCTCTCGACCCAGCAATGATTGCTGCCACACTCAAAGACACGGCTGTGGTTCGCAGCCGCGACCGCATGACCTTCCACTCCCCTGTTGGCTCGCGCGAGCAGAGTCTCGACGAGTTGACCGACAACGCCTTCGCCATCTGGAGGCGCGTCACTGGAAAACTCGAGCGTGGCGCGGGCAACATTCGTTCCTGCTACGTCAAGACCTCGATGGGTCCTGCAATCAAGGTCGTGGTGATTGAGTGACCGGAGCGAAGATCGCACCCTGGAAGAAGGATCGCGTCGGCGAGTTGGCTGCAGTCATCACCGCCGACGGTGTCCTCGGAATCGTCGACGTCGGCGGAGTTCCAGCCAAGAACATGCTCGCGATGCGCAATTCGCTGCGCAGCAAGATGAGCATCACGATGGCCAAGAAGACCCTGATGCGGCTCGCTTGGGAACAAGCCGGCCGCCCCTCGCAGGAATTGGACACGCTCTTCGAGGGCGCTTCCCAACCCGCTTTCGTCCACAGCGAGACGATGAACGCCTTCCAACTCTTCAACGAATTAGAGAAGACTCGCCAAGGCCGAGCCGCCAAAGAAGGCGAGATATCACCAATCGACATCGTCATCGAGAAGGGCCCGACCGAGTTCGGACCGGGCCCGATCGTCGGTGAATTCAACGCTGTCGGAATCCCCGCCAAGATCGACAAGGGCAAGGTCGCCATTCAGAGGACCTCGACCGTCGTTGAGAAGGGCGAGGCGATTTCAGGCGACATGGGCATCATGCTCGCCAAGCTCGGAATCCACCCGATTGAGATCGGTATCATTCTGACCGGCGCCATCGATGACGGCTACCTCTTCGAGGCTGACTCACTCAACCTCGATGTCGATGGCTTCCGCAGGGACGTCATCACCGCGACTTCAACCGCCTTCAACCTCGCCTGCAACGTTCGCTGGTTCTCCGCCCAGACCATGCCGACCCTGCTTGGCAAGGCGAGCGGCGAGGCTCTTTCCGTCGCCATGGAAGCTGGCATCAGCAACGATGTCACGATTCCACTGTTCATCTCGCGCGCCAACGCGCGCGCCTTGGCCCTAGCGGGCCAACTAGATTCCTCAGCTCTGGATGATGGGTTGTCAGCAGCACTCGGTGCTGCTGCCGCCACATCCAGCGTTCCTGCCGCAACCTCCGATGCGGCGGATTCGGCGGACGAAAAAACCGTGGAAGAGGAAGAGGAGGAAGAAGAGGAACCTGAGTTCGATGGACTCGGTGACCTTTTCGGCTGAAAAAAATAGGTGAGAAAAATGGAATATGTATATGCTGCAATGTTACTGCATTCTGCACAGAAGAATATTGATGAAGACGGCGTGAGCTCAGTTTTGGGCGCTGCTGGTGTAGATGTTGACGGAGCCCGAGTCAAGGCTCTCGTCACGTCTCTAGGTGATGTCAACATCGATGAAGCGATGGCTACTGCCGTCGCAGCGCCCGTCGCTGCTGCCCCGGCTGCTGCCGGTGGCTCGGCTGACGCTGCGCCTGCTGCAGAAGAAGCAGAGGCTGAAGAAGAAGAAGAGGAAGACGACGCCGCTGGCTTCGAAGGCCTCGGATCCCTCTTCGGTTGAAGCTGCAAGGCAAACACGAACGAAATTGCACCCACCGCTGAGCGGTGGCTATCAGGTTGTGCTGACGCTGGCCGCTCTTATTGGGCGGATGCCGCGGAATCGGCTCAGCCCTTCTGCGTCCGGGCTGCATGATATCAATGCGAAATCGATGGGCGAAGCCGATGCGCGAAGCCTCAAATGACGGCTTCGACTGAGCATATCGATGGTCGGTCGGCTGCTCGAGATTCCAACTTCGGTCTCACCCACCGATGCGGTTCGCGCGCTGCGCCTGCTCGGCGAGGCGCGCGGCTGGTCGATGAAGCGCCTCGAAGAGAGTAGAATGGTTCATCGCTGGGCCATCATCATGCCTCTGACCCGCCAAGCGCAAGTCCTTGGCCTTGAATTCGAGGATGGGCTTGTGCTTGGCCTCAGTCTACGCACATGGTCTCACACACCAGGCTCAGCTGGACGATTGACTCACGTCTCCTTTGAGATTCCTGCCGCCATCGAGGGTGAGTTCTGGACCGAGATTCTCGATGAATGGTCTAGCCGACTGCCCCGCTGCCCGTGGCGGTGGACATTCGGCGAGCGCTCGATGATCGGCTACCTCTTGCCTGAATACAGGCGCAGTCGCGTCCTCTTCGGACGCGAAGGAATCGATCTCAAGAATTGGGCTTCCCGAGAGGAATCCAGCACACCGTCTGGTACGGACGATTAGTAACAAACCAGCACATACGCTACCGTACGGGGTTGGAATCGAATTGCTCGAACTTGGAGTCGCAGACTTCTTGATAGGCTGATGCGCGAGGGCAGAGCGGAGAGCGTATGGACCTCGACAGCCTCGTTGACACGCCGCGCAAACAAGCGATGCTCGGCATCTCGGTCGCTTTTATGATCATTTTTCCGGCTTATTTCGCTGTCATGCCGATGCTCATCGACGACGACCTGATGGCTTCTTCCTCGGGTGGCGGGCCAAGCGGAGAATGGGTGGTTCGATTCGAGGAGACTTCAATCACTCTGCAGGAGAGCGTCAACCTCGGTGACGGCGATTCACACGACACTTTCTTCGACCTCGAATCGGATTTGATGATCGGATATGTGCAAGTCGTCGTCGCTTGCAATGACAACGACGACTTGACCCCGGGCTTCAGCGATGCCGCCGATGTGGCGAGCGATGTCTCGGGCGTGAACTCAGGAAATTTCTCTGACCAGAGCGATAGTGGCCTTTGTCAAGGCGATGCTGTGACCCTCCGTTGGGATGTGATTCCTGGTTACAATGGAACTGAGTACACCGCTTCTGATATGTCTGAGAATGAGATTCGCGCGCAGTGGGACGATATGGGATTCGCGCGCGGCACCTGGGCGGCTACGATAACCGCCGATGTGAGCTCGTCGCCAGGGATAGGACCACTGAATGACAATGACGAAGATTACGACATCACATGGACTGCGATGACCTTCACCCTCTCACTCGAACCAGTCGTCGAATTGTGATTTCTGACGAGGGTTTACTCGCCTCAAGTCTTGGCATGGATGCGGATGATATCGCCGTTCTGGACCTCGTGCTCCGCCCCAATGACGCGCCCGCTGCGTGCATCGGTGGCGCGAATGAAGCCGTCTCCAAGATCGGTGTGAACGGCGTATGCGAGCCCTTTGGCGGTGGTTCCTGAGGCGACGAGAAGTGCGTCGGGCAGGACGTTGCCTTCACCATCGACCCAATGCGTCTCGTCCTGCACCGGATATGCGACCCTGCGCTCGAGCCTGTCGAAGACTATCTCGCCCAGTAGCCCAATCAGACCACCTCCGCTCCATCGAGTGATGGTTTCAGAAATACTCGCCAGTGCTCCGCGTTGTTGGTCGGTCAACTTCGCTTCGCCTGCCTCTGAGATGGTGAATCCCTCATCTCCGGGTCTGTGATTGATTAGTCCAGCATCGCTGGCGCGGCTGAGAGCGAGTTCCGCTTCTGCACTTGTCGCGACGAGGATTCCGCCCGAATCCTCAACCATTGCTCGCAGCCCATCCCAATCACCCGCTTGCGCTCGGTCCGCCTTGTTCGCTGCGACACAGATTGGGAATAGAGCACTTCGAACCGCTGTCGCCAGAGTCGAGAGTTCCGCCTCGCCCCACGACCACGGCACTCCAGCATCGGGGAAGCCAGCATGAACCGCAGCGATTCCTGCTGCAGCATCGGCCTCGCTCGCACCGATTCCAGTCAATTGATCGAAGAGGTAGGTCACCAAGGCCCCGTCACCCTCTGATTGCACCCGCCGCGCCCCGCGTTGCCAGCCACCTTCGATGATGCCACGGATCCACGCATCGAGTTCCTCGAGAAGAAACTCGTGCTCCTCGATAGGGTCCGAGCCGCCCGAGCCAACGGGATTGCCCTCGATATCGGTCGAGCCCGAGACATCGACGACTTGGATCAGGGCGTCGCATCGGGCGAGGTCTGAGAGAAATTGATTGCCTCGCCCGCGGCCGCTCGCAGCGCCAGGAACAAGGCCGGCAACATCGACCAGAGTCACCGGAACCAAGCGCTTGTGGCCGATGCACGAGCCGGTGTTCGGTGTGCAGATACTGCCCGCTCTCGCATCGTCCTCGCTGACCGCGTCCAACCTGCCATCAGCCACGCGTTTAGCGCGCAGAGACGAGCAGGCGCAGTCTTCGCGCAGTGGTAACCAAGCCACCCCGACGTTGGGCTCGATGGTTGTGAAAGGGTAGTCGGCGATGTCCACGGGTGTTGCGGTGAGAGCCGAGAAAGTAGTCGATTTGCCGACATTCGGTTTGCCGACCAGCCCTATCCTCATGTCGTTCCCCCCACACCTACGAGAGCCAGCGACCCTCAACTTGACGGTCGCACGGATTCAGGTTTCCTACCAAAGTAGGAAAAAAAACGGCCACCCCAGACCGTATTGATTGCCGCAAACTCAGAGTTTGGTAGCACTGCCGGCTTCGTCCGATTCGCCCACCGGCACGACCTCGGTGTCCATGCCAGCACCAGCCGCCAGAATCCGGCGAACGCTCGTCGGCGAAGCCAATGAGTAAGAATCGGCCTTGATGCTCGAAGCGGTTGCCGAAGCCTCGGCGACGATTGTTCCGCGGAACAGACCGCTGACCATGTTGAGGCAATGCAGAATCGCACCGATGACCGCACCGTAGAACATCACCGAGCCGGTGACGGACAGATCGTGTGCCAACGAGGAAGGGTCCAGGACGCCTGCGGAAAGCAGTGACATGCCGATGACATCCGACATCAGAGTCAGGGTCAGGCCGAAGGCAGCCCCACCAGCGCTGAGCCAGAAAGCCCAGCGAGCGCGGTTCTGCGAAGCGAGGTGACGACCGGAGATCGCGGGGTAGAGTGCGAGAGCCGAGCCGAAGGCGAGTGGGACCAGAATCAGCCAGATTCCCATCTTTCCGAGCGTCGTTGCCATTCCACTCAATTCAGCGACCCCGCTCAGGGTGTCGCCTTGAATGAAGAGTGCCCCAATCGTAAGTGGAATCAGCATCATTGCGCCTAAGTTGATCTCAGGGATTCCAGCAGAATCAGAATTCTCGACGGAGGCATCCTCACCGCGGATGGTGACTAGGGTATTGCCGCTGAAAGCGAGAACCGGAATGAGCGCGAAGGCCATCAGGAAACTGGCGACGATGCGCTCATCCATCGATGGCGCCAACTCAGCAGCGCTCAGACCGAGCATTCCCACAGCCATGCTGCCATCGATAGCACCCAGAGGATTGATCGCGATCATCGAGCCGACCAGAGTCGCACCCACCAATGTGCGCGACCACAGAGCATTACCTGTGGCGACCGAGGCGGTGTAGAGAACCACGCCAGCGATTGTCGCGAAGAAGAAAGTGCCACCAATCATGTGGACCATCAACCACTGGCCGACGCCGGTCTCGAAGCCACCCGCGATATAGTTCGCGAGCAGGGCGAGCGGGTCAGATACCAGACCGATGATGATGAGCCAAGCGGGCAGGGCGATGGCGCGTGTGCGGTTCGCGAGAGTCAGCAGATGATTGATCAGAATCGCCGCGAAAGCAAGTGTCTGGAGGGTGGTTCCGATGACCAGCACAGGTGCGCCGAGAACGCTCGGATCGTGCGCGCCGATGACCAGAACGAAAGTTGCGAGGGACCAGAGGAAGGAGACGAGCGTGGCGTTGCGCTCGCTCGCAAGTTCGGTACCGAGCAGGCGCGGCATGATGTGCAGGCTAGCGCCGATCATCGCCATCCCGACGGCTCCGTAGAGCGTGGCGTACTCACCAGCAGAGGACAGAGATGCCGAAGTCGGATTGTAGCCCCAGGCCGAGAGAGAGTGCAGTGCAGACGGCTCATGGGCCAACCAAAGTCCCTCGAAAGTAAGCGTGGCACCGAAGAACAACCACAGAGCTGACTGGATTATCCACGAGCGGGCAGCCGAATTCTCGCGCCCCTCGACCAATTCGATTCCAGGACCAAGTGCCTTCTCGAGCATGAATAGACCCATGCCTCGGGCAACGTCGGTGAAGATCCACAGCCCACGGTGAACGAGGACGTAGAAAGCGAAGACCAAGACCCAGAAGATCATCATCGTGGAAAGTACTGCATCCATGAAAATCACCTCACTCACGAGTTGCCTCGGTAATCATCGTCGCGATGATCGAGAAGAATCCGAAGATTGCTCCGAGAATGAAGAACCAGATTCCGCCTGTCAGATTGCCGAAAGTCTCGAAGTCGGAAAGGACTGGAAGATTCTGGCCAGGATAGAGGATGCTGAAGAGAGTCAGGAAAGTCAGAGAGGCGACTAATCCGAGAACCAGAATCGCCCAGGAAGCCGATGGCTCCTGTTCTCCTTGCAGAAATCCGCCCAATGATTCATCATCGCTCGACATTCACTCACCACTCACCCAGAGGACTCAGGACGCCCCGACCACCGGAGATTGCCCCTTAAGCATTCGGCGAGGGACTACGTCCCTCCTGTCAGGGCGCTCGCATCGCGTCAACTCGGTTGAGGCGTCTGTCGCGCCCTGTACCCAATGGCGTCGGGAGAGCGAGATCAGCGGCGACCTCGGTTCTCCAGACCGCCTTGCAATCACAATCCAGCCCTTTGAATTCGGACAGGTTTCGCGACACTGAGTAGCGCTCGATGGCGGCGGCGACCTCTTTGTCGCAGGCTCCGCAATTGTGTGAGCCGCGGATTTTTCCCGCCGCTGTCGGGTGAACGATGATTCGCGCCTCGTGTGTGGCTGTCGGCTGGTGGGCTTGCTCGATCATCTCGACTAGCGACCACAGCCACGGCGGGCGGTATTCGCGATTGCGGAAGAGTCGGTCGACGATGGTTCCGCGTTGGATGTTCATCGGATTTATCGAGACCTCGTCGGATAGTGGGGCGACTTCGATGAGCCACTTTGTTGTGTGTTTGAGAGCGTCGCCCTCAGACATGAAAGGCGGCTTGAAAATGAGGTAAGTTTTGACCCGAAGATCGTTGGCGCGCAGGTCAGCTATCGCCCTGTGCCAAGTCTTGACCGAGAAGCCTTTGTTGACGTGGAATCGCAACACTGCGTCGTCATAAGCCTCCAATCCAATAGCCACTGTGCAGCCCGGATGGTGACTTGCCACCCATGCCAACTTCTCGGGGCTGCACATGTGAGCCTGTGCTTCGACGATGAGGTGAAGTCCCATTTCGTGAGTCTCTCGCAGCACCAGCTCCTGCCACTCAGGCGGGTTCTCCTGGTCCTCAAAGAATGTTCCAGAAGTGTAGACCTTGACCATGCTACAGCCCTCGAAATCATTGGTTCTTCGCTTCGCCTCCTGCCACTGCGCGAAGAGGTCGTCGGCCGTCACATCGTCGCGCACGTCGTTGAAATAACCACAGAAGGTACATCCTGATTTCCACCACCAAGCACAACCGCGGCTGCGCATGATGACCGTGGCTGCCTTGCAATGGGTTCCGTCGGGCAGTCGCTCGGGTGTGATGTAGACCGTCGCCGGCTTGCTCGCGTCCCATGATTCACGCCGAGCGATGGAGGAAGCGGTGTTCTCCGGCGCCTTGACCAGATGGTGAATCTTGACCGCCGGAGTACCCTCGCCCAGGATGCCACACGCACCGGCCATGCCATTTGGGCGGCAGTGGCCGTCTTGAGAATACCGACTCGGCTGTGAGTGCCGCCGAATCGCTCAAGTCATCTGTGGATTGTGGGCAGCCATGCGTGGCTTCGCTGCCATCCAGCATCTCGCCACGACTGCATTCATCTTCGTCGCCGCTGCCTTCTGGGGCATCTGCATGATTCCCTCAGCGGCGATTCTGCTGTGGACATCGGAATTCGTCGCAGATTTCAGTTTCGTAGAGCAAGCCATCGGTTTCGGCCTGGCCGGCGGTGCGGCTTTTCTGGCATTCGGGCTATGCACAATCTTCCTCTCGGGTTTCATCGGCATGCTGACCAAACCGCGACTTCCCGAAGCCAGAGTCCCACTGCAATCCTACACGACGATTCGTTGGGCTCTGGCTTCGATTCTTCACAGATTCGCACTGATCTTCCTGCGCCACCTGACGCCGACATGGATCGGCAACATGCACTATCGGATGATGGGAGCCAAGATAGGAAAGGGGGTGCAGATCAACAGCGACAATCTCAACGATGCTTGGACATTGACGATCGGAGATGGAACGATCGTTGGAGGCGATGCTGTACTCAACGGTCACCTGACCGAGAAGGGCGAGTTGGTACTCGCGCCGGTCGTCATCGGCAAGAATTGCCTAATCGGAGGTCAATCAACGGTACAACCCGGATGTGTGATTGGTGATGGCGCTACTCTCGCCTACAAGGCCGTCTTGCCGAAATGGACTGAGATTCCAGCCGGTGAAGTCTGGGGTGGAATTCCTGCGAAATGCATTCGACGAGCTGACGGCTCGAAGCCCGAGTGATCACTCGTCGTCGGCGTCGTCATCATCATCGTCGTCGGCTTCCTCTTCGGATTCCGCCGCCGCCTCGAGCGCCTCGTCCATCCGCTCGCGGAATGTCGCTTGCTTCAATTCCTGCTCGCGAATCGCCTCGATGGCGCTGTCGATCATATCGTATCGAGTCTTGATGGCTTCATTCAAGTCTTCGAAGACCTGCATATGCTGAACGTACCAATCATCGCGGGTCGAGAGTTCTGCCTTGGCAACGCGCAGAGCCTCGTCGAGGTCTTCTGCGACTTCAAAAACACGGCCAAGACGAGCCGATTCACGAGTGTACATCTCTTCCATCTTCTCCAGTTCCGGCTCGAGGTGCTCGACGCGCTTGCCAGACTTGGCACCGTCGAGTTCGAGGCCTCGAATGCGAGAATCCTTCCCTGAGAGCAGCGAGTCGAGGCCTTCGAGTTCAATCTCCTTGTCGATGGCTTCTTTCTCGAGGACCTCGATGACCGCGGTCTTCTCCTCGGCCTCCTTCTGTAACTCCATGTAACCGGTGTACAACTTGTCGAGTCGATCCTTCTCCTTGAGCAGATCCTCCTCCAATTGGCGGATGCGGAGATCGGGTGATACGGTGCCGGCTTCGTCGGTCATGAGCACTCCTCGCGACAGTCGAGCCTTGGCTCCTCTATAACTGCGGCGGATTCACAATCATGCTGCAAAGCGGTTGCTGCACTCTCCTCGACTCGCTCATACGGCCCTATTCTTAGGAAAGAAAACTTCACTCACACAGGGCTGCCACAGCCGCTGCGAGGACCACGTTGACTCGCTTCGAGTGGGGAATATGCAGTTTCTCATCGGGGCCATGGGCATTGTTGCCGGGCCCCGACGATCCTGTGCAGAGGAAGGAGGCCCCGGGGTACTTCTGCTGAATCATCGCCATGAACGGAATCGTACCTCCGATCCATGTCGTCATCGGTGGACTGTCGGTCAGTTTCATGGCCGCTTCATCGAGGGCTGCAGCCACGCGCTCGTCCATCGCAGGGGCGCGAAATCCATTCGATGGTGGCTCGGCTTCGTAAGTCACCTGCGCCCCGTATGGCGGGTCGGCCTCGAGAATCTCCTTGACCCGATTCTGGACTGTTTCTGCCTCAACCCCTGGAGGGATTCTGAAACTCAGTTTGAGGTCGGTATTCGTGCGCAGGACATTGCCCGCTGTCTGCACGGGCGGCAAGCCATCCGCGCCGATGACTGCGAGGGCTGGCCGCCAATTGATATCGAGCAGCATCTGATCTGCACCCTCTGTCTGAGGCTGTAGAGTCTCGACGACTGGCAGACTGGCCCAGAGAGCATCCCCCAGAATCGCACCAAGCCCCGCAGCCTGCTGTTTGACGAGATCGGGAATCGGAACATGCATCTCAGGAATCAGCACCTCGCCAGTACTCGAATCCTCGATGCGGTCGAGCAGAATTCGCTGGATTCTGAAAGACGAGGGAATCGTGCCTCCAATCATGCCGGAATGCACTCCCTCGGTTGAGACGCGGACCGAGAGCCGGCCCGCGACAAGCCCCCGCAGCGCCTCAGTAACCCAAATGTGTTCGTAGGTTGGACCACCGCTGTCGAGTACAACGATAAGGTCAGGGGTTCCGATTTGGTCGCCTAAAGCGTCGAGGTAAGGTGGTAGATCGTAGGATCCCGACTCCTCGCAGGTCTCGATGAGGAAGGTCGCTCTCGGATGTGGAATCCCGGCTTCCTGCAACAGACGAATCGACGTCACGCAGAGATATCCGCCATAGCCGTCGTCGTTCGAGCCGCGCCCAAAGAGCCACGGATCCCTGCGCACGGCCTTCAGCGGGTGCAGCCCTTCGGACCAGAGTTCGGGTCGGCTCGGCTGTTTGTCGAGGTGCGAGTAGAACAGGACTTCGCCCGCTCCAGTGCCTTCGATGGTGACCAGCAGAACGGGTGAATGGTCGCCGATTCGGTGGGTTTCGTAGGTCAATCCTTGGATGTCTTGAGTGTCGAGCCAGCCACAGAAGAGGTCGATAGTTGCGTCGAGCTCGCCCAATTCTGCCCAGTTCGGCTCGAAGCCTGGCGAGAGTGCGTGTATCTCGATGAATTCGGACAGGCTCGGTAGAATCGACCCCTCCCAGATAGCTTCGTTTTTTTCCATCATGCTCGTGTAGTCGATGGGCATGCGCGCGCCTCTCATGTTCGGCAAATGAGGCCTTCGATTGCTGCGGCTCACTCGTCTTGCGGCCCGCAGATCGGAATCGCTCCCTGGTTGAACGGGCAGGTTTTGCAGATTTGCGCTTCCTCGGCCGGTCTTCGCTCGAACTCGGAGAGGGGTGATTCGGTCGTCAACGCCATTCTCGCCGCTGTCTGGAGGACTGTGTGAAGTTCGGATTGTGCGCTATCGAACATCTCTGCTGGGTATTCGACCAGCCTGCCTGTGACGCCTACCAGAATGGCTGGTCGGACAACCTCTCTTCGCTCATGCTGCGGCCGTTGTGATTCCATTCTCTCGAGGGCTCGGTGGTAGAGTGCCAGTTGGAGTCGATGGTGGAGCAGCATCTCGGTTTCGGCCTTTGATGCCGGTGCTGAGCCGGTCTTGCCGAGGGTTTTGATGAGCCTTCCATTTCCGTCGAGAATCGATCTTGCTTGTTCGGTTTTGAGGTCGACTGCTCGGACCGTCGAGTTCGACTCGCTAACGCTGCACAGGATGAGGTCGATGGAGCCATCCATGTCTACGGTCGCCGAGTCGATTCGGGCGAGTGCTTCGAGGCCGTCGGGCGTCCATCTGTTGCGCTCTAAAGTGCCGAGTTCAACCGCGTTCGAGATAGTGAATGGGTATTCGGTTCGCAGTCCTTCGACGCGGTTGCCTTCGAATTCTTCACCGCGGCTGAGGATGCCGACTGGTCCAGCCTCGATGCGCTCGAGCATGGTTCTGACGATTTCGCGTGTCGCATCTTCGTCCACGCCTTTCGGCAGAAGCTCCTCGAAAACCTCGTCGATCAGGGCTTCGTCCAGCAATCGGCTGGTCGATCGCCTCGTCCAGGTCTCAGGCAGTGGTCTGGTTGGTTCTTCGCCTGTCGGTCCAGAGTTGCCGATGCCGATTTCGAGGATGCGATGGACCATCAATCCCATTTGAGATGGGGTCGGTAGATTCGCTCCATCCTCAGCATCGCCCTCCCCTCTCTCGTCCCAATCTTCGTCTCCGAGTGGTCGCCCGTGCGAGATTGGATCTGGGCGCAGACCGCCTCGGGTCTCGAACCAGTGGCGACGGGGGCATCGATCGATGTTGGAGAGTCGATGTGGGGCGAGTTTGAGGCGAGCTCCCGAATCGGAGCGAGGTTGGACTGTGGGCAAGATCTGAGCAACGGCATGGGCTTGTAGATCGAATCGAACATGCTTCTGAAGTGGCGTGAATGGTGTCTCTGTATTTGCCTCATCGTCGATGAGACAATCCGGATGATGATAGACGGTGATTCCGGGCAGAATCGAGCCGCCGCCGAGGTGTCCTTCGATCTGCAGGGCGGCGGGGTCGAGCAAGCGGGTCTCGCCCTTGGCCGGCATCAGTTGTTCAACCGCTGCAGCATCGCCATCCTGAGACCAAGGGCTGTTGGCTTCACCGCGTCGCCAAGATCCTTGTCGCAGCGATTCGGCCCACATCTGGCCGAGTTGGATTTTTGTCGGCGTGTAGCCCCAAGGCAATTCGAGACCACCGTCCTCACTCCACTTCGTCTTCGGCGGCGAGCCGACGATGATCAGGTGGTCTTTGGCTCGGGTCGCTGCAACGTACAGAAGTCGGCGAGCCTCAGCATCCTTGCGCGCCATGTGGATGCGACGGGTATGCCGCCACATGGCGGAGAGTGGCGTATCGAGGCCGGCCCACGGCGCTGGGTGGCTGGCGAAGAATTCGGGACTGACGATGAGCCGTTGATTGTCTTCGATAGTCATCGATACCTGTTTGTCGGAAAACAGGTCGGCGATGATTACCACCTTGGATTGCAGTCCCTTCGCTCCGTGAATCGTCATCACTCGGACCGCCTCGCAAGGCGGGACTGTCTTGGCTTCCAGAGCCCGCCCCTTCTGTTCGCGCAGGTCTCTGATGCGGTCGGCGATGACGATTGGGTCGCCGCCGACCTCTGCTGCCAATTGGCGCACCACATCGACGAACTGCTCGACATCCTGAGCTGAGACATGGTCGTGGTGAGCTGTCAGAAGATCCGACTGATCGATGGTCTCTTCGAGGATTTCGATTAGTCGGTCGGCGGCGGCTAGCTGAATCCACCGAGCGACCAGATTCGCCTGTCTCTGACTCGTTGTATAGCGGCTCAACCGAGTCAGGAGGTCATCTTCATCGTCAGCCGAAAGGTAGCGTTGCAACTCGTCATCATTCATGCCGATGAGCGATGAGCGCGCGACCCATGCAGCCGCGTGGCGTGAGCGCGGTCGCGCAATCAATTGCAGCAAGCCATCCAATTCAGCAGCGGCAGGCCGACGCAGCAATCCGCCTTCCCTGTCGGCCTGCGCTGGGATACCAAGATCGTGCAGATGGCGAATCATCGTGTCGCGCAGGTTCCCCCTGCTCGCCATCAGAATCATGATGTCGCCATATTCGACCTTCTCAACGGTCTGAATCACTCGCCATTCTCCATTAGCCCCACGCACGCGAGTAGACGTACCATCGTGCAAAGCCCTGATGCGCATCGCGATCATCATCGCTTGGCGCTCGGCAGAATCGGGCTTGCCCGGTCCAAATGGATCGAGATAGGTAATCAGTTCTCGCGGCGGGTTGCTCTCCCCGCCGTCTCGAACTGGGCAGATCCACTCGAGAGTTCCCGAGTTCTTCTGCTTCGAAGGTTGCGGAATCAATTGTTGCGCCTCGGCGTAGTAGTCGGCGTCGGAGAAGAAGCGGTGTCGCTCATCGAAGACGTCTTCCCACCACTCGTTCATGACCCTCAGCAAACCACCTTGAGTGCGATAATTGATGCGCAGCGAAATCAATCCTTGAGTTCGCGCCGTCACCTCATCGGCGTCCAGAATCACGGTGCCGTCGTTCGAATCGAAGGGAATCCAATCAGTGATATTTCGAGCCCGAGCGTCGGTCAATTCGGAGCCTCTGAGGATTTGGAGGAGGTGTGAATATCGCGGGTCTCTGCTCGCATCTTGGCGTCGAAGTTCGGGCGCGCGAGTCAGTACTGGAATGTTCTGGAATTCGGCTTCGTTGATTCTCCGGAGGCGGTTGGCGTAGAGTCGGAATCCGGCTACTTCGGCCTGGCGGAAGGCGTAGATCGACTGCTTCATATCGCCCACATAGCAGATCGTCGGTTGCCAATCCGTGTCCGGTTCCTCGACCTCGTCGGTCCTGATTTCACGTGGCCCCCAAAGCCTCGAGAGCAGTCTCCACTGCAATGGTGAGTTGTCCTGTGCTTCGTCGATGATGAAGGCTCGATAGCGCCGGCGAATCTGTTTGAGCAAGGCTAGCCGGCGTTCGAGATCCGCACGGATCTCGCCAAGAACATCTGCCGATTCTGCCGCGCTGAGTGGGTTGGCTTCGAGCGCTTCGAGTGCCCTGAATGCTCGATGGATGTGATCGTCGCGCCAGGCTTCATCGGGGATTGAATCAAGCGCGTCGATAATCCTGCGAGGGTAAAAAGTGCGACAGATATCGGGGCATTTCGCGAGCAGCAAGTCGCCTGCCAGTCGGGTGATGTCGTCGAATTCATGGACTTCCTCGCGCTCTTTGAGCATCTTGACGATGCCTATGAGGCCGTGTAGAACGATTCTGAGATCGTCGAGGTTTCGGGCTTCAGCAGTAAGCGTGAAACCCGAGGTCGCCGCTCTCAAACCACCATTGAGTCGCTCTGGAAGAGGTTCGGGAAGGTGACGCAGCAACGAGGCGTGGTCGGGCGGTGCGTGGGCT
Source organism: Euryarchaeota archaeon UBA58 (assembly GCA_002498525.1). Taxonomy (GTDB): domain Archaea; phylum Thermoplasmatota; class Poseidoniia; order Poseidoniales; family Thalassarchaeaceae; genus MGIIb-O1. The sequence continues at coordinate 20,312 of DAHR01000005.1, forward strand.
CCAGGGGTGGCTTCGAGAATCATCGCCAGTTGGGTGTGGTGCAGGACTCTCTGACCCAATGGAGAAGCCAGAAGATCCTTGACGGCGTTCGTGCAAATGTGGATCTGGTCTCGAACTGCAATCTTCGTAGCATTCGGTTTGATGGTGGACCAAGGCTCGATTCCTGCTGGCCACTGCTGATCGTTGGGTAATTTGTGGCTGGGGAAGATGGACGGGTCTGGCTTCAACAATTTGCTGCTGACCGTGCACATCAGGACTTGACCGGCCCAGACCAGTCGTTCCCAATCGTCGGCCGGTCGGCCATCATCTGCGAGTTCTACGAGGCTCGCCATTCGCGTCTCGGGAGCCCATCCCGTCGCTGCGAAATGGCTGATGTGATTGCGTATCACCTCGCAATAATCGGAAATCGAGTTACCGAGTCGGCCGGTGAATTCGTCGATATCTTGGCTACGGATCGACTCCATCAACCGCGCCCGCAGCAGCTCAGGATCGACTCTGTTCGTGGCGTTGAGAAGACCTCGCTCGCCCTCGCCGATGAATATTGAATTGTCGATCAGATTACCTAACATTCTAGCCGATTTCTTACGGCCCGCGAAGTGGCGGGCGATTCTGTCGCGGGCTGCCAAGACCGCTTCGACATCATCGGCTGGGACTCCCGCATCGACTGCATCACCGAGGAGGTTGGCCGCTCTGGGCAGCCTCCAAAGGGTGTTGATGCCCGCCTCGATGATGCGGATGCGGCCAGCCTCGGTGACCACATCATGGCCCAGAGTATCGCCGAGCAGGCTGCGATAAGGTGTCACGAGTTGATTGAAGAATGAGTCGATGGTCCCGATCGGTGCATCCTCCAGGAGCATCAGGAGTTGTTCCGGGAATCCCTCATGACGGATGCGGGGATCGCTCTGGTCATCCTTGTCGCTTGAGTAAGAGCCGGGGCGCAGTTGAGCGATTCGGTGTCGCAGCCTGTCACGCATCTCATCGGCTGCGAGGTTGGTGAAAGTCAGCAGGACGACCTCTCCAGGCAGCAATCCTCCCCAGTCGTTGAGGTCGATTCGCTCAGACATCGGAGAGACAAGCAAGCCGCCTTGCAGGCGGCCGGGACGTTCTGGACGCGGGAGGATGCGGGTCGCGCGTTGATCCTCGGTCAGATAATGCTCGATGACGCGCTCGACGATGGTGCTGGTCTTGCCCGTCCCAGCCCCAGCATCGATGGCGATGTGAGAGTCGAGATTGAGCGCCAATCTCTGGGCGGTGTTCAAAGTCATCTCGGATCACCTCGAATCGCCACGGGACAGATCGACGCGACTCGGCAATACATGCAGGCCTCCTGACTCGGAGTCGCGTGGACACGGCCGGCGGCCGCGCCGGCAGCGGCGCCGAGTGCGACCGAGAGCCGCTGCGCCAACCAAGCCCGGAAAGCATCGCTCTCCGGATTCGGTCCTTCGTCGGGGAAGCGGTGGAGCTTCTTGGTCAGGTCAGTCTGCGTTCCGAACGGCGGGCGCGAAGCCAAAGCTGGAATGTGGCTGGAGACTTCGACCCAGTGTTCGGTGTCATGGCCCATCACGCTGATGCCCGCGCCAACGACTAGGTCTCCGGGGTGGGCGACTTCCCATGCGCGGGCGTAGAGAGCGAGTTGGACCTCTTCGAGCAAGCCCAGTGCATGGCGTTTCTTCGCCTCTATCGACTCGGTCGTCTTGAGGTCGCGAATGATTACGAGTCGACGTGGTTTCCAATCCGTGCCGAAGATGCGAATCGGGGCGACGCTGGCAGAACCAGCGTCGTCGACCCAGACCTCTCTGCCGATGTCGAATGAAAGCAGGTCGACACGGTCAATCATCCCACGCAGGCGGATCGAAGGCAATTGCTCGCCTGCTGGACTGGTCAGAAGCGCAGCTAGGCTGATTTCGATGCCACGTTCGTCATGAGACATCGCCTCCCATTCGTAAGCGATCGGCATCGAGCCGCGAACCTCCGCCTCAGCGCTGACAATCGTGCCGATCCGACCACTTGGTGGGGTGGGTCGAGGGTTGGCGAGCCAGTCCCTCCAATCGCGCCGGTCGAAGCCGGTCAGCATTCGCAGGCGGTTCGTCGAAACTGCGTCTGTGCGCTCAAGCCAAGGCGCGAGCCTGTCTAATTCTTCTAGTGCGATCTGGAATAATTCAGCATCCCTGAGTTCAGAATCGGCGATGTTGAGCGGCTGATTTTGAGCCAGAACCTCGCCGATGTCGCGCTCGATTCCTTCCTCCATTCCAAGCACTCTACGTAATAATTGGTGGTGGACTTCGTGGAGTAATTCGCCGTGCGTGCGGGCGTCGAGATCCTCTTGCTGCTTCTCTTCTTCCTCGGTTCTGAGTTCTTTTGAAAGCCAGCCTTTCCGTGGGCATGATAGCCAATCCTTCAACCGACTCGCCGACCATTTCGGTACAACTTGACCGGCTCCCTCGCCGTGTCCATGTCTGTTATCGAAGGCTTGCGAGCCCGTCTCCTGTGGCAGCATGGGACGCGGGTCGATCGTGGCAGGGCCACCGATGACTGGCCAGCGGTCTGCGGCTCGAGGGCTGACTTTGGTGCCGGGTGGTTTGCGCAGCAGATCGTTGCTTCCAATCCCCCAGACGAAGGGGCGATTATCTTCGGGGAGGTAACCTTGAGGGCCCAATTCCTTCGGTTCTCTGCGCTCTCGGTCTCGTTGCAGAGCAATATCGAGAGGAATCGAGACCGCTCGTGGATTCAGTGGGCTTCTCGACGACGGTTGCATGCCATCGAGATTCTCTCCGTCGACACGACGTTGATGGCGTGGGCTCGCGGATGTTTCGGGTCTTGTGGGGAGCTGTTCGGCGGCATCCTCGGGGTCGTTGAGTTTGGCCCATTCACGAATCGGTGCAGCGGCTGGTGAGGCATCGTCGAGGCTGGGGTCGAGGATGATGACTTCCTCTCTCGCGGCTGCGAGCAGGTGGGACAGATGGTGGCGAGCCTGTCTGATGGGTGAATCTGGTCTCTGGATATCGAGTGTGTGGCGCTCTTCATCGCCCAGGAAGGCGATCTTCGGGACTCGCAAGTCCCAAGAACTGCTCGAGAGATTGCAGAGGATGATCAGATCGGCAGTGCAGCCTAATGCATCTGAGGGAGTTAGCAGTCTGATTCGACCACTGGTAATTCCGCCGCCTGCTGGAACTGGAGTTGTGCGCAGGAGGCTGGACAATTCTTCGACCCAATCCACCCCGCCCGCTGGACTCGATTGACCGAGGCTCTCCTGCATCCTGCGCAGGCGATGGTGGGCGTCCACGAGGCTCTGGACGACGGCGGCGGAGAGGGATTCGGAGCCGCTCGAGCCGCGCATGCTGACTGCGAGATCGACGCGTGACAGCGTTGCAGTCAGCCATTCATCACCACTTGCAGCGGTCGTGGGCAGCGGCAGGGCTTGGCGGCTGTGACAGCCGATCCACATCTCGGGCTCGCCCAGCGCGACTCTGTCGTGTTCTGCCAGAAGAGCTTCATTGGTCTTCGCGAGGCAGAGCAACCACCATTGGGTGCTCTCCTTGGCGAGAGCACTGCGCTCATCGGTGGTCTCGCGAGCGAGAGTTTCCATCCAGCGTCGAAGCGAGCCAGGGCCGCCCAGAACATGCTCGCTTCGAGCCATCTCGGTCATCAGATCAGCGTTTGCGCTCGGCCTGATTCGGGCCTCTGTCGGATGGTCCGCGGGGGCTTCGAAGAGTGTGATTGAGCCTTGCAGCGCCAAGGCTCGGAGTGATTCGAGGGCGAAGCAATTCGGCCCATGACAGATCTCTGAACTCGCGGCCAGCCAATGTCCGAGCGGCTTGCCCGATGCCATCGTCTCAACGCTCGCGATTAGGATTCCATAATCGGCAAGACCGCGCTGCCAGCGCGAACGATTCTCCTCCAGAGATGGATCGATGATGATTACCTCGACATCTGGATTCTCGCGCAATCGGCAGGCCAGCGCGTCCAGCGCGAAGGGCATCGAATGCTCCTCGCGCTGAACCATGAGGCGAGTCACATGGCTCGATTCGGGCTCTGCACCTCTGGCCAGCGGTTCGTGCTCAGGCAACCATTCCGGCACCCCGTCAGCCTTCCGAACAGGCTGTTCATCGAGGAGCAGCAAACCGTGCTGTCCGAGCCTGAAATTACCTGGATGGACCAGTTGATGAAGCGGTCGATGGCGCGAGATCGCAACCAATAATTCGCGCCTTTTCGCGCCCATCACCGGTGCATGATCGAGCATGATCACGCCGCTCACATCTCGCAGACTGAACGGCGCCTCACCCCTCTTCACCCACTCCTCCAATCGCTCGATCACCCCCGAAGTGACGAAGTCCGGATGCGTCCCTCCGAGTTCCTTCGCGAGCCGGAGCAGAATCCGCGAGAAAGCATCGATTCCAGGTCCATCCCAATCCTTCAGGCAACCCTCACGGGCGAGCAATGCGTGCAATTGCGCCAGTGCCTCGGTCTTGTGCTCGCCCCAAGGCATCGTCGGCAGCGGATTCAGAATTGGAAATTCGAGGCGAGTGGCCGCTGCCGCGCAGGCCTCGTTCAGAACCATCTCCCAGCCACCTGAGAGCGACAGCGCACGCGGCATCCGAAGATCCGCGAGCAGCGATGTTTCCAGAGACTCGAGGGTGTGGTGCAGAGTCCTGTCGATGACCACTCCCTCGCCGGCGAGGCCGGCCAGACACTCACGCCTCGCCTCCTGACTGGGATGGATCACCAGAATGCGGGCGGGCCCACCCGACGTTACAGGGCGGAAGTCCCTGCATTGGCGTATCAGGTGCTTGCGCAACCACTCTGGCAAGGCCCCGGCGAAGACCTCCTCATTTGTGATACACAAGACAGATTCCAGAACCATGACCTCACCGAGCGTCAGCGATGCACCCCGGGGGTTATTGAATAAAACGCACGAATCGGGCGTCGCGCTCAATCTTCGCGCAGATGCCGCGCGACGGGAACTGCTGCGAGCAGTGAGAGCAGTGTCGAGAGGCCCGCTGCTGGCAGCGGATTCGGGTTTCGGGCCTCATCGTGGACGATTTTCCAATCGACGAGCAGAATCGCCTTCATATCGTCGCCATCCCACGCTGTTGGGACATCGACGGACAGACTTCCACTGTCACTATCGAGAGCGATCGCCTCGTGCAGAACGTGAAGATAATCCTCCAAGTTATTCGACCCCTCTGAGAAGTGAGCAGAATCCTCGACGAACATCAACCAAGCCGTCGTCTGCTGTTCGGGGCAGTCGTCAGCACAGGAGAAGACGAGATCGTCGAGCGACCAAGAGAAAGTCGCTGCTTCAGCCTCGAATGAGACGCCGAATTCAATCGCTCCTCCCACGAACCAGGCTGTGCTGCCAACAGCCATCGACCAGGTGTAATCGTCAATCAGACTCTCTCCCTTTGGACTGGAGCCGATATGCATCCGCTCGCCATCGATGATCGAAGTGGGGGCTAGGCGAGGGCCGCCACCGACCGCTGTCGAGGATTCACCATAGACCGCCTCCCAACGCTCCTCGGTGCTGTTGCTACCAAATGGATCCTCAATCTCGAAGAAGTGTCGATGATAGTGGATCTGAACAGCATCAATGCCGCTCAGGACTTCCTCCATCGCGTGCTCTGAAGTCACACAGTTCGAGCACCAAGTCGCAGTGTAGACCTCGACGATGCTCGGCATATCGTTGTACTGCATCGAAATCGAAGTGTCACTCGCCCCCTCGCCCAAGGCTATCGTCAGACCCCCGAAAGTCCCTGCATCGGCTTGTTTTCGGGCAACCTCCCACAGTGGCTCGCTCTCAGCACTGGCGGCTATCGGCGCGAGGAGAAGCGCAGTCAAGGCGAGCGCTAGAATGGTTCTCATCGTGCTTCCGAAATCGACGCTCGGATGAAAGGTTCGGCTTCATTGCGTCGCTGCGAATCGGCTCTCAAACATCAGCAAAAGCTGCAATCGTGCGCTCGATATCCTCGTCCGTGATGTGGAGATGGATGACTGCGCGGATGCTCGAATCGGTGAGGGCGAGGACATCGATGCCTTGCTCAGCCAGACTTTTGACCAAATCAGCGGCTGCCCCAGCAGCAGTATCGACGAAGACCATGTTAGACTGAACGGCCTGCAAATCCACCGAAAAACCCTCCATAGAGTTGACGGACTTCGCCAGTTTGAGGGCTCTTGCGTGGTCGTTGGCCAAGCGCTCGACGTTGTGGTCGAGCGCGTAGAGTCCGGCAGCGGCGAGGATGCCTGCTTGCCGCATGCCGCCGCCGAGCATCTTGCGCCAGCGGTGGGCTTCATCGATCGTCGCTCGGTCAGAAATCAGCAAGGATCCAACGGGCGCGCCCAGTCCTTTGGAGAGGCAGATTGCGATGCTGTCGAAATCGCGGACCATCCTGGCCGCCTCGGTACCGGTGGCCACAACGGCGTTGAAGATGCGCGCACCATCGAGGTGAGCGCGGCAATCGTTGGCGTGGGCGATGGCGCATATCTCGTCCATCGCTGCTTGGCTGTAGAGCGAACCACCGCCCATGTTGGCGGTATTCTCGACGCAGATGAGGCTGCAGTCGGGGAAGTGCGACTGGCTGCCCTCGGCTTTGCGAATCGCAGCCTTGACGTCGGCTGGAGACATGATGCCGCGAGGTCCGTTGAGCAGAGCGATCGAGCAACCGGAGATGCCAGCGTAGCCGCCCCCTTCGTAGAGGTAGATGTGGGATTTCGAGTGGGCGATCAACTCGTCCCCCGGCTTCGTCTGAGACTTGATCGCCAGAGCATTCGCCATCGTTCCGGAGGGCACGAAAAGAGCCGCTTCCTTTCCCAACAAAGCCGCAACTCGATTCTGCAATTCGATGACGGTCGGGTCATCACCCAGCACATCGTCGCCGACCACCGCCTTCGCCATCACTTCACGCATCGCCGGGGTCGGCTGAGTCACGGTGTCGGAGCGCAGGTCGACACGCTCACTCGGATAGTCGCGCACAGCGCACCGTGCATCCCGTTGCCTATCAAGAGCACCGACGTGAGAACCGGCGCGAAGAAAAGCCCGCAATCACGAAGAGATTCGGCTCTTGAAAGCCTCATCAAACTCAGGATTGAAAGGAATTTCGTCGACTGCTACGCAGTCGTTCCCGAAGCCGCTTCGTAGACATTGAAGGCGTACAAGGGGGGAGTGTAGATGTGGATATTTATCAGTTCGTGTTCGGCGTCGTTAGAAATCTGGTGGATGTCGGGTTCGTCAGCTGCACAGACCTCTCCGCGTTGGTAGGTCCGCACCCTAGTCGGTACGGCCAGACCCTGCGCGTCGAGCGAATGGATGGTCTCCGTGGAGACGCCGGAGGCGATGAGGAAAGGCGCAGTCGCTGCCGACGTGATCGTGGATCGGCGTCGATTGGCCGGGTTTCCAGGTATTTGCTACGAGTTCGTAGAACTCGCTTTTCTTGATGAAATTCCTCTGGTAGTCGACATCGGCAGAGCCGATGCAATTCCTCAGTGCTTCGAGGTTGATCGAGATGCCTCGAAGTCGGTGGTCCAGCTCATCGAGGCCTGGTCTGCGATCGATCTCGTCGAGCCACTCTATCAGGCCCGAAAGGCCTGTACATCGGGACAATAATTCATCTCGAACCAGTGGTTCGAGGTCGACCTGAGTGACCATTGATCCCTCAGAAAGGGTCGCCGCTGATGACTATTCCGTCCGTGGTGCTAAGCACCAATTTCGATATTTCTGCAGCCGATTTACACTCGATGCGCGCTGAGGAAGCAGGTGTTCTGAGGCACACCGGCGAAGCGGTAAAAGTGAAACAATGATAGACTACTTCCGGAATTCGACCATTTTTGTTATATATTCAATGAATAGCGCAGAAACTGCTCGCTTAGGCGGGAGGAAGAAAAATATGGAAGTTGATATGAATGCAATGAAAGCAGAGATTGGCGGTGCCTTCGTGGTATCGTGGCTGGTCCTTGGACTCGGCTTAGATACCTTGCAGGGGGCGGTTGCTCTTGGCGCGGTCTGGATGACCTTCGGTGGGGCTCACGTCCTGCCGGTTGTGACCTGGTGTCACATGATGACTGGTGATCTCGGCGATGTCGAAGGAAATTGGATGGCGAACGGAATGCGATTGCTCGCACAGGCCGTTGGTGCCCTCGTGGCCATTATGATGGTCACAGAAGTGGGTGCTATCGAGACTGGCTGGGTGGCTGCGGAGTTCGCGGCACCTGAAGCTTGGGGTGCGATAACAACCGTCGCCGCTGGTGCGATCTGGTGGACCATACACACGAGGAGCGATTCCGCGTGGATAAGCGCCTTTGGCCTGATGGTCGTTGGCGGAGCGATGGTCCTTGATGGTGGACACCAGATGGGAGCATCACTTGCAAGCAGTGCAGATGGCATCGTTGGTGTCGCTATGAACTGGATTGTTGATGGTGCGATGGTCGGTGTTGGAGCCCTTTTGGCTAACACCATCGATGACAACATTGGCTGAGAAGTTCGGGAATCTGATTCACTGAACTGATACACGTAAGGCAGGCTGGGGGAGTTTTCTCTCCCAGCCTCGCCGATACTCTCAACCCCCCTCAGAGGATTCCCTTTGTGGGGGCTTCTTCAGTTTCGTGGGAAACCTGCTGTTCCTGGCGATTCGGCCTTCTCATAGGCCTCTGCTGCTAGGGAGGATCAATTGACGAATGTGATTGGTTGACCTGGGAAATCAATTGACCAATGACAGGTCACCGGTGATGGCATCTATCGAAGAGCGCGGCCCAGGGCCGATGCCTACGACCGTGACGGTCCCTGCTGGGATCTCGGTGTGGCCGGCATCGCTGACGAGGTAGGTCACAAGGCCGGCTGACTTTGCTCTGCCGAGGATGCGCCGCAGCGAGTCCTCGTCGGGCGCTTTGCAGACGATCTTGCGCCCGCCATCCCTGCGATAACGGTCGAGTGTGCGAGGCGATACCTTACGCGCGCGCAGAACACATTCCGCAACAGCGTGCCCACATTGAGCCGCCAACTTGCCTCTTGAGAGTTTGAGGTCCGCACGCGTCACGAGGACCATGGTGATCTCTTCAGTTCGTGACAATCTCACTCACCGTCTCACTCGTCGGTGCGATGGAATGGCGCAGCAGAATATCACCGATAGGAGTTGCCATCCACGCGGCGAAGACGAGATTGCCCACAGCGTGGTAGAGATCGTATAGCAGCCCATTGAGCAGATACGGGGCGAGCATCGCTGGGTCGGTCTTCAGCAAGATGCTCGAAGAGACGATCCAATTGAAAGCAAAACCCGAGACAAAGGCGAGGGCTGCAACCCTGTTGAGTTGAAGTTCGCCCTCAATCAGCAGTCGGTCGGCCAGAAGCGCACCGGAACAGCCGACAGCTCCCCAGCCAATCACCTGAAAGAGAGTCCACGGACCGTGTCCCAAGACCAGGACATTGGTCGACAGCGCAACCACGCCAGCGAGGGCGAAGGCACGAGGAGAACCCAGATAGATTCCCGCGAGGAGAACGATCAGCGTCACCGGTTGGATGTTCGGCAGAGGCTCGAAGAGGATGCGGCCTGCGAATGCGAAAACAGCCAGCAGCGCCAGCATGATCCACCCGCTACCTTCATCCAAACGACGCTCGGCCTTGAGCAATGCGAAGACGATGACGGAGAGAATCGCGGCGTTGAGCAGAAGGCTCTCGGCCGGAGCCAGAGCGATGTTGTGGAAGTCGTACATACCGGAACCCCGTTTCTCTGGCGGTCAGGTCATTCTTCAGCGTTGCTGAGCGGAAGAACTCACCAAGTGCCGATGCGCCAGAGAATCACATCGCCTTCTGAGAGGATTACATCGCCGATTCCCAGCCATGACATCTCACCGTTGTGGTGCAATTCCCAATATGCTCCACTGAAGTCGCCTGTGACTTCGGCATCGTTGAGCCCTCCGATTGTGTGAACGTATGGCCCCCAATCACCGACCTCGTAGCCGACTGCCAAATGGCCACCTGCTACGCGGGTCGCATCGAGCATGAATTCCATGCCATCGCTATATCCGGAAAATCCGCCGACGCAGGCGCCGGTCACGTTGTAGTTTTCATTCACGCCGATTGCCGAGCCGTCGGCGTCGATCATTGTCACTCCAGACGAGTATATCGAGTGAGGGAAATCGTCTGGGAATAACACGCAAATGACTTGTTCATCATTCCATTCAGACGGCAGTCCATCGTGTGCCGATTCGCTATCGTTGACGTATTTTGCAGATTCTTCAGAGATTGCATCGCGTATCGCTGGTGCGAGAAAAACGAGGGCGACGAGGACCAGAATCGATGCGGTCCTTAGTTTGTCTGACATGGAGCCAGAGGGCTGGTTCATCAGTCTATGAAGTTAGTCGAGTCTAATCTTTCAGAATCTCTGAAATCTTCTCTCTGAGGATCTGGCTCACGAGAGCACCGTCGGCGGACCCGCCCAACTCTGCCATCACCATTCCCATCAGGGGGCCGACTGCGGCCATTCCGCGCTCTGTGATGAAGTCGGCTCGGCTCGTGATGACGGCCTTGACGGCATCGGCGACCGCACTGGTGTCGGCTGGTGTGAAGCCTGCTTCTTCGGCTTGCGTGGTGAACCATTCAAGGCGGTTCTCGAATTCGGTTTCGCTATGGGATGGACCGTTCTGCCAAAGGGTGCGGGCCATCGGGACGATTCCTTCTCTGGTGATGACGCCTTGCTCGCGGGCGTGCAATGACAGTGTGAGGACTGGCCACGGTACGTCTTCGGCTGTTCGCCCGGTTCCCTCGGCGATCTGCTCTCGCGTGTTGTCGAGGAGTGCTGATGCTGTGGCTTTGGCTGGTAGGGGAGGGCATCCGCATGGGCCGCCTTCGAGAGCGGTTGCGAAGACATCGTCGAGTTCGGCGCCGATCAGGGCCTCGATCTGGTTCTGCGAGATTTCGTAGGCGGTCAGGCGGTCTCTGCGTTGTTCACGGTTGAGAGGCAGGTTGGCTTGAATGTCGGACCAACGCTGCTCTTCGAGGGTCAGAGTGGGGATGTCGGTCTCGGGGTACATTCGCGCTCCGCCGGGCAGGGGTCGCATGGCGGTAGTCGTTCCGTCCTCAGGAGAGCCCTTGCGGATGACCACGTTGCGGACTTCCTGAGGGATTCTTTGGTAGGCTTTTCTGGCTCGAGTGATGACCGATTCGAGGGCCAGGTCGGCCTGCCACTCGGGTGCTACACAGAGTACGAAGGCGTCTGCTTCTGCGAGGTCGAGGCCGCTGCGGATGGCTTCGACTTCTGTTGCTTCGATTCCGTAAGCTGGTAATTCGTCGGAGTGGAAGATGCCCGCGACTCCTGCGAGTTTCGCTGCGCTTGCCAACTCTCTTCCGAGGCGAGGCAATTGGGCGTTCTCTTCGTCCATTTCCTTGCTGCCGATTCGGTTGGCGAAGCCTGGTAGGATCACTGCCTTGACGCTGGCTCCTCTGGCGAGGGAGTCGGTGACCATCTTGGATGAGCAATTGGCGAACAGCCCTGTGACTTCATGAAGTTGCATGGGTATACGCGCTGAGGCTGCCTTTGCGACGCGATTCTCGGTTGGAATCTGGTCATCGCGTCGGTCCGTGGGAAGTTCGGGCAGATTCGCCTCTTGACGCAGATCGTTTGCGAGTCGATAGAGGTGGAGTTGGCGGGCCATCTCGAGACGGATGATTCGAGGAATCCAGTCAAGGTCTTGACAGCCCTTGATTTCGACGCGGTCTCCGCAGGCGAGGCTGACGTTGAGATCCTGTCTGATGGTACCCAGTCCGCGTCGAACCATGCGGGTGTCACGCAGCAGGGTTCCGAGGGCCAGTGCGGTCTCTTTCGCATGTTCGGGGCTCTGCACATCGGGCGCTGTCGCAATCTCCACAAGGGGCACTCCGAGCCTGTCGAGTGTGTATATGACGACCTCGCCGTGCTCGGTCGAGCGGGTGTCGAGTTTTCTCGCCGAATCCTCCTCGAGACAGATGACATCGATTCCGACCTCACCCGTCTCAGTCATCAGGATGCCGTCGGTCGCCACTAGAGTCGTGCGCTGGAAGCCACTCGTGTTCGAGCCGTCGACCACGGTTTTGCGCATTACCTGTAGAACCGGTACCGGCTTGGCGTCCATCATCGCCGCTATCGTCAAGGTCGCATCGATCGCCTTCGAATCGTGACCGAGTGGTGGAGCCTCATCCATCTCGATGAGGCCTGCGTTCGGCGATTGAACATAGACGAATGAGCGATTGCGGCGCGCCTCGAAGCGGGCTGCGACATCGACGCGCCCACCCTCGCCTTGAGTGGCTCGGAGGCGTCGGTTGTTGCGATTCCATTGGGCTGGAATCTCCTCTATTTTGAGGTCGAAGAGCCGACTCGGCATCCGCGAATGTAACTTGCCGGTCGCGAGTTGCTGGTGAATCTCGAGACCGCACATGAAGCCGAGCCCGATCTGGTCTAGGCTCGAAGGGCGCCGGATGTCGCCCAAGGGTTGCGATGCGCTCACGCCACGAGGCGGTGAGTCATGGCTCATAGGCTCAACGGGCGAATGAATACTCGTCGTTGCGAGGACTGAACAATTCACCACTCTGCAGCATCTTCGAGATCATGTCCTCGACCTGATATTCTGTAATACCCTTCGAAGCGGTTCGATTCAGCAGATCATTCATCGATGCCACGCCCCTCTCCGAGATTATGTCACGAAGCGTCACTCGAATCACCTGAGCCGCATTCCGCTGTTGAACCGATACTCCCGAGATCAATTCCGATTCATCCTCAATCCCCGCTTCCTCGCGCCAATGTCTGAAGACAGCGATCGACATCTTCGCGTCATCCGCATTCGCCACCTCGCGAAGGAACATCCGCGCATGGGCCTCAGTCAATCGAATCAATGCCTCGAGTGCACGCGGAGTGATTGGAATGACATCGACTTCGCCATACTGGTCGTCGCGATTGAAGGATTGTCTCTCATTGGTGTAATATTCCAGAATCAACGCTTTAGCGTCAACACTCAGATCAGGATGGATATTCCTCTTCGCATAGGCGATGTATTTGCGCAGGAACTCTATCGTCAGGTGTTCTGATTCATCGTATCCTGTGGCGAAAATCAAACCCTCCTCGGCCTCTCGAATGTCGTATTCCATCGCCTCATCGATCTTCGCCTCGCTGATTCCTCTGGTTCGTACCTCGAGGATGTGACGTGCGATCCTCTCGTCATCCTCGACCCGCGCCTCGTCTCTGAGCATCCAGATGATGTCGAAGCGCGAAGCGAGAGCAGGTGGCAAACCGGTCTCCTTGAAGGAGTGGATTACACTCTCGTTCGGTCCTCGCTTACTGAAGCGACCCTGGGTCGGATTCGCTGCAGCGAGAATCGAGCAGCGGGTGTTCAGGGTCGCCTTGACGCCGCCCTTCGAGATATCGAGACGCTGCTGTTCCATCGCTGGGTGCATGGTTCGACGATCCTCCTCGCTGATCTTGTCGAATTCGTCGATGGCCGCGAGACCCCTGTCTGACAGTGGCAGGACACCGGCTTCGAGAGCGAAGCGCCCGCCGCCGCTGAAATCGTCGCGCACGGCGGCGGCGGTCAAGCCAGCGCCAGTGACACCGCCGCCGGTAGCGTACATGCCACGCGGCGAGAGTTTCGACATGTAGATCAGCAATTGTGACTTGGCGACACCTGGATCTCCCATCAGCAGAATGTGGATGTCGCCACGCAATCTCGTACTATCTTGATTGAGTCGCGAGACTCCGCCGAAGAGTTGCAGAGCCAGTGATCGCTTGACATAATGCATGACGCCAGTGGCGTAGATCGAAGGTGCGATGGAGCGCTGCATGAGGTGTAGAAGATCGGAGCGACTGGAGATTTCGAGTATCGCTTCGCGGTCCTCATCGGTTATCTTGATCTCAGTGAAAGGTGTGCTCTCATGCTCTGAACTGACCATGTGATAGATGATGTCGAACATCGGAGTTTTGCGATTCCGCTTCACCTCCGAATGAACTACTGGAATGATGTTCACCACAACCCTCTGACCGGGCAGATGCTTGTTGACCAACTCGCCTTCGACGAGAACGTGAGCGCGGGACGGCTGGGCACCGCTGGGAACGTTCTCGGGAACTTCCTGAACCTCGATCCATTGATTGTTAACCATCCTCGAGATGTTCATCACCAGATTGAATCTGGTCTCGCCACTGCGCCCCGCCGAGAGTCCGCAACCGGTCTCAGGCGGGCAGCGGAGCGGTTCCTTGAGTTCGCGTTCATTATCCTGAATCATCTCCACAGTGTGGTCGCAAGCCTCGCATTGGAAGACAGCGCGGTGGATTCGCGGCTTTATCTCACTGATCTTGGTGACGATGACCTCGGCGCTGCGCAGCTGCCCGATGTCGTTGCTGCCGACATCGCGTAGATCGCGGCGGCTGTCTCTTGGAAGCTCGCCCACGCGCAGGATGCAGTCGATGTCCTCGCCGCGCTCGCGGCAGATCTCATTCAGAGTCCTTCGTCCAGAATTGAGAATGTTGCTAGGATAGGCGAGGACGTCTTCGGCGAATTCCGGATCGAAGGCCTGCAGATCATGGAATGTGAGTTCAAGAACGGGCGTATCCGATTGCTTCGAAAGCAGAAGAATCATCTCCGATTCTTTGGCTTCGGAGAAGAAAGTGCGCCAACGCGCCGAGGAATCTATCGCTGCCATGCTCATGGATTATCGCCGCCGGGCGAGGGAAGACCTAAGACGCAGTCTATGAACAGTTTGCAGGCAAAATGCCACCCCTTGATTTCCACTGTAGAAGAAAGGCGTTCGACGTCGTCGAAATGCGGGGCTGAAGGCTTCCACTGCAACCGAAATCGCATTGGCGCCGAGCCCACAGGAAAAGCACCTTGCGAAAAAATCGAAAATACGCACTTTTCCAATCAAGACCACCCATCTGGTACAATTTAGAAGAGATGGGTCGCTTTGAAGCGAAGCCCTTCCATCCGCTGCCATGGAGCATGTACGGTCCGGTGAGGATGTCTTCGTGAGGTTGGATCCCGGAGAGGAGATGCACGCAGCTTTGCAGAGCCTATCAGAAACTGGAATCCAATGTGCTGCAATCACCAGCGGAATAGGTCGAGTCCGCGATATTCGCATCGGCTACCTCGATGGAGAAGGCGTTTACCAGACTCGAGAATATGCGGATTCGATGGAGTTGTTGTCGACGCAGGGCAACCTCGCGCCGGGGCCGGATGGGCCGTTCAGCCACATCCATGTCGTACTGTCTGACGATGACCACGTAGTGCAGGGAGGACACCTCTTCCACGCTACCGTTCACGTCACCGCCGAACTTCACCTCCGTGTACTGGATTCGGGCTCTGAGGCGATGCGCCGTGAGTCGACGGCTTCGGAATTCATGGCTCTGTCGTTCTGTGCTGTGGAGTGATTCTGATGCGGGTTCTCTGGGCTCACGGGCTCGAGGGCAGTCCAGGTGGTTCGAAACCGACGTATCTGGCAGAAGAACTCGGCTGGGATGTCCTCGCACCTGAGATGAATGCCTATGGTTGGACGATTGCCGAACAGACTCGAGCGGTTGGGGATGCGATTGCTCGGGATGCCATCGTTGGCGGTCCCGACCTCGATGTTCTGATGGGTTCCTCCTACGGGGCTCTCGCTCTCGCCAATGCTGCTGCTGTGGTTGAGGGGAATGGCTCAAACACTCCACGGCTAGTTCTGCTGGCACCCGCCTTCGGCTTGGCTGAGAATTTTCGAGCGACTGTTGGCGAGGCTGGTTGTCGTGAGTGGGAAGAACGGGGATCTCGGCCGTATTTTCATCATGGGTTCGACCGAGAGGTCGAATTCGGCTGGGATTTCATGCAGGCTGCCGATTCGATGTCGTGGCCTGAAATGCCTCATCCGACAATCATCATCCACGGAAAGTCAGATGAAATCGTGCCCATCGAAAACTCTCGACGAATTGCCGAGGAATTCGATGATGTCGAGTTGATCGAGGTCGAGGACGGTCACCGTATGCAGGAATCGCTGCATTACATGGCGCTCGCTGTCGAGCGAGTCCTCGCGCGTTGAGGAATCAATGCGAGCCGAGGAAGTATTCGCCGATTTCAGGGTCTGTTAGAATGTGCTTGGCATCGCCAGTGTGAACGACTTTGCCGCTGGCGATGATGTAACCGCGGTCAGAGCGCGCCAAGGAGAGTCGCGCGTTCTGCTCGACGATGAGCACGGTGATACCCTCGGCGCGCAGAGAGTCGATACGCTCGATGATCTGCTGCTGGTAGAGCGGGCTGAGAGCCGCTGTCGGTTCATCGAGCAGAAGGAATGTCGGGTCGGAGATGAGAGCTCGAGAAATCGCCAGCATCTGTCGCTCTCCACCCGAGAGAGAAGCTGCTAGATCGTGTGTGCGATTGCGCAGGTCGGGGAACATGTCCAGGGCTCTCTCGATTCTTTCGTTGAGCAATTTGGTAGGCAGAGCATTACCACCCATCTGCAGGTTCTCATGCACGGTCAGTGAAGGGAAGACATTGTCCACTTGCGGGACATAAGCGATGCCGCGATTGACGAGTTGGTCGGTTCGCCAGCCCGAGACATCCTCGCCATTGTGCTCGACGGTGCCCGAATAGTGGGTGGCGATACCGAATATCGTCTTGATGAAAGTCGACTTTCCGCAGCCGTTCGGTCCGATGATGGTGACGAACTCACCCTCATCGACATGGATATCGATATCGTAGAGGATCTGTACCGAGCCATAGCCGCCGTTGAGGCCTTTGACATCGAGAACACGCTTGCTCATTCACTCGCCTCCGCTTCCTCGCCTGCACCTTCAGTTTCGTCTTCGCCTGCCGCACCGAGGTATGCCTCGATGACCGCGCGGTTCGACCGCACCTCTTCGGGTGTGCCGACCATCAGAATCTCCCCCTCATTCATGACGATGATGCGGTCGACTCCTTGTCTGAGAATGAAATCCATGTTATGCTCGATCACCAGAACCGAGATACCTGTCTCGGTGACGATTCTGCGCAGGTTGTTGAAGATCTTGAGAGCCAATGGACCCGCTACTCCTGCAACCGGTTCATCGAGCAAGAGGAGTTGTGGATCGCCCATCATCGAGCGGCCGATGTCGACGAGTTTCGACTGGCCGCCGGACAACTCGCTTGCGAGATTGTGCGCCATGTGCGGCACCTCCAGCTGATCTAGGACCGCATAGGCGCGAGCGAGGCGTTCCGCCTCGGCTTTGCGTGTTCTTGGGGAAAATATGGCGAGGAGGCGATTAGGAGCGAATTGGTTTCTGGGCGGGACCATGAGATTCTCGATGACGGTCATTCTTCGCCATAGTCGCGTGTGTTGGAATGTGCGTGTGAAGCCGAGATTCTGGATCTCATCGGGGCGCATATCCGCTGCGTTCTGTCCGAAAATCTCGATGTCTCCAGCGGTCTGCTCCAGCAGGCCGCTGATGCAGTTGAAAGTGGTCGATTTACCACAGCCATTGGGTCCTATCAGTCCTACGAACTCCCCTTCACCAATCTCGAAGGAGACGTTGCCGACGGCGATTAGTCCGCCGAATTCCTTGCGCAGATTCTCAACCTTCAGAACTGTCTCGGGCATCTCAGGTACCTCCTTCTTGAGTCGGATTTTCGACCGCCGGTTTCGGCGGCCGGCTCGGAACTTCAGGCAGCAGACCCTTGGGGTTGAAT
This sequence comes from Euryarchaeota archaeon UBA58, assembly GCA_002498525.1. Classification (GTDB taxonomy): domain Archaea; phylum Thermoplasmatota; class Poseidoniia; order Poseidoniales; family Thalassarchaeaceae; genus MGIIb-O1. The sequence goes on from DAHR01000005.1 coordinate 37,946, forward strand.
TTGAGAGAGAACAGGATCAGGGAACCGACGAGAAGTACCTTGACATAAGCCATGTTTGTCACGATGTCGCCGCCGATGAAGGTCTCCTCGATCGAGCGCTCCCCCATCACCAGAGCTGTGAATGTGAAGACCGCCGCACCGGACAAACCGGTTGTTTTGATGCCCTTCCAATCGAAGAGTAAACCGACGATTGCGATGATGATGAATACTTCGACGACTGCCCAAGAATCCCTCACCAGCCATTCGAAGAGACTGTCGATTCTCTCCGCTGTCACATGCAAGGGCAAATCGGAAGAACCCTGTCCAGCTACCAAGACGTTGAAGACGAATTCCATCAGCACGATGATGAATGCGCCGATTACCATTCCCTTGTTATTGGCGGCTCCACCGACGATGAAGGCGGCCCAGACTAGGAATGTCGAGCGGGCCGGCATCATGTGGTTGGGCTGGAAACCCGTCAGTTTCCAGGCCCAGAGCGCTCCTGCGAAGGCTGCGATTGCAGCGCCAAGTGCGAGGCTCGCTGCCTTGTGAGTGAGGATATCGTGGCCGTGGTGCTGCGCGACCTCCTCGTCCTCGCGGATGGCGCGCAGTATCCGGCCCCAAGGCGAAGCGAGGATGATTTCGAGTAGCCACCAGATCGCGATGAGGCTTACCACTCCGATGATTGCGAGCAGCATCATGTAAGGGGCAGGTTGTCCGAGATTCATCAAGTCGCCAATTCTCTCAGCAGCGCTGCCGATACCGACGACGTCGGCACAATCTCTAGCGCTCATCGCGGTGATGACATCGTCTGCTGTGCCAAGAATCCCATCTGGGCCTGCCAGTGGCGCCTTCATCGGAGCCTCTCCAGCACAGAACCACCAAGTCTGACCGGGAAGCGTGTAGCGTGAGATTCCGATTGACGAGCCCCATGAGCCGGCTCGCAGCAAGGGCTCGCCGGCCAGCAGAACCCTGAGGATCTCGCCCAGCGAAATCGTCACGATGGCGAAATAATCCATCCGCAGTCGAGCCGTCGGGTAAGCCAGTAGCCATCCGAATGCGGCGCCTATCATAACAGCGACGAGAGTCGCCCAGAAGACCGGCCAATCATAGCCGTGAAGGTCGGAAGGCGCACTGAGGATTCCGACGACGATCGAACCGACTCCGACAAAGAATATCACACCGAAATTGACCATTCCCGTCACGCCGGTGTGCAGATTCAGAGAGAATGCCATCAGAGCGAATATCGAGAGTGTGACCAGCACATTCGAGACTTGCAATGTCTTGACGAATGCCGAGTTCGGGCCGTCAGCTACCGGTAGCCAGGCGAGGAATGAAAGAAGAACGACGAACATCAGGGCGAAGGCGATCCAGGAACCGAGTGGACTCTCTCTGCCATAGGGTGCTACACTACGTAATGACTTGACGAAGGAGTTCGTATCCCTCAATTGCTCCATTTGAGTACGAGTTACTTTTGTTTTCGAGCGAACTACCGCGTGGAATGTCGCGAGCGGTCCTTTTAGTGAGGACGAACCCCGATTCAACATTGAAGTCAGCGAGTTCCGCCACTCAGTGATGGGCGTTGAGACATCATCGAGGATATTGATAACCGGTTTCAGCAGATCATCATCTCTGCCCTTCAGCAGATAGATGCCCTCTCCGATGGCAATCAACCAAACCAGAATCGGAATAGCCGGCCAGATTATGTCGCCGAGCGTTGAAAAAGCATCGAGCAACCAGAACTCGGTGTTCATCAGATTGAACCAAGAATTGTTGAGATCGGCGAGAAAATCGGCACTCCAGCCTTCGTGGAGGTAGGGAGCCACATCGCTTGGAGGCGTGGGTACATCAGATTCGGTGAAAGGAGTGTCTTGAGGAATCAGCGAGCCATCGCTTCGACCGGTCAGAAGTTGCAGATTCGAATTGATGCCCTCGGTATCCTGACAGGTCTGTGAACAAGCGCCATCAGAGAAGGAATTGGCGCCGATGAAATCCGTCATCCTCTTGATGAAGTAGGCTGCGATTGTCACGATCATCATCGATTGACCGCGCGAGGCTTGGCGCTGCTGGAATTTGTGAGCGCCCAGAGCGCCGAGGGGTGAGAATGCCAATGCCGCGCCGAGTTTATTCGATGGAACAGAGTCGTCTTCGGCTCGTTTACGCAGCCTATCGACCTTCCATTTCTCGTAGGCGTCGCCTATTCCCTCGGGCATGATCATCAGAATCGCGATGAGGAAGATGTAGGGCATGACGCCGTCGAGCGCGGTGTAATTCGACCTCCCCAGGGGATACCCGATACCTATCAGAATCGGTGAAGACAACGCTCGCACGAATCCCACGATGAGTGAGCCGACGATGACGCCTGGAATCGAGCCGATAGTCCCTAGAACGATGATGGCGAAAGCCGGCAGAAGAAGTGTGAATGCAGTTTCTGGAGTGAATCTCAGCGTCATCGCGAAGATAGCACCTCCCATTCCTGATAATCCGGCTGAAAGGAAGGCGCTGGTCATCTGCACACCCTCGACGTTGATGCCGCTGCTGGCAGCCAGATCCGGATTGTCGGCAACTGCTCGCATGCGGCGGCCAAGTCGAGTCTTTGTAAGAAGAATGAACAATAGCGCGACTGCGGTGAAAATCAGTATCGGCATCGCGCCCTTGTAGTAAGCATAGCCAGTCGTCGCCTGAGTGAGGCAGTCGTTGGCGATGTCATAAGTCTCCCAGAGAGGTTTGTTGCCGCCGGTGCTCGTGATGTGTTGCATCACCGTCTCCCCAGTCGTTGGGTCAACCACTTCCTCACAGCCGCCATAGGTATAGGTCTGAGCAGCCACAAGCGTCTCCCCAGTCGTTGGATCGATTACCTCAGCAAGGCTACGATCTCCTATGTTGAAGCGTAATTTGTTGGTGGGGATGTCCCAGCGCAGTGACGGGACCCGCCAATCGGCGTCGGGTTCGAACATCATTCGACCGGCGCCGAATCTGAGATAGATCACAGCACGTAGAATGAGCGCGATACCAAGAGATGCAATCATCATCACTTGGGGTGAGGCATCGCGCTCGCGGAATCCACGGTAGACCAGCCTGTCGATGAGGATGCCCGCGAAACCGGTGAGAATGAATGCCCCGAGAACCGTCCAGATGAGGAGAGACCAGACCAAGGTGCCATCCCGTGGGGCATCGTAGAGTGGGAAGAAATGTTCAGTCCAGACCATCACCATCGAGAGATACATTCCAATCATGAAGAATTCAGATTGGGCGAAGTTACCGTATCGCTGAACCTTGTAGGTGAGGGTGAGACCGACCGCGATCGCGAGGTAGGTCGAGGACCATGTGAGAGTGCCTACGCCTATCGAGACCAGATCGATTGTGATTGTCGCATCATCGGCGAGTCCCTTGAAGAGAAAATCGAGGGTGAGCCAGACCATTCCGAGCAGGAAGAGAGGAGAAAGTGCGATTCCAAGGCTTCGCGCGTTGCTCTCAGGGACGTTGTCGAAAAGAATTTTGATGAGGAAGAAAGAGCCGCAGATTGATTCGAGGAACTGAAGCAGCCAGACCATGTCATAGGGAATGCCACCGGCCGCAATCCAATCGAGTAGATTGAGGGAACCCCTGCCATCTAGCAGGCCGGAAAGGGCGTCGAGAATAATCGCCAGTGCGAGGATTGTACGACGCTGGCCTGGATGCAAAGCACTCCAAGTGGATTTCAGATTTTCAAGCATCAATCACACCGTCTTAGAGTCTGTCTATCCGGTGCACTAACGTCGCTTCAAATTGAGGTTGGGGGGCGCTCCGACGGGTCTGATGACCCGTCGGAGCGCTTTACGTATCCCTAATTGCCTTGTTCAGGCGTTCTGGACGCCGCCATCGCGGGTCCAGAATCTGTCGCAGTTGAACGAGACCGCTCCGTCACTTGCTACGGCGAAGGTCCCGACGCAGTAGCCGCTACCGGCAACGTCGCCCACAGCATCGAAGCTGTGGACGCCGCTTGCACCGACGAAGCCTTGGCCGACTGCAGAGATCAACATGCTCAGCGGTGTACCCTCTGGGCTGGATAACTGTGCGAAGACAGAGTATCCGATGATGATAATCGCATCGAATGCCTCAGCGGTGTAGATGCCGTCAGCGCAGTCTGGGATGGATCCGCAGATTGCTGCGAAAGCCATCGAGCGCTCGTTCGGGGTAGCCGAAGCTGGCTTGGTCGCCACTGCGCCGTCGAGCAGCGAAGTGTCGGACATGCCGACCGCGATTCCTTCCTCAGCGATTCCATCGCCGCCGTAAACGGCGCCGCTGAAACTCTGAGCAGACAACTCTTCGAGGATGGCTGCACCATCGCTCGCGTACGAGATTAGCATGACACTGTCACACGAACCATCGATGACCTGCTGCACCTGAGAGGTGAAGTCGGTGTCGGTGTCAGCATAGCCGATCTTGGCACACAGAGAGTTGCCAGCGTCAGTCCATGCATCATCGAAGGAGTCGGCGAGGCCAGACCCGTAATCGTTGTTCATGTGCAGCAGAGCAATGTTCGAGGAACCGCCTGCTGTCACGACATCAGCCAGAGCTGGGCCCTGAATCGCGTCGCTCGGTACCACACGGAAGAACAGTGGGTAAGCCGTAGCGTCACTGAGTCCAGGGTTGGTGCTTGCGTACGAGATCATTGGGATGCCAGCAGCCGAAAGAATCGCGTTAGCACCCATGGTCGCACCTGAGCAGGCAGCGCCTGCAACTGCGACGACGCCCGCATCCACGAGGGATTGAGCAGCGGCACCAGCGACGGTACCGTCGCAGCCAGAGTCAGCCATGACCAACTCGAACTGGAGACCACTGCCCCAGCCCGCGATGTTCATCATACCTAGAGCGATGTTCGCAGCAGCACCGAATCCAGGTGCGTAGACCGCGATAGGACCGGTGATTGGGTTCAGGAACCCGATCTTGACTGTCATGCCTGTGAACTCGGTTGCAGCTACTCCGCCATCGCGAGTCCAGTGGGCTCGGCAACTGAAGAAGACGTCTGTCGAGGACAGAGCATCGAAGCGGCAGATATCGTATCCAGCGCCAGCAACGTCGCCTGAGGCGTCGAAGGTGTGGCTGCCGGATGCACCAGCGTAGTCTGTTCCGATGGATTGGAGGTTGGCTTCCATGTTGGCGCCATCCTCAGCCATTGCGGCCTTTCCAATCATCATCACAGCATCGTAGGTCTCTGCGGTGTAGATTCCACCAGCGCAGCCATCATCGGCAGCGCAGCGGTCGTTGAAGTCACCAGCGCCTGCGACTGCGCGAGGCTTGGTCGCTTGAAGGCCATTAGCGGCACCAGGTGCGCTGAAGTCATCGAGGAAGGCCTCGTCGGCAATTCCATCTGCACCGAAGACGGGCAGAGAGATACCGAGGTAAGCCATTGTCTCGAGGATTGCAGCGCCATCGGTAGCGTAGGTCACCATGACAACTGAGCCACAGTTAGCATCGGCGACTGCCTGAGCGACTGACCCGAAGTCAGTCGTGGAGTCTTCGTAGCCAATCTTTGTGCAAAGGTTGTCAGCGCCCCATGCGCCCTCGAAGGCGTCAGCGAGACCAGAACCGTAGTCGTTGGTCATGTGCAGCAGAGCAGGGTTGGATGCACCAGCAGCCATTACCATAGCTGCCATTGCTGGGCCCTGGATTGCATCGCTTGGCACAACTCGGTAGAAGCTTGGGTAAGCTCCTACGTCACTGAGTGCAGGGCTGGTGCTCGCGTACGAGACCTGCACGATACCTGCAGCGCTGAGAACAGCGTTAGCACCAATGGACGCACCGGAGCAAGCAGCTCCTGCGACTCCTACAACGCCCGCATCCACGAGGGATTGAGCAGCGGCACCAGCGACGGTTCCGTCGCAACCTGAGTCAGCCTCGATGAGTTCGAAGTCTCCACCCATTGCATTCAGGTCATCAATCGCAGCCTGCGCAGCCCATGTGAAGGGCGGTGCGTAAACAGCGATTGGACCCGTCAATGGATTGAGCAGACCGATCTTCACCGACTCGACAGGTACCACGGGTGGCACGAACATCGGGTTCGCGTTGCCCATGTAGAAAGCAGCGATCTCATCGACGAGCGCGTTTGCGACGTCGATGTCGAATCCGACAGCATTGCCATTTTCATCGATGTTCTCGAAAGGCGGGTAAGCCGTGTCCGAGCAGATCTTCATCGTGCCCGACTCCAGAATCGAAGTGAGAGTCGAGCCCTCACTTGGGCTTGGGTAAGCACTTGCTGTGTCCGCGTCGCGGTCATCCGTGAGGACAACCGTTCCCTCGAACCATGCACCGAAGATCAGGTCGTATTCGCCCGAGTCAACAATCGCCGTGATGGCGACGTTGAGTGCATCGAGCAACTCGCCGTTCGATTCCTGGCGTACAGCGAGTCCGAAGGTCTCGTCTGAGAACGTCGTCAACAGAGTACCAGACAACGCGAGAACGGGTGAATCACCCATTGCGTAGTCCGCTTCTCCGGCGTTGACAGCAGCTATTACCGACGGGAAATCGTCGTAAGCAGCGATTGTCGCAGCACCGAGGTTTTCAGCGGCGTACAGGTCCGAAGTCGTTCCAGACTGCAATGCGATGGTCGTACCAGCCGCATTCAGGTCTGAGACGTCGGAAATCGCAGCTGAACCAGCAGCGCCGATCACACCTTGGCTACTTGTGTAGTAACCGCGGGTGAAGTCGACCACCAGTGCACGCGCATCCGTCTTCGTCATCGCCGAGATGATGACATCGCACATCTCGCCGGCATTCAAGTTGGGAATAATTGGGTCCCAGGCGGAGGTAACTATGTCCGCTGACACGTCGTCAGCAGCACTCAGTTCCCACACTTCCTCGGGCTCATCTTCCCCTCCCAAACATCCAGCGAACGCAGCCGCCAGCATGCTGAGAGTCATCATCATTGCAGTCATTTTCTTGTCTAACATTGCGTAACTCACGCTCCTTAGCGCGGCGCACCACAATATGTCTTTGTTATAGAAGTTCGCAATTATGTACCAAAACACACCGATTTAAACTGTTTTCGAGTTTGAATCTTTTTCAAGGGAAAGTTACAAGAAATAGGTGATTTGAGCGTGATTGTGGTGGTTTCTTTACAAAATCCTCCGATTAACGGAAATATCTTCGCGCTTTACAATCCATTTTGAGGATAGGAGTGCTCTCTGAATTTTCAGGTTGATTTTCAGATTGATTCTAGGCCTTCAACTTGAGCATGATTATCCGATTGTATGATGAAGCGGATACCGCGCGTTCCGCACGTGGCAGATACCCCGATGGACTACGCTGGCAGCGGAGTCGACATCGATGCTGAAGGAGCTGCGGTCGCCAGTCTCATTGGAGCACTGACTTCCTCGCCCCGACAACCTGGAACTCGCGGAGCGCCCGTGCCTCTTCTCGGTGGCTTTGGTGGCATCATCGAATTCGGCGATTCGCACCTCGCCCTCGCCACCGATGGGGTTGGCTCAAAACTGCAACTGGCGAACCTCCTCGGCCGTTACGAAGGCGTTGGAATCGATTGCGTGGCGATGAACGTCAACGATCTGCTCTGTGTGGGCGCTGAGCCCCTCGCCTTCGTCGATTACATCGCGGTCCCCCAGACCAATCCAGAGACCCACGCAGCCATCGGCGCGTCACTGACTGAAGCCTGCAGACGCGCGCGCGTCACTCTCGCAGGGGGGGAGACGGCTACGCTTCCTGGAATCGTCTCCGAACTCGACCTCTCAGGCACCGCTCTGGGCTGGTTCCCCGCCGGCGAAGCAATCACCGGCGAGCGCTTGCAAGCAGGCGACGTCCTGATTGGTCTGCCAAGCAGTGGAGCCCATTCGAACGGCTACACATTGCTGCGAGCAGTTGTTGAGAAGTCCGGGGCCGCACTTGAGGAGGAAGCACCTTTCGATGCGATCCATGAGCATCGTGAAATCGAGCGGACGATGAGTGCGGAGCGGGCGACTTTGGGCGAGGTTCTGTTGAATCCAACTCGAATCTATGTCGACCCGATAATCGACTTTATCGAAGCATGCAGAGATGGTTCTGGACCTTGCGAATCGAGTGACGTCAAGGCTATCGCGCACATCACAGGGGGTGGGCTTTCGAACCTTCTTCGTCTTCACGAGAGATTGGGATGGCACATCGACGCACCACTTCCTGCACCGCCGGAATTCACTTGGATCGCTGCTGCCGGACCCGTCGAGGCCAAAGAGATGCACCGAGTCTTCAACATGGGCATGGGGATGGTTGTCGCGGTTGCGGAGGGGGTCGCGGATTCGGTCGAAGCCTGGCTTGCCGATAGATTACCGGGCAGCCGTCGAGTCGGCTTCGTCAATGACGATGGACATCGGGTGACTCACGCAGATTCGAGTGTCGTGTTCGAGCATTATTGAGAATCGACTTCAAGCCTTCTTGAGTGAATCATCTGGGCATTGACTGGTGTCGTCAAGCCCTTGAAGGGATGCTGTGTCCGAGCGGCGTGGCCGATGACGATACTGTGCCCCCTGGCTGGCCTGGTGTTCTGCACCGAGAAGGTCGGACACTGACGAGAGTTCATACGATTCCAAAATCCACAGAAACTGGTCCTGCTGCGAAATCCGCTGGGACGGTCTTCCACAATCCAGCGATGGCTGGCTCTCGCACGCGGAGCGTGCTATTGCTGCAACATGCCATCGAGAATAGTCTGCTGGGAGATGGTGATATTCGTGCATTGGATGGTCTGTCTGCCTCGGGCTTACGGGCTCGCAGATGGTTGAACGAGTTGCCGAAAGAGGCTGCTGAGAGGCTGCTTGCTACTATCGGCGACATGGATTCTTCGGCCTTGGAATGGGGCATGCGGAGCCATGAAGAATTTCCTCCGAGTCATGGCGGAGGTGGTCTGACTCCTCTTCTTGGCGACCTTCGAGCCAGTGTCATCTCACAGGGATGGCATTGGATTGACATCGATCCGTTCGGCTCGCCAGTGCCTTTCCTCGATACTGCGATGCAGGCGCTGGCTCGCCGGGGAATTCTCGAGGTCAGCGCGACCGATACAGCCGCGCTGAGCGGTTCTTCTCCCAACCCCCTAATGCGGCGCTACGGCGCGCGAGTGCGGCTTGACAAACTCAAGCATGATTCTGGTTTGCGGGTTCTGCTGGCGACGGTTGCACGGGCAGCGGCTCGGCACGATCGTAGCATCGAACCGCTGTTGTCGATCTGGGATTCTCATCATCTGCGAGTCTCGGTTCGCGTCTTGCGCAGAATGAGCGGCGCGAATGACCTCGAAGCCTCCCTCGGATGGAGAGTCTTCACGCCGACGAAAACAGAAGTCGAGGCTTCGGTGGCCGCAGGCCTGCTGCCAGAAGATCCCGAAAAGGCGCTGCCGATTCGCTGTTTTCTGCCATTATCCCATCCCGTCGCAAGAGAGGACAAACGAATCTCTGGGCCCATGTGGATCGGCCCGACCGGAGAGCGAACCGCCCTCGCATCGATGAGCGTCGAGCGGGCGATCTCGATGTGTTGTCATGAGGAATCTGAGCAAGATTCGTCCGATGACCCTGCTGGTTGGGATCTTACTCGCTTCGCAGCCGAGCGACGCCGAGTCGCACGCGCAGTCCGCAATCTCGAGGCTGAAGCCGAGGCGATAGATACCCCGCACCTCGTGTCGGTCGACGAGTTGGCGAGTTGGCTTGAGCGAGGCTCACCACCGAGTCCGCGAAAAATGGCAGAAGTCCTCATCGAGCAAGGTCACAGCGCCGCAGTAGCCCATTATGCCGAACCTGCTTTCCGCACCGATGCTCCTTGGTCTGAGGTTCTCGCTGCCTATGATGAAGTCTCGAATTGAGATTCATCCACCGATGTAGGACATCTCGATTCGTGGCAGCGCCGATGTCTCAGCCGAGCGCAGCTCGCTGTAGCGATCGCTTCGGCGACTCCAGATAGCGGCGATCGCTGCCGACAATCCCTCACCGTTCCCGTCATTCTCGTCGCTGTGAATCAAAGCGCGCAGATCGTGCCCTCCCGAAGCGAATAGGCAGGTGAAGAGATGTCCATCGGCTGAGATTCGCGCGCGCACGCATTCACCACAGAATGGTTCACTGACAGATGAAATCAATCCGATCTCACCAGAACCATCAGAGTGGACGAGGCGAACTGCGACATCGGAAGGCCGCTCTGCTTCGAGCGCAACCAGATCGAACTCCTCGCGAAGATGACTGAGCAGGTCCGCACTCGGTATCACTTCGCCACGAATCCAGCCGTTGGTTCGTCCGACATCCATGTATTCGATGAAGCGGATAACCACTCCACTGCCTTGGAAATGTCGTACGAGTTTCGCAGCTTGATCCTCGTTGATCCCCCTACGAATGACACAATTGACCTTGACCGGTTCAAGGCCCGCCTCCAGTGCCGCATCGATTCCGTCGAGTATATCGGCGACGGGCACATCTGAGTCGGTCATCAGTCTGTGGACGTCATCGTCGAGGGCATCCAGACTGACTGTGACCCTCGTCAAACCCGCTGCTGCGAGGGCTTGCGCGTTGCGGCGCAGCAGCGAGCCATTGGTGGTCAGCGCCAGATCGAGGCCGAGGTTGGAGAGTCTGCCCATGAGGTCGTCGAGGCCGGGCCTCAGAAGCGGCTCGCCACCGGTGATTCGAACCTTCTCGAGCCCCAGTTCCATGCAAGCGCGCACGACCTTCTCAATCTCGTCGAAAGTCAGGAAGGCGCGCCGCGGCAGGAAGGTGTGGTCCTCACCGAATCGCTCCCGCGGCATGCAGTATGGACAGCGGAAGTTGCAGCGGTCGGTGACCGAAATCCGCAGGTCTCGCAAAGGCCTGCCCAAGAGATCGATGACTTCGTTGCCTGCTGTGGCAGGTGATGTGACATTCGACTCAGCGGATTCCCCGTCCACCGTCTTATCGGTCAAGCTGTCGAGGGCCATGTATCGGCGGTGCGAGAACTGAGTCAAAGGCTTGCCTGCTGGCTTCTCTGCGCTCTCATGCGAACTTCTCTTCGCTCGCCGACCTGTTTCCTCTGCCTGCCTTTGCAATTCTTCCCTTCGTCCACGCGCCCGCAGGTTGAAGACGGGTGGGCTGTGCAGGATGAATGAGGCGCATGTTGTCAATCACATCCAAGGCTCGCGAGATGCTCGATTCTTTCGCCGAGCAGTCTGATGAGAATGAGTTGGCATTGCGCATCGAGATCATCGGTCGAGGGCCGAAGGGATTCCAGTATGACTTGCAATTCGTCACCGGCGGTGACGGTGCTGAGGACGATCTGGTCCTGAAGATCGATGGCATCACAGTTCGCGTCGCTGCCCGCAGTGTCCAATACCTCGAGGGCACCACACTCGATTTCAGGGAGACTCTGATGGGTGGTGGATTCGCCTTCGACAATCCGAACCCGATGTGGGTCGACGAATTATCTCAGAAAGTCGCAGATATCATCACTCAGGAGATCAACCCCGCCGTGGCTTCCCACGGTGGCGTCGTCGAACTCGTCGGAGTCGATGAAGACAAGGCGATCATCGCTTTCGGCGGCGGCTGTCAAGGCTGTGGCATGGCCGACGTGACCCTCAAACAAGGCGTCGAAGTGATGATCAAGGACAAAGTTCCTGAAATCATCGAAGTCATCGACGCCACCGATCACGCTGCTGGTACCAATCCATTCTATTGAGCGGTGACCCAGCGGTCGGCGCTGGCTCGGCAGTCGATTCTGAGCCTCAGTAGACCATTCTGACTTCGTCGTCGTCGCGGTTGAGATCGGGTTCTGGTAGAGCGTTTGCCTGCGTCCGCTCAAAGGCTTCGCGGACGCGCTCCTCGATGGTCCGCGCGTCCTCGAGCAAACCCTTCACTGGAATCTCCATATCGAGTAGTTCCGAGACGCCTTCGATGGCGAGTAAGGCTGCTCGCGCGTCAGGATACATCGGATTGCACTCGGCGAGGAGGGCAGTGACATCGAGTCCTCGCCGCTCCCCCTCAGCGATCAGATAACCTGAGATTCCTGCGACGATTCCCTGTTGGATCCGCCGAATCCCGGAATCGTCCAGAGCATCCCGACCCAGCGCAGTCGATGAGACGCCCCAGAGGTCGCTCTCCTCCTTGATCCCGAGATCGTTGCTGACCACCCCATCGACCACCAGCAGGCGGTCGAAGCCACCCTTGGTGAACCACTCGAGAACGGTTTGTCCGAAATGAACATCCTTCTCGGGAGGAAATTGAATCTCAGCGATGAACACCCCCAGACCTTCACCTTGGTAGACGCGGACAGGATGTTTGGGAACCGAGTCGTGAATCAGTGCAATAGCTGGAAACTGCGGATGGAGCACGGTTCCCATAGGCGCGAGGCCCATCGATTGAATGATGTGAGACATGGCGATAACGCCGACCGAGCCGACCGTGGAGAAGCCGCAGATAGCAGTTCCACCGAGGCTGGTGGGGTCCGCGGAAGAATGCAGCACGAGCGGGTAGCCGCCTCCATCGTCCAGAGTCATCGACCAGAGGCTGTCGTCACCGATTCTTGAATCAGACGGTTGCAGGATATTGTCTGACATGTGGCTGAGAAGCACATCGAGGGTTGATAAAGAATGCAAGGCGAATTTATCACGAATGAGCCCTTCGGCCCCTTTGAAGAAGATGATTGAGGACGAAACGGCCAACATCGGCCGCATCTACATCCGCGTCGGTTCCACCGAAGTCGACCTCTCAGGTTCGGCTCGCGAGGTCAACGATTCCTGGTTGAAACTGCGGGAACAGGACACCTGGGCGTCCGCGCTCTCGAAAATTCGCTTGGCTCGGCAGGACGCGATAGATGCAGCCACCCAGACCGCGATCGAGTCTGGGATTCCAGAGCGTGGCTCCGCCTTCAGACGCCTGATCGAGAATTGCGGGATTTACAAGACAGGCGATGTCATCCTCGCTGCAATCCACTACTTGCGCTCAGTCGAGAAAGAGGATGATACTCCGCCCCGAGACATCAAGAAATTGATAGAGAACTCGGGGCGCTGGAGTGAATCTGAATTGCAGAAATGGAATCTCTCGCTATACATCAACAGGATGCTCGAAGACACGGTCAGCCGAGGCAAGCCAGCACTTCTCGTCTATCCAGCAAGCAAGGAGAAGAATCGCTACGTGGTTCTGACCGACGCTGGCCGCGACCATCTCGAGAGGCTGTCGTCGTGAGCGAAGATGAAGCGGGGGCGTCCAGCCAGTCCGACGAGGCCGGTGCGGAGGCTCTGCCGAAGGATTGGTCCTTCACCTCACACCTCGGCGAGGATCTGCGCGGTGCCAATCTGTCGGGAGCTGACCTTCGTCGATCCGTCTTCGATGGCGCTGACTTGGAGGGTGCTGACCTTTCGGGCGCTGATTTGCGCAGAGCTTCGTTCAAGCGCGCGAATCTGATGAAAGCCGCATTCGATGGCGCCGACATGCGAGATGGGATCTTCGTCAAGGCGCGCATGAATCTGTCTAATTTCCAAGAAACGAGGCTCGACGGTGCCGACTTGCGCGGCATCCGCGGAAAATACGCCATCTGGCGCGGCGCCAACTGGTGGGATGCGCGAATGGACGATGAATTGCGCGAGGCACTGGCCAAGAAATGGCCTCGGCCCTTAACCGAAGGTGTCTCCGACCAGCCGTAACCCTTCACTCGGGCGTGAGTTTCGCAAGGCCCTCGCGCATCCAGTCGGGGACCGAAATCTTCTGCTTGACATCCTTCATATCGACGCAAACGGTGACTTGGTCGGCCGTCCAGCACAGAGTGCCATCCTGGTTGCGGAACTCGTACGTCCAGGCAATCGATGTGTTGCCGACACGTGGGACGGTGATGCTGCAGTATACGGTGTCGCCGTAGGCCAGAGGGTGGAGGAATTGCGCATCGCTGTGGACGAGAGGAAATCCGATTCCGTGCTCGTGCAGAATCTCGCTGTAGTGCATGCCGCATGAATACTCCCAGGATTCCTCGTAGAATCGATGGGCGAGGTCCCAGAATTCGGGGTAATAGACGATCTTTGCGACATCGACCATCGGGAAATCGACGCGCCTGCTTGAGGTGAATGCCATGGCTGCGCGTCGGGGCTCATTCGCTTGAACGCTCGGTCAGAATAGTGGCGGACAGATTGCTATCACTGCAAACCACCCAGATGGCGGGCCCCCGCACAATCACGCCTTGCGCTCAGGTCCACCCTCGATGCTATCCGCTTACTTGTTCGAGTGGCGGACCCACCGCGATTCGAACACGGGTTTCCAGCTCCGGAGGCTAGAGTGATATCCAGGCTACACTATGGGTCCAGCGTCTTCTTCGAATCGAACGTTCCATTTCAACAGACCCACCGCTATGTTCGGACTCGATTCAGCATCAGGCATCGATTTTCAGAATCAGCATGTCTGAACATAGATTGGTACGCCATTCACAGCAATCGCTCTTAATCGTGAATGGCGGACCCACCGCGATTCGAACACGGGTTTGAGGCTCCGCAAGCCCCAGTGATATCCAGGCTACACTATGGGTCCAGCGGCCAATCGACCGACGACCTCTGTTTAATTGCGACGGTCGCAGGTAGCATCAGAGTGAGAGCGGTAACACGGTCTTCCAGCGAGGCTCGGCCAATTTCTTGGCATTCGGTGCGATTCTGGTGTTCTTCGTCTTGTGTGTCAAAACGCCATGCATACCCTCGACTGCGAATTTGACTCGCAACTCGACCATGCGGTCGCGCTCGGCTACATTCATCTGATCGGAGTCGAGTTCGATGCTACTCGCTGGCCCTTCATCGCCTTCATTGCGAATACTGAGATTGTTACCATCCACGCTCGCACGCGGGGAGAAATCGAAGTCGTCAGGATGATTCATCCAAACGTCGACATCGACGATGAGTCGGTTACGCACCGAGGCCTTCTTGATCTCGATTGACTTCACCATCGTCGCTTGCACCCGCCTTCAGTTGAAAGGCATTGTCGTGACCGAGTAAGCCCAATTCGATAGGAAACCACAGAGGATACAGAAACTCAGAGGTTCGCTTGCTGCTGCAGTCCAGTCCTCTGAAACCTCTGTGCACCCCATGCCTCTGTTGTTAGATTGCACCGTGCCTCTGTGGTTCATTCAAGAACCGACTTCGCTGACGCGCGGAATCAGGATGACGAACTCGACGGTGAAAGTCCAATCATTCCCCGTATCGGGATCGATGCCATCGATGGGCAGGTCTGGGTCGCATTGCACTGCAGCAATCGTCCAAATCCAATCTCCCTGCCCGAAACGAGCGCCGGGTTCGTTCAGCAAACTGGCCACCAAAGATTCTGCCGAGTCGGCGCTCACAGTATAGCCACTGTTGGGATAGGGATTCATCTCACCTCTGTCGATGCTCGCCGTCGCGTTGAGCGTGACATTGCTCTGCGCCGTGTGGACCATCGTCGTCCAGCCGGTCATCGGCACGTTGACTCGCAGAGTGAAATTGTCTTCCGGCCATTGAATCGGCAGCAGGTCTCTATCGAGGACCAAAGTCGCATTGACCTGCATGATCCTCGCTCCCTTACCGGGCAACTGCTCGATGATGCTGCTCAGACCCTGCTCGGTATGACCATTCCATTCGGCACTGATGCGCTGCTCCTCCCAGATCACCTTGAACATCCGTTTGACGACCATGAGATGCCAGATCTGAGTCGTCGTCGCGCCCTTGTCATCGATGACCATCACCGACCCGCTCAAGTCCCCTGAATTCGCACTCGACACCTCGACGCTCGCATGGTTATCGTCGGCGTCATTGGCCGGATCGCCGTCGCCATTCGTATCGAATGTCAAGTCTAGATCCCAGATGAATTCGACCGAGCCGCCCTCAAGGTCGTACGAACCTGATGCATCGATGGTCGCCGTCTCGTTGGTGCGCACGTAGCCCGGCATTTCGAGGACCACGATCGGCGGTGAATTGACGAAAATCGAGATCGTGGCTCGGTCGCTCTCTCCTCTGTCATTGAACACATCGACCTCGACCTCGTGATTACCCGCCTCTGCGAAACTGTGTGAGACGATGCCCGTCTTCGTCGTCCGGCTCTCCCCGTCGCCGAAGTCCCAGACATATTCGTCGATAATCGTCGGCGCTGGCGTCGTCGAATCACGGGCATCGAAATTGACCGTCTCGCCCACATCGATGGTCATACGGTCGGCTGAGATACTGGCATTTGGAGTGCTGGAAGCCAAGCCCGTGCAACCAGCCAGCGAAGTCATGATGAGCAGCGCTGCGAGGCTCAATCCAGTCACTCTCTCGCTGTCCATCGAAGCCATTGGCGGGCAGCGCTGCAAATAGCCGTGTTGGGCTCAACCCTGGGCTCACTAGAGTTCATGGGGGGCCGCTGTCAGGAGCCGATATGGTCGGAGGGATGTTGTCAGGATATCGAGTCCTTGGCTTCGATCTCGAGACTACTGGACTCGACGCGAGGAAGGATCGGATCGTACAATATGCTCTAATTGGCAGCGATGTCGATGGTTCTCACATCAATCTCGCTTCATTGGTCGACCCGCGCCGTGGCATACCAACTGCGGCCTCGCGGATTCACGGAATCTCTGAAGAGGATGTCAGGGGCGCGGGTTCGTTCGAAACTCATGTCGGTGCTATTTCCGAGTTAATCGAAGATGCTGTGATCGTTGGACATAATATCAGCAACTTCGATTGGCGTTTTCTGGAATTGGAATGCATGCGCGCGGGCGTCCAGACCCCGATTCCGCGCGCCATCGTCGACACCTACTCGCTGGCGAGGAAACTCAGAATCCCAGGGCGGCGAACCTTGGGCGTGCTCTGCGCGCGCTATGATATCTCGATCGGGCGGGCGCATTCCGCCGATGCTGATGCGGGGGCTTCACTGCTTCTTCTGTGGTCGATGATGCACAGCCATCCTGCGGAATTCCGCGGTGACATCGATGATCTGCAGGACATGCTCAGCAATCGAGGCGGCGGCAGCAGCCGACTCGGCCCAGGCATGCAGGACCTCGAGCCGGTCGCTGGAACAAATGGCCGACTCCGACTCTCTGATGATGGAGCCGTCATCGCCTTTGGCAAACACAAGGGTCGAACGCTGTCCGAGTTGGAGAAATTGGATTCTCGTTATGTCGACTGGTTGCTCTCGCCATCCTCGCCGATTCCATCGAAAATCGTATCTGAATTCGTCCGCAACCAGCGTGAATGATCGCGGGCATGTCCCTCAAGAATCGGCGACCAAGGTAGAATCTCGCACCAATCTCCCAGATGAGCGACCCGTCCATCCATGCGCACACTTCCAAGGAATATCGGTCCCTCGTGCCCCGAATCGATAAGCTCGCTCATCTGAACCAGCGCTTGGTCACGCAGGACCGCGCCGAAGCGATGCTCAGAACCCATGACTTCGCCCTCCTCACCAATCGGGGGCGTACGCTCGAAAAGTACAGCGCCGGCCTCGCGGTCGAAGCGCACTACCGATACGACTTCGTCGCGGAACATGTGGCCAGGCGATAGTAATCCATCCTTGCGCGCGACCCACCATATCGGACACCACGCCTTCCACTCGCACCAACCGCATTGACGGTCACCCGGTGTCGCTTCGAGTGGAGTCAGTGAAGGCCGCATTCCCTCCCAAGCGACCAGCGCTGCGGGAATCACCGAGGGGCCGTCGGCGACATGAATCGTCTGATTTGCTGAGTACCAGCCCTCGGCCGTCACGGTAGGATGATTGGGATTGTTCTGCTTCAGCAGATCTCGATAGAATCGCAGTTGACGGCTGACCTTCTCATCGAGGGCGGGACTGGGCGGCCGGCCTGTCTTCAGATCCGCTACGATCCAGCCTTGCGACTCGCCATTCTCATCGATATCAGCGACCAGAAGGTCGAGTCGGCCCATCAATCGGCCACATTCGGAGACAAGCGTTCCCTCATTGGCTAGAACAATCGTCTGCACCTCCCTCCAGGTTCCGACCGTCACTTCTGAGAGTTTCTGGACACCGACGGTCGACTTCGAAAAGAGAATATTGAGAGCCCCGACAAGACCGTCGTGAGCCTTGGTGATGAGTTCGTTCTTCCAGCGAGGGTGGCGAGGAGTGCCTAGGAAATTGTCCTTCTCGATCTGCCAGTGGCGGTCGAGAATCTCCTTCGCTGTGGGAGGAAGCCAGCCGACCTCGTCGTCTTCTCGGTCGGATATATCGAGATTGCAGATATCCTCAACCGAATTATGCACTGCGTTACCCATTGCCGCTGGCATGCTTGCCTTGCGCGGAAGTCCTTGGCGGGAGAGCCAGTATTTTCTTGGGCATTCTTCGAATCTACTCCACGATGATGGTGAAAGTTGGTGTGCGATGAAGTCCTTATCCATCGATTCGCTTGCCGAATCGTCCTCCGTCATGAAATGACTGTGGACGCCAACCCTTGAAAGGATGATTGCAGGTTCCCCTCCGATGAGCGGAGGACCGGTGGTCACTGTCGACGATGACCTCGATGCCGAAGGAGCCCTTGTCATCACCTGCTTCCCTTCGGCTGGATTCGTCAGCAGCATCGTCGCGCATTTTCTTGTCGATAGACTTGGATTGACTTTCGTCGGCGGTGCTCGCGGTGCTGGCTTACCACCGGTTTGCTTGGTTCAAGAAGGAAAACCGCTGCCGCCGCTGCGATTCTATGCGGGTGAGCCGATCTGTCACATGGACCGCTGCGACAAGATCGTCCTGATTGCATCTGAGATTCAAGTCGCTTCGAATATCGCTCTGCCGCTCTGTGATGCGATGCTCGACTGGTTCAGCGAGAGCGGTGCGACACAGATGATGTTGATCGATTCCTATTCTCATGGACCTGATCAAGCCCATTCGATTTTCGATAACGATGATTCAGAGGAGACCATGCTCGGAATCGGTTCGACCGATTCTGCGCACGAAACTCTTGCTGGGCTCGGTGTTCCGATGCTGAAACATGGGGTTGTCGGTGGCATGACGGGTGTGCTGCTGGGTGAATGCCGCCGCCGGCGCATCGATGCGATGGCGATTCTGGCTGAATCCGGGGAGAATATCGGCAACGGGGCGATTCCGGATGCGCGCGCGGCAGCACGCATCATCGAGCGCATCGATGGCCTTCTTCCCGCAATCAAACTCGATCCAGAACCTCTACTCGAGGAGGCGCAGAGAATCGAAGAGAAGATCCGAGAGATGATGGCGATCCAGTTGAATCAACTGCAGGCGGAATCAGGTTCTACTGAGAGCAGCACCATGTTCGGCTGATGCTTGGCTGATACTTGCTCAATAATCCTCGAGCGACATCTGTTGCGGACCGGCATCGCCAACGATTTCAGGATTCTCATCTTCAGGCTCGACTGCACCTTCCTGCTCGGTCGCTTCTTCAGCCGGTTCTTCTGCAACCCCTGCCTCGGCCTCGATCATCGATAGCACTTCGGCCTCGCTTAGAACGTTGACTGAGAGCCTGTTGGCCTTGTCGAGTTTCGAGCCGGCTGACTCCCCGGCGACCAGATGATCGAGTTTTCCTGAGACGGTTGATACGACTTTGCCACCCGCGGCCTTGATCATCAGAGCGACTTCCTTACGCGGGCGCGATAGAGTTCCGGTGATGCAGAAAGTCTGACCAGTCAATGATCCGCTTTTCTCGACAGCCTCGACATCGGTGATGGTCAGGACATCGACGAGATCCTCTACCATCTCGCGCCTCATCTCCAGACCGCTGAGGAAGGAACGAGCGACGGTCTCGCCCACCCCCTCGATTCGGACAAGTCGCTCGACCGCCGCCTCGGAATCTGCCAACAACTCGAACATCGCAGTTGAACTGCCGATCTCTTGAGCAAAACCATCTGCCAATTCGGGCCCGATTCCCGGCAGGCCGAGGGCGGCGAGGAAGGCAGCGAGGTCGAGCGTCTTGCCGTCATCCAATTGTGCGATGACATTGGCTGCCGACTTCTCAGCCATGCGCTCGAGTCCTTCGAGATCTTTACCACTCAAGCGATACAGATCGGGCAGAGTCTTGACGAGACCTGCTTCGCAGAGTTGTTCGGCGAGCTTCTCGCCGATGCCATCCATCTCCAGCGCGCGGCACCAATAGAGGATCGAGCGCTCCAACCTTGAGGGACACTCGAGGTTGAAACAACGGATGAAAGCACCATCCTCCTGCAATCCGCTTCGACATCGCGGGCAGTTCGTGGGAATTTTCACACCCTGCCGCAGCGGCAGCGGGTCGGCGAAAGGTGTACCATCGGCATGGAATCTGTTATCGAGGTCAGCACTTGTCGCCTCGCCCAGAACCTCGACGATCTTCGGAATCACATCACCGCGACGAGTGATGCGAACCCTGTCGCCAACACTGATCCCCAATCTCTCGATCTCGCCAGCGTTGTGCAGCGTCGTGTTCTCGACCGTGACGCCAGAGACTCTCACCGGAGCGACGCGCGCGACGGGAGTCACAGTGCCGGTCCGACCGGTCTGCCAAGCGACGCCCAGCAGGACGGTCGTCGCCTCTTCGGGAGGGAATTTCCAAGCCAGAGCCCAGCGTGGGTGGTGGGCGGTTTTTCCGAGCAGTTCGCGTTTGCGGAATTCGTCGAGTTTGATTACGACGCCGTCGAGTTCCCAGTCCGCAGTGTCGCGTTTACGGGCCCAATTCTCGGTCACCTGCAAGAGAGCTTCTGCCACCGCTTCATCGGCCTCAGCCTCCTCGATTCCTTCATCGACGCCGGCTTCCACCACTTCGTTCCCGGCCGCAGCGATGCCGTTCTGCGTGAGCCAGTCGATCGCTTGCGAATCATGGTTGAAATCGGGGGGTGCGGGACTGTCTGGGTGTTTGTGGTCCAGCCCCGGGAACATCACGCCATAGGCGTGGAATGACAGGTCCGCTGCGTCGCCTTTGCCGGCTTCGATGTGCTTCTGGCGCAGGCTGCCAGCAGCGAGGTTGCGCGGGTTCGGGGCGAATGAGGCGTATTTCGAGCGGAATGTCTCAAGCGGCATCACCACCTCTCCACGGATGTGGCAATCACCGTCCCAGCCGAGCGATTCTGGGATGTTCGGGATGCGTCGAGCATTCGCTGTCACGTCCTCGCCGCGCTCGCCATTCCCCCTTGTTGCGGCTCGTACCAATCGACCGCGTCGGTATTCCAGTGAGAGGGCAGAACCGTCGAGTTTCGGTTGGCAGACGAAGCGGCGTCCGTGCGCGGTGGTTTGTGCTACGAAATGGCTGATCTCCGCCACCTCGCTGGCCTTGTCGAGGCTCTGCATCGGGAATAGATGCTCGACCTTGACCGAGCCTGGAGCAGGGTCTGAGCCGACTCGATCGAGTTGTGGATGGGTCGGGTCGAGTTGCTTCAATTCGTCGAACAGAAGGTCGTACTCGGCATCTGTGATGACTGGTGCGGCCTCGTTGTAATAGAGGTCTGAATGGTGAGCGAGGAGTTGTGCCAACTCCTCGATTCGCGCACTTTGAGCGCCCTCCTCTATGCCCTCCCGAACCATGTTCCGCGAGGTGCGCTGACCCCCTAAAACATGCTTATCATCGACTGTTTAATCCTACATCTAAGGGGTGATAAACAACAACAAATATTCGATTGTAGAGAATAATACCCTGAGTTGGTTGCCGGAAAAACAGTGTGATTCAGTAGTAAGAAATGCGCTACTAACAGCCGATTTTCAATCCAAGCGCGAGAACTCGAATGTGAGTAGAAATGGTGGGCCAGCCAGGATTTGAACCTGGGTCGCGCGACCCCCAGCCGCGAAGTATAGGCCAAACTAACCTACAGGCCCCATTGTGAGTATGTCCGCCGTGAAAGGTTCCTCACAAAGCCTTGACGGCTGTGATATTCAGTCCTCACGGGCGACGCTGAACGGTGCGATCTCATCAATTAAATCGATGTGACCGACATACATGCGTCGGCAGCAATATCGCTCCAAGCCAAGATCGTCGAGAACTTTCTCTGCATCCTCACCTGCATCAACGGCGGTCTTGTATTGTTCATAGAGGTGTGCGACGACCTTGCCGCAACTCCAACATCGTACTGGAATAAGCATCTTTGATCACCTGTAGGACTTCTGCCATTTCTTGCGCGCGCCGCGACCCATCTGGTGCTTCGCTTCCTTGCGGCGCGGATCATTGACAAGTAGGCTGCGGTCGAATCGCAGATACTCGTCTCGGAGTTCTTCATCGATTCCCTCGGCGCCACCGTTGTAGTGGACCAAGCCGCGAGCGATTGCGGTTCTGATGGCGTCTACCTGACCCATCTGACCACCGCCTTGCACATCGACGACGACGTCGACGTCTGCGAGCCGGTTCATCGCCTCAGCGATCTGCACCGGCTCTAGTGCCTTGCGGCGAGCCAATTCTGGCTCCATGATGTGAATCGGTTTGTGGTTGATGCGTACGCGGCCAGCGCCCTTGCGAACTGTTGCACGAGCGATGGCGGTCTTGCGCTTGCCGCTCATGTTGACAACCTTTGCAACCTTCTTCTTTCTAGCAGCCATCACTGGTCACCTCCCCATCTGCGAGAATCGACGCCAAGATGGGCGCTGATATCGCCCAATCGAACGAACTTCTGTGGTAGGTCGCGGTCGAATGATGCCGACTCACCCCACGCGTGACCATCTGGCAGACCATCTCCAGAGAGATTCGCTGGAGTTCCAATCATCACGCGGAGGTCGCGAAGTGAATTGCGGCCGCTGCTGTTCTTCTGGTAAGGCAGCATTCCGCGAACCGTGCGCTTGAGGATCTGGTCAGGCATTCTTGGGAAGAATGGTCCCTTCCTCGGGTGGTTGAGTTTGTACTTCTGATCGTAATTGGCGAAGACTGCTGTCTTCGGTCCGGTGACGATCGCTTTCTCAGCGTTGACGATGATCACTCGCTTCTGTCCGCCAGCCTTGCGAGCGGTCAGAAGCTCGCTGGCGACATGGCTCGCGAGCCTTCCCAGAATCTTGTCTGAGGCATCGAAGACGAGGGTGCTTGCTTCAACCAAGGATCCTCACCCCCTTGCCATTCGGATTCTCGTCCATCAGTTCGCGGATCGTCAGAACGCGCCCGCCTGCTTCTTCAATCTTGGAGCGGGCTCCGGTGCTGACACTGTAGGCGGCGACGTTCGGCTGTCCACTGACATCCCCACTGCCGAGCAACTTACCGGGAACGAGGACGATATCCTCGTGTCCGGCATAGCGCGACAGACGGCTCAGGTTGGGTTCAGCCCAGTTGCTGCGACTCCTCTCGAGGCGCAGCGCCACGTCTCGCCACAGGGCAGAACCGGTCGACCTGCTCTGGTCCTTGAGATCGCCGATCAGGGCGACCAAGGCCTTGTTGGTCTTTCTCGTATTCGTACTCATATGACTCCCTCGACGTTTGCTTGGGTAGCGCGCCCACCTGACCATCTGTTATGAATGCTGCGGGTTGCCCCTACGGGGCATCGCGGCGCAGTCCTCTGAAGTGAAGAAGAAGGGGGAGAAACGCCCCCTCCAACCTCATCCTCAGATTCGGAATCCTGACTCTTCATCAGAACCTTCATCGACGCCAGCAATGCGCTCCTGCCCCTCTGCGTCCACGAATGTGCCAGCCTTGACGACTGAGCCGTAGAGGCCCGACTCGTTGTCGGGGGTTCGATTGAGCATACCCTCGCCCAGAGCAGCGCTGATGTGACTGACTATCGACTCAAGCGCTCCGATCGCTCGATCACGCTGGTCGGCGCCAATCTCGTGATCCGAGTATCGTGCTTCCTCGAAGAGTGAGAAGAAGGTGTTGAGATCCTCTGGAGGTGCGATGCCAGAGAGCATGCTGTTGACCGCATCCTCGAACTCCCTCGTGGTTTCGTAGACCTTCTTCATCGCGCCTCTGCCGCGGAAGAATCTGACCAATTCCTTGTAGCAGTTGAAAATCGTCGCGATGTACTCGTTCGATGCCTTGAGCGACATCAGCGAATCGGTCAGAATTCCTCGTAGAATCTCGATGCGTCGGCGCTCGACGTAATTTCGATACATTATCGCACCGATGAGCGCAGCGAAGGCGAGTGCGATGCCGAGGATGGTGAAGACCTGGAGAGTCCAGAAATCCGTCTGACCGAGAGTGATCGGTTCACCGAGGAAGATCGATGGAGTGTTGTTGAGGTACTCCTCTTCAAACTCGTGTGAGCCCTCGAAGTGGATCATGACCCGCCATTCTCCTTTCACAGCGCAGGGCCCTCCATCTTCGCATGGGTCCTTACCCACGAGGTCCGTGCCAGAATAAAGGAAGCTGAATGCAGCGACCCCCTTCTCGTCAGTCGTCGCGATTTTATACTCAAAGAGGACCCATGCGGATCCATTCCAGTACTGGTATCTGAAAATCACCGTCTGATGCTCCACAGCGATATCCATTCGATCGCGTAGAATAGCCACTGAACCAGTGACGTTGCCCCCTACTTGGTAACCGTCGGGATTGGACCAGTGATTCTTCAGCAGGATGTCGACGCGGCTGCGTACCAGCACTTCGACATCGATGTACGAGCCGTTGACCACTGGAGTGGTCTCGGCTCGACAACCGCCTGGAAGCTCCTTGTTCGGTTCGTATGCGATTCGAACGATTCGGAAGCCTTCCATCTTGTCCGAAGTCGGCTCGACACCGCGGCGGCTCGGATTGTCATCCGGGTCGCCGCTGAACCATTCTATCTCGCCAGTGCCATCGCGGGTGATCGCGGTGGCGACCGGGCGAGTGTTCGTTGCAGGATCGAGGTAGATGTTGAGGCACTTTCCACCGATCGGGTTGCCGTTGGTCTGCGACAGACGAGCATCGAGGTGGAATGATTCCTTGAGGTAGAGCACGGGGAATACCGAACCGTTCTGGAAGGAGTATGTGTCGACGTCGTTGCGGAACGGCCCAATCTCCTGCAGTTGCAGCGTCGAATTCGAGAAGACTGGGAAGAGTCGGGTGACGCTGGCGTTGTGGTAGCGGTAACGGTCGTTGT
Source organism: Euryarchaeota archaeon UBA58 (assembly GCA_002498525.1). GTDB lineage: Archaea > Thermoplasmatota > Poseidoniia > Poseidoniales > Thalassarchaeaceae > MGIIb-O1. The sequence goes on from DAHR01000005.1 coordinate 62,793, forward strand.
TCTCGTAGGAGTTGAATTCGATCTTGACTCTCGCCTGGCCGGCCGCTACGCCACTCAGCGGACAGGTAATCTCGAAGAATCCATCGACGTTGGTGGCGCCTGGCAGGCAGGCGACGATGCCGGTCTCCGAACCGACCATCTCGTAGGTGACGCGCACGGCGCGGTTCGATAGATTGGAACCGAGTTCATCGACGAGTTGGCCAGTGACGGTCATCGGCTTCTCGATCGGTTGACCCGTCGTCGGGTCGATCTCGGATGTGTAGACGATCTGATCGTCGACATTGAGATTGGTTCTGCCAATCAGACTGTAGCCATCGACCTGGAACTGCATCACTCGTCGGTAATGGTCGCTGTTGACGGTCTGGGCGCATGGATCCCATGCCCCCGAAGTATGGAGATTATCGTCGCTGAGAGGTTCACAACCCTCGTGAGGGAGGTTCTCCTCGAAGCGCAGTACCACGTTCACAGGGCCGAATCCATCCGGCAGGAAGGATTGTGGGTCATCGCGCAGGAGTTGTGGGTCGAGGATCATCTCGTAGTGTATCGAGCCGGCGTTGGGGCAAAGAGTCTCGACGATCTGCCGGTGAGTCCGGTCTTCGAAGTCTGTCCCTTCCATAATCAAGAGGACTTCGCCACCATTCTCGGCGCAACCATCGAGGGCTTGACCTGAATCCTTGATCAGAGCCGTGCGATTATCGTCGGTGACTTGGGCAGTGAATTCCCATATATCGCCGCTCGAACGGATGTTCGGCGTCGTACCCTGCAGACTGATGTAGGTTCTCGACACGACCCAGAGATGCATCTCGCCAGCAGTGCCGTGTCGCAACGGGTCGCCAGGATATGCGTAAGTCAGAGTGAAATTGCCCAGTTCATGACTGGGCTCGATTGTCAGATTGACCGTGAAATAACCCAGGTTGTCGGTCTCGGCGATGCCGTTTGAGCCATCTGCGGACCACAAGAAATTGACTTGAGCGCTGCGCACAGGTTGCAGTGCATTGTCGAGCAACCGCACATCTATGGTGCGATTCTGACCGCGATAGAGGCGCGGTTGGAATTGCTCCTGGAAGCTCGTCGTACCGATCACGGAGACGTTGAGGTAGGCTCCGGTAGGTGCGAGGACCGAGGTCTGGTTTCCGGTGAAGTAGAAGTTAGAGTTGGTGAAATCGGCGCGGATTCCGTAGTGACCTGCTGGATACTGAGAATACCAAGTCCAATTGTAATCGAAGGTCGCGACGCCATCGATCATCTGTGGCGCGCGCGCGTATCCAGTCTCTTGAGAGCCGGCGAAGATGCCGTTGTGATCGATGTCGATCTGCAGCGTCATTGGATCGTGTGGCCATGGCACCAGAGTTCGGTTCCAGACGCTGCCAATGACTCGAAGTGTCTCGCCAGTGAACATCTCAGGAATGATCTCACAACGGACTTTGCTATCGGGATCGGTGGCATCGATGGGTCCACATGGTGGCACGTTGAAGTCGCCACCATTCTGCATTCCGATTCGCCAATGGGTGTCGTTTGAAGACAAGAATGGTCGTAATCGAGCAGACTCGCCTGTCAATCCCTCGACCGTGCCGTCCCACAGCATCGCATTCTGCTTGCCGAGGCTGACATCAGCATAATCGAGGCCGGCAGCGGCCAGCGACGGTGCGTGGAAGAGGGCTCTCCAGGCTCCAAAGGAGGAGCCGGTGAATTGGGTCGTGTCGTAGAAGTAGACTGGTCGGACTGAAGGCGTGTACATGTCCGCTTCGATGTACATGCGGTGCATCGAGCGAATCACGAACGACTCGGTCTCCGCACCTTCGAGATATGGGAATGGCCATTCGTCGCCGAGATCCGGTCTCGAGAAGCCGATGAATGCGTAATCGCCGATTGGCAGGCTGGTGTTGGTGTAATCGTAACGGCCGAGCACATGGTGCTTCTTGGCATTGTCATCCCAGACGATTTCCTCATATCCACCGGGTAACCTTCCGACGCCATTGTCCATAGTCGAATTCCATTGAACCTGTTTCCACTGACCTTGCGCACCGGCGGTCTGGACGAATGTCAACGAGACCCAGCCGCCTGTATCTGCGCGGTAGCCGTAGCCGTAGCCGTCGAAATTGGTCGGATGGGTTCGGTTGCCGAAGGGGCCGCCGCTGACGGTGAATGAGACTGGAGCGTGAGCGATTCTGTTGTCGAAGAATCCACGATCCCAGTCAGCAGTATAATGGACCTTGTAATCGACGAAGAGTGGCTGTTCATCGCTTCGGAAATAAGTCCAAGCGACATAATCGAGAGTCGTGTTCGCACGAATCTCGACAGGAACCGGTTCGGTCTGCGATCCGTCATGGATGAACATCTCTGTGACCTCCGCGTAGACGTTATAGGTGGTGTTTGGACCGACTTTGAGGTCCTCGGGGAGCAGGAACTGGCCTACTACGAAGGCGCCTGCTGCGTCGGTCAGGACATCGACGGTCTCGAGAGCGAGTGTGCCGTTGCGAGCCCATTCGATGGTGATTTGAACCGGCAGGTTGGGGGCTGGCTCGAAGACTCCAGTATCCGGATTGAGCCAATTCACAGCACCTCTGAAGGTGGCTGGGAATTGTGCATCGAGCCAGAGCACCTCAGGCATCGTCAGATTGATTCTCGTAGGAATCTTATCATCCTCGTCGAGGATTCCGTCGTTGTCGGAATCCCAGTCAGAGGTGTTCGAGTAATCTTCCTCCAAATGGTCCCAATCGCGGTCGGGTCGCTGATCTGCGTCGTCGTCCTCATCGATTGCGTCCGGACCAGTGAATGGGTCGCTTGGGTCTGCGATTCCTGAGCCATTTCCGAAATCATCGTGATCCCAAGGATTCGTAGACTGTTGACCGAAACGAGAGGGCCAGAGCATGATCTCGTCCTTGTCAAGCATACCGTCAGCATCGTCATCGAGGTCAACGTCGTCGCGCAGACCATCGTTATCGTGGTCCCAAGGAGAGATCAGTGGTGTCGCAGTCGCCAATTCCAGAGTATTGACGATCCCGTCGCCATCCCAGTCATCGTCAGCCCAATCAAGCACGCCATCGTTATCGTGATCCCAGACACTCTGCTCCTCACCGACGAAACACAGAGTCTCCTGGACGATATCCAAAATGCCGTTGTTATCGTCGTCAGGATCCTCACCATCTGGTACACCATCGTTGTCGTTGTCGACGTCGTAATATCGCGGAAACAAGAGACCTTGGCCTAGAATTCCCTTATCCCAGACGGCTTGGAACCAGCCGTCACCATCGGGATCAGTGTCGGTGCCGTCGTCGTCATTGTCGACGCAATTAGTGCCGGTGAAGAAATTGCCTGGCGGCTCGGTATTCGCATCGTCATCCCAGTCATCGTCGCTATCGATTTCGAAGTAATCCCACACCCCATCGCCGTCATCGTCGACATCCCAATGATCGTAAACACCGTCAAAGTCGTCGTCGAGATCGGCCGTATCATTGACCATGCATGAAGGATTCATGTTTCCAGCAATCGGTGCCCCGCAATCGTCGTCGGGATCGACATCGTTGTTCAGCAGGTCGGCGACTTCGTCAGGGAAGAGATTGGCATTGCTGTCTGAGACCCATTGGAACAATCCGTAGTTGATGCCGACATAAGCCGTCCAGAGATCACGATTGTCCTTCATCTGATTGTAATTCACAGCAGAACTGGGCCCAGCATCACCCGGTCCGAGGAAGTCGAAGTGGAAGCAATTCTGCTGACAGGTCCAAGCGCCCTGAGAATTGCTGCCATTGTAAGGTCCGTCATCGTGCTCGATGTCAGGGCGCGATGAATAAGGTAGTGTGTAAATAATCTGGCCGGTGCGAGAGGTTCTTTGTAGCGGATATCCGAAAAGCCAGGCGTAAGCTAAACCACACGCCTGATCGGATTGAACATCATCGAAGATACCGAGAATGAAGACGAAGGACTTGCCGCACTCGTTATTATCGAACGATCCGCCCTTTCCGGGGTCATTCACATCGAGTATTCCGTCGTTGCCCTCGTCCTGGTCCCACCAGTCCGGCAAACCGTCGCCGTCTTGGTCGACATCGATTCCATTCACCAGAGAATCGCCATCCATGTCGATGTCCCAGTAATTATCGCCATTCCACGGACTCCAGCGCATCAATACATGCCAGTACATCTCAGGAATCTGACCGTTGGTCATCGGCAGCGTCGTGTCGTCGAAACCATTGTGGGGATAGACGAATCCTTGGTCAATCGTGAACGGATTGAAGAACCAAAACATCTCCCAATGTGTGCTCTCCAGCACAGTCCAGAGAGCACTGTCATCAGAGCCGTCGATTATATCACCGTCGCCGTGGGAATAGCCATTCCACCAAGCAAATTGATCGGTCGCGTCTGAGTCGACTACGCCGCAGTTTCCATCGTCGGGATCGTAGTAATCGGGGATTCCGTCGTTGTCGTCATCCCAATCCACGTCGTTGGCCAAACCATCTCCATCAATGTCGGTGTCGATGTCGTTAGGTCCGTCGTCGCGGTATCTTGAACCATTCAGAAGATGTAGATCGTTGTCGTCGTCAAGGTCGCAATTCGGGTCAATGTCCAGCCAATCGAGGATTCCGTCGTTATCGTCATCGACGTCCTCCCAATTGTTTATTCCATCGCCATCCCAGTCGTTATTACCGGTGTACGACTTACGCATCACCGTACAATTCATATGGGGATTCTGTGGATTGGGATTGGTGATTGTAGGGCAGTCCCATGCGGCCACTTGGTCTTCGGTGGAAAGCATGAATGGGTCTTCCTCATTCAGTAAGCCATCGTTGTCAAGGTCGTAAGGCAAATCGTTTGAGTCGAACCGAGGAGCGCCGATTGGGTTGTCCGCTTCTCCTAAGCTCAGAGCCCCCATATCTTCGTCCATCCAGTCCCAGACCAGATCATAATCCTGATCGATAGCACGATAACGGTCATCGTCGAGATCACGGTCATAATCGATTTCGCAATCGCGACCAGGAATCTGGATGGCGAATTCATTGGGATAATCACCCACACCATCGCCATTGGTGTCGAGTTGCATGCACTCATCGGGAATTCCATCGTTGTCATCATCGGGGTCGTACATGTCCAACAAGCCATCGTTATCGTCGTCGGTGTCGGCTGAATCGGGTGTTCCATCATTGTCATTGTCTGGATCTAGGAAGTTTGGTATTCCATCGCCATCGAGGTCTCCGTCAAAAATTTCAGTGAATGATTGATTGCGAGGGTGCCAGCCGGCTTCAAGAGCGACGAAATCGACTCCGCCGATGTATTCTGAATAGGTGTTACTCGATGTGCTCGTTGCCTGAACTGTGATTGTCGCAGTCATCGCGGGGTGGATGGTGCAGGAATAACCGAAACTCGCCGCATCAGCGAATGTGAAACTCCAGGATGCGCCAGGCGCAATGACGCCACTGTCGAAAGCGCCGATGTCGGAAGTCACAGTATGGTCTTGAGTGTCGGTGTTGGTCCAGACCACTGTGTCGCCAACGTTGATGGTTAGGCTGCGAGCACTGTAAGCGCCTGACTGGATGTTGATATTGTGAGTCTGGGCTGAAACCCAAACATACGCTGCATCCCAGAGGGGTGCGGTGTCTGTGATATTGGTTGTCACCGAAGCATCCCAAGGATGTGAATCCCAGATATCCTCGACGCCGTCGTTGTCATCGTCGATGTCGAAATAATCCATCGCACCGTCGCCATCGAAATCGCAAGGCCAGGTGAACTGGTCGATGCGGGCATCGTTGTCGTCGTCCTCATCATAGGAGCCACGACCACTGCCGTCGATGTCCTCATCGGGGACGCCGTCATTGTCGTGATCCATCGGGTTCTGATCGACACGGTATCCCGTGCCGACAGCAAAGCCGGTCCATGGGTGGACGGTATTCGGTTCGAGATAGCGGTCAGCGCTGACATTCCAAGGGTCAGCCCCCTGGGTGTAGTCAATCGGTCCTTCGAGAATGCCGTCGTTGTCGTCATCCCAATCCTGCTCGTCCAGAATGCCATCATTGTCATGGTCGAAGGGATCGGTTCCATAGCAACCGTCGAACCGCTCGATTAGATCGCTGATGCCGTCATTGTCATCATCGAGGTCATCGAGATCACCGATACCATCATTGTCGTGATCCTCGGTGTTGGTCTCCTCGAGGAAGAAGCCATAACCAGGGTTGGTCAGAAGCACGGATGGGTCGGATATCTTGCCTGAATAGGAAGCTGGGTCGACCCATCGGGGGTCGGTGAATGCAGGGTGGTTGTATGCCATCTCTGTAGCAGGCTGTCCCTGTGTAGCCCCTGCGGTCTGTCCTTCGGACTGGTAGAACTGCTGATAGGCGGTTCGTGCAGAAGCCTCTCCGACATCTGCGAGATTTTGGCTCGATTCCTCGCGATCAAGGAAATTATACATCTGGGTACTCAGTACCAACAGCATGACCATGAGAATTGCCGTGCTACTCTTCTTTCTTCCATCGTGACTGTACCAAGTCTGTGTCAGTTCGTTCATTAAGACCACCGAAGTGCTCGGGCACCTTCGTCGAACTTATGAACGGAACCCCTCGTATGTGCGCGAGCGTATCACGCGAGCCTATCCGTATCACATTCCATGCAATTCACGCTCCAAATCACAGTGGCTCCATGCCATCAACGCTCCACACCGTTCTCGATTCGATGCACTCGAGTTTGCGGTTTCTCTTCGAATTAAAGACTGACTCAGATATTGTGCTGCCCCTGAATTGAAAAGTGTGTGTTCATTGGCGAGCCTCGATGACGCCTATCCGCTGGGTTCTTCGCGCGAAGATTCACCGGGCAGTCGTGACTCAGGCCGACTTGGATTATGTCGGATCAATCTCAATCGATGAGGACCTTCTGGATGCGGCTGGCATCGTCGAGTGGGAGAAGGTCGGCGTCCTCGATGTGACCAATGGTGTACGGCTCGAGACCTACGCGATCAAGGCACCACGCGGCTCTGGAGAAATCGGCATCAATGGTGCTGCTGCGCACCTCATTCACCCGGGTGACTTGGTGATTCTCGTGACTTACCAAGGAGTTGAGGAAGGCGAAATCGACTCCCATGAACCACGCATCGTCCACGTCGATTCGAATAATCGCATCACTGGACTGGTCAGCACTGAATCGAATTACTGATCCATAGCGAATTCAGGACTCTTCGCACTGATTCAGACTCTGTGATACGGCGAACCCTTGATGATCATACAGGCTCTGTACAGCTGCTCGAGCAGAACCACTGCAGCCAACTCATGTGGAAAAGTGATCAGACCGAGCGAAAGAGAATGCATGCCATCACTGTGTTCAGCGAATCCACCGGGGGGTCCTACAACAAGGTGGATATCGTCACTGGACAGACGCCACTCTTTCATCTTCTCAGCATAGCCCATGCTGTCGATGACCTCGCCCTTCTCTTCGAGAATTATCACCGAGGCTGCTCCGGACTTCTCGACTATCGATTTCAGATAGGGGCCTGGTTCGGTGCGATTTCGGTGCTCGATCAACTGCACGCCGTCTCCTGCGAGCCTGTTGGCATAATCGGAGATGGCGATGCGGAAGGCGGCATCTCGAGCTCGCCCATGCAGGTGGACGTTGATGCGCCCCATGCATTTGCGAGAGCGAGGAGTGTAATGATAGATTCGCAAGCCGACTTGCTGGCTCATTCGCAAGCATCAAGCGTGAGGGCACCGGCGCTGCGATTGGGATTTGCATGAGCTGGTGGCCTTTCAAACGCAAGTCCAAGCCGTTTCAAGAAGATCCGCACATACGTGGAACCCAAGTCTGGTTGCAGGATCTGCGCGAAGTATGTGAGCGCAACTTCGATAATCCAACTGAAGGTCAACGAATGGTTCGAGAATTGCAGGTCGAGTGGACCGCTGCCAATGCCAGAGAGGAGGTCGATGAAGCACTCCTCGCGGGATTGAATCGACGAACGTTGCGCCTTCTTCGAGCGGATGTGGATGAATGGCTGAAATGGCTCGATGATGATGATTTCTGGAAACCAGGATGGCGAGATGAACCGCGAGAGGAGTGATTCAGATGTGGTTCTGGATCCTTCTCTTTCTGTCTACGGGTTTCGTCGTTCTCTATTACTCGCGGATTCAGCCATTCACCGAGATCAGCGGTAGATTCGCCGTAATCCTGATGCTGATTGGAATCACAATGTGGATCTCATCGACCGCCGCGCGACCGACTGCGGCTGCCGTCGCGCCGACAGTGGCTGCGGCTGTCGGTGGAATCGCCGTCATCAGCGGCGTGATTCACATGGCTGTGCTGCGTGATGATGTGGTCATCGCCCCCTTTGGGGGCGTATTGCTCTGCATGGGTGCGCTGAGCCTGATGGGTGAAAGATGGCCGATGATGTCTCAAACCGAGCAGATCGGCTCATTCATCCTCGCCTCGGTCATCGTGTTGTTGGAGATTTATCTGGCCTTCCGAGGACTCGTCGTCGGTGTTCAGGGCATCACTTGGTCGAAATCAGGCCTACGTCAGGTCAACCGCGGACTCCTGCGAGGACCACGCGGGGCGATCTCCCACTTCGAGCGTTCTTGGGACATGGACGACCCTTGGCTCAATGCGATGAGTCACGCGGCCCTCGCGCTCATCCATCGTCACCTCGGAGATTCAGCCTCTGAGAAGGAACACCTGGCCGAACTCGAGAGCGGGGGTGGCTGGGAGTCGGTCGACGAGACTTGGGTGAAGGCGATCGAGGCTGGATTGTCACACCTGAAAGCGACTCCACGCGGCGGGGACGATTGATAGCAGCCGGCCCATTCGGAAGTTGATACAATGGTGCGTATCACGAAGGTCCACACGGGCGGTGGCGACGGTGGTGAGACGTCTCTGGTCGACGGCAGTCGGGTCGGTAAGGAACACCCTCGGGTCAATCTCTTCGGCACCATCGATGAGGCAAATTCGAGCATCGGCATCGTTCGCATGGAACTCTCACGCGCGCCGACTCATGCTCCTGATGGCGGCCGGATGACCGCTTTCGTCAGCTCCTGCGACACAGCCGATTCGATGCTCGGGGCGATTCAGCAGGAACTCTTCGACGTCGGTGCGGAATGCGCCTGTCCAGTCGGCGGTGTACCCGAACAGATGTCGATAATCAGCGCGGAGGCAGGAGACCGTTTGGTCGCCGAGATGGACGAGATGCTGCTCGACCTCGAGCCGCTCTCCTCATTCATCCTCCCGACCGGCTCCCCGCCAGTCGCAAATCTGCACATCGCGCGCACCGTGGTTCGCCGGGCCGAGCGCGAAGCCTGTGCGATGCGCGATGAGGTTCGCGCCGAAATCATCAGCTATCTCAATCGACTCTCTGACCATTGCTTCGTCCTCGGCCGCTGGCTGACTGCCAAATCCGGTGGCGAAGAGACGCTTTGGACGCCTTTGGGAAAGCGAGATTGAAAGCAGTTCCCGGCTAGAATCAAGCCGCAATATCTTGCCCAAGAAACGGTACACTGCATTCAAACGGGCACACCATTCGACCGAAGATAAGCGCGCGCTTGACGAAGAATCTCCTTCTCTTGGTCGAAGGTCAATTGACCTTCGGCCTCATCAAAATCAAGCCAGAGATAATTCAGATGTTCATGCGACAGATTAACTGCCAACTCGTCGGTCGAAGCGATGTACCAGAATACCTGCTTCGGAACCAGATTCCCCTTCCTGCTGAAAGTGTATTCCGTCTTCGAACTCCACCCTCCATCAATCTCTATCCGGCGTATTCCGGTCTCTTCTTGCAACTCGCGCGAGGCGGTTTCGTGGTGGTCTTCGCCAGCCTCGATGTGGCCCTTCGGAAATGACCAGTGGCCTTGCGGATATTGCAGCAACAGGACGCTGTCGTAATTCACCAGCAGGAAGCCGCAGGAGGTCTCCATAGGTGCAGGTATAGGCCTCCCCCATATCTCGATTCTCCTTCTTTTCGTCACAGATTATAAATTGAACAAGGTTGAATCTTGTGAGTCTACCTGATTCGTTCGACTGGAATGGGCGGAATGACTTGTTCTTTGTGGCAAACAGATGAAATGCGGGGCGCGGCGCAGTGTGATGATGCCTCACCGCGCCCTCGCCCTCGACATCCGTCGAATCGTCACTGATTCGGACCTCGACGGTGTCGTGACCGCAGCGATTCTGCGGCGTTGGTGGCCTGATGCAGAGGTGATTTTCGGTCATCCCGGCGCTTTGAGGGCTGGGATGCTCGACGATGTCATCGATGGACTGACCGCCGTTTGCGACCTGCCACGCCATCCGGCGTGTGGTTTGAGCATCGACCATCATCAATCGAATGAGGGGGGTTTAGGTGACGAGTCGACGAACTTCGAAAATTCTGAGATGGTGGTCGTTTGGCGGCCGACCGCCTCAGCCGCTCGTATTGCTTACGATATCATCGGCGAGGAGGTTGATCTCAGCGATTTGACTGAGTTGATGGTCTGGGTCGACAAATTGGATGGTGGAGGGGTGACCCGCGATGAATTCCTCTCCGACCATCCGATGATCTGGTTGGGGCGAGTCATCGGAGGTTCCGATGAAGTCGCCCTCCACATTCTCGAAGCGATTCAGAATGGGGACGGTGTCGAAGCGATTCTCGCCTCTGAAACCGTGGCTTCGATAATGACTGAAAAAAAGCGTCGATACGCTCTGGCCGACAAGACGATTGAGGAGCGTCTCGAAATCGTTGACAGGCTCGCAATCGTGCGATTGGAAGACATGGGCATGCGCTCGAACGGCTATCGTGTGACTGCCACTGCAGGTGATGAGTGCGATGCCTGCATCGTCGTCCATGGCGATGTCGGGGCTGACTTCGGTGACGAGGGGCAATATCCTGTATCGGCCTCCTTCTACACCAATTCGTTTCTTCACACGGATGGTGGCATCTACGATTTGACTCGCCTAGCGACTCGTTTCGATGTCGATGGCGGTGGGCATGCGAATGCCTGCGGCTGTCGGATTCAACCTCTGGAGGATGGCGAGCGGGCTGAGCGTGGTGTGCTCGCCGAAGACATCGATTCGAACCTCTCTGAATGGCTGGGAATGTGGGCGCAACGGTGAGGTTTCCTGGGTCGAACGCAAGGCGTTCAGAACCTTACTTCGCACTTCGGAAAGCTCGGGTCATCAAAGAATCTGCAGAAGGTAGAGAAATCCGAGAAATGCGTGGATCACGACCAATACCGCCATCACATCAGCGACTCGTCCGTGCAGATCCCGGGTCTTCGCGAATCGTTCACCTGCTGATTTGAGATCGCGTGTTCTACTGCCCAGTCTCCATAGGTAAATCATCAGGGTGAGGCCGAGCAGGCCGACCCAGCCGTGGAAATGCCCTGGCTCGAGAATCTCGATGCTGAGTGATTCACCGCCAAGGATGGCTGTCGTTGCTTTGGCGGCGAAGGCGAGAGTGATTAGGCCGATGACCATCAGCAGCACCCTCGTGCCGGTGCTCTCGTGATGAGTGAGTGATTCCGCTCTCTCAGCCCCCTTGAGTTGGCGGCTGGCAGCTCGCCATTCGCGCTGCTTCATGAATATGCGGATGACGAGCAGTGCTGCGAAAGGGTGCAGTAGGAGAATGGCGGTCCGCATCACCTCCATGGCAACTGCTCCATCGACGAGGTCTTGAGTCCTCTCTTTCACGCCTTGCGAGGTAAGGCGATGTCTTGATGTATGGAGGTCGTGGGCGAGGCCCGTTGGAGTGATTCTGCTTGGAGGAATACCTGCTGGAGTGCGTCCTTCGCCTGCAGAGAGCAGGCGAGGATGAGGGGCGGCGCAAGCGCGAGATGCAGAAGCCGAAGGCATGGTCGCTGCTCTCCATCGAGTGGAAGGCGATGGCCATGCTCGCCGCCACCAAGTCGGCGCCGGATGCGATAGACGCGAACGCCGCTTCTGGGAGATCGGCGAGAGGACATAGGCAGAGAATCGGGCGACGTGGTGGACGCGTTGCCATGGCCAGCCTCGAAGAGCGCTTGGCGAATCCAAGAGATGTGCTCACCTCGGATGCTTCTTCTGCCTACAGACTCGCTGTATTGATCGCTCAGAAACATCGGATGGGCGATTCCTGGTCCGGACTATGGGATGATGATATGGCTGCTCTGCGCACTGAGTGCGAGGCAGGAGTCCATCCGGTCTGGGAGCGAATGGCCAGAGAAGCTCCATTGATAGCGGAATTGGGAAGATTTCCCACTGTCATGACTCAGATGTCGAGCGTGGATTCGGCATCTTGGATCGAGGCTGCCCGCTTCGATCCTGTCGATCACAACGCACTGCTAGCATGGCTGGATGCCTGCCCTCTGAGATTCGATCAGCATCAGGCTCACGCTCTCCAGAGAATCGTCAGGGATCTGCTTGGCGGAAAGGCTCGACCCTCTCGCTGGGAGAAGTGGATGAATCCTTCTCTTCTCGGCATGAATGGCGATGCGGCTCTACTCGAAGCGATGCTCTTCGCAGCCGCCTCGAATCAGCGAGCTGCCGATGTCTTCGAATCATTCGAAAGTCCTGGACTGCGAGGCGTTTCTTCCTCTCATCTGCTGCTCCTGGAAGTCAGAGGTGGTGAGGCGAACAGGTGGTCTGAGGCGGCTGATCGAGAAGGCGAAGATCCCCTATCCATTGCGATTCGACTTGAAGCATGGGCGAGTTTCTCAGATGATGCTGCAGATCGAGGCATCGAGAGTCTGATTTCCGGTCACCGTATTCTCTCAGATGCTTCAAGATCCTCTCCGACTGCTCTGCGCTGGCGAATCGTCAACGTACTCGCGGATGCGGGTAGAGTGGAAGAGAGTGCAGAATTCATTCAGGGACTCGAGATAACGAATGCCGAGCAGATGATGGGTGCTCTCGCCATCCTCAGAGCATCGGGTCACGCTGGACTCGAAGATACCATTATCTCGACGCTTTCGAACTCGGAAGATGGGCTGGTTCTCTCCGTGATGCTCGATGAGGCTTCGCCTCTGAACATCAGAAAGAAATCAGCTGAGATTCTCTCACTCCACGGTTCACAAGCCATAGAGGAGATTCTTGAGGTCTTCACACTGGCTGCCGACATAGATGGACTCAGCAGGGAGATTCTGGCCGATCCGAAGTTAGCGGCCAGATTCCCACAGCGCGCTCTACTGGTCTGGCATCTGATTCCTGCCAGCAGGGCGGTCTCCGTACTCGATAGCCTCGAGGCTGCCCGTCGTCTGGCGATCCTCTCTCTCTCTGGGAGTCAGACGGACTCTGCACTCTCGAATTCCGCCTCGGCTCTCATAGCCCTTCTCAGCGGCATACCATCAGAGATGGATTCGGTACACGAGAAATTGGATTCCGACGGCGTTCTGGCTCTCAATGAAGTTCGCCGTGCACTCTCAACGAGGGGTGACGGTGTGGTTCGTGAGAACCGCATAGAGGCTCTCGAGCAATCGGTTCTCAATGCCGAATTGACCTATCTTGAACGAAATCTGTTCATGGCACTCCTCGACTCTCTGAGATTGAATCGGGCGACGATGGATCTGCAGAGCGGAGTTGACGAGCGCATGGTTTCGGCTCTGGCGGCGCTCAATCTGCTCTGTGCGAAACAAGGGGTCGCTATGCGCACGATTCAAGGATCCAGCGAACTGGTCTTGGAACACAATGCTGCCATCGTCAGTCTCGAAGAATGGTACCGCAGCCACGACAGTGGTTCTGCGGCGCACCAAATCGTTCGAGCCACGATAGCGCGTGAGAAAGGCGACAGGATCAATGCCGCTCGCGCCTATCGCGACGCGGCCATGAAGGCTAGAGAAGACTTCGAGAGATCGGCTCTGTTGCTGCGTAAATCACTCATCGAATTCGCTCACGCGGGTGGCTGGAAGGAAGCGATCAATCTCATCGACAACCACCCGGAATTGACCGCCTCGGTGACCTCGCGCTTCCAGCTCTACCTCAGGACCTGCGCCGATACCGTCGTCGGCAAGAACGCCATCGCGACTCAACGAATCATCGAATACATCGCCGCCAGAGAACCCGATGATCCAGACATCGAAGGAATCGACAGGGCGGCGGTGAAGAGGAGGCTCGAAGCCCTCGATCGTGCGCTCAATTACGCTGCTGATCATCGACTGCCGGAGGACCCCTTCAACGGTCGCGTTCGAGCTGCGCAGAGGAGGCTGCGCAGATCGGATTCCTCGAGACGCAGCAATCTCGAGGGCCGATTCCTACTCGAACTCAATGAGAAGAAGGATGTGCTGGAAATCACCTTAATCGCAGAGGAAGTCGCCGAGATTTCCCCGATTCGCGCCCTGCGAATGTTTGAGACCGCCATCGAATCAGAAAACTTCGACCTTCGTCAGATGCAGATTCTCGTGCGCTCACAGAAAGCGATGTTCCAGCGCCACAGCAGAACCATCGCTGTATCGCACCGCAGAAGCCTGAATCACCTCGCCCTCCAACCTCTTGTTCTGATCGACACCAACATCCTCATCGATGCACTGAAGGACGATCTTCTCCAACAAATCGCACAGGATAGCATCGGTTCATTCGATTGGACCGTCGAGCGCGCCTTCGTCTGGATGCTGCGCCGCAGGAATCAGGAAGGTCGAGTTCTGCTCTGCATTCCTCCGGCTGCGCAGAGTGAATTCCTCAATCGAGCCAAGAATCCTGATTCCGCCCTCGCTCTCTTCAACGATATCTACATCGATCGCGCGGTCTGGAAGAAGAAGATCACTCGCGAACTGCTACAGGAACGAGTAGAAGCCATCTGCAATTCCTTCGGCGGCTTCCATCTCAAGGCCGATAAGCCAGCGAAATCGGAAATCGACCTAGATTCATTCCTCGTCCGCCACAAGCACATCTTCGAACGTATAACCGAACAGAAAATGCTGTCTCGTGACGACCCCCCCCCACGGACGATCATCGACGGTGATGATATCTATCCCGAACCAGGCGATTGCGATATCATGCAGGAGTCGGCGGTGCACGCCAATTCGATGATTCCGGACGTGGGCTGTGTCCTCGTCGCCACTCGTGACACGGATTTCATGCTCATCGCTAGAGCGCTACAGGATAGTTTCGGATTCGGGGTCATCTGGACGGCTTCGCAACTCAACCACCACGTCCTATGAGACAGGTGCCACGAGCAGCGCTCATGATTCTGGTGTTTCGGGCGCCTCGATGGTTTCGAGCGCTCCGAGCGATTCACCCAGCCGGCTCATGATGACGGTCGCCGACTCGATGCTGGTGACCGTCTCGACACTTTTTCCCGCCGAGAAGAACTGTTTCTTCTTCGAGGCTGAACCACCTTTCTTGCGGGTCAGGTTACGCAGTTTGAAAAAGGATCGGAGATTGAGGAACATCCTCGCAGTATGCTTGAAACGACCTGTCAGCAAGCGGCGCATCAACCATGAATTATCCTGCTTGAAATGATTTGAGTGGATGACGGAGATTGGAATACCTGTCAAGCGATTCGTCCAGACTATATCCTCCTCACCAGCCTCGACGATGGCTTCCTTGTAATCCTCTGGCGAGTTACATTCGGTCGTCGCGATGAAGCGCGTTCCCATCTGGACTCCATCGTAACCGATGGCCATCGCCTCGGCCAATTCAACCTCAGAACCTATCCCTCCAGCACATATCAGAGGCAGGCCGAGGTCAGAAAGTTCGGCGAACATCTCAGCTGACGATTTCGCCCCGAGATGCCCTCCGGCCCTGTCATTGACGCAGATCAGACCGTCGACACCGCATTCGATGCCTTTCAGAGCATGCTTGCGGGTCGTGACATCGTGGTAGACATAGCCGCCCTTCGCGTGCACTCGCTCGCATACCCAATCAGGTTTGCCCAGAGAGGTGACGAAGAAGCGGATGCCCTCATCGAGAGCGATGTCTATCCAATTAGACATCTTGTCGAGATATTTCTTCGAACCCTTCTCGATGAGGGCGTTGAAGCCGATCGGTTTGTCGGTCAGAGAGCGCATCAGTCGAATGCCTTCGCGTAGATCATGGCCATGGACGAAAGTCAGTGACACCGGTTGCATGATGGCGAGGCCGCCGCCGGCAGAGGCTGCGGCCACGAGTTCGGGATTCGAGCACGGATACATCGCACCGCAGATGATTGGATGTTCGACTCCAGCGTGCTCGGTGAAGCGTGTGCTCATGGCCATTTTTTCACCGCGCCCTGAAATTCCATTTGAATTTCCACTCCGAGACGATATCACCAGAAGCGTCTCGTCCAACCGAATGCAATTCACAATCGACGGCTCCACCACTCGACAAAGCCGTCTCAATTGCTTCGCGGGTCTTGCCGACCTCCTCGCAAGTGAAGGTGATACGGCCCTTCGCACGCTTCACGAAGCGGGCTTCGGTGCCGATCACGAACATTCGTAATCCGCCTTCACAGGCTTGTGAAATCGCGAATGGGGCGGCCCCAGTCGCCAACTCCGCAGCCATTCCCTGTGCCGCCCAATACATCGTTTTGAAGGGATTCTGCGAGCGCCAGCCACCGGCCAGCGAGGCGATGCAGCGCTCGTCGTCGATGCTGTCCAGACGAAGCCCTGTGAAAGCTGCACTCGGCATCTTGAGAATGGTAAAAATTCGAAATCGACCACGCTTCGCAAGCCTTCGATATTCGGCATCCAACTTCTCGGCATCGATCCCCATCCACTCAACTCGGTGAAGCGGATGACCCGCTGCGGTTCATCAATGAATCCACCAGCTCGCAATAGCGTTCCATCGCTTCTTCGTCCGACGTTCCACGCAGTCTGCGCCAAGCCCGCCACTTCGCCATGCCGACCATTCCATCAGGAATCGGGTGCGGGCTCTTGGCATCGCCCTCTGTCGCCTGTTTGTAGAGAGCATAGAGATTGAGAAGAGTAGAATCGTCCGGCTTCTCCTTCAGCCTCCAGACCCGCCGGCTCGACCTCTCAAAGCGCTTGCTCAAGTTCATCTCATCGCCTCCAACCACGCCTCTACCTTCGCCCTGCGGACCGGCATATCCACTCTCGATGTGTGTGGCATATCGTTGAGGACGTGGACTTCGGCCACGTCGCCGAGATGCTCTTTGAAGAGAGCGAAATGAGCCTCGCCGAGCATCTCGTCCTGACCCGCTTGAATAGCAAGAATCGGCACTTCCGGGAGTCCCCAATAAGGCAATTCCGAGGTCGCGTAGCGGACGGAGAGATCGGGGTGGATGCGCTCGTATTCTCGGCGCAGAACATGTCTGACCCAGGGCCGAGCCATGACCATCCTGCCGGGGAGTTTCTCGTCGATTATCATCGGGAATGAGGTCACTGGAGACTCGAGGACGATGCCCTCAAGGCGGTGTTCCCACCACCCTGAAGGGTAGGCTGCGAGCCTGATGGTGATGAATCCGCCCATTGAATGCCCGTATATCCACAGTCGCTCGGGAGTGAATCCCAATTGTTTCGGGGCTTCCTCCAGCAGGGCTTCGGCGTCGGCGATGACTTTCAGCAGGGTCCAATCCATTCGCCCTTGTTGATTGCCCAAGCCTCGTTGGTCCGCTCCTATCACATTGATTCCGAGTGATTGAAGATGCTGGCAGCGGGATTCGCCGCGAGCGAGCGACGAAGGATAGCCATGGAGATAGAGAACGAGGTCCTTGCTCGGCTCATCGGCGAGCAGAATGAAGGCTTGCATCCTCTCCTCACCCCAACCTAGGAAATCGAAGATTTTCCATCGAGAATCGGTCAATGGGACCGGCTCTCTGTAAGGAGTGGTGAAAACCGAGAGATAGATCTTCCAGTAGATGAAGAGCCAGAAGCCCAGAGGAATCGAGAGGCCGATGAGAATCAGTGCTGCTCGATTCACCCGAATCTGAGGAAAAGCGATTACGGCGAGGGCTTCGACGAGGAAGAGGGCTGTCAGAACCGTCGGAATGCTCGGAGTCCAGGTGACAGGGGTTTTCGCATAGGCCGCCGCTCTACGGGCTCTCAAAATCAATCGGTCACGGCGACGGTTGATGACACTCACATCATCGCCTCTGGATATTCCATCAGATGCTTGTGGCCCGACTGGATGGTTGCAGCAAGGGCCACCGTCTCTGGATATATGCGCTTGAAGAAGACGCGCGCACTGGCCAGTTTGGCTTGATGGAATTCCGAATCGGGTCGCTGGATGCAGACCCTTGCCATCTTCGCCCACATATAGGCGAGCATGATGTTTCCGAAGTAGCGGCAGTAGTCGGTGGCGCCGGCTGCGAGGAAGTGAGGGTTACCCATCCCCTGACTGACCATCAACAGGGTCAGTTGCTGCAATCCTCTGACCCCTTGATGAAGGGGTTTGTTGAATTCGGCCATCTCAGGGATGTCGCGGTTCTCCTCGATGAATTCCACTAATGGCCACATCAGGAATCGCAAATTTCTGCCAAGATTCTGGGTGATTTTACGGCCTGCGAGATCGAGGGCCTGAATCCCATTCGTGCCTTCCCAGATCTTCGAAATTCGAACATCACGATAGAACTGCTCAACACCGAATTCACTGCAATATCCAGCACCACCCATGACTTGCATGCAGGTGCTCGTGGTTTCACAACCCAGATCGGTGAAATGTGCTTTGACTATCGGGGTGAGCAGAGCGATCAGAGCTTTGGCTCGCTCTTGCACCTTCTCATCCTCGCTGTGCATCTGATCGAGCAGCATTCCGACCCAGACGCCCAGAGCTCTACAGCCTTCGTTGTTGACCTTCGCAGTCAAGAGCATGCGGCGGACGTCAGGGTGTACGAGGATGTTGTCGGCTGCTGCTGCTGGATCGCGAACGCCGGCCAGATCGCGGCCTTGTCGACGATCGCGCGCCCAGGCGAGGGAATTCTGGTAAGCAATCTCCCCTAGACCCAATCCCATCATTCCGGTGGCGAGGCGCTCGCGATTCATCATCTCGAACATCAGTGGCATCCCATTGTTGAGTTCACCGATCAGCCAGCCGACCGAGTCGTCGAAATTCATCACACAGGTCGGTGATGCGTGGATTCCCATCTTGTGCTCGATGCCTGAACAGGATATGCCGTTACGGGCATCGGCGAGTTCCTGCGAAAGTCCCTCGAGTCCTCCAGACTCCCATTCCTTCGGCAGGAACTTCGGAACGAGAAAGAGAGAGATTCCCCTCGTGCCCTCGGGAGCGTCGGGCGTCTTCGCGATGACCATGTGAACGATGTTATCGGACAGGTCGTGCTCACCTGCGGTGATGAATATCTTCGTCCCAGTGACGCGGTAAGTTCCGTCATCCTGGGGTATCGCTTTGGTTCGGATTATCCCCAGATCGGTTCCTGCGTGCGGCTCGGTGAGACACATCGTGCCGCACCAAAGACCGGTCGCGAGATTGGCTGAATAGTGATCGATGAGTTCGTTCGTGCCGTGACCGGTGACGAGGTCATAGACTCCCAAGCCGAGCGCGGGGACCACCGAGAGAGCCATATTCGTTGATATCGCGAACTCATCCATGGCGTTTCGGAAGACATGAGGCAACCCCATGCCGCCGTGTTCGGGCTTGCAGATGGCTGCGTACCAACCGGCTTCGACACCTTCTTTCCAGGCATCGACGAAGCCTGTCGGCATGGTGACTTCGCCAGCTTTGAAGGTCAGACCCTCCCTGTCGCCTATTTCGTTGAGGGGGAGAAGAACCTCGGTGCAATACTCACCCCAACCCTCCATGATCATGCGAACGAAATCGGCGTCGAATTCTTCATGATCGATTCCCGAAATGCTGTCGTAAACGTCGAAAACCTCGTTAAAGAGAAATTCGTATTCGGCGTACGGTGGTGTATATTCGACCATTTATTCACCTCAATTCCGCAGTGGTTTCCCTTTGCTCACCATGTGCTCCATTCGTGCCAGACTGGCTTCGTTTCTGGATAGTTTCGAGATCCCAGCGAGTTCCATCTCAAGGATATCGTCCTCGCTGAGCTCGTCGAGAATGTCCGTCTCACCGCCGCTGAGGATATGGGCGAGTTCGCCGGTCACGACGATGTCGTGAGGTGTTGCCTTGCCTGAACGCGCGAGGTCTCTGACAGCCATTTCAAGGGCGGCCTTTCCGGTCGGTCCGGGAAGGTGGTAGGTGTGTGGTTCTGGGGGTTGGTAGTCGACTGCAAGTTCGAGGAGTCGGGATTTCGCGTCGGCGAGCAAGCGGTCTCGATTCATCGTGACGCGGTCAGTCGGTCGCAAGAACCCCATCTCACGTGCTTGTTCGGCTGATTTGGCGACTTGGGCGGTTCCAATCATCTCGAAGGCTTTCATCACCGGCCCCATCGGTCCGCGGCTGGCTATTCCGAAATCACGCAGGCGGGCGAGCATCTCCTTGCAGCCGCCCCAGCCTGGTACGATACCGACGCCGACCTCGACAAGTCCGATGTAGGATTCTGAATGGGCTTGGACGGCGTCGCAGTGCAGGAGGATCTCACAGCCGCCGCCGACACAGATGCCTGTTGAGGCGGCTACGACTGGAACTTCGGCGTACTTGAGCGCTTGATAGGCCTCTTGGCCGAGAGCGATGAAATCCTCAACCTCCTTCCATGCGGCGAGGTTGGCGGCGAAGAGGGCGAGGCCGAGATTGGCGCCGGCGCTGAAATTCTTGGCATCGTTGGCGACCAGAATTCCTTTCCAACCAGCCATTTCAGCGAGGTCGACCGCTTCGAGGATGATTTCCAGAATCATCGGGTCCATGGCATTCATCTTCGAGTGGTATTCGATGAGCAGTACCCCATCTCCAGCGTCCCAGAGACTTGCTGAAGGGTTACGGGAGATCGCTTTGCCACGCCGCTTGAGATCTGCCACCGTCAGCGTCGAGGCTGGTCGAATTACCTGTACCGATTCTCCTTCGGGAGTAAGTCGGTGGATTTCACCGTCCTCGATATGATAGAATCCTCCTTCCTTCGCTGCGAGGGCGAGGAACGGTGGTATCTGTGTGCCTCGAGCTTCTAATCGCGCCACGACATCGACCGCTCCAAGTGAATCGATGATCTCGAATGGGCCGCGCTTCCAACTGTAGCCTACCTTCATCGCGCCATCGATGGCGGTGATATCATCGCTGACCTCAGGTACCAGATAGGCTGCGTAGGCGAGGGTGTCGAGTAGCACATCGGCGACGAATGCGGCGCCGGCATCGTGGTGGTCGAGCAAGCGGTCGAGGCCTTGTTTTGCCATCTTGGCTGAGGCGAATGCAGCCTTGCGATTGGCTTTCTGGTATTCGCCAGTATTGAGATTACGAGCCTCTTTGACCCGTCCACCGTCGTCGGTATTGAGTCGGTAGAATCCACCCTTGCCCTTGCGGCCAGTGTAGCCCTCCTCGATCATCGCCCGGATGACGTCGTCGCCTGCACCAGCTATCGAATGGAATGGGTCGTCTGGTTGCAGGTGTGCGAGCATGCTCTCCATGACATGAGGGATGAGATCGATTCCAACAAGATCCATCAGACCGAAGACAGCCGTCTTGGGCAGGCCAATCGGACGGCCGAGCATGGCATCTGCCTGCTCGACGCTGAAGCCATGATCCAGCGTAGCCACAATAGCTCGTTGCACGAAATACACACCGAGTCTGTTGCCGATGAAACCCGGCGTGTCATTACACATCGTCACCCGCTTGCCAAGACCCAGGTCGGCGAATTCAGTGAAGCGGTTCAGCACATCATCGTCGACCTCGGGACCTGCTACGACTTCGAGCAAGGGGAGATAGCGAGGTGGGTTGAAGAAGTGGGTGATGAGGAATCGACTTGCGATGTCGTGAGGCATTCCGTGAGTCAGGGCCGAGCGCGGCAGCGTTGAGGTGTTCGAGGAGAGAATCGTCCTGGCTCCAAGATGTTCGGCGAGGTTCACGTAGAGATTCCTTTTGATTTCGAGGTTCTCGATGATGACTTCCACCACCCAATCGAATTCCTTCAGTCGAGGCAGGTCATCTTCGATGTTTCCAGCTGAAATGCGCTCGACTGAGTCCTTGTGCATCAGCATCTCAGGATTTGATTTCAGCATTCTATAGATTGCTCCAGAAGCCAGTTCGTCGCGATTCTCAGCACCTTTCGGGACGATGTCCAGCAGTAGAACCTCACATCCTGCGTTGGCGCAATGAGCTGCGATCCCAGCGCCCATCACTCCACTGCCGATTACCGCGACTCTCTCGATGCCCATCTTCTTCGATTCAGCAACGGCTGTCGCCGACTCGTCATTCTCAGAATCGACGGTTCGCTGAGCCATTGGCAATCCTCCTTCAATCGATCCTCTCGAGAATCGTCGCGATGCCTTGACCACCGCCCACACACATGGTCGCCAAAGCTCGCTTGGCTCCACTGCGCTGGAGTAAAGAGGCGGCTTTTCCCGTGATTCGAGCACCGCTCGCCCCCAATGGATGTCCCAGAGCGATGGCTCCTCCGTCGATGTTGACCTTGGATTGGTCCAAACCCAATTCCTCGATGACTGCGAGTGATTGGGCTGCGAAGGCTTCGTTGAGTTCGATGATGTCAATGTCATCGAGGGTCAGTCCGGCCCGCTCGAGGGCTTTGTTGGTCGCTTCGACGGGGCCGATGCCCATGATTTCGGGGGCGCAGCCGGAGACTGCCGTTGTGACGATGCGCGCTAGAGGTCTCAGCCCATGCTGCTTGGCGAATTCATCGCTGCAGACGAGGACGAAGGCTGCGCCATCGGTGAGTGGCGAAGCGGTGCCCGCTGTGACTGAGCCTGTTGAATCGAAGGCTGGTTTGAGTCCGGCTAGAGTCTCAGCATCGGTGTCGGGGCGGATGCAGCCGTCAGCATCGACGATGCCGTCTGAAGTTTCGATCGGCACTATCTCCTCTGAGAACGAACCGCCCTCGCGCGCAGCGCTCGCGCGCGCTTGGCTTTCGATTGCGAAAGCCTCCTGGGCTTCGCGATTAATCTCATATTTCACCGCCAGATTCTCAGCTGTGATTCCCATCGAAATCAGCGCCTCCGGCGCTTCTTCGGCCAACTTCGGGTTCGGCATCGGATTGAATCCGGTCATTGGAATCCGACTCATCGACTCGATGCCACCAGCGATGAAGGCCTCACCAGCCCCCATCGCAATCCGGCCAGCCGCATCGTGAATCGCCTGCATGCTCGAGCCGCAGAATCGATTGATTGTGACTCCCGGGACGGTTTCGGGTAATTCGGTCAGGAAGGTGATCATTCGAGCCATATTGAAGCCCTGTTCAGCCTCGGGAAACGCGGTCCCGACAATAATGTCCTCAACCAGAGCAGGGTCGATATCCAACTTCTGGAGAAGTCCGTTGACGACCGTTGCGGCGATGTCGTCAGGCCGTGTTCGGGCGAGTGCACCCCTGCCTGCGGGGGTGAAAGGCGAGCGTGCGTATCCAGCGATGACCGTACTCATGCAGTCAATCAACACCCCGTGCAATAATTAAACCGTGAAGTGATAATAATCACAACAACTTCCGTTTGAAGCAGCCAGTGCATTTCATCACACCGCTGCAATGCAACGATTTGTTGTGAATGCATGGTGATTTACTTCCACATTCCGGAAACCGGCAAGATGCCGCCGTTTGCCGTTGGAATCATGCGCTGGAACCGTACCTTGATGGTCATATGCCCCTCCTCCCTCACTGAGGTGATGTTTTGTCAGAGGATACAATAGGGCGCGTCGACCGATATTTCCGCAAAGTCGGTGTCGCGGCTCTCGAATTACAAGGGCCACTTTCAGTGGGTGATAGAATCAGGATAGTAGGTGCGACGACGGATCTTGAGATCGTCGTCGAATCGATGCAGATCGACTTGAAACCGGTCGAGGAGGCGGGTACCGGCGATGATATTGGAATCAAGGTCCCCGAGAGGGTGCGACCCAATGATCGGGTCATTCGCTTGGCAGCCGAATCCGGTGGCATCGATCTGCGAATCGTTCTGGGTATTGCGGCGGCGCTCGTCGCCGCCTATCTGTTGCTGGGCTTGTAGGGCTAAACGAACGAGTCGGGCGGACCGAACTCAGTAGCGGGTCTGGTGTTTGCGTTGTTTACGGCTTTGGCCACGGCCTGAACGCCGGCCATTGCGTGCACCATTGGACTGCTGATTTGATTTGCCATTCGAGCGGTTGCCATTGGATTTGCCATTGCGAGGCTGGCGGCGGCCACGGCCACGATTCTGCTGCTTCTTGGGCGCCTTGTTGCCCTTGCATGACCGAGCCTTTTCGGAGTGGAAAGGTTGGTCCTCATCAACAGGGATGTCCTGACGAATCGTCTTCTCGATGCCACGCAGATACTCACCTTCGTTCTCATCGCAGAAAGCAATGGCGATTCCCCCTTGACCTGCACGTCCCGTGCGTCCAATGCGGTGCACATAGACATCAGGCTCGTTGGGTAGATCCAGATTGATGACGTGGCTGATGTCGGAGACATCGATGCCGCGGCTCGCTACGTCGGTGGCGACTAGTACCTGAAGGGTACCGTTGCGGAAACGACCGAGGGCCTTCTCACGCGCTCCCTGACTCTTGTTTCCGTGGATAGCGAGGGCATCGATACCGTCTTGTCCGAGCTGCTTGACAATGCGATTGCAACCGTGCTTGGTGCGACTGAATACGAGCACCTTCTCGGGGCTCTCCTCCTCGATAATGTAGGTCAAGAGGCCACGCTTGTCGCCCTTCATGACGAACATCAGTGATTGTTCAATAGCTTCGACGGTGGCCGATTCAGGTGTGATTGAGACGCTTACCGGGTCGTAGAGCATATCACGGGACAATTCAACAATCGAGCGCGGCATGGTGGCACTGAACAGCAGACTCTGGCGATCCTCTGGAATTTGTGCGAGAATTTTGCGGATGTCCCGGATGAAACCCATGTCGAGCATTCGATCCGCCTCATCGAGAACGAGGAATTGCACGTGGGACAAGTCAACGTATCCCTGAGAGATGAGGTCAAGCAAGCGACCGGGAGTGGCGACCAGGATGTCAACGCCGCGGCGTAATTTGTTCACCTGTGGACGCTGCGATACTCCTCCAAACATGACCATCGAACGGATGTCGAGGTGTCGAGCGTATTGCTTGATATTGTCGTTAATCTGGGATGCGAGCTCGCGCGTCGGACATAGTATCAAAGCGTGGATGTGGCGTAAGCCCGCCTGCGGATCTTCGGCCATCGCATCGAGGATTGGTAAGGCGAAAGCGGCGGTCTTTCCCGTGCCCGTCTGGGCGCAACCAACCATGTCCCGGCCTACAATGAGGTCGGGGATGGCTTGGGCTTGAATCGGTGTTGGCGTGACGTAACCAATCTCGTCGAGGGCATCCAGCAGTGGCTGGCAGAGATTCAGAGAAGCGAAATCCATGCGAATCACTCCATATGTGCTATGATTGCAGCACCGAACTCACTGCACTTGAGCAGGGTCGCATCGTCCATCTGGCGTTCGAAGTCGTAGGTCACGGTCTTGGCCAAAATCGTACCTTCCATTCCCTTGACGATGAGGTCGGCGGCCTCTGTCCAGCCCATGTGTCGGAGCATCATCTCCGCCGACAGAATCAGGCTGCCAGGGTTGACCTTGTCTTGGCCTGCATACTTCGGGGCCGTTCCGTGTGTTGCTTCGAAAATTGAAATCCCGGTGTCGTAATTGATATTCGCGCCAGGCGCGATTCCGATTCCGCCAACCTGAGCCGCGAGCGCGTCGGAGATGTAATCGCCATTGAGATTCGTCGTCGTCAATACATCATATTCGCGCGGGCGCGTGAGAATCTGTTGCAACATCGCGTCGGCGATGACATCCTTGACGGTGATTGTATTGCCAGTCTCTGGATTCTCAAAAGTACACCAGGGGCCACCGTCGAGTTCGACTGCGCCGAATTCGTCTTTGGCGAGTTGGTAAGCCCAATCGCGGAATCCGCCCTCGGTGAATTTCATGATGTTGCCTTTGTGAACTAGAGTCACCGAATCCTTGTCATTGTCAATCGCGTACCGAAGAGCTGCACGGACGATTCTTGCAGTTCCCTCTTGGCTTATCGGTTTGATTCCGATGCCGCTGGTCGCTGGGAACCTGATCTTCTCGACACCCATCTCATTCTGCAGGAAATCTATCACCTTCTGCACTTCTGCGCTCCCCGCCTCCCATTCGATTCCTGCGTAGACATCCTCGGTGTTCTCGCGGAAGATAATCATGTCAACCGCACCAGGGTCGCGCACAGGACTTGGAGTTCCTTCGTACCAACGAATTGGCCGGACACATGCGAAGAGGTCGAGTTGTTGTCGCAGGGCAACGTTCAGTGAACGGATTCCGCCGCCGACGGGGGTAGTGAGTGGGCCTTTGATCGAGACCAATCCGATCCGCATCGCTTCCAGCGTCTCGGCTGGCATCCACTCGCCGGTCGCATCGAATGCCTTCTGACCGGCTAGGACCTCATTCCAGTGGATTCGACGAGTGCCGCCATAAGCGCGCTCGATAGCAGCGTCGACAACTTCGATCATCACAGGAGTGATATCGACGCCGATTCCATCCCCCTCGATGTAGTGGACGATGGGGTCATCGGGCACGCTCAGGCGGCCTTCCACCATCGATACTCGGGTACCCTCGACCATGTCTCTCAGCGCGCCGACCAACCCCCCCTTCATGAAGCCGACCCCCTTAGCATACGACGTAGAGGGGCGAGTATGAAGGGCGTAGTGCGGTGGACTGGTGGCGAAGAGATCGAAGGTATCGCAGAAACCGGAATCATCACTCCGATGCATGGAGAGGTATCTGCGAGTCCGATGCAGATCGTTCTGCAGGCGCATGGTGCATGTTCTCTCGTCGATATCATCGGCGGACTCAAGCAGAGGATGGCCAATGTCAGAGCGATGTGGATAGAACTGGATTCTGAGCGACGCGAAGAACCGCCCCGTTCATTCACTGCAGTTCGGATGCGATACATCATCGAGGGCGACGTCCCAGAGAAATTGGTCCGTCGGTTGATTGAACAGAGTCATGCGAAGTATTGTTCGGTCGGAGCTATGATTTCGGGGTCGGGCGCCAGTGTGGAATGGGAACTGGAAATCAGACCGTGACCTGTATTATTTAACCGATGATGATGACTCGGATTTCTCAAATCCCGAAGTAAATCCCCTCTCGGAGAGATGGTATCAAACTCAATTATTAAACACCCTCCATCAGCACAGAAGAATCCTTCGCGCGAAGGAAGCAGTAGAATCGAGACGGGTAATTGATTCAGAGGTGAATAGAATGCAGAGTAGAACCGATGATGAGATGGTCCACCAAGAGGGTGAGGCCGAGGTTGGACTCGTCATCGAGAGACGTTTCACCAACGTCGGTTCAGATCCTTTCGACCAATTCGACTGGATTGAGATGAGTGTCGAGATTCGCAATCCCGACGGCTCTCTGGCGCACGAGATAAATGGCGTCCAGCTACCCTCGGGCTTCACCGGCGTATCGGGCAAGATCTGCGCTCAGAAATATCTCCGAAAGGCCGGTGTTCCAGCTTCTCTACGCAAGGTGGCGGAGGACGGCGTGCCTGCCTGGTTGCAGCGCAGTGAGCCGGATCATGAGAAATTGCAGACCTTGGAAGCCGACGACCGATATGTTGGTGAGGTCGATGGTCGTCAGTTGTTCCGCCGACTTTCTGGCACCTGGACGTACTGGGGTTGGAAGCACGGCTATTTCGCCAGCGAGGCTGATGCTCGTGCTTTCTACGACGAGATGTGTTACCTCATCGCCAGCCAACGCTCGGCACCGAACAGCCCACAATGGTTCAACACTGGATTGAATTGGGCTTACGGCATCGAGGGACCCCCCCAAGGTCACCATTACATCGATGGGATGACCGGGGAATTGAAACTCTCTGAGGATGCTTACACACACCCACAACCCCATGCCTGTTTCATCCAATCTGTCAGTGATTCTCTGGTCGGTGGAACCGAGTCGATCATGGGGCTGTGGAACCGTGAGGCTCTGCTCTTCAAGTATGGTTCGGGAACCGGCTCCAATTTCTCGAGGATCCGTGGCGCTGGAGAGCCGCTTTCAGGCGGTGGAACCTCCAGTGGCCTGCTCTCTTTCCTGAAGATTGGCGACCGCGCGGCGGGCGCTATCAAGTCGGGCGGAACCACACGTCGAGCAGCCAAAATGGTGACTCTCGACCTCGACCATCCTGATATCGAGAATTTCATCGATTGGAAGCTCAGCGAAGAGGAGAAGGTCTCGGCTCTCGTCATCGGCTCGACGATTCTGCAGAAGCATTCAGACTCGATTATGAAGTCTGTCTGGGCGCACGATGAGGACGAGGGGCGTTTCGACCCAGCTGTGAATGGTGCACTCAAGATAGCTATGGTAAAGGCTGTCAGAGACAGTGTTCCTCAGCCACATATCAAGCGGATTCTGGATCTGGCGGGTCAAGGATGGAAGAATATCGATTTCGAGGTCTTCGATACCAATTGGCAGGGTGAGGGGTACACGACGGTATCCGGTCAGAACAGCAACAACTCGGTTCGTGTCCCGAATTCCTTCATGGATGCTCTACGTGACGATGGGGAATGGAATCTCTACCACCGAACCGAGTTGGAGCGGGCGCAGGAATCGGGTCGAGAACCAGAACCCTGCCGCTCGATGCCAGCCGCGGACCTGTGGAATAAAATCGCTTACACCGCCTGGGCTTGTGCCGACCCGGGAGTTCAATTCGATACCACGATCAACGAGTGGCACACCTGTCCAGAGGGTGGGCGTATCAACGGTTCCAACCCTTGTAGCGAGTACATGTTCCTCGATGATACCGCTTGCAATCTAGCGAGTATAAACCTCATCAAATACTACGACAAGCTGTCTCAGACTTTCGATGTTGAGGATTTCCGGCATAGCGTTCGACTGTGGACGACAACTCTGGAGATCAGTGTTCTGATGGCGCAATTCCCCTCCGCTGAAATCGCCCGAAAATCCTACCAGTACCGCACTCTCGGTCTTGGTTACTGCAATCTAGGTTCGCTGCTCACCCACATGGGAATTCCCTACGCCGATGAGCGCGGCTACGCGATCTGCGGCGCACTCACCTCAATCATGTCTGGAGAATCCTACGCGACGAGCGCTGAGATGGCTTCAATTCTCGGCGCCTTCCCTGGATATGCGGATAATTCCGAGCACATGCTGCGGGTGATGCGCAATCATCGCAGAGCCGCTTATGATGTTCCGTCCGATGAGTATGAAGGACTGACTGTCGCTCCAATGGGAATCAATTCCAAGAAATGTCCCAAGGATCTGCTCGAAGGAGCTCGCGCTGCTTGGGAGCGCGCTCTGCGAGAGGGGGAGGAGCATGGCTTCCGCAATGCTCAGACCACAGTCATCGCGCCGACCGGAACCATCGGTCTGGTGATGGGAGCAGATACCACTGGTGTCGAGCCGCAATTCTCGTTGATCCAGTACAAACAACTGGCTGGCGGCGGCTCGTTGAGGATCATCAACAGGGGTGTACCGAACGCCCTCAAGCGCCTTGGCTACACAAATAAACAAGCGCAGATGATCGAGGAGTACATCATGGGAACAGCCTCACTCCGCGACAGTCCGGCCGTCTCATCGAAGGCACTCAGAGAATTGGGCTTCGATGCACAGAAAATCAAGAACATCGAAAGCAGTTTCCCCGATGTCTTCGACCTGAAATCCGCCTTCTCGCCCTCAATCCTCGGCCAAGATTTCTGCACCTCCACCCTCAGCATGACCAATGAGCAATACGAAGACCCTTTCTTCGACACTCTGAGACATTTGGGATTCACCCCCTCCGATGTCGAACAGGCCAATGACCATGTCTTCGGATACGGCACCATCGAGGGTGCTCCCAACCTCAAAGAAGAGCACCTCGCTGTCTTCGACTGTGCTACGCCTTGCGGCAAACATGGTGTTCGCTCAATCGATTGGAAGGCTCACGTCCTGATGATGGCGGCCGCTCAACCATTCATCTCAGGAGCTATTTCAAAGACGATCAACATGCCTGCGGATGCCACCATCGAAGAGATTCGCGCCGCCTATGAATTGAGTCATGAAACCATGAACAAGGCTTGCGCTGTCTACCGCGATGGTTCCAAACTATCTCAGCCGTTGATGAATCAACTCATCGATGAAAGTTCGATCGGTGAGGATGATGAAGAGAATGAGGCCGTCACCGTGGTCCACAAGATGGTTGAGGAAACCGCAAAGGCGCTACCTATTCCTGCTCCTGCAGCCCGCAGCATCGCTGAGCAATTCGTCCATAATTACATCGCCACGCGCAGACCCCTCCCCGATGTTCGTTCGTCGACCACGATGAAGGCACACCTCGGAGGACACACAGTGTATCTCTCCTCGAGCACCTATGATGATGGACGACTCGGTGAGATCATGATCACGACCTCGAAGGAGGGCGCTGCTTGGCGCTCATTGCTCAACCAATTCGCCATCGCGATCTCGATCGGACTGCAGTACGGCGTGCCATTGGACGCTTTCGTCAAATCATTCACATTCCAGAAATTCGAACCGAGTGGAATGGTCAGTGGAGGCAGTGGTCGAGTGCGAATGGCCACCTCGATCGTCGACTACATATTCCGAGAATTGGCGATTCAATATCTCTCTCGCGAGGACCTTGCTCATGTCTCGGAAGAGGACCTCGATACAACATCGATCAGTCGCCCTGAGGTGACTGAAGACGGTGTTGCTCGTAATCAGGGTGAGCGTCGTGATGTTCAATTGACTCTCAATGCTGTTGCGCCGGTTATCGAAGCTGGAGAAGAGAGGACTCGCAGGCTGGCACGCGAACGTGGATTCACCGGAGACATCTGTGACGATTGTGGCAGCAGTCAGATGGTGCGTAACGGAACCTGCCTCAAATGCAATGCCTGCGGCGCAACGACCGGTTGCTCTTGATCACGGCATCTCAGATGCGGCTTCCTCGCTGCGCATCCTGACCATCCGAATGAGTTCGACGTAAGCCGATTCTTCAACAGATTGTATCATATGACAAGTCTGAAGGAATGCCTCGGGAGCGACTCTGTACTGCTCGACGATGAGATTCGCCAAACGCGAGCGGCCGATTTCAGATGACTTGACCCAAGCGGAGGGAAGAAGCTCTGAGGGGTCACTCGATTGTGCTCCGAGGTAATCCCTGAATCCGGATTCTACGATTCGGTGGAGTGCTCGTTGATTGCCAGAATCGATGATGAGAATGGCGCGAGGAGAGAATTCCTCGGGAGCCAGTCGAGCCAAAAGACCGACGAAAGTGGCAGCCATGCTCACAGTGCTCTCATCCTCACCCTCAAGAAGGCGGTCGAGGAGAACCAGAGCGAGGCCGTCGTCTTCGGTGAAGATTCTAGGTAAAGCCTCTGCAACGGCTCGCCGTGCGGCGGGGATTCTGTGTTCTGCACAAGCAACGAGTACATCCTCAGCCTGAGGGCCAGATGACGAAAGCAACTGAACACCAGCCCTCACGAAGATAGGGGCGGATTCGGCGTCGGCTGAATTGAGACCTCCGAGAACTCGCAGTGGGACCTCGAGAGTGTTGCACAAGTACGTGGAGACAGAGAGATTCTCCAACCAGGCTGCGAACAGAGATTGGACATCCGCCTCACCCAGAGCGAGGATGTCGAGTATCACTCCCGCAGCCATCGCGCCTGCTGGATGAGGAGGGAGGGGCGAGACTGTCGTCTGCTGAGGGCTCCAAGCAATCTGATGACGCCCTATCGTATTCGAATGAGGCAGAGCGGATGGCCTCACAGCGAAGGCGATCGCCTCGAGCAGAGAATAGCAGCCATCGCGAGCGATCTCTGTTCCGGTGAGGCCGAGGCCGATGAGAACTGAAACTCCCAGATACCATCGATCGGTATTAGGAGAGTCCTCATCGAGTGCTGCTGTCAGCCAGTCTCTCGCCTGCAGCACCAAGACCCTCTGTGCGATGGTCTCTGCGTTCTTCTCGAGCCATCGGGCTTTCGCCGCCTCAGAATCGATGGCCCGCTTCACATGATCAGGAAGCATTTTCTCCTCGATCTCTGAAAGTCGCATCTCGAAACCATTCCGATCGATGGCGTAAATCCCCGACGCCTGACGAATCAAAGACTCAGCATCCTTCGGTGGATTAGCTGGGAATTCGGGAAGTTCAAGTGGCGAATTCGGAAGTGTGCCTGCTGCGTAGGCTTCTGCCACGGCCTCGACCAACTGCTCGTTAACTCGCTGCCAGACGAGGGCGGAGCCGATTCGGCTGGCCATTACGAGGCCGCCCGAATCAGATCTCGAGTTCGATGTTCAGGTTCTGAATCAGTTCCTTGTACCTGTTTCGAATCGTGACCTCGGTCACACCAGCGACTTCTGCAACCTCGCGCTGAGTTCGGCGCTTACCGCACAGAACACTGGCGATGTAGATGATTGAAGCTGCGATGCCCGTGGGTCCGCGCCCACTGGTCAACTCCTTATCCTGTGCCTTCTGAATCAACTCGTAAGCCTTGGCTCGGACTTCGGCATCGAGGTCCAATCCTGAACAGAACCGCGGGATGTAATCCTCGGGCTTGGTCGGAGGGATCTTCATCTTCAACTCGCGAACCATGAATCGGTATGTGCGTCCAATCTCCTTGCGACCGGTTCGGCTCGCTTCGCCTATCTCATCGAGAGTGCGAGGATTGTTGCATTGACGGCAGGCCGCGTACAGCGAGGCTGCTGCGACACCCTCGATCGAGCGGCCGCGGATGAGTCTCTTCTCGACCGCTTTCTTGTAATTCACTGCGGCCGTCTCGCGGATCGACTTAGGGAGATCGAGGCGGCTCGCCATGCGGTCGAGCTCGGCTAGAGCCATGGCGAGATTGCGCTCGGTCGCGTTGCTCACACGCGAGCGCTTCTGCCACTTCCTCATGCGATAGAATTGAGAACGGTAACGACTGGAAATCGTCTTGCCGGAGTAATCCTTGTTCTGCCAATCGATATCGGTGGACAGTCCCTTGTCATGCAGCATCACAGTCATCGGCGCACCGGTTCGAGCGCGCTGGTCTCCCTGCTCGGGGCTGAAGACGCGCCACTCAGCGCCTTGGTCGATGACATTGTCTTCAAGGACGAGTCCGCAATCGTCGCAGACGACCTCTCCGCGAGTCTCGTCGCGGGTAAGGTTGCGGCTGCTACATTCATTGCATTTCACTATGTCTTCAACTAGATAATCAGCCATCCCATCACCTCTATTCCATAAGGAAAGATAAAATATCCCGACTCGACTACCTATTTAAACACTACAGGTTGAGAGAATCACTTCGATACAGGCTCCTGCTAGCCTGTGTCGAGCCTCGCCAATGGTGAAATAGCAACGTATTCTCGACAATCTCGTAGGAGGTGTGTTGGATGAGTGCTTCGTGGCCCCCAACGGAAATCGAACTGGACCCTGACAAAAGGGTGCTGTTCCTCACAAAAGATCTCAATCTGATCCGTCAGCAACTCTACGAAGGTCTCGATCTGCGAATGGAGGATCTCTCCGTCGGCGATCTGCTCGACGACATCAACACCGATGTCATGACGCCTGCTTGGGTCTGCTTCGACCACGACCCCGCGATTCTCGCAGAAAACGCATACGCAGGTCTGCTGCACGACGGGCGGCGTGTCTTCGAGCCATTGGCGCTGATGGATGGTGGCTTCGAGGTAATCGTCAGCGGTCATCGCAAGGGAACAGGCAGCAGTCGCGAGACCGCAGCCCAATGCGAGCGATGGTCTGGAATTCGAATCGTCATCGCCGCATCATTCGCACCCATCCACGAGCGCAACAACATCAATCTCGGTCAGTTGATGGGTGACCACTCGATGCTTCAACGTCTTCAGGACGGTGAGGTCATCACCCTCTCGGAATTCACCGGAAAATTCGACCCGGTAACCCGCCTCATCGTCGAGAACGGAGGCATTCTGCCATTCGCTCGGAAACTCAAGGCCGGTGCGATTGAGTTGCCGGCAGTCAGTATCGAGCAGTGCCCGATGACGATGGTAGAGAAGATGATCTCCAACAAATTGCTCGGACAGCGAGGACAGCGAGGCTATGTCCGACCTGGCGATGCGGTACTGGCTCAGGTCGACGGTGGTTATAGCCACGAGTTCACCACCGCTCAGGTTCACACTTTTCTGGCGGAAGAATATGGTGAGGATTACATCCTTCCGAACCCGCTGAAATTCGCCGTCTTCGAAGACCATCTTCTGTATGCGACCGGCGTGCCGAGATTCGGGCGCTTCGTCGACAAGATCCAACGTCTGAGGGACCTGCAAGTGGCCTTCCAGCAGCACACTGGCGTGCGTGACTACTCGGCTGTCGACGGTGTGAGCCCGGGTATCTGTCATCAGGTCGCGCGTGAGGAATTCATCGATGTCGGCGACTTCATTCAAGCTACTGACAGCCACACCTGCATGGGTGGCGCCTCCAACGCATTGACCTACGGAGTGGGTTCGACGGAATACGCCAATCTGATCTACAATCAATTTGCTTTCGTCAACGTGCCCGAGAGCATTCGCTTCGAGTTGGTGGGCACGCTTGATCCGGGCTGCACGGCTAAGGATGTGATTCTGCACATCCTCTGGAAGTATGCCGCGCAGTCCGACACTCTGGACCGCTCGATGGAATTCGGGGGAACAGGGTTGGCATCGCTGTCGATGGACGAGCGGGCCACGCTTTGCAACATGGCTACAGAATGTTCTGCGAAAACCGGCATCTGCGAGCCGGATGATCTGACTGTCGAGTGGTTGCTCGAAAGGCGAGCAGGGGCTACGGAGCAAGAGATACGCTCGGCCTTCGTGCTTCCCGATGAAGGCGCGAACTACGATGGCGGAGTTCACACCATCGATATGGATACGATTCGTCCGATGGTAGCTCATCCTGGTAACCCCGACGAAGGGGTGCCCTCCGACCCGACGAATGGTGCCTACATCGATGACCTTGGCAAGATTTCAATCGACATCGCTTACGCTGGCTCGTGCACCGCTGGCAAGGAGGACGACTTCTCCTATTACGCGATGGTGACCGAAGCGGCTCTGGAGGCCGGATTGACAGTTGCTGAGGGTGTCGAGTGCTACATTCAATTCGGCTCGAAGACGGTTAAGGAACTCTCCGAGCAGAATGGCTGGTCCGAGATGTTCGAGAGAGCTGGTGTGCAACTCATCGATCCGGGGTGCGGGGCTTGCATCGGTGCTGGACCGGGCATCTCTGAGGACTCTGAACAGGTGACTGTCTCGGCGATAAACCGTAATTACCAAGGTCGCTCAGGCCCCGGCAAGTTGTATCTCGCGAGTCCATTGACGGTGATGGCCAGCGCCTTCGTCGGCCACATCACCGCATGGCACCCAGAACTATTCGCATAATCTAATTCAAGAACCTCAATTAATTGGACCCTCTTTGATGGCTGATTACGAGGTTGAGAAACATACCAGATTGAATCGAATACCCGATCGTGGGCACTACGATGAGAAGACCGTTCATTCGATTATCGATTCCGCGTTGATCTGCCATTTGGGCTTCATCGAGAATGGCCGACCATTCGTCATACCCTGCATTCACGGGCGGGAAGGGAGGACACTCTACCTGCACGGTGCGAAGGCCAGTCGATTGATGAACGAGAGTGGTTCAGGCAAGGATCTCTGCATCACATTCACGCATATCGACGGTATTGTTCTCGCACGCTCGTTATTTCACTCCTCGATGAATTACCGCTCTGTCGTCGCATTTGGCAAAGGCCGTATTTTGGAGGCTGATGGAGAAAAGATACACGCTCTCAACGTCGTGACGGAAGGATTGTGTCGCGGTAGATGGGAGGGTGGACGCACTCCAACGAAGAAAGAATTGGAAGCGACCTCTGTCATCGCCGTCGATATCGAACATGCTGGAGCGAAGATTCGCACCGGTGGTGCGAATGACGACGAGGGAGATCTCTCTGGCCCGTGGTGGGCAGGAGTTCTTCCGGTCGAGACGAAAATTCACCCTCCGATTCCTTCCGAAGACTTACGAATCGACCCTGCACCACCTCAGCATGTCCTCGACCGAGTCGGCGATGTTCTCTGAACGCAGGAGAATTCCGGTCAGAATCCGTCTACCCTCGCCACAGAGTTAAGTGTCCTGCACACTCGCCCTGCACTGACCACGTGCAGGCCCCGTGCCATCCGGGTATCGGGAGGACCTGAGGGGGGTTTTCGCCATGGCAGATGCAGAGAGAATCGCGAGCAAACAGAAGCAGATCTCGATAAGTGAGTTCTTTGAGAAGAACAAGCATTTCCTCGGCTTCGACACCCTTCAGAGAGCAGTAATCACAGCGGTCAAGGAAGCCGTTGACAATTCACTCGATGCGTGTGAAGAATCTCGTATTCTCCCTGATATCCGCATCGAGATCAATCGCTTGTCTGGCGATCGATTGGAACTCATCGCGCAGGACAATGGCCCTGGCATTCCGCGCGATGCCATCGAGAACGTCTTCGGTAGGTTCCTTCTCGGCTCACGTTTCCATGCCATCCGGCAGACCCGTGGCCAGCAGGGAATCGGCATAACTGGCGTGTTGATGTACAGTCAATTGACCACGGGCTCGAAAACCCGAGTGACTTCGAAAATCGCTTCTGATTCATCCGCAGTCCACGTCGATCTCGGTCTTGATACACGCAAAAACCGAGCCACGAAATCGAACGAGAGACGCGACCTCTGGCTCGATGAGAACGGACATGAGATTGAGCACGGTCTGATGATTCGAACCGTCATGCGAGCCAAGTATCAGCGCGGTCGCCAGTCGGTTCATCAGTATCTGCGGATGACTTCGATAGTCAACCCTCACGCCACGATTCACCTCACTGTTCGCGGGCTCGATGGGGAGATCATCGACGACGGACATTGGATTCGCACTACAGAGAAATTACCCCGAGTCGTCGAGGAGATCAAACCGCATCCGCATGGAATCCTTCTCGGTCAACTCCAACGGATGCTCAAAGAGACCGATGAGCGCAATATGACTTCATTCCTCAGGCACGGTTTCTCAGGAGTCAGTCTGCGCGCAGCCAAAGAGATCCTCGCAGCGGCTGAACTCGATGAAGGCCGCATACCTGCGCGCGTCAAAGCCGAGGACGCTCAGAAGATGGTCGAAGCCTTCCAAAGAGTCAAACTCCTCGCTCCACCAACTGATTGTCTCTCACCGATCGAGGAGATGCTAATCAAGAAAGGACTCTCGAAGGCGATTGATTCGCGCTTCGCTTCGACCGCCACCCGCAAACCGACGGTCAGCCAAGGCAACCCCTTCCAGATCGAGGTCGGACTGGTCTTCGGAGGAGACCTGCAGGCGGAGGGGCCGATCGAGATTCTGCGCTTCACCAACAGAGTCCCTCTGATGTACCAGCAAGGCGGATGCCTGCTGACAAAGGCTCTCGAGTCCGTCGATTGGAAGCGCTACGGACTCGACCACCCCGGCGGCCGCGGGCTGCCGAAAGGGCCGGCCGCCGTACTGATTCATCTAGCCTCCACAAACGTCCAATTCACCAGCGAGGCAAAGGAGGCGGTGGCGGATAACGAAGAGGTCTTCGAGGAAGTTCGGCGAGCGATGTTGGAGGTCGGACGTGGACTTCGCAATCATCTGAAGAAGAGTTCTCAGCGCAAGAAAGCGCAAGAGAAATTCGATCTCATCAACATCATTCTACCAGAGATTTCACGCAAGACTTCGCAATTGCTCGGTCGCGAGGAACCCGACTTGGCGCCGGTCATCACCCGCATCATGAATGCAGTCTTCCTCGAGGATGAAATCGGTTGGGACAAGCACTCGAATCAAGCCGTCTGCTCTCTCACCATCTACAACTACACCGCCCGTGCTCGTGCCTACACGATCCTTGCTAAATGGCCTGAAGGCGAAGGGGTTGCAATCGCTGAGAATCCTCGAGGGGGTCGTAAGGAAACCACTGGTCTATGGGCTTGGAGGCTCGACACCCTCGACCCTGGTCAGTCAGCGGAGATTCGCTTCACTGTCAGCGGTCTGTCGAAGGGGGATTGGACTGATGCGGAGATATTCTTCCGAGGCAATGGAGACATAATCGGGGCGACCAAGATCGATGAGAAGCTCCTCGATGAAATGCGCAAGATGGAAGCACTGGCTCTGGCGGAGGCGGAATACGCCGCTGCGACGATGAACGAATCCATCCAACGACTGGTCGAAAGAACGCCAGTGCTGGAGACTTCTGGAGAATCGCTGGTAGTGTCTTCTGATGAGTCTGTGGTAGAGCCTTCTAACGAATCGCAGAGGATGATCAATAATCCTGAGGATCTACGCCAGTGGACTCCGGCTGAGGAGGTGAATGAATGAGCGCGAATGGATTCTCGAAGGAAGAGGTGATAGAAGCCTTGCATAGCATCGCAGGTGAGATGCATGACAACATGACCAAGGGGCAACCGCCGAGAATGACGCTGCCTGTGAGGACCAAGAAAAACATCGCTTTCGATGAGCGTCTCGGCGTTTACAAGTATGGCAAGAAGATGAGCACGCGCGATGCGACGAGCCTTGGCTCGGCCCGTCAACTGCTTCGCGCGCTCCATGTCACCGAGTTCATCGAGGAGATGATCAACGCTGGTAAATCCTCGACATTGAGAGAGATGTACTACATCTCTGAAGGGTGGGGACATGGGAAATTCGGTTCACAGAACGAGAGCAACAATCTCGCTGAGGATCTAGAGATTGTCACCCGATGCATGCGTGAGGACTTCAAACTCCGACCTGAAGAGGATGGGGCTCGCATCATCGGCAACATCACCTTCGAGGAGAGGAATCGACGCGGCGATTGGATGAGAATCAACTGCCGCGACGATGTCGGAGATTCTGGATACGGGGTCCCATACAATGTCGAGGCGGAGAAACTCCGCCTCATCACTCATGATGTCGACTTCATCATGGCCATCGAGACAGGTGGAATGTTCGACCGACTTGTCGAGAATGGTTTCGACGAGTCGGCTCATTGCGCGCTGATTCACCTGAAGGGGCAGCCAGCGCGCTCGACGCGCCGCATCATCAAGCGAATGAACGAAGAATGGAATCTTCCGGTCCTCGTCTTCTTAGACGGTGACCCCTGGTCGTTCAGAATCTTCGCTTCAATCGCCTACGGCGCTATCAAGACGGCGCACATCTCGGAGTATCTCGCCACTCCGAGCGCCGTCTACCTCGGTATCAGGGCAGATGATATCGAATCGTACGATCTGCCCAGTGACGAATTATCCAGCAGGGATATCCAAGCCCTGAAGGCCGAACTCAGCGACCCGCGATTCGCGGATTCCGAATGGCAGGAAGAGATCAATATGATGCTCGATCTAGGGAAGAAGGCTGAGCAGCAATCATTGGCGAAATACGGTCTTGATTTCGTCACTGACACCTACCTGCCCGAGAAACTGGCACAGATCATGGGTCGATGATTCCCAGCGAACATTCGATGCCGGCCTTCGGCCAAGCATGATATGTGACCACACTCAGGTCGAACTGTGAGCACTCGATTACGTCGTGCGGCCAAAGGAAGCGCCATCGCTGCATTGGTCCTGCTGCTCGTTGGAGTCGCGGCATACGCATCCTCCTACGATGAACTCGCCGGGCTGATGGATCCGGAGAAGAACAATCTGGCAGACCTGCACTCGGGTGAAAGCGCACAGATTGAGATAAGCGGAGGATCTCAGATCGCTGCGCTGCGTCTTATTAATGAATCGTCGACAGAGTATCCGCAGGTTCGGCTCGTCGGAGTCGACGGTGAGGAAGAGGGGCGCGAGCCCAACCTTCTGGATACGAAATGGATAAGTGAAGACAGCGGAAGAATCTACGAAGCTGTGCGAATCTATGAGCCGGGCTCGACTGGCACATTCACGATTCACAACGATGCAGAGCAGCGTTTGATCGTCGTCGATAATGCTGAACTCCAGTCGAAGTTGTTGGCTGAACCGCTCCTTCTCCTGATGATGATCAGTTGCTGCGGTGGATTGTCGGCCACCTTAGCAGCCATCATCCTGTTTTTCCTCCAGCTGAGGAATCGGGGCGAGACCGAACAGAAAGTCTCGGGTCTGGTGGTCGATGGTCAAGTGATGACAACGAATGAACTCTACCGAATGCAGCGAGGTGGGGCGAAGGAGGAACCTGTCGAATCGGCTGTGGCAGACCCATTCGTGGATCGTGAGTCAAAGACGACGAGACAAGAGGAAATTCAGGATTCGAAGGAAGAATCCACCGATTCAGCCAAGATTGACGCGGACTCGGTAGAATGGCGCTCTTGGGATGAGGGTTGATCTCGTACCTGCTGTTGCGGCTAGCGATTGGGTTTTTAGTGCCCCTGCGACTACCCAACCTCGAGTTGGTAAGTGGTGGTGGACTTCGACGAAGCCCTGAACATCCTTGAGAACAGGGCGCGTCGGCAGATTCTCAAGCGGCTCGCCAAGGAACCTCATTACCCATTACAACTCTCAGATTTGCTTGTAATCAGCCAACAGGCAGTAGTCAAGCACCTCAAGGTGTTGGAAAAGGCGGGATTCGTCGACTCGACCAAGGTCGCCTCGCAGAAGGGAGGGCCGCCGAAGAAAATGTACACTGTGAATCAGTCATTCTCGCTACGCCTCGACCTCGGACCGAATCTGTTCCGTGCTGAGCATCGTACAATGCCACGTGGCGGGCCTATTCGGCTCTCTCAACGACTGCCACAGGATCTCGACGGTGTGATAGAGAGGATAGGTACACGTCGGAGACTTCCGATGGTAGAGGCGATGTCCATGCTGTCGGAGATGGACAGAGCCCTCGAGCGAATCGATGAGCAGCGCGATGCCGTCATCGCCCTGCACCAGCAAGTCATGCAACGAGTCGCTCCGAACATCGATGATTCATCCGAGACTTACGAGGAGCGACAACTCGCTCATGCCTTGCTGAATCATCCCCGAAGACCCTTGGATCTCGACCTCTTCTCACAAGGGCTACGCATTCAATCCATGCAGGCAGAGGCGATGCTGGATGGTCTGCGCGAGCGGCTACTGCGAGACTTCGCCAGCCATTCCGGCAGCTTGGTAGCGGCTCGCGAGGGTACGCCTCTGCCTTGGTGGCTCGCCCGTTGAAGACGATTGTCAGTCAACTTCTCAGAAGACCTGATCGTCATCATCCAGATTCGCCAACAGGCTGCTCTTCTCCGCGAAGCGGGCAAGAGCTTCCATCCTGCGTCCGTACATCACGACGCCAGCCACGCCCATGAGGGCGAAAGTGGCGCCGAGGATGATTGCCGGAACTGAATACTGAGCGATGACCTCGATACCAACATCGAGGAGCCCATAATTGGAACCCATCGCTCCATCCACCTTCTCGAAGTTGTTATTCTCATCAGATTCAACAATCATGTTGTCAGGATCGATGACGACGATGACATCGTGGCTTCCGGCCTCGACCATGTAGAGCAGTGTCAAAGTCGGTGGCTCATCATTGCCACTCGAACCCTCGGGCATCACTGCCTCGATCAGTTGGCGGTAAGCGATGTTTTCCTCATCGCAGCCGTGCCTCTTGATATCCTTGATCGTTTGATCGATGCAGAGTATGATGTGAACATCGGTGGCGTGGATGTTGCCGATGTTATGAATCTGCACATTGACAGAGAGCATGTCACCGACCGGCGCTCGGTTCTGACCTACCTCGACACTGACGATCTCTAGGTCAGGAGCCCGCAGTCGCAGTTCGACTATCTGCTCATTGGTATCACAATTCGGGAGGTAATTATCTGGCAAACCATCGCCGTTCTCATCCAGAGTACATGAATCATCCCAGATTGCCGTCTCATCGTTGTCACCTCCGACCTCCGACGATCCAAAGGAGGAGAGCACTTTGATTCCGATCTCACGATTGCTGAGAGTTGCGCCTGGATCGATGTGGATGATGGCCACGAGTTGCAATGTGGTGTAGGCAGGCATCATCGGCAGAGTGACGGTTCCCGCAGAGGTTCCCACCGCAATCTCGAAGCATTGGTCTGGCTCGGGCTGCTCGCCAACGAGCAATTGAACGCAAGGCCTCTCAATCGGGAATTCGGTATCGAAGCCCTCGAGAAGAGCGAAGGTAACCCTCCAGCCACTGAGTGCGTTCATCCCTGGCGAAGTATCCCAGCCGGCTCCGGTCTTGGTGTGATTGTGGATTGTCGGCTGGTCTGGAACATTACCGAAATTGGTCACATTCAGTGTATAGCGGACGACGCGCCCTGGAGCGGTGGTCTTGATTCGCGATTCGACAGACGGATCCAGATCGATTCGCATATCGTGATATTCGATGATCTCGATCTGCAGCACTATGGTATCGCGAAGTTTGGTTCCTTCGTACGGTTCCTCGCTGAAGATGTCTAATCGGACAGTATATTGCCCCGCGTAGGTCTGTGGGGGGACATTCACGAGAATGGTGATTTCTTGAGATTCGTCTCGGTCGAGTTCCTCGAACAGGACACGCGGGATGTCGATGTCCCAGACATCCGAGGCACCTGTTGAAGCGACGATTGAATTCACTGAGATGCCGTAACGATCCGGTCCATTACCCAGATTCTCGATTACGGTCTCGAGTTCGAATGACTCGTCAGGATGCAATTGCAGAATGGTCTGTGGGACGCTTGCCTCAAGATCGTAGACCTGTATGACATTGGTCACTAGAACCACTGAATCACGTACTCGTGGCGCACCTTCCAGATGAGCCTTCACCGTGACGGATTCACCCAGACCGGCTGTTGCGTTGTACGGCGCGCACATGATGGCGGTCACCTCGTAAGGGGTATCTATGAGAGACCAGTATCTAGGCTCGTTCTCTGGCAAGGCATTTCCACCCGGAGCATTGGAGAAGTCGAGTTCGACTGTCCAGTGGTCGTAACGCCAAGTCGACTCGGATATCTCCGGCGGGCGCTCTTCCGGGCCACCCGGCGTGGTGAAGATGATGTGGCCGGGGGTGAAATGCTTGGTGACATCGATATCGAACTCAGCACAGTCGCCGGGCAGGACGTGTTGTGTCGTATCGCCAAGTTGGAAGACGATGTTCCCCGAACTCCTGATCGATACATTCACCCATAATTCAAGGACGTCGAAGGTGCCTCTACTGACCGAAAGCACTGGCTCACCGGTAGACCAGCCCTTCAGATAGATCACGAATGTCCCGGGGGCCTGCGATGTCGGCACGCTGACCTGCAGATTGCGGGTCACAGATTGACCAGGGTCGAGAGAAAGCGACAGAGGGAAGGAGACGCCCCAGCCGAAGGGGAGCGCCCATTCTGTCTGGCCTTCGAGTGTGGCTGGGTCATAGAAGGCGAAGGTATCGTAGACATTCCCTGTATTCGTCACCGTGATCGAGAATATCGCTGATTGGCCCTGTTCGATGTCGACTTGGTAATGACTGGTATCGAGGTTTATTCCATGCACCACGTCCATCAGCGTCAGAGTCAGACGCTCATCACTGATCGCTGGATCCTTATGAGAGACTGCGGAGACTGTGATTGCGGCCAACTCGTCCTCATCCGCCTGATAGATGGTCGGCGCGCGGATTCGCATGTACACGGGTACGACATCTCCTCCGCGCAGGAATACCGGGGTCGAGTCGAATATCGGCGTATGGTTAGTTGCGAAGAAAAGGGTCGCGCTCCAGTTGTTCGGAACACCATTCAGGGTGACCGTGAAAGTGTCGGCGACGAGTTCGGCCGGTCCAGGCGTCGGGTTCGATATCGTCATGTTGTAGGTGGTCTGCTGGCCCGGCTCGATTGTGTGATAGAATGTCTCGGTCTCGGTCAGAGCAACTTCGACGAGACCGGTGAGAACGTGGACGTAGCATATAGTGTAAACACCAGCGTTATTCTGGTCATTGCACTTGTTCGTGTCGGACCAAGCGATGTGCACGCCACTACCGAGGTCGTTGGCGAAAGCGGCTGGTTGGCCGAGGTCAGGAGCGGCTGGTGAATTGGGGCCGAGCTTGTCGGATTGCCATCTGGAGACTTCATTGATCTCCCATTCATCGATTATGCCAGAGGCGAGGGAATTGATAGGGAATCCTGCTGGATACTTGTCATTGGTGTTGTTGAGGCGGACGTACATCACCGTCTCACCTTGGGTTTCGTTGCCGTTATCCAACCAAGTGATGTGGACGTTGTCGAATGAATCGGTCAGAATCTCAGGCATGTGGGAATTCGCGCCGAAGGGTCGGTCGGCATCGACACCATCGATTCCTTCAACATTGGAAATCACGGAATCGGTGATCTGCTTGATGCCGTACGATGGCAGGCCATCCGGCGCTCCATTCCAAGCTGCTGCGCCACGAAGTCGGAGTCGGATGTAATAAATCTCGTAATTGACATCCATTTCGAATCCATATGCGCGACCGTCCATCCAAGCGATGTGGGTATTGCCAGAGGTGTCGATGGCGATCGAGGGGTGGAGACTGTAAGCATCCTGCAGAGTGAGTCGGGTGTCATTGACAACGACGAGGTGTCCGTAGCCCTGAACATCGGAGGATGGTCCCAGATCCTCGAAGTAGTGATTGTTGATCACGCGTGTACCCGAATTGCCCTTGGTGAAGCCGGGCCACGGGTTGTCCAGCAAGGAGTAAGGATCGAGAACGGTGAGGAAGATCTCGCGTGAATTGTTAGTCGCCAGATAAACCAGAGCCTCAACCATCAATTGCAGGTCGGCCGCACTGCTCGCTCCAGTCGGGAAACTGTACATCTGGCCACCTGCATCGGTGGTTCTCACAGTGGTTCCAGGACAGGTTCTCGTCCCTATCGAGACGAAGCCGTTCGGACACTGAGCAAGGTCCTGCATGTGAGAACCGACTTCGGTCGAACCCGAGCCAAAGCCCGCAGCGAGCAGAGGGATTGGGACGACATCTGCAAGGAGGCAGGCGTCGTGGGCCTCGTTGATGCTCTGTGTGTCATCTGATTGCTGAGCAGGATTGCCGCCGTACGGCCCCTCATCAGAAATCGGGATGACGATCTTGGTGGCGTTCGGATTCCAGCGGTGGTCGAGGATGGTTGGAGGGTTGGCTGCATTGCCCATCCGACCTGCGGCGTCGCGCCATGAGAGGCAGGCCCAGGTCGAGCCGGGACCCCAGAACTCAGAG
Organism: Euryarchaeota archaeon UBA58; assembly: GCA_002498525.1. Classification (GTDB taxonomy): domain Archaea; phylum Thermoplasmatota; class Poseidoniia; order Poseidoniales; family Thalassarchaeaceae; genus MGIIb-O1. Next base: position 107,713 of record DAHR01000005.1, read on the forward strand.
TAGTAGCCACCATCTGTCGGCAGATTGACCGCACCGCCGTTGTAGATGACTTCAGTCAGTTTGCGAATTCCGCCAGAGGTGTCCGATGCGCTCTGGCCGAGATGAGTGGGCCGTGGACCCTGACTGCCGGATCCACCGGTCTGGTAGGCGGTCGCACAAGCACCACTCTGAGAGGCTGCAGGGAAGCCTCCACTCAGAGCATAGAGTGTCTCATACACGGTCATGTTCGCATCCTCCAGCATCGGTTTGATACCTTCGAAATAACCTCCGCTGGCGAAGTTGCCACCGTAGAATACGACACACATGTCAGCCCATTCGGTATTCATCGAACCCGAAGTGTCGATTGGTGCTACCATCTCGACCTTACCGCCTCGGGTGTCATCCCAGACGATCTGCACGAAATCGTCAGCGTCGACTGCTACATCGGGGTGACCCTTGTGGCCTATAATCGGGGTCAGCAGGGTGTCGTCGATCGCTGTTATCGCTTCCCTTCCAGGCAAATCGATCTCCAGCATCGAATAATAAATCTGAGGCTGCTGGTAGAATTTATCCAATTGTTCGTAGGAATCCTCCCAGACAATGTGAGCGTTGTTCTCCGAGTCGATGTCAATCGCCGGCCAGTCGCGATTCTGCTGATGGCTGGAGACCGCGAAATCGTTGATTATCGATAGCACCGCATCGAGTCCGGTGCTGCCGTCTCGATCATCCTGTGAAGGATCGAGGAGAGTGTACATGACCGACCATTGACCGGCCTTGTCAATCCAGACAATCTGCACGTTATCGTTGTGGTCGACCTTGACGTCGGGGTGCCAAGCACGATGTGTGCCAGGATCTGAAATCTGCGTCTCATCGATGAGAACGTCACCCCTCGCATTGAGCATCTTGTAGTAGAGATGGTGTGTGTTTCGCGACCAGACGAAATGCGTATTACCCATCGAATCAGCGGCCATCGAGACCATTCTGTCGTTGTGTGTTCCACCGTTAACGACTCGGATGGCGTCGGTCAGAACAATCTCGCTGCCCTTAGCAGATTCTGAGAATTCTATCGCTGCAAACGTACTCATCAACATGATGAATACCATCGTTATGCTGTTCCTTACCTTCCTCGTCTCCATATCATAGCCTCCAGCATCAATGCTGCAACACAACAATTCGTCTGATTTCGATACTTAACCTCAACCCTCACACGTCACACGTGCGAGCAAGGCGTGGGCGGATGGATGAGTCGCGATCAAGCCCATTCGTCAGGATCGAAGTCGGTGCCGAATCCACCCGTCTCATCGGTGTGAATCGAGGGTGATTCGGTCACTTTGCTCCGAGATGCGCTGGCCCGTTCCCTCGTCTTCTTGGCAATCCAGTCATCGACCGGACCAGGCTTGCCGATTCCTTGCCCATAGGCGAATTTGATCTGGTGAATCAGTTCGAGTTTGGTCAGCCAGACTCGGCGCATGGTGTGCATGAATTCGTTTTGTGACAGGCCGTCAAACCAGATCGGTCGTGAGAGATTGAAGGCTTGGAGAGGCCCAGGTGTATCTTCGCGTGCCTTGCCGACGTGAAGGACCCAGTCAAGGTCTGCTCGCGTCAGTTGAACACGGGTCAGGTGAAGCCACCCCTCCCAGCCATCAGGATCGTCTTGAGCGTGCTGAGCCATCTCGTTCTGTTGGCCTTCGTCGACGCGTGTGATCGAGTAGATCAGCACGAGGTTGCGGTTCTTTGGAATGACGATGTTGAACACATGGCCCTGTTTGGTTGGGGGGTACTTCACATGCAGGTGAATGATTGCCTGTGCGTCGGTGACTTCACGGGCTTCGAGCTTCTCGCTGGAGAGCCAATCTCGAATGGCGGCTGCGGCCTCCTTCGGATTCATGGGGACTCCTGTCGAACCGTCCTATTTGAGAGCGCCGAGGCGATAATCGATTGACTCTAGCAGTTCTGTCAATCGCTCACCGTCTTCGCTACGACTCAACTTGACTCGTCTCGAGGCTGTTGCGTTGTCCGACCAGAGGTCGTATCCAAGTATACAGATTCGTGCTGCGATGTAGAACGCTAGGATGACGAGAACAAAGGCGGTGAAATCATCTAATGCAAGTATTCCATTGCCTGTCAGAGCGACGTATGAGAAGGCGATTGGCGGCCAGAAGAAGACTGGCGAGAACATCGCTGCCAGCATGTAGTAACTGGTTCTCGCATCGAGGCCTTCGTCGCTGCCGTCCGCCATGAATCTGGCCAACCCCCATTGGGCTCCAGATGAGGGAAGAACGATGGGGAGGGTGCTGATCATGAGCAGGGCGCCGAGAATGCCTTGAGCGCGCTCGCCCATCGATTTCGGCGAGAGCCGTCGGTTCTGTGCGAGCGCGGTGGCATCGAGGTCTCGAGAATGCAGGATTTCGGCAGCCTCCCTCGCCTCGTCAAGCAGAGAGTCTTGTGACGAGTCGCCGACAACATCTCTCACCTCTCGGTAGGCGTGAACCTCGTCTCTGAGTGTCTTCAGCGGCGTGTCCGCCTTGTTCGCACCCATGTGCGCGAGAAGTTTCCAGGCTCTCAGGGTCGGCCAATCTGGAGCACTGGGGGTCAATGGCGAGAGTGCGTCGAAGATGCGGTTACGCAAAGCGATGGTGTCGTCGTGCGAGGGCTCGACCCATTCGCCAGCGGCGAGTCTTGTTCGGTCTTCGGCTGAATGTGTCGACGGGATCTCGATCGACTCGCCGAATTCGACGTAATGGTCGGTTCTGAGCCAATAATGCGTCCTCCAATGCAATCCCACAGTCTGGATGACTGGAGCTGGCAGCCCCTTCTCATCAGCGATTGCTGCCGCTGCCAGCGCGGATCTCGAAGAGCCAGTGCGCAGCGCATGGAGTCTGCAATCCTGATGTGATTTCCCCTCCGGCATCACCACCCCAGAATGCCCTGCCGCTAGGCATGCGGCGACTGTGAGCATACTTCGATCGTTGATGTACCGAGCGAATTGTGCATCGACGACTCCGGCTTCAATCTCGGCCCTCCGCAAAACTGGCTGTGTACCGAACTTCCTCGCCCACCAGCCGATCACCGGCCGAGTCGTCAGATCGTGCCGACCCAGCGAAATGACTCTCTTCTTCTGCACGCGAGTGATGACCATCGGGTCGACGAGGCCGTTGATGTGGGTCGCGACATAGATCACACCGCCTTTGACGGGGGGAAGAGGATCTGCTTCCCAACGCCTGAAGATGGCTTGATTTCCGACCTCGAACATCACATCGAGCGCCCTCTGAACCCAGCGTTTACCAGGATGTCCACCAGAGTGATCGAATGGTGTCTTCTTCAACTTCGCTTGCTTCAATCGAGTCGCGCTGACCGATAATTCAGGCAGTACCTCAGGAGCGTTCAGCGAGTCCGTCACGATGCTTCGAGTGGGAAACAGGTTGAGAAGACACCGGCTCGCGACTCGTGCTGCATCTCGACTCCGAGAAGACCTCTCAGAGATGCGAGCGAATCCGCTCAGCCATCTCAGCACCATCTTCCTCGCTCAGGCTCGAGGAATTGATTGAGAAACTGAGGCCTCGTCCATCCCTGTGCTTCGGAATGACGTGGAAATGCACGTGATCGACCGTCTGGCCAGCAGACTCACCATTGTTCTGAACGATGTTGTAGGAATCGACACCTGTCGCAGCAAGAATCGCTCGGCAGATCCGCGGCAATGCTCTACCGAGAGCCGCGGCGGACTCCTCGCTCATCGCGTCCAACGTGGCCGCCTCCTCTTTTGGTACGACAAGGGTGTGGCCGGGGGAGAAGGGGTTGATGTCGAGAAGAGCGAAGACGTGGTCATCCTCGTAGACCTTGTGACTGGGAATCTGTCCGCGGATGATCAGGGTGAAGATTGACGGCTCGGCGCTCATCCCCATTCCTCATGCGTCGATTATCGAATCTGCAAGAGTAAGCATACCCTCGAGTTTCAATGCGGTCGCTAATTCCATGTTCATCACAGAGGTTCCATCGGTCACTCGGATGCCTGCTGCTGAAAGATTCGTAAGCGCCTGCTTAGCTGCCTTCAGAGATGATTCATCGCGGCTGCCGTTCACACTATTGCTCATGATGGAGATGAGGGTCGCAGCGGTTTGACCGACTGAGTGGCCCACACCATTCTGCAATGCCTCGATTCGATCTTGGGCTGCATTCTGCGCCTCGGATACCAGAGAAGAACCGCCGAACGAGGCGTTCTGGACCCATTCTCCTGCGTGGGTACCGGCTGCTTGGCCACCGACTAAATCGTCGAGAAGGAGATTGCCGGAAAGTAAGCCGACACCGTGCACTCCGCTGTTTGCCGAGCGCCCAGCAGCGTAGAGCCCAGTCGCCCATCTGTTGCCTTCTTCGATGGTCACTCGGCCGTGCTCGTCGATTGGCGCACCGCCTGTTGTGGCTGCGATGGTCGCGGTGATAGGAACCACATCTCGATTGATGTCGAGACCGCTTCTATCCTTGATTCGCCTACGGGTCTGGCTGAACCAGACCTCGGCATCGGAGTTCAAGTTGCGCAGGTCGAGGATGCAATTGTCAACATCCACTTCAGAAAGTTCGACGTCGTCACCGGCGTTGTTGCGGACTCTCCCGCCAGAGCCGAGCAGGTCCAAGGAGAGATGAGTGTCTGTGCCCCTGATGGTCAGAGGGTGTCGGGGAAGATTAGCCATGCCACGCAGCGTGATACCGGCCGCGGCGGCCAGAGATGCTCCCTCGCCAGCACCATTGGACGGCGTCGACCAGATGCCTTGATGACCGTCGGTGGCGAGTATGATGGCCTTGGTCTGTATGCCGACGATTTTTCCAGAATTGATGTCGAGTGCGCTGAGGCCACGAATCTGTCCATTATCCATGACCAGAGACATCGTCATCAGATCCGTGCGTCGGCTGATGCCTCGCTTCATCGTCTGCTCCTCAAGGAGCCGAGTGACATTGCGGACCGTTGCATCACCACAGCCAGTCATTCGCGGAACGCTGTGATCTGGAGTCTGACTAACATGCGGCAGGCCTCCTTCGCGACGGCGGAGCACGAGTCCCCAGCGCTCCAACTGAGCAAGTGTGTCCACGGCGGCACCACAGGTTCTGGCTGCGGCCACCTTGTCACATAACTCGCCACCAGCAGCGATGGTGTCTTCTCGGTGGCCGATGGAACTGACTTCATCGAGTGAAACTGCTAATCCGGCGAGCCCAGGCGAGCCGCTGGCCGAGCCGACTCCGGCACCATCGAGAATGATAGGTACCGTGCCTGCATCGGCTGCCGCTATGGCTGCACGCAGTGCGGCTGTCCCTGAACCGATGATCGCGAGGTCCCAAGATTCCATGTTTCTCAGCCCTGCCGAACCTAGATGCTGACATGAACGTGACGCTCGGGACCCTGTCCTGACCATGGGGCTTCTGAGGTCAGCGTTGCCGCGTTTCAGCGAGGTTCAATCCGCCAAGGAAAGGGCAATCCGCCGAACTTCGGAAGCAGCATCCGACATACGGTGACCCATGCTCTCGGGCTGCATGCCTGATGCCAGAGTAGTCCTCACCACCGTTGAGGTCAGGGTCACCCCCTCCTCACTGCGCAGGGTCACTTGGACTGGGTGAGGGCCGGATGCAGAATCGGGCCAAGCGAGGCCTATCCAGAGGATGACCGATTCGTCGAGCAATTGGCCGAGGCTCTCGACGGTTCCGCTTCTATCCAACTCGACATCCAGAGGATGATGCGGTTGTATCGATGATTCTGCATATATCCTGAGAGTCTGGACCTCTGGCTCTCCCTCTGCTGCGAGGATCTCCACTTCGATGATTTGTGAGAGCGCCGAATGATTGTGTATCATCACGAAAAGATCGCCTTGACCCTGCCCACATCGAGGCGGTAGATCGAGATCGAGGCGCCAAGCCTCCTCAGTCAAAGTAGGATCGCCTCGTATCGTCGAGTCTTGCAGCCGGTCAGTGAGTCGAAAGAGTCCCGGCTGCCAGGCTCGAGTATGAGCTAGTAATCTGCGCAGAGCAGAGATGTTGAAGATTGAATGATTCGAAATCAGACCATCGATCGCCGAGACCTTGAAGACTCGTTTGGTCTCACTCAGCAAACCGTTCTCATCGAGCAGCCCGAGGTGATTGAGATGCAGGGCCTGCAGCAGATGTTCGACGGCGGAAGCAGCGGACTGATCCGAACGAACATCCCCTGCAAGAGATTTCATCCAGACGTCCCAAGCACCTGCCGTCTCTGGATCCAGATGGGCGACCAGTAGATCCGTCATGACTCTGTCCAGTGCACTATCATGCAGGGTTGGAGCGTGCAGGGAGAGAAGAGGGAACGAATTGGAGCGCATAGGCATCGATGATTCAAGACGAAACGAATTCAACGCGCAGACCAGCCCGAGCGACACCGTCGCTCCAAGCAGAATCGAAGCGAGAGTCGGCCCTGAATCAAGATTCCACAGAGATGTCAACGCCGCAGTTCCAAGAGCCGCAGACGATATTCGCACGCGCTCACGAACTCGGCGCTCGTCAAGCGTGTTGAGAATCCGCTCGACCCCCGGATAGGCATTCATCGAGCGTTGACCTCCGCCCCGAAGCAGGAGTCGGTCTCGCGCCGACATTCGAGCGAATGAGGCAGCCGCGAGAGTCGGAAGAAACGTCAGGGTGAGCAAGGCATGCACTCCTATGGCGACCTCGAAAGACGCGTGCCGCCAGTCGATGAACAAGAGCAGGGCGGTGACGGGGGCGATTATCGAGAAGAGCAGACGAAGTTGAGGCAGAGGTGAGGTGGTGGCGAGTCTGGTCCAGAAGCGGCGTCCTGTATCCCGAGATCTGACTCTGCGACTCAATGCCTGTTCCTGCCGAAGATGCAGTTCACTCTGCTCCGCATAGGGAGTCGGAAGAGATTTGGCACCACCTTTCACAATCGCCGGACATCATTCTTGGCTTGATTGTCTCCCCCCTCTTGGGGCTCAAAGTGGTGTGTTGTGCGACCCTCACATTTCTTTGGGGGAGTGTGGTCGCCAATGACGGGCGCGTAGCATAGCCTGGATAATGCACCGGCCTCCTAAGCCGGGGACCGCGGGTTCGAATCCTGCCGCGCCCGCCAGAAATCACTACTCGACTAGGGTGCGGCTCGGATTCGGTGGATTCAGCCGAAGGCTAGGCCATGACGGTGACCTGATTCTGCGACTTTGTGAAGGAAATTCTCGAATGGAATCCTCGCGTGGATCGAGGTGCGGATCTGAGTGTCGCAATCTGCGAGGAAGGTCAGCAATTCCTCACGTAGGTCGTCGGACAGTGAGAGACGGCGGCCGACGAGGACATCGTGGAGTTGAGCGATCAAATCATCCGCTTGCAGACCGTGGTCGTTCATCAGTCGGTCGACCTCGGCCAGAGCGCCGGCCAGAACCTTGGTCTTGCGGCCTCTGACGGTCTCCCAGCGCCATTCGACGACTCTTCCGCGCAGAGCAAGTTCGAGTAGGTGCCGGCCCGCCTGCAGAGTCGTCGCCTGAACCAATCGATGAACTGCGGAGCGATCTCTCGTGTAGCCACGCGCATCGAGCATCTCGAGGGTGAATATGGCCTTGCGAAGATTGCCCTCAGCGATGTACGCGACATCCCCCAGAACCCCCTGATCGACCTCGATTGATTCCGCTGTCGATATTCCTTCCATGGTGGTGATCACGACATCTCTCTCGGTGCCAGGGATTCGGATCATCCGAGTTCGCGATCTCAGCGCGTCGATCAGCCGAGATGGCGCCCGCGCGACGAGGATGAACCGCGAGGCGGAGCCCACAGTCTCCATCATCCGCCGCAAGTAGGCCTGCCTGATGCCACCAAGATGGTCTGCATCCTCGATGACGATGAGCCGGCTGACTGGTATTCGGCCGGGAGTGATCTCGATTTCGGTTCCGGCCGGCGCGACGTCGCCCTCAGCCGCAGTGATGATGCGACGGTCGTAAGCATCCAGACTCAATCTTCCAGCCAGTGTGTCGGCAGAACCGGCCCCGCCTGGCCGAAGGAATTCCTCGAATTTCGACATCGCCCCAGACTGGCGAACCAGATCTCGCGCCTGTAGAATGTGAGTCGTCGCCTGCCAGCCGGGACCGAGCATCTGGCGCGCGACCAAACGCCACGCAGTGGTCTTGCCAACCCCTGCCGGACCGGTGATGAGAAGATGGGGTGGTTCGGGCGCGAGGCTGGCACTCAGCAATGCATCTCTGACGGATTTGGGAACTGCCAATTCGTCGAAGGTGCGCGGTGCATGGATGCTGAGCCAACTCGCCACGTCGAAGCGTGAATGTGGTGGGTCTTGAAGTCCGCGTACCTCAGCGAGCTTTCAGTATCTTGTAACCGCTGACCGAGCCTTCCTTGCGAGGTTTGACGAAGATGCGGTATCCACACTTGTGGCAGGATTTGCCCACAGCGCCGACCTCTATCCACTCGATGTGTCCACAGCGCAGACACTTGTAGCGGGTCTCCAGCGCATCCATTGGCGAGTCGCAGTGGTCGCAGGATACGTTGCCTTCACTGTCGTACGGCTTGCGGCCCGTGCGATTGCAGGAGCGGCACTTGTAGAGAGTCAGTCTGTTGACCATTGAGCCGCCGACCTAGCAGCCCTTCTTCAACCTGCTCCCTGAGCAAAAAGGGCTCTAGCGAGCCCGACGGCAGATTTCCACAAAGTTCTCGAAAATCTTCGCGCCGTACTCCGAATCGTTGACTTCTGGATGGAATTGGAGGCCGAAGCGATCTTGTGATTTGTTCTCCATCGCTTGAACTCCACAGGATTCGCTGCTGGCTGTGACGCGGAATCCTGGGGGCGCTTCGATGACCTCGTCGTTATGACTCTCCCAGACTGTTTGGGATGTTGGCGTTTCGGCGAAGAGAGGACCCCCTCCCCCGAGCAATTCGATGGTTGCTGCACCGAATTCCGGTTTGGGCGCTTCACGGGCCCGCCCACCGTAGAATCCAGCCATGAATTGGTGCCCTGCACAGATACCGAGGATCGGAATGTCCAGCCCGAGATAGGCTGCACAGTTGCCTAGTTCTCCGGTGAGACCTACGCGGGCTGCCCCTCCTGAGAGAACCAGACCGTCGAGTTCGCGGAGTTCGTCGAGTGGCGTGGTGTTGGAGAGAATCTGCGTGTCGACATCGAGGTAACGCAGCATCCGCCACTCGCGGTGTGTCCACTGACCGCCGTTGTCGATGACGTCGATGACGAGTCGGTCATCACTCATGTCGAAGTGGCGACGTCGGAGGATGATGAATGATGCCCCCTCGCTGACTCGAATGGCGAACTTAGACCCGCGAGCGATTGAAATACGGGACGGTTGTCGTGCCGCTTCACAGCCCTGATGGTGTAGTGGCCTATCATGCAGCCCTGTCGAGGCTGCGACCCGGGTTCAAATCCCGGTCGGGGCGCCAATTTCTACTATCTGCCCCGGCCTCACCAGTGCTGCTGAGTTCTGTTCTTCAGACATGCAAATCGTTGGAAATTGATCGTTGACAATTGAATTGAGTCTGAAAGTTCCGGTCGGGCGCCACTTAACTCGCAGGCCTGTTAACATCGGATATCCATCCGAGGATGTCGCCTGCAATCTGGATTGATTCGATCAAAGAAGGGGGTGTAATAGCGCAGAGTTTCACTCCCTTAGACCAAATCTCGAGGAGGGGTCCATTTTCGACATCCTTCTCGCTATCGAGTATGGAATAGTCGATGAATCCTAGATTGTCAGATGCGCTCGGATAAACCCTCCACGAGTCTTTTGCAGACGATATCAGTGGTTCCAACTCCTTGAGGAGCGAATCGATGTCGTTGGACGGATTGGGGATAGTGTGCTCCTTGCCGTCGATATTGCACAGCAACTCTGAGCCCAACACAGGGTACGCAGAGCTCACAACCATAAGGTCGGACCTCCCAACCATAGAGTCGGACCATCCATCGATGCTGGCCCTAACCTTTTTGAGGTCAACATTTTCCGTGTATTGCAGAAATTCGTCGTAGGCCTCAAGGCTTTCATCTTCATGCCAATAAGCCCCAGACCAGTGAAACATGAGGTGATTCAGCGTGGTGTCTTCTTCCCCAGTCAGCATGGACCTCAGTCTATCGATTGGTCTGACCTGTTCTTGGTCCTGTGCATAGAAGTGAGAGATCTTCTTGCCTCCTCTCCAATGCTCGAAGACCGCTACTCCGTCCCTGATATTGTCGCCATCGATGTCGCCATCGTGAGTGAACTGAACGAACTCGGCCTCGTCGAGTCCGAGGTCCACTATCCAGAACTTCTTGGCCTTCCCCAACTTCTTTACCAGGCCGTCTATATTCTTCGAGAGGATGGCTTTGTTAGCACCATCGATGTTGTAGCGCAGAACCTCAGCGTCAATGTTTGACCCGCGAAGGGGTTTGAGGTACACTTCGGCGGCGTCGGAGTCTTGGTGCAGGTAGCACAGGCCCGACCCCCTAAACACCATCCGGCTGCACTTATTCCTACCGTTGTTCATAGTATGCAGACAGTATGTCACCTTGGCTATAGCTTGTCCATTTGAGGGTTTTTTTCCATTGGTTATCTTGCCATTGGTGAACTTGCCTGATTTAGATCTGCCTAGAGCCTCTGCTCCGGCGCCGCCGAGGGCGGCGGGGGCAAGACAACATTCCAAGGGGAGGTTTGGGAGGCCACGGTCGAACGCACCGATATCAAGCAAGAAAATAACGAAGATGAGAGCGAGAAATATCCCTATGATGAATCGGATGGCAATATCTTCGCTTTCGTCGGGGTCCGGCTTGGCCACCGATCGCTCGCCCCCCTTGTTGGCATCCTCCCTATCGGCTAAGTCCGACCCGTGAAGTGCTTTGAGGTACACTTCGGCGGCGTCGGAGTCTTGGTGCTGGTAGCACAGGCCCGACCCCCTAAACACCATCCGACTGCACTTTTTCTTACCCTTGTTCGTAGTATGCAGACAGTACGTCTCCTTGGCTAGAAGAGACTTGCCGTGCTTGTGGCAGAACTGGCTATGGGACATCACCCTCGTTTTGCAGCCGTCAACCGAGCATGGACCTCCAACTGCCATGTTATCACTCCGGCTGGCCTTCCCACCAGCCAGATTCGGTATCGGCCTCCGAATCCGGCTCGGCTTCGGGTTCTGGCTCTGTGGGTGCTGTGTCTTGGTGCTTCCAGCAGTAGTCGGTTGACCTGTATGTCAAGGTGCGGCAGCCGTCGAGAGCGCAACTCCGGTCCTGCCTTTCGACATGAGGATACCTTTCCCGAAGTTCTTCTGGATTGCTCAACTTGACTTTAGGTTGGTGCCGGGAATTCCCTGCCCCGGCTAACGCTGCTCCTCCTCCGAGCAAATCAGCCATGCAGCAAAAAAGATCGAGAAGCGGGAAAGGCACGGAAATTCATCGAAGGATTTGTCATAAGTCTGCCTACGGCATTGGGGCTATCCATGCCTCGAAGGAGCATAGGCGCAGGGTGCTGCTGTAATCGCGCTTGATTCTCAACTCGGGCTCGGGCGTGCCCTCCAGACGGGGGGGGAGGGCGGAGCGGATGGCGGCGTTAGCAGCGTCGATCTCAGATTCTGCAACCACCACTCTGCCCCTGATCATGGAGGGGGAGGTTCTGTCAAGCAAGGGAGCGAGCGTCGGTAGGAACTCGATGGTACGATGAGGGAGATTGACAAGGACGAGGTCCCAATCACCTGCGATGGTCGTGTTCCCTGCCAGTTCGGTGGCGTCGGCCACCCCAACCATCCTGTCATCGTGAATCCGCGCGAGGCGGCTCGGCTCGCTCGGGTAGTCCCTGCGGTCCCAGCGACGCAGGTTGTCGAACAGCATCTCCACCGCGTCGGGGTTCAGATCGGAGGCTAGTACATCCCCCACCAAACCGGGTTCGGCCAGCAGTGTCGCGAGCGCGGGGCCGACCCCACAGAATGGGTCGCAGACTCGCAAGGGACGGCCGAGTACTCCGCGCAATTCCTTGGCAAGTGCGAGAGTCTCCAATCTCTCAGTCTGCAACTTGGTCGAGAAATAAGCGCGGGTTGGGTCACAGCGAATTCTGCGTCCACTTTCTTTGACGAACACCGATGTCGAGAGGCTCTCTTCGGGGACTTCAGCAAGCCCTGTTCCAGTCCATGATTCACCGTCGATTAGCACGCCGATAGGGCGCAGTTCACGTATTCTGAACTCTCCTTGGACGCCTCCATCAGCCAGTATCAAGCGAATGTGAGGATGCGAAGCCAACTTCGCTCGAGCAATCGCCTCCTCGTATTCCTCGACTTCCTCGTCGATTCGAACGATCATCATGTCGCCAACGAATTCGTGATTCGAAGGCCACGCCTCACCGTGTTCCTCGACACACTCCTGACCTACTTCAGCTGCGAGTAATTTCCACCAATCATTCTCGAACCTCTCATCTTCTGCTCCCTCACACATCTCTATTCCGAATCGCCTGAGAGGTTCAGACAACTCGACCGGCGCGCTTGCAGCGAGAGGAATCAAGCGCGCCGAGCCGTCTTCGGCCGGAACAACGCGCATGCCATCGGCCAGCCAATCGGCTTTCCGCAAGAAGACGAGCACAGACTCGACCTCGCGATTAGGGACTCTCAGATGGCGCATCACGTTGATGATGGGCAGACGTGCCCCCCGCTTCACCATGACGGACGGCGCGCTGCCTGCAGGGCTCTGGCTCATCGGTCTCGGACCTGGTGATTTAGGGCTCATGACCTCCCAAGCCATAGAGCACGCTCGGGCCTGCGAACACCGCTTCCTCGAAGGCTACACCGCAACCCTGCCGACAGATCAGGAAACCTTGCTGGAGAACCTCATCGGACCATGGCAACGGGCTATGCGACCCACCATCGAAGAGCCTTCAGAAATACTCGCTCTTGCGCGCGATACATCCGTCGCTATCCTCGTCGTCGGAGATCCGATGCAAGCGACGACGCACATCGATCTGGAAGCTCATTGTGACGAGCAGTCCATCGATTTTTCAGTCATCCCAGGGCTTTCGGCGACCTCGCTCGCCGTCTCCCTCTCCGGTCTTCAATCCTACAGATTCGGCAGGCAGGTGACGCTGCCTTTCGCATATGGTGACTACTTGGCCACCTCACCGCTCGAACTCATCGATGCGAATTACACGAACAACCTCCACACCCTCGTCCTATTCGACCTCGACCCCACGGGAATGGGGGTTGACGAACCCCAACCGATGCAGGCCGCGGCGGCAGTCGAATTGCTGTCAAGAATGGTCGATCGACTCGCAGAGCGCGAAGGCAGCACCAGAGAGAGTCTGGCAGCGCCGATCGCAAAATGGGATGGAATCCTGATGAGTGACCTTGGCACTCCCGACCAACGAGTGGTTTCGGGCGATCTGGAGGAGTTGGCGAAGGTGGAGGGAGGGCGTATGCATTGTCTTGTTCTTCCAGCGGACTTCGCGGGCTTGGAGCGCGAGGCCTACGAGCGCAGACGAGGCCAATCCTGAAGCGGGGAGCGATGAGGCGAAGACATGGCAGCCGGACCCGCGGAGGTGAGTTTTCCTGGTGACAAGAATCGCAAGAAGCGGATTCGAATGCGGGGAATCAAGAAGGCTTCGAAGGAGATTCAACAGCGATTGGATCGGAATCTCGAGGCTCTGCTCGATAATCCTGAGATTTTTCTGCCTGAGATCCGCGCCGAACTCGGCAGACCGCGCAAGGATGCGGTTGCTGCGACGCTGAAGGAGGTCGATTCAGTTTCTCAGAAGCGCCATGATAGGCGCTGGTTGACGAAGAGGATGACGAAGCGGCGCGGAGACCTCGTCTGTCGCTCATTGGCTGGCAGTCTGCTGGCTGCAGGTGATGCAAATATCTCAACGGTTTCAGTCTACAACAGTCCGATTTATGGCACGACTAGTTATGTCCGGCGGGGTAATGGAAAGCAATCCCATATGGTCGGGATTCAGAACTTCACCAATCCGAGAATGCGCTTGCTGGTCTGGGATGATCATGCCAAGGCCGGCAACTGGTTCTTCTCTTGGCATGGTGGTTTCGTCTGCTCCGGAAAGGAGCCGAAGGCCCCCGCCGAATGGGTCGATGAATGTCTCGATTCAGCGAGCATCGACCTGTCTGGCGATGATGTTCGCTGGTCGAGGGGGCTTGAGAAAGAAGTCGTCGAATCTGCTCGGATAACCGATTCGGGGTGGGTTCGATTGAGTTTCGACGAAGTTGTCGTCGGCATCACCGGAAGCGCTCTGGCGAAGACTGCTGAAGACCCCTTCATCGCTTCGGTCGCTCTAGGCATGATGCCTCCGAAATTGTCGGCGGTCGCTCGCGCAGAGTGGATGTGGCGACCGCAGGGCTGGCCCGATGAGATGGCTCTTCCAGAGGAGGGATGCGAGAAGTTGGATGAGGTACTGCTCGCTTGGATGAATCTGGCTCTGCCTGACGATAAGCTCGCGCGGGCGTGCAAAAACAGCATACTCGGTTCGATCGAGGAAGGTTACATCGCAGGCTCGCACTGGTTCGCCCCCGATGCTCGCTCAGACTTCCTCGGACACCTGCAAGGAGGCGACGTCGAGCGCGAGGCTCTGGCAGCGATCCTCGATTCGCTCGACGGTGGTGCTCGGGTTCGCTCGGATGGAGCGATTCTCGATATGGAGAACGAGGTGATTCGTTTCGAGGACAGCGCCTGCCATCCTGTTCTGGTGGCGCTGTGGCCAGAGCATGGTATGGAGGTACTCGAGTCGATGTTCGGTCTGACGGAATCTGAAGCAGAGTCGGTTCATCAGCGCCAGACGCGAAGGAAACAGGGCTTCGGTGCATTCCTGCGAGAACTCCGGGCTTCGGTCTCAACGGCTCAGAGGCTGCAGCGGCTGCCGTGGCCGAATGAGCTGCTTCCCTCTCCTCTCGCCTTCGCCGACGCTCTGGTGCGCAAAGCAACTGAAGATGGAATCTCATCGACGGTAGCGCTCTGCCGCAAAGCCAAGAAATTGGATGCTGCGATGGGCTGGGCTTGGCTCGTCGTCCACGACCGAACCGAATCTGATGCTTGGCGCTTCGATCAAGCGAGTCGCGATAAGGGCGGCGATTGGACGCCTGCTCTGGCAGCTCTTTGGAAGGCGGCTGATGCTCTTCTTCTCAAGGATGATCTAGATGCTAAATCGGGCTATATCGAGGCTATGAAGCAATTGGCAGAAGCCTCGGGAACAAGTGGACTCGCCGCCGTTTGACACGGCTTCTCCGGCTTCAGAACAATGAATACAGTTGTTCGTGGAATGCGATATC
Source organism: Euryarchaeota archaeon UBA58 (assembly GCA_002498525.1). Classification (GTDB taxonomy): domain Archaea; phylum Thermoplasmatota; class Poseidoniia; order Poseidoniales; family Thalassarchaeaceae; genus MGIIb-O1. Next base: position 122,932 of record DAHR01000005.1, read on the forward strand.
TATCGCAACGAAAGCCAGAATCAGGCCCAATCCCAGATTGACTCGCGCCGAGCTCTTCGGGTCGGCGAAGACTCGGCGCAGAACGGCTCCTGCACCAGACCAGAAAAGCACTGAGCCGACGCCGATGACCGTCGTTGTAGCAGCTAGGATGACGACGATTGGGAACCCTTCTCCCAAGCGCGAAGCGTACTCGGTCATCAACAGAAGGAAGTAGACCCAACTCTTCGGATTGACGAATTGCAGGAGGAAACCTGCCAGCGGTCCGAGTGGTTTCTCAGCAACAGCTTCGTGGTCCTCGCTCTGTCCGATCGGTGGAGCGCGCGCGATGTGTACAGCCAGATACAGCATATATGCTGCACCTATGTACTTCACAGCATCGAGCAGTACATCATTATCGCGAACGAATTCGACGCCACCTCCAACGAGGATGGCTATGGAGAAGAAACCGACCGCCATACCGGCTTCCAGTGGCATGGATCCATACCAACCATGGCGATTGCCGTGGGCTGCACAAAGCATCGTGTTCGGACCTGGGGTCCAGCACATGAAGAACATGAATCCGACAGTTATGGCGAATTCGGCTGGGTCCAGAGTGACCACCTCAAGCGAGACGGAGCAATTCTGCTTCAACTTGAGCCAGGGCTTGATCGATGTCTTCCCAGATATCCTCCAGATCCTCGATTCCGATGCTCATACGGACGAAACCGGGTACGACGCCCGCTTCACTTCGAACCTCTTCAGGCACGAAACTGTGGCTGGAATTGGAGGGACATTCAACGAGAGAACGGATGCAACCGAGGCTCGTCGCCTCGAAGATAATGTTCAGTGAGCGCATGAACTTCAGCGCTGCGCCGTCGCCGCCCTTGACGACGAAGGAACACATGCCAGTCCCTTTCGGGATGATTCGCTGCGCCACATCGTGTTGCGGGTGGCTGGCCAGGGAAGGATGGTTTACGCTCTCGATCATCGGGTGGTCTTCGAGTCGCGTGGCGATCTCGAGGCTGTTTGAGACATGGATCGGCATGCGAGCGTGAAGGGTGCGGATTCCTCGCTCGAGCAGGTAACAGGCGTGTGGGTCGACCGCGCCTCCGAAGTGCACTTTTCGTGGGAATATCTCAGCGACGAGATCGGCTCTCCCGAGAATCGCGCCGGCGACCACATCTGAATGCCCATTGAGGTACTTCGTGCACGAGTGGATTACGAGGTCGCATCCCATGGCCAATGGTTTGCAGGCCCAAGGTGTTGCGAAGGTGTTGTCGACGATTACTATCAGTCCATGCTTTTTACCGATTGCGACCATCGCTTCGATGTCACATACTTTGAGCACGGGATTGGTCAATACCTCGATGTAGATAATCTTCGTATTGTCTTGAATCGCCGCTTCGTAAGATGCGGGGTCAGTCATGTCAGCCATCGAAATTTCGATGCCGAAGCGAGGTAGATCCTCGGTCATCAGACCATAAGTTCCACCATAACAATCAGCGCTTGCAACCATATGATCGCCGGCACTCAGCAGACCCATCAGAGTCGTTGAAATCGCTGCCATTCCGCTGCCGAACAACTCGCCGTCCTCTGCATCTTCCAAGGCACAGAGTTTCTCGACGACCGCCTCAGAATTGAGGCTTGACAGCCGCGCGTAAAGCAAGGTGTGTTGCGCGCCATTAGCCCAGCCTTGGTAGCGCTCATCGGTCAGTTGGTAGGTCGATGATTGGAAGATCGGTGTGTTCACCGCGCCCTCGATGTGCTGGTTGCCAGATACTACTGCTCGGGTCGCGAAGCGCTTGTCGGCGTCTACTGGGTTCATGGTGCTGGGATTCGGTGGTTAGAAATCAACTATACGCCGGAGTTATTAGAATAACGTCGGTGAAATGACGGTGGTGTAACGAATAGCCGACGATTCGTCGGAATAGTTCATAGACTCCCGTCTAATCATAGTTGCCATGCCACAATCGGAATTGGACAATAGGGATATGCGTATTCTCGACATTCTCCGTGATGATTCTCGAGTCAACACTCAAGCCATCGCAGATCGATTGAACATGCCTCGAGTCACTGTTTACGACCGCATCCGCCGCCTGCAGGACAAGGGCTTCATCCAGAGATTCACCATAGAGTTGGATGCGAAAACGATGGGTTGGACATTGAATGCCTTCATTCTCGCTAACTGGCATGGAGACAGAGGATTGACCGACCGGCGCAAGGTAGCTCAGGAAATCTGTGATCTGGATTTCGTCAAGAGCTGTCACATCGTCACTGGGCAATGGGATTTCGTCATCGAAGTCGTTGCGCGAGACATGTCGGATCTGGGTGATTCGATCCTCGACCGGCTGTCTTCGATCGAGGGTATGGGCCACGCTCAGACGATGGTCTCATTCTACGATTATCCAGGCCCCGCCGGCTGGCTCCGTTGACTCAATCTGCATTCACCCAATCAGCGTAATCGCTAGACGCCTCGGCTTTCCATGCGATGATCTGTGGAGTGTCGAGAGGATGATCGGCGAGGATTGCGGCGATTAGTTCCTCCTTGTCCGACCGGCTCGTCTTGATCTGTAATCGCCATTCTTCGGTACTCTCGCACTGGCCATCCCAGCGGTAGACCGAAGTGATGCGTGAGCGTTGCACGCAAGCAGCATGGCCCGCTTCCACGAGGTGGAATGACCACTGACCGACCAACGCCTCAATCCAATCACCGGGAAGGGTCGTCTGCACGACCCAGACCTCCTCGGACATGATTATGCGAAGGGGTATATGGCAATCAAGGCGATGGCAGACTTTGAATGCCCGACGACCCAGCCTCGTATGGCGGTGCAGAGAATGGAGGAGTGGGAGCGGCCCATCGAGACCGGTCAATCGCCAGAAAGTGGCTCTCACTTCGATGTCATCGTCGTCGGTGGAGGACCTGCTGGCTCAGCCGCCGCAGCCTACAATGCGATCAATGGCTGCAAGGTGCTGCTGATCGAGAAGGAGTTTTGGCCGCGCGACAAGGCCTGCGGCGATGCAGTGGGGGGGAAATCTCTCTCGCATGTCGAGGAACTCGGCGTTCTGGAGATGATCGAAGGGACCCCGCATTACTCAGTTGATTCAATCGTCTTCGGCAGCGCCAACGGCGCTGAAGTAAAGGTCATGCTTCCCAAAGAAGCATATGAGGAGATGGGGATGCAATCGGGCTATGCCTTGCCAAGAGTCCAATTCGATTACATGATGTTCAAGCGCTGTTCCGAAATCGTCCGCCAGAATGGTGGCTCGGTCATCCAAGGCTTCGCTGTCAGCGATGTTGCCATCGAGGGCGATGGAGAGGCGAAGAGCATCGTCGGTGTATCGGGCAAGGTCGGGGGGCGTAGATCGATTGAGCCGGAATTGAGTTTCACTTCAGCCCTGACGATTGGTGCTGGAGGCTATAACTGCCCGATCGCGAGGGCCATCACGGAGAGTTATGGAGAGCCTTTTCGCGATGATGAGCACTTCTGTGGTGGTTATCGGGAATACTGGGAGAATGTCGGCGGATTGGAAGAGGCTGAAGGGCCGATAGAGATTCATTTCATCGATGAGGTTCTGCCAGGATACTTCTGGCTCTTTCCTGTCAGAAAAGGTGTGGTCAACGTCGGAATCGGGATGCTCATCTCTGAACAGAGAAAGCAGACAGGGATGAAGAAGTCCCTCAAACAAATCCAAAAATGGGTCATCGAAGAACACCCTCGCTTCAAGATACGCTTCGCCAACGCAACAATGATTCCGAAGTCTGCAAGGGGTTGGCAACTGCCCTTCGGTTCACCGCGTAAGAATGCGCCATCGTACCAGCCTCGCAGAAGCGCGATGGCTGGAGCGATGGCGGTTGGTGATGCGGCCAGCCTCATCGATCCTTTCAGCGGAGAGGGGATCGGCAATGCTCTACTCTCTGCCAAGATGACCTCGATTCACTTCGACCACGAAGCCCATTCAGCTGGTTTCCCTGGGGCTGCAGCGGTCGACTACATGACCGATCTCTGGGATACTCTGGGGAAGGAATTGACGAACTCGTCAAGACTGCAGAAGATGATGAAATGGAAGCGTCTGACGAATTGGTTCGTCAAGAAAGCCTCGAAGAAGGATGAGATCGCAAAGATGATGTCAGAGATGATCGCGAGTAAAGATGCTCAGCAGAATCTCTGGAGTCCGTGGTTCCTGTTCAAGACGCTGATTCTACCTTGAAGTGATGATGATGGGGGCGCTGACAGAATCCTTGGAAGGAATCGAAGCGGTTTTCCTCGATCTGGACGGAACGCTCTACCTCGGTGACGAGATCATTCCTGGCGCGCTCGACTTCCTTGATAGGCTCGAAGCGGCAGGGATTCGTCGCTTCTTCCTGTCGAACAACTCGAGCCGTTCCGTCTCACAATATGTTTCGATGTTGCACGACTTCGGGATTCCTGCGACTCCTGAAGACGTGCTGCTTTCGACTCACGATCTGTTGTCTTGGTTGGCTGAGAAGGGTGTGAAGGAAACATATCTCATCGGCACTGAAGGTATGCGTGAGATGCTTGAGGAAGCGGGCGTTTCAACTGCTTCTGCAGAGCCGCAATACATCGTTTTAGGCTATGATACTGAAATCACTTACGAGAAGTTGGCGACGGCTTCGGTTCACCTGCACCGTGGTGTGCGAATGGTTGCGAGTCATCCGGACATGGTCTGTCCTTCGCCGGATGGAGGCTTGCCGGATACGGGCGCATACATGGCGCTCTTCGAAGCCGCGACGGGGGTTCGTCCAGAGCATGTCTGCGGCAAGCCGAATGCTGGTATGATCTCGCATAAGATCGAGGAACTGGGCTTGCCAGCGGCGCGGTGCGCCATGGTCGGAGATCGATTGTACACGGATATTGAGATGGCTGAGCGGGCTGGAGTGCACGGGATTCTCGTGCTCTCAGGCGAAGCGACTCGGGCTGATTTGGATGCTGCGTCACAGAATCCATCTTTGGTCGTCCCCTCGGTCGCCGAACTCTGCTGAATCCACCCGTGTTTCCATAAGGCTTCCAAATGATGCTGTTCACATCCCATAGAGGGTGGGTTTCAATAGTGGATGCGTGAGAACTACGCTGCGTGGAGAAGGATTGGAGTGTTCAGGATGGGTCTGACTGCGATTTGAACGAGCTCCCACTTGTCCGGACCTGGCCGAGTCTCGCGCCTCATGCCGAGGCTGTCGAGCGGTTGGTCCTCATGGGGGCGATAGAAGATGATGAGATTCGGGATGTGTTGATGCGCACGCCGAGAGGTGTTCACGCGCTGCCATTACCGATTTGTGAGGAGTCTGTGCATATCGAAAGCAGCGCCTTGCGCATGCCTTGGTGGTCTGATGTCGATGCGCCGAATTCTCTGTTGCCGGGAATCTATGAGACCGCTCAAGTCATCCAGATGATGGAAATCGTGCCTGGTGATTCGGTGATGCTGGTCGCACCACGTGGAAACTGGTGGACCGAGGTGCTGATGCAACTAGGAGCGAGTCGTTTGCGTGTCGTCGAGATCGATGATGGGCGACGTGAGGAATTACAGCGGCGATGGGATGAACTGCGCCTCGATATCGTCGCCGATGCTGTCGGTTGCAGCGTTGAGTGGTGTGGCCTAGGTGAGGCTTACGAGGATGCACCAGAAGGTGGATGGAACAGGATTCTGGTCACCGGCGGATTGCCTCGGGTACCGATTGGATTGTTGATGCGTCTCTCCTACGAGGGAATCGCAGTCGCTGCAATTGGCGAGGAGACGGGCACGGTTCTGCAGACGATGACAAGACAGGCCGAGGGTGAGTTCCAAGCTCATTGGCTGGCTATCTGGAATGTCGACATGCTTCAGGATGAGGCCGCCCAGAGATTGTGCGATATGTCTCCTCTGACCGAAATCGCCCCGCTGGATTCGATTGAAAGTGCGCGCTCGAACAAACTCGCTTGGATTCGCGCCAATGATGAGCCGACTCGTGACAGATTGGGCCCTGCTGCTCTGCTCGACATGATCGAGGAGGTCTGGAGAGAGGTCTCGGCCACTACTGAGGGCGAGGAAGAGGACATCGGTCTGCGCGAAGTGTTGGCCCAGGACCTGTTCCGCATGGGAAATGTCCTGCAACGATTGGGAATTCTTCGTGTCGCGGCCGAGCATCACGGCACCTCCTATCTGCTCAGTCCTTCGCCTGAGGCCGCGTGCTATCTCGGGATGACCTTCTCGTCCGAAGAAGATGGGCTGGCTTGGCAGCGCAAGGCCATCGAAACCAATCCGAATTATGGGGGATCGTGGAACGAGATAGGTGAATCATTGCTGCAGAGGGGGGAGGCCGAGCGAGCGATCAAGTGGTTCCGCGGCGCGATCAACTCGATGAATTACTGCGAGAGGGGCGCGGCATGGGCCAATCTCGCTCGTGCGCATCTAGAATTGGGGCAGTCGACGTCGGCCCTCTTCGCAGCCCAGGAAGCCGCCTCGCTGATGCCGGAAGAAGAAGAATTGGATGAGTTGCTGGAGCAGCTCGGCGAAGCTTTGGTCTGATTGAACGAGGCCGTGGCTGTCGCCAAGACTGAAGCGTGGGGGTTCATGCGAGGTCGATGGTCGAGGGAATCGTAGTCGTGACGGGGGCCTCTGGCTACATCGGCAGCCACATCGTCGCCAATCTGCTGAAGCGCGGGCGAGAGGTGCGTGCAACAGTGCGGGATGCGAGCGATCCAGAGCGGGTTGACCACCTCAGAGCGCTCGATATTTCTCACCAAGGGTCGCTGGAAATCGTCGAGATGGATCTTTTCGATACGGCTTCCGTCGATGCTGCCATCAAGGGTTGTTCGGATGTGATTCACACCGCTGCCAGCGTCATTATTCGGGCTTCAAATCCACAGAAGAAGATCGTTGATCCAAGCGTTATTGGAACTCAGAATATCGTTGATTCGATTGAGCGGGCGGGTTCAGTGAAGAGGTTCATTCACACATCATCAACAGCCGCTATTCGTCCGATGGAATGGACTGATGGTCAGATGCTGACGTCCGATACCTGGGCTGATGATGCCACCGTCGAGGAAAATCCCTATGGTCTGGCCAAGGCCAGTGCCGAGCGCATAGTTCGAAATTGGCATGCTTCGCAACCAGTTGATTCGAGGCCTCGCCTCGTCACCATCCACCCGTGCATGGTCTTCGGACCACCGATGTCGCCGCGCCATCTGCGCGGTTCTCTCGCTCTGCTGATGACGATGATTCGCCGTGAAATACCGCTGAATCTTCCCATGCAGGTATCTATCGTCGATGTTCGCGATGTTGCCGAGGCTCATGTGCGGGCTCTTACTGAGGGGGAGGACTGTGGTCGTTACCTCGTAGTCGCTGGTGACATGATGATGCACGAAATGGCGCTGGCGCTCAAGAAACAGCACCCTGAACGTAAGTGGGCAACCCTGCAAGCGCCCTATCTCCTGGCTCTCATCGCAGCCATCTTCCATCCGAAAATCAATGTTGCCTGGGCTCGTCGCCACCTCAAGAAGAAACTCTACTGGGATGCGGCACCGGCTGAGCGCGAACTCGGAATGAAATGGATGAACCCAATCGATTCGGTGCTCTCGACCACTGCTCCCATCTTCGAGAATGGCTGGGATTGATTGAGCAGCCGGCGGATTAAGTTTAGACCGCGCCGCCGGACGGCGAGGCGATGCGAAGCCTTGCCGGTCTCCTCGTCTTCCTGATGATAGCACCCGCGATCAGTGGATGCTTCGGCGGTGGAGAGCGGAGCGAGGCTGAGCCAGAAGGGCCTTTCGTCTTCTCAGAAGGGGCGATTCCGGCGACGACTTGGTATCATTATCCTGGTACGCTCGCAGAGCCGTGGGCGGTCGATGCGACCGACGCAGCAGCGGTCGCTGCTGCCAATATCACAGCAAACCTGACAGGGGGCAGTACCCCATTCTACTCCAATGGGACCTACTATGGCACCGGTTGGGACACCTTCGAGCCGACTATTGGAATTACCAGCTCGGGAGCGATTTTCTTCACTAATTACAATGGCTTGGGGGATGGAACACATATCATCCGCTCAAGAGATCAAGGTCAGACTTGGGAGGATGTCGGGCCATTCGGTCAGATAGATGACGATTCGGGGCAGACACCGAATTCGAACGACCCGTACCTCTACGTCGACAAATTCACCGACCGATTGGTAAAGTTCGATATGCACGTTCTGGCGGCGATGTTCGTCGAGTATTCTGACGATGATGGCGAAACTTGGAGCATCCCATACACCGTCGAAGGATATTACCAGCCCCAAGATCACCAGAGCATCGCCTCGATGCCTGTTCCCGATGGAACCACCGCATTTCACGAAGTCCTCTACATCTACTGCATCAACACCGGCTCTTCGGCAAATGGCCCTCAGTGCTCACGCTCCATCGATGGAGGGCGGACATGGGATGTTCAACGTCCCGGCTACCCAATTGAGAGTTATCCTCAGTGCAGTGGATTGCATGGACATGTGGCTGGTGGCTCAGATGGTTCTGTGTATCGGGGAAATCCCTCTTGCGAAGGGCCAGCCGTCTACCGATCATTGGATGGTGGCCAGTCGTGGACTGAACACACCATCACCACGGCTGTTGGGATGCAGCAGGGTTGGCATGCCCACGAGGTCTCGGTTGCGGTGGATGAAGGGGGGAATGTGCACGCGACTTGGATCGGAACCGATCACAAGCCATGGTACGCCTACTCGCGTGACCAAGGTGAGACTTGGAGTGAGCCGATGATGATTGCCGCGCCTAGCGTGCAGCAGAGCGGTTTCCCGACGATTTTCGCTGGCGATGAAGGGCGTGTGGTCATCGGCTATATCGGCGAGATCAACGATTGCGAAGTGGGTGAAAACAATACGACTGGGCCTGAAAACGAGATTTGTGGTTGGGGCGGCTACATGGCGGTTCTGACCGATGCTTTCGCCGACCATCCACTGATCACCACTGTGGTCGTCAATGACCCTGATGACCCACTCGACATCAGTGGTGATTGTGGCAACATCCGCTGTGGTGGATTTGGAGATTTCATCGATGTCGAGATCGATGATGAAGGGCGGCCCTGGATCGCTCTCGCCCACAACGCCGCTGGCAATGAGGAAGCCGTCATCGGCACACTGATGGCTGGGCCGACGCTCTATGGTGAACTCGGGCCCCTCGCTCCTCTGCCGGCCGGGGGCCAATCCTCACTCAAGATGCCAAGTCCCTTCTGAAAGGATATCGCGGGCTTGGGCGCACTGACCAAAAGGCCGCGCATCTGATGTAGCCGAGATGTTCGGAGAGATTTGTGCGAACAGTTGCCGCCTTGCTCGTGATGTTGCTGTTGGCCCCTGCCATCGTCGGCTGCTTCGGGGCGGAAAAGTCGCTTCCTGAAGAAGAGGTCAGCGCCTTCACGACGCTGTGTGAAAGCGGAATACCACGAGAAACATGGTATCACTACGCCAACGCCACTGATGCGGTGAACGTTACGAGTCTGTTCAACGGAACCGATGTGCTGGTCGGCGATAATGTCCCTGTCTGTGCGAATGGAACCTACTACAGCATCGGCATCTCGACCTTCGAGCCGACGATTGGAATCACCTCGGCCGACAATCTCTACATGAGCAGTTGGGGCAATGGTCAGAATGGAGCAACGGCGATCATTCGCTGCTCGGGACTGATCGGAATGGTCGGAACGCTCGACTACACCTGCGAGGACGTTTACAATCCGCCCGCGGTGCCTGTTGCGAATTCAAACGACCCTTATGTCTACGTCGACCCTTGGACGGATCGGATAATGAAATTCGACATGCATGCCCTGCTTGGGATGACCGTCGAGTGGTCAGATGATGAGGGAGAGAGTTGGAGTCCTCCTACGGTCGCAACCGGATGGTCGGTTCAGGATCACCAGACGATTGCTTCCTCACCGTACAACGCATTATTGCACCAAACCACCTGGGTCTTCTGCGTCAATGGCAACTACCCCTATCCGATCTGTTCGGCCAGCCAGGATGGTGGCGCGACGTGGGGGCCAGAATTGCCTGGAGCCCCGGCGAGTTGTAACAGCGGTGGGTTGACTGGTCACATGATCGGTTCGAATAACGGGAACTTCTACCGTGGAAACCCGAGTTGTGATGGCGAATCTTACTCGATATATCGCAGCACTAACGGTGGCTTGACTTGGAGCGAGCATCGCTTACCCACAGAGACGACTGGGACGGCGGATACTTGGAACTTCGAGGAAGCTCAGGTCTATCCTGACGAGGAAGACAACGTCCACGCGATGTGGATCGGTGCTGACAATTTTCCCTATTATTCCTATTCGCGTGACGAGGGGGATACCTGGTCTGATCCAATGATGATAGCTCCACCAGCAGGGCTTGTGGGGACTGGTTTTCCAGCGATTGCTGCTGGCGATTCGGGGCGAGTCGCCTTCGCTTATCTCGGAGATTCGGGTAACGATACCTGGAATGGCTACATCTCAGTGATAACCGATGCTTTTGCAGAGCATCCGCTGATTACCACTGTGCAATTGAACGAGTTCGGCGACCCTCTGGACCGAACCCCAGAATGTGGTTACAATCGCTGCGGGGGTTTTGGGGATTTCATCGATATTCTGATCGACCAATATGGACGACCTTGGTTCGGATTGTCGCATAACATCGTCGATGAGGGCATCTATGGGTCGATGATGCTGGGCCCGACCCTGCGTGGACCGGTGACTAATCTGACTGCTCTGCCGGTGGGTGGCCCACAAACGCTTGGCGGCTCACCATAATCCGGCTGAGTACAATCCTACTGCTTGGTAAGCGAATCCGGCTGCGAAGCCGAGCATCACGACCCCGCAGACTGCGAGGCAGGCTCGGTAGCCCTTCTCCGAGAATCCCCCGCGTATGCGATCGAAGAGAATGGCGATCGCGACTTTGGTGAGGATGATCGTGACGAGGAATGTCACTGCATAGGCGATGGGGGCGAGCGGTTCCTCCAACGCTGCGGAGGCCATCAGAGGGCCACCTATGAGGAACCAGAAGACGTAGACATTCGGATTGAGAAGATTGGTGATGAGTCCGCGCTTGAACGAGCCGGTCGGTGCGACTGCCTCCGATTCGATGGTTGGTGGTTCGATGCCGAAACACTCGTAGCCCATATAAGCGAGGAAAAGGGCACCGAGAGCCGAGATAAGGAATAATGCGAGGGGGTTTGTAGCTATCCAAGCGGCGGCGAAAAGGCTGACGATTACCAGAGGACCGTCGGTGAAAATCGGTGCTGCAGCAGTCCAGACGCCTGCGCGTAAACCTCCTGAAAGAGTCTCGCGGATGACCATCGTCAGAAGTGGGCCGGGCTTGATTCCCTCGATGATGCCAAGTGTCGCGCCAGCGAGGGCAAGGCCGAGAATGAGATCTGTCTCCAATACCACACCTCAGCGTGACCTGAGCTTGGCGAGGAGTTTGAGTATCTCAAGGTAGAGCCAGACGAGGGTCACCATCAACCCGAATGCGGCGCGCCATTCGAGTTGTTTGGGAGCGCCGCGCTCGACTCCCTTCTCGATGAAATCGAAGTCGGCGACCAGGCACAAGGCGCCAATGCCGATTACGAAGAGAGAGAATGCGATTCCGATTGTGCCGCTGCCGTGGATATATGGCACTTCGAAGCCGAAGAACGGGCCGAGGAAGCTGACGATATAGATCAGGACGATGGCGAGGAGTGAGGAGAAGACGGCGATTGCCAGATTTTGATTCCACGCTATCAGGCCGGCTCGATAAATCATCAACATGCTGCCGAGTATGAGGAATGTCAACAACATCGCTTGCAGCCCTATCCCAGGAAATGCCTGCTCAAAGAACCAAGTCATGCCACCAAGCGCGAGTCCTTCGAATGCTGCATAGGTGCAGATCAATGCAGGATTCGTCGAACCTGAGAATATCACTATCATCGCGGTGATGAAACCGCCCAGAAACCCAATAATCACCAAGAGCGAAGCTGCGGGCATCATCATCGCGGTTGCGATGCCTGCTGTTGCAGTGATGATCAGGAGAATGGCTGTCTTCTCGGCAGTTCCTTCCATCGACATCAGGTGTGAGTCATCGTCCCACCAATCAGATTCGCTGTAGGACGATTTCTCGAAAGTCGCGTCTGAAAGAGCGGGGTTTCCGGAACGATACACATTCATTCGAAAATGACCACCCTTCTCAAGGCTTATCCCGGTATTTTCTCAAATCATCCTCTTCAGATGTTGTCCTGTATGACTCGCGTCATTCGCCGCAACCTCTGCTGGAGTGCCTTGAGCGACTATCGCTCCGCCACGCTCGCCGCCACCAGGGCCGAGGTCGAGGACCCAGTCGGCGCACTTGATGACGTCGAGATGGTGTTCGATGATGATGACCGTGTGGCCATTCCGGCGTAGACGGAGAAGAACGTCAATGAGTTGATGGACATCGGACATCGCCAAGCCCGTTGTAGGTTCATCGAGGATGTAGACTGTGTGTCTGCGCGCCGGTCTGTGCAACTCTGACGCCAACTTGACCCGTTGCGCTTCGCCTCCTGACAGTGTGGTGGCTGGCTGGCCGAGACGGATGTAGCCGAGGCCGACATCTTTGAGTGTTGAAAGAATTCGATGGATGCCTCGCTGGTTGGCGAAGAAATCGTTTGCTTCTTCCACCGGCATCTCAAGGATGTCGTGGATGGTTTTCCCGCGCCATTTGACTTCGAGAGTCTCGCGTGTGTAGCGTTTTCCTTTGCAGATATCGCAGGTCACCCAGACGTCGGGAAGGAAGTTCATCTCAAGTTTCATCGAACCTGCTCCCTTGCAGGATTCGCATCTTCCACCCTTGACATTGAATGAGAAATGCCCTGGCAGGTAACCTCGCTCGCGGGCTAGCTTGGTCTCTGAGAAGAGGCTGCGGATAGGGGTGAATGCACCTGTATAGGTGGCTGCGTTGGAGCGTGGGGTTCGGCCGATCGGTGATTGGTCGATGACTATCACCTTGTCGATATGTTCGGTGCCATCGATTCGATCGTGACTTCCTGGAATCGTGTCGGCTCCGTGTAACTCGCGCAGCAGAGCGGGCGCGAGTGTTTCAGTGATTAGAGATGATTTCCCTGAGCCCGACACTCCGGTCACCGCTATCATGCAACCCAATGGTATCTTCACATCCAAATCGCGCAGGTTGTTCCTGCGCGCGCCGAGGATGGTCAGCCAGCGTGACTCATCGGGGTCGATTCTGTCTTTTGGAATCGGTATCGAACTACGCCCAGACAGGTAGGCTGCGGTGATGCTGTCTTTCGACTCGAGAAGATCCTTGAAGGAGCCATTCACCACGACGTCCCCGCCTTCTTTTCCAGCTCCGATTCCCATGTCGACGATCCAATCGGCTTGTCGCAGCGTTGCTTCGTCGTGCTCGACGACGAGCAGTGAGTTGCCCAGAGTCGTCAGTTCTCGCAACGTCTCAAGCAGCCGACCGTTGTCGCGCGGGTGCAGGCCGATGCTGGGTTCATCGAGGACGTACATGACGCCGGTCAGTCGAGTACCTATCTGGGTAGCGAGGCGAATGCGTTGGGATTCACCCCCAGCCAAGGTGTTGGCACGGCGGTCGAGAGTGAGATAATCAAGGCCGACGAGGGCGAGGAAGCGGAGTCTGGATTCAATCTCCTTGATTACTTCCTCACCAATGAAAAGTGAGCGTTCGTCAAGGTGTTGTGAAGTCGAAACAACTTCTGTCGTCGGAACCTCACGCTCCAATTTATCCCACGTCTCATCCAGAGCTCCGAGGCGCCATCTCTGGACCACAGCAAGCGCCTCGAGGACGCTGCAGGCTGAGAAAGCGGGTAGGCTGACGCCCCCGACGATGACTCCACTGACTGCCCGATTCAACTTCCTGCCGTTGCATTCAAGGCAGTGCTCATCGGTCATGTATGATGCCAGCCGTGAGCGTGTGCGGTCGGATGCGGTGTCGGTATAGGTGCGCCTGATGCGGGAGAAAACACCCTCCCACGGTCTGATCATTCGGTAGGCTGAGCCCTTGTTGGAAGAGAATTCAAAATTGATCGCGGTGCTACCGGTGCCGTGCAACAGGATGTCTTTAGCGTCATCGTCCAATTCTCCGAATGGGATGTCTGTGGGATGTCCATAGTGTTCGCATACCTGTTTCATCTGAGTCTTGTACCAGCCCGACATCATAGAAGAGCGGAATGGTCTGATGCAACCCTCTTCGACGCTGGCCAATCGATCAATCACCATGTCTGGAGAGAATTCGCGTTGCACTCCAAGACCTTGACAGTCAGGGCAAGCGCCGAGTGGATTGTTGAAGGAGAAGACTCGGGGGCTCATCTCGGGTAAGAAGGAGCCGTGCTCGGCGCAGGCGAACTCCTCTGTGTAGGCGATAATCTCTCCTGACTTCGTCTGGAATCTCTGTTCTTGGCTTTCCTCGCCCTTCGCGGACTTGGGTGCTTCAAGACTCTCGATGGCGACGGTCCCGCCACCCAGACGCATGCCTTCGGCGACCGCTTCGGTCAATCGCTGCTTGTTGGTTCGCGACAGGCGGAGCCTGTCGATTCTTACGTCGATGTCGTGACGAAGATTCTTCTCTAGTTCGGGAGCTCCTTCAAACTCCTCCTCTCGGCCATTGATGCGTCCCTTCAGATAACCTTGTTCGACGAGAGCGCGGAATAGATCGGCATGTGTTCCTTTGCGGTTTCTGACAGCGGGCGACCAGATGGCGATCGCATGGCCTTCGAAGCGCCAGAGCACGTCATCGACGATTTCCTGAACTGTTCTGCGGGTGACTTCGCGTCCGCAATCAGGGCAGTGCGGAAGACCTACGCGAGCCCATAACAGGCGTAGGTAATCCATGATCTCAGTGACCGTCGCGACAGTTGAACGGGGGTTGTGGCTGCCCTGCTTCTGGTCGATGCTGATGGCTGGTGAGAGGCCTTCGATACTGTCACAGTCCGGCTTCTTCATCTGGCCGAGGAATTGCCGAGCATAGGATGAGAGGGACTCAACGTAACGTCGCTGTCCTTCGGCATACAGAGTGTCGAAAGCGAGGCTGGATTTACCGCTTCCAGAGACGCCTGAGATGACGACGAATTTTCCTCTTGGAATCTTGACATCGATGTCTCGCAGATTATGGGTCCGCGCGCCCTTGACCACTATCCAACCCTGTTCGGTCGCGCCATTCTCTTCCCTTCGAACCAGATTCAATCCCCCGCGCGCAGGCTTGCCGTGAATGAGGGTGTCCTTGAACTCATCCGCTCGTCAGCGGCCTCGCTCAACGAAGCCATAGTGCATCGACGAAATCTCCGGCTTCGGCATCAGTGCCGGGAGGCAGAAGGGTCAGTCCATCGTGGGCGACGAGGCTGTGAAGGTTGCCACTGCCTTGGTGGGTATGGACGCTGCCGACGAGTTCGTCGCCCTCACTCGTGATGCGGATGCGACGCAGGCAAAGTTTGTCTTCAGCGCCTTTGACTGAATTCTTCAATCGAACTCGGACTTGTCTCGATAATCGGGGTCCGAGTTCGGGGTGAGCGCCGAGGGAATGCTGAATCCACGGCGCTAGCAAAATATGGAAAATCACTTGACTGCTAACTGGATTTCCGGGTAAGCCGAAGAGCGGAGTGCCCTTCCAAGTACCGAATAATGGTGGGCCGCCAGGCCTGACTTTCATTCGCCAGAATACGAGTTCGCCCTCCTCTTCCATGAGCCGCCGAACGAGGTCCCAATCCCCCATGCTGACCCCCCCGCTGGTGATGATGGCGTCATGACCGGTGAGAGAATCGAGAGTCTTTCGTAACTCATCGAGTGAGTCTGGTGCACTGTCGAGGCGGTTTGCTTCGCAGCCCATCTCCTCGACCAACGAAGCCAGAGCATGCGAATTCGATTCGTAAATCTGACCTTCGGCCAATTCATCGCCGGCTCGAACCAATTCATCTCCTGTCGAGATAATCGCTATTCGAGGTTTCACGGCGACTTCGATCTCGCCGTGACCCATCGTCGCGGCCAGGGCCAATTCAGCTGGACCGAGTAACGCTCCTGTTGGAAGAGCCTCTTGTCCTCTCGCCAGATTCTCTGCTCGGCGGCGGATGAAATTGGTTCTGGCTGGCCCGTTTATCGATACTGATTCGCCCAGAACTTCAGTATCCTCGACCATGACGATCGCGTCGGCTCCGTCTGGGACTCGAGCACCTGTCATGATTCGACATGCCTCGCCGGCCTCTACTGTAGGGAGGTCTTGGCCACCAGCTTTGCTGGTTCCAACGATGTGTAATCGCGCACCAGCCTC
The DNA here is from genome assembly GCA_002498525.1 of Euryarchaeota archaeon UBA58. Lineage (GTDB taxonomy): Archaea > Thermoplasmatota > Poseidoniia > Poseidoniales > Thalassarchaeaceae > MGIIb-O1. Next base: position 139,166 of record DAHR01000005.1, read on the forward strand.
GTCACAATCCGAGGCGCGAACGGCAAAGCCGTCCATAGCCGAATTATCGAAGCGGGGATCATCGACTTTCGAGTGCAGCCCAACAGCGAGAATGCGATTGTGCGCCGCATCCAGAGGAATGTGTTCGGTACGGCGGGGCATCGGTTTTTCGCAAGCCAATTCAATGGCGCGCTCGAGACTCACCCCCCGCTCCATGATTCTTCAGACACCGTCTCGTTCAAGTGTTCTTCCCGCCTCGATTCAAGTGTGTTTGGAGTGGATGAATTGGTTCTTCTTTCGGCTCTGTTCGCCATTGCGATACTGTATTCGTCAGTCGGTCATGGGGGTGGTTCGGGTTATCTCGCGGTGCTTTCGTTGAGCACATTGGCGGGTTCTGACCCAATATGGTTGAAGCAGCATTCGTGGACCTTGAATCTGGTTGTCGCCGGAATCGCTTTCCTTCACTTTCACAGACAAGGATTCCACCAACGCTCTCTTACTGTTCCCTTCCTGGTCGCCAGTGTGCCGATGGCTTTCATCGGAGGTTATCTTCGGGTTGATGGTGTGTTGTACGACACGCTGCTGTCGATGGTTCTGATTTGGGCGGCGTGGCGACTCTTCGACTCTCAGTCTGTTGATTTCGAGGTCGCTTCGGGCGTTCCTGAGTTCAGAGAGGTCGTTCCCTGGGGTGCCTCGATCGGGCTTGCGAGTGGGGTTATTGGAATCGGGGGGGGAATATTTCTCTCGCCCGTCATGTTGCTTAATCGCTGGGCGACTCCGAAGGTTGTGGCGGCTAGTGCTGCCGCTTTCATCTGGGTGAATTCGGCGGCTGGATTGATTGGGTCGGCAGCGTCGGGACAATTCGTTCTGGATCTGGATTTCATCACCATCGCGGTGCCTGTAGTCTTGGTGGGGGGGTTCATCGGGTCGACATATGGCGCCGGGGTAGCCCATCAATCGACTGTTCGCAGGCTCCTTGTTGGGGTTCTGCTGATCGCTGCCGGAAAACGGGTCCTGGGGTTGTTGGGCATTTGATTGGGTTTGGTTCGTGGAGGTGCAGGGAGTGCTGACTGCTATTCAGAGGCCAATTGCATCGGAGTGACCGCATTCAGGGTAGGCGCACAAGACCTTGTAACGGTCCCGTTTCGGTTTCGGGATATGCATCGTCGAGCCGCACATCGAACATTGGTGAGTGATGATCTGCGGCTCGTCGGAATCCTCCATCTCAAAGTCGTCCAGAACGTTCTCGTGGACTGTCCAGCCAACTTGGTCCACGTATTCATCTGCCTCTTCTGAGATGACCTTCTCCCTCAACCCGAGTTTGATTCGTAACCTTCGCCTACGCCTCTTCGCGGGTTTCCGTTGTTTGGTCCTTCCTTTGGTCGGCTTGGTTATTCCCTTCGCAAGGCGTTTACCTGTCGGGGCTGGCTGTTTGCCCCTCGAAGGTGGCATCGGCTTTCCTCTCGGCGCGGCTTTACGCTTGGGAATGGGTCTTCCTTTGGCTGCTGGCCTCTTACTTGTGCGAGATGGGGGTCTGCCCTTCGGTGTGGGTCGCTTCGAGGGAGGTGGTGGCACTCCAGCCTTCGGGGGTGGAGGGGGCGCCCTCTTCGGGGGTGGGGGTGGTGCCTTGCCCTTCGGTCTGGCCTTCGGAGGTGGTGGCGCTTTGCGCTTCGGCGGGGGTGCCTTGGCTTTGCCCGGGGGTGGTGGTGGTGGTGGTGGGGGCTTGTCTGCCATGGCTATCCTCCTATGGCAAAGCCGGTGATGCTATGAAAGAATCGGGGAGATGTTGCCTACATCATGCAGGAAATCTCAGTAGAGATTGAACCTGTACAGGCGAGATCACGTCGCGACCTTTGAGTCCATCTAATTCAATGAGAAAGAGTGATCCTGCGACCTCGGCACCAGCTTGCTCACAGAGTTCGATGCAAGCAGCGACCGTTCCTCCAGTCGCCAGAAGGTCATCGACAATCACCACCTTCTGTCCAGATGCTAAAGCGTCCTCATGCATTTCGAGTCGGTTGGTTCCGTATTCGAGTGTGTATTCCACCACCCTCGTCGAGTCAGGTAACTTACCGGGTTTGCGTACCGGAATGAATCCGATTTCAAGACGGCTGGCGAGTAGAGGGCCGAAGATGAATCCACGAGCCTCGGGGCCGATGATCATATCGGGCATCCACCCTACTTCTTCCATACGTTCAATGAAGAGATTCGTCACCATCGATAGGAGGGTTCCATCAGCCAGCAGTGGTGTGATGTCTCGGAACATTATCCCTTCAACAGGGAAGTCCGGAACTGTCCGAACGGCCTCTCGTAATCTATTGATTCGTTCATCAGACATGCTACCCGCTCCGCCGGGGGAGGGGCCTGGGCCTTCAGGCTATGCCGTCGGGCCCTGGTTTCCCGTTACGTAGTTCCTAATCAGTTGAGACCGAGCTTGTCGAACACGAAGTTGAAGGTGTTCTGATCGCCTGGTCCTAGGTAGAACATCGCCATCAGGGCGAATAGAGCCCACATGACTGTGTTCAGCTCGCCCCACTTGCCCATGCCGATCTTAATCGCGACGTAGGAGATGACGCCCCAAGCGATTCCATCTGCGATGGAGTACGTGAATGGCATTATTACCATAGTCAAGAAGGCTGGTACTGCCATCTCCGCGTCGGCCCAGTTGATGTCTGCGGCCTGACGCATCATCATGGCGCCGATGATTACCAGCGCCAGTGCTGCAGCGAAGGTAGGGATGTTCTGGAAGAGGTTTTCGAAGAACAGGCCAGTGAGCATCAGGACGCCCACAGTCACTGCTACCAGACCAGTCTTCCCACCTTCCTCGACACCAGCCACCGACTCGATGTAAGTAGTGGTCGTGCTGGTACCGAAGAACGCGCCGACAACCGTCGCCGCTGCGTCCGACATGAAGGCCTCGTCCGAGTTCTTCAGCTCGTCATTCTCATCGACGTAGCCCGCCTGGCGGCCCACAGAGTAGAGGGTGCCCGCGGTGTCGAAGATATCGACGAACAGGAAGGTGATCATCACCATCAAGAACGCCCCGAGGGTCGTACCGCCGTCGGAACCGACATCACCTAGTGCGCTAAACGCTGCTCCCATGGTCTCTTCAGGCAGGCCGACGAACTCGATTGCCATTAGATCAGGCCAGGTAGCGTCCACCGCTGCCCATCCCGCTCCACCGGCCATGAAGTCGTTGTACGGGTCGTAGGCCGAAGTGGCCCAGCCCCATAGCGAGGCCACGGCGATGCCGATGATGATGGCTCCCTTCTGCCCACGGGCCATCAGGATGACCGTTAGAATTAGGCAGACCATGGAGATAAAACCCCCGTGGTTGTACGTGAACGTCTCCGTCGCGCCGAGATTGACAAGAGTTGCCGGATCGTTAACGACCCAGCCCATCTCCCGGAGACCTATGATTGCCAGGAACATACCTATGCCGGCTCCTGTGGCTATCTTGAGGTCCGTCGGGATGGAGTTGATCATGATAGTTCTCCAGCCTACTTGAGGTAGAGAAATTATGAGGAATAATACTCCTTCAACCAAAACCGCGGCTAATGCGACATCCCAAGGTATGCCCATACCGAGGACCACTGCGAACGTGAAGTACGCATTCAGTCCCATTCCAGGTGCAAGAGCGAAGGGCAGATTTGCCCACAACCCCATGACCACGCAGCCGACGAAGGCCGCCACGGCCGTCGCGAACAGCGCGTCGCCAAAGGGTATACCCGTTGCACCAAAGTTACTCAACATAGAAGGGTTCACTATGAGGATGTAAGCCATGGTCAGGAATGTCGTCACTCCAGCCCGTATCTCCGCCTCGACAGTGGTTCCTGCTTCTGTCAGTCCAAATTGTTTATCTAATACTTTCATTGCTTCCATTTTTTCACCTTTCTTTCCAGTAACGCAGCGCGTCGGCTACGTACCCTCTCAACCCCGCCGTGGGCTTATTTAGGATTCGGCCGAAATCACCGTTAGCTGAGATTCAGCGTCTCTCCATTCAATGGAAGTGAAGGTGCCGGCGACTCTGTGAATTCTGCTGCAATCGCCGATCTCGCGTCATCATCGCCATGAAACAAGACGACATGCCTGGGCTCGCACGCACGCACGAAGGAGACGAGATCAGAATGACCTGCATGATTGGATAATTGGAATTGTGTGACTTCGAGATCTATTGCTGTCTCGTTACCAAATATCCTCAAACTACCTTTCTCCAACAATCGGTGCCCCCCTGAACCCTCTGCTTGGTAACCAGTCAGGAGAATAGCGTTGGCAGAATCATGACGAAGTCGATTTAGATACCATATAGCTGGCCCACCATCAAGCATCCCACTCGTTGTTACGATGACGTCAGCGTCCAGGGCTTTCTTGCGATCGGACTTGCTTGACACTATGCGTGCCCAATTCCATACTTGTTTGAGATGTTCTGGTTCATCGGTGTGCTCTGGATGAGATAGCCAATGACGCGTGAGTCGTGTGCCCATCCCATCAAAATGAACGTTCAGATGAGGTGCTGCGCGATGTAGGATTCGAAGGACATCCTGACATCTACCAGATGCGAAGGCGGGCACCAGCACCACCCCCCCTCTACTCACAACTTCCTTCACTCTACTGACGAAACGCGCCTCTTCGGTTGCCCGAACGGGGTGTTCTCTTCCTCCATAAGTAGCTTCTAGACAGAGAATATCACAATTGATTGGTTCCGCTCCTCGAACGTTGGGGCCATCTCTGATGTCGATGTCTCCACTCCACAACAATCGCAATTCAGGCGTCTCGATCTCGATCATGATGGCTCCAGGTATGTGCCCAGCTCTATGGAATCTGCATTTCCACTCACCAATCTCGAACCATTCCCCCACATCGTGAGTCTGCCAAGCATTGAGGGCCGCATCGAGATCCCTCTTATCCCAAGGTAATGGATAGCCCTCAATACTGGAAACTTTGTAAGTGTCTCTCCACATGATTTCTGACACCGCAGCTGTGAGTGTAGTTCCATGAAGTGCAGCCCCATATTGACCAACCAACCATGGTGCCATACCAATATGATCAATATGCGAATGAGTGATGATGGTGTGTTCGATTGGGGGGCATTCCTTCGGGTATCGTGGTGGCCTGGTAGGTGCGAGTCCATAATCGATGAGCACTCGAGTTCCGGTCCGATCCTCAAGTAGGCACCCGACATTACCCACCTCATCTCCACCACCGAGAAAATGCAGTCGAATTCCAGACTCGACGGGTTCCTCTGGATATCCAGATGTCCTGCCTGGTGTGTACAGTACCATGACCGTGCGAAGTGAGTGATGCTCATCATTCAACCGGCGGTCCGAGTAGGGGAACCCCTGAATTTCTTCTGGAGATTGATACCAATTCAAAGAATTGGAATGGAAGTAGCAGTATGATTATTGTCCGTCAGCGATATACTTCAAATGACTATCGAAGATTGAGTTAAAAAGAGTGATTCTATCGATATCTTTGGCCTTCATCAGTTATCCAATGGAAAACAAGGGGATGGGGCATTAATTTGAGAACAGCAACCCCGTCCGAATCATCATGGCTCGCCGAACCGACGAGACTCTTCAGCTCGATGAGGGGAGGTGTTTCGGTTGTGCGGCATGCGTCGCTCTCTGCCCGATCGACGTCTTGGATCTTGAAGGACTCTTGATTAATATCAATGAACCAGAATGTACTCATTGCGAACTCTGCATTCCGGCCTGCCCCGTCAACGCACTATTCTTTTCTTCACCCCACCAAAATGAGTTGGTTGCTTGACTCCAACTATTGCAATTCTTGGCTCTGACCTTCAAACACTCGCCTGCGCCCACACTATTCTCGACGAATTACCAACCACATTGATTCATATTATCGTGAAAGAAGCAGAATTTGGTTTGATGAGTGAGGGTCCTGGTTTACTCGAGAGAGACTCTTGGCCAATTCTACCAGAATCCTGGTTAAGTGATTTTCAATTTCAACAACCAGGAGAGACTTCAACAGCGATTCGAAGATCGTGGCTAGAGAAAGCATGTGCAATTCACCTCACCTCTCGGGGCACGATTTTTCACCTTCTGAGTGACTGCAGTATAACCACAAAAGACAACTTCATCACTATTCAAGTGAAAGGAGGGGGGCATTCCAATCAACAGTCAATATTGGTAGACGGAGTCCTCGATCTACGAGATGAGGAAATGAAACATGATCTATGGGAGGGGGGAATTCGTCTCGGTGATTTGAAGGGAGTTGGAATCGAAGGCGTTCGCCCCGATTTCCTCATTGAGACTTGGTGGAAAGGTGAAGAACCAACAAGGGTCAATTGGCTGCAACGAATGCAGTGGCGAGGAAAAGACCCGAGACGGTCAATGAGTGATGATATTCACAACGGTGTAACCCTCGCCAGATCCTTCCTTGAGCACAATGATGCCGCTGAAACACTTAGACGAGGGGTGAAGCACGCAACATCATGACAAGTACCGCAGGCCCGACCCTGCGATATGTCCAGAACACTTCTGATGGGACCAGGCATGCCATTCTCATCGACCCTGCCGATCAGACGCCCGAAATGGCTGCCAAACGCTGTGTAGCAGCGGTCTCCGCAGGTTCCAAGATGGTCTTGGTCGGTGGTTCTACAGGTACAGATATGAAGAATGTCCACAACACCGTGGTGGCGATTCGAGAGGCACTGGAACTTGTCAGGTGGGCATCCACACAGGATTCAGGATCATATGAAGATAGTTGGACGGCACCCATCGTGCTATTTCCAGCAGGAGCTGCTGCACTTTCCTCAGCCGCCGACGGAATCACCTTCATGATGCTGATGAACAGCACTTCAACCCGATTCCTGATCGATGAACAATTCGAGGGTGCACCATTCATACGACAAGCTGGTGTTGAAACACTACCGATGGGATACATCGTTTGCGCACCTGGGGGTAGGGTGGGAAAAGTGGGTGAAGCAACACTGATTGAGAAGGGTGATGAAGATAGAGTGAGTGCTTACGCGATGACAGCACAGGCTTATGGTTTCCAACTCCTCTATCTTGAAGCGGGCAGCGGCGCAGCAACGCCTGTCGATGCGGGCCTTATCGCAGCAGCCCGCGAGGCCTGCAACCTCACTCTAATCGTTGGAGGAGGCATTCGTGATGGTGCAGCGGCGAAGCGAGCGGCTGCTGCGGGTGCAGATTGGGTGATCACCGGGAATCTGACCGAATCATTCGATGATGCTGATGAATTGCAAGAGGTACTGAAAGACTTCATCGGTGAGATGAATTCTTGAAGATCAAGCAGCGTCTCTATTCTGCAACTCCTCAACGAGGGCCACCAACTGGTCAATCTTTCCTTCCATATCCAAGATCAGCAGCATATATTCCTCTTCTCGTTGAATCGAGCGCACATTCTCCCTCTGTAATTCGTCGAGACGCCCACCACCTACAAGCTCCTCAAGGTCACTCCTGCGAACCCTCTCATTCTCCAACATAGTCTCTAATTGCGCTCTTCGTGCCTCCGCCACCCGAAATCGCTCTCGCAATTCTGCAACATCCCCTCTTCCAACACCACGTGCTCGCAATTCACCTAGTTCAGAATCCAAGGCGCGTGCACGTTGTCTGGTCATCGCCAACGACCTTTCCATCTCACCCAATTCTGTCCACATCGTCATGACCTCGGTAATCAAGCGTTCTTGTGAGAATGTGGTGAGGTGTTCGGTGAGCTGTTCAGGACTCATAGGGGCCATATCCTCAACCCCATCAGGGTCGGCATTCCGAACACTCACACCAATCACACAGCATCACCGACAGTCCATTCTTGAACCTTGAGGAAAGGCCGGTGCCAAGTAACATGGTATTGGCTGGGAGAGAAGGAATCGGGACACCGAAACCCCCTCGTCGCGTTTATATCGAGACCTCCGGTGGGCCGCGCCATGAAGGCTTATCGCGCATCGGGAACATTCCGCAATGGCAGGACCGTTCAGGAGTACACTCTCGACGTCGTCGCCGCAGACGAGGATGAAGCTAGGCACTACGTATTATCCTACTTCGGCAGCCGCCACCGCACACCTCGCCGATTCGTCATCATCAACTCACTCGAGGAGATTAAACCCTCAGACTCGAGTGAACCTCGAGTCATCGCCCACTTCCGAGAACAGTGATTTTCAAAATTCATCATACCCTAGAATACAATGAGCATCACCAAATCGATTGGTGTATTCTCCAATGATATCTGGAGTGAAAAACTCCTTCCATTTAGTTAACTTTCCAGTTGAAATATGAGAGTTTTCTTTTATATCTCTAACACTCATTCTGTTAAGATCTTGAGCTTGAGCCCATACTAACTCTTCTTTAATTACCTTCTCTTCAAATCCAAGCCAACGAAAAATTCTTTCAAACAAAACATCAAAATCTGCGACAATATCCTCCATCTTAATTGTGAGTATTTCAGATCGCTCTTTCCAATCGAGCATTGTATTAATAGTCACACCAGCGTACCCATCCATCTCAAAAACAATTCCTGCTTCCTTATCCAACTCCGTTATCTTTGTTTGATATGATTTTCCATTAAATAAAGAAACAAAATCCCTTCGAGCTTCGATATTTTGACAATCTACAGGCCAGGGGACTGTTGGAAAACGAAAATTATCATCACTAAAGTCCTCATTCACCACGAACTGCTCATGGTCGCCACATCGTTGATGGTAGAGGTATCCTGACACTATAACATCACGTGGGTCACGTATTATTCTCACGCCTCTATATCCTTTATCTAATAATTCATCTTCTACAACGGAGTGAGTTAATTGTAATATATCACAATTATTCGGGATATCACTCACTTTCCCTAATAATCGTTTGAACCTAAAGCCACGCCGTTTTGCGAGTGGGCGAAATACTCGCGTCATCAATCTAGTCGCAATCTTATGGTGTGTTAGGATTAGAATAGGTTCACTTAATTTGGTTCCAAAACCAATTCTCCGTATGTCAAGAATAAGTTGCTTGAGAGTCCAGAAGCCGGGAATATCCATAATGAGACCATCCTTGTCCGGCGGCCGGTTCAAAATGAACCAATCGGAGGCAGATGTTGAATATTTCATTGATTAATCTAACTTAGTAGCGCAAATGTGAAAGGAGAAGCCAAGGAGCAAATCACATGATAAAGAAGGCAGCCATGCGTCAGTACTGGCGCATCCAACAGAGCCAGACCCTCATCTCGATGGGCTTCTGGTGCACCACCTTGACCCTCCTCGTCTGGCCACTTATCAGCTGGAGATTCGAAGCGATGGAACCTCTCATGGGCATTCAACCAACCTACTTCGGATTGGCGGGAATCGGACTCAGTGTCCTCGCCATCGTGCTGTCGATAGGCTGGGTCTACGACGTTACCTTCGGCCTCTGGCGCGAACACCTAACCATCGTACAGGAACGCAACCCATTCACCACCTACAAACTGAATGCACCCTTCGGGATGATTCTCTCTCAAACAAACACTATTCTGAGGAAGATGTCTGAAGATGACGAAGAAATCCAACGGCACTGCGACTTCGTCGACCGCTGGTTGGAGTGGAATTCACAACAGGAGATCTGGGCGCGCTCGATGTCGTCCTGGAAGAACATCATCGGTGAGGAGGATCCGTTTCTGGTACATCTCCCTCCGGAAGCGCGCGCAGCCCTCGAAGCTGCAGCTGATGAGATGCAAGACTTCTGATCGAGCCTTGGGGGGTTGAACTCGTGGACTTGGAAGTGATTGTGGATATCGCGATTGATGCGGGGCGAGCAATCATGGAGGTCTACGAGCGCGCCGAAGACTTCGAAATAACCCACAAAGACGACGACTCACCTCTGACAGAAGCAGATTTGGCAGCCCATAACGTAATTGTCGCAGGCTTGCAAACCATCGATTCCACCCCGATAGTCTCCGAAGAAGGACGGGTCGGAGACCCGCGATACAGCGATAAATGCTGGCTTGTCGACCCACTAGATGGAACGAAGGAATTCATCAAGCGGAACGGTATGTTCACCGTCAATATCGCCTTGATGCGTCGCCACGGTGAACGCTGGAACCCTGTGTTCGGCGTCGTTCATGCTCCTGTGAGTGACACCACGTGGTTTGGAGGGGCGATCCACGCTTCAGAGCGCCGCGGCCCAGAGGGGGCAGGTCAGATGTTGGTCAAACCGACAGAGGGGGGCGGCTCGGTGCGGCTTGTGGCAAGCGGCTCCCACCGAGGTGAGAAGGACGAGTCTTTCGCTTCGACACTTGGTGATTACGAACTTGTTCGAATGGGCTCCTCCCTCAAGGCCTGCATCGTCGCAGAGGGCTCAGCAGATCTCTATCCGAGATTCGGCCCGACATCGTGTTGGGATATCGCCGCTGCTCATGCAGTTGTTTCCGGCGCTGGTGGAATCGTTGTTGGACCAGATGGGAAAACATTGGATTATGATTTAGTCGAGAATATTCTCAATCCATTTTTCCTCGTCGCGGCCGATGAGCGCTGGACTGCGGATTGGGTCGCTCATCAGGAGTGAATGCGCCAGTGATCCACATTGAAGCCGGTCAGATCCTCAAGGAGATTGATATCAGCATTCACCTCCTCCACTAGAAGGCCCCTTTGAGCATCATCGATCTCTCGTTTTGCCGGCGCCTCTCTGGACAGCACAGGCATCTTGTAGACATTGACCCCACGACCTTGTAGCCGCATCACGATCGGTTTTTTGATAAATCCAGGTAACAGGCTTGCAGTGAAGCGAAAAATCCTGCCGAAGATAGTGATGGAGCGCCTGTCTGCTGCCACATTGGCGTTGTGTACTGAGTCGAGATCGAAAGTGTGTGCAGCCAACTTTAGGTGAGAACAGACTTCGGCGAGAACCAACTCAGGTTCACGGCGCATTCGATTCGCTTGAATCAACAAGAACGAGTCGCGCTCGAAATACTCCAACCAGCGCGAAATGGCGGCGCCATAGAGTGTGTCGCAATGAAGCCGTGGATCTGACCACGCTTGAGCAAAATCAGACCAATCACTTCCATTCTCAACATCCTCACCAGTATCGAGAATCATGTTCCAATGTGAGATGGTTCGACTGACCGGCTCGCGCAGACAGATGACGAAGCGCGCGGCCGGCCAATTCTCCGCAACACGGTGGGGTGCGAGTGGACAAGCGAGCGCGTGAACAGAACAATCGATTCGAACTCCATCAGTGGCGAAGCAGGTCGAATATGCAGACCAATCAGGCTTCGAATCATCCCGTGGAAAGGTTCCTTTGTGCGTCGCCACCATGTTCGGCTCCTTCGGCTCCGAGACACAGATTCCTGGATGCTGCGTCAGTGCCTCAGCCAACCAGGTGGTGCCTGATTTGGGGGCTCCGAGAAGAAACGCATCAACGCGAGGAACCATCGACAGCCCAACCTCCATGACTCCGACTCAAGACCTTCCGATATAGGAATTCACACTCGTTGAGAGACCTCAGGCAGCCGTCGCAATGAAATACAGGCCATAATTCGCCCGCTCCTAGAGGGATGAAAGATGGTTAACAAGGTAGTTTGGTTCACGGGCCTCTCAGGCGCAGGGAAGACGACCATTGCAATGGCTGCCGCTGAGCGATTTGGTTGCGAGGTATTGGATGGGGACACCATCAGGGACTTTTTCTCTAACCACGATTTCAGCCGCGAGGGAAGGGAGCGACACCTGCTTGGCATCGCCAAGATGGCTAGGATGATATCCAAACACACACACGTTATCTGCTCTTTCATCACACCTTACGAAGATGTGCGCGAGAAGATTCTCGACAGCCTACCAGACAATGCGATCATGGTCCACATATCCACATCTCTGGAAGTCTGCGAGGACAGAGATGTGAAGGGCTTGTACGCGAAGGCCCGTTCCGGCGAAATCACCAACTTCACTGGCATCAACGACCCATTCGACGAGCCGAAGTGCGCCCACATAACATTGGATTCCAGTGGTGTTGTGGGTAATTCCATTGACGACATGGTCGACCAGCTCGCACATCTCTTCGAGAAACCCAAGGCAGTCCTTCTGCCAGGCCGATGGCAGCCACTTCACGTGGGTCACGAGTGGTTAATCCAAAGAGAATTGGACCAGGGCAAGAGGGTCGTCGTCGGTATCCGAGACACACCGGTATCAGACTCAGACCCCTTCTCGACCGACGCTCGGAAGAGGATGATTGAGTACAGATATGCAGGTGAAGAGGTGGAGGCATGGGTCATGCCCGACATCGAAGCAATCTCCTACGGTCGCAAGGTCGGCTACGAGCTCCGTGAGGCAGACGACATCCCCCCTGAGGTCTTCGCGGTATCAGCCACAGGCGTGCGTGGCGGTGATCGCGCGAATGTCTCCAAGAGAGTGATGGAATTCATGATTAACGAAGGCATCTGGGACGGCGATTAATCCGATACTCATTGATCCGACACCTCACTTACACGTCGAGGTTTAACCTGCGACGGCTTCATTGCACCCGCACATCTCGCCAGCCTTGATGGGCACCTCTGAGCGTAGGGCTGGCGGCGCACCAAAATCCACATCCGACCGAGCCGAGTTGCAACGTCTCGCGCAACTCGTCGAACTGAACCGCGAGCGTCTGCAGACCATCGAGCAGCAGGTCATCAGATTGGATGAGGTCAGACAGGAGCAAGCGAGGGCGCTTCTCGCCCTCGAATCCATCCCTGAGGGGGGAGCGAGTAATGTGATGATTCCTCTGGGCGGCGGCGTCCAGATCATCGCAGATGTTCTGGGTGAGTCCGGTGCAGTGATAGACATAGGCAGTGGTGTTCAAGTCGAACGAACGCGAGAAGAAGCGTTGGAGATGCTGACCCATCGGAACGAGGAACTCATTGGGCTGATGGACATACTGAAAGCCGAATTCGATGAGACCGAGAAACTCGTCATCGAACTCGCGAATCAATTCAACGACGGGGCCCAAGCATTCCAGGATGATGCCCCAGAAACCGCCGCACCGAGCCCTAAAACACCCCCCACAAAGCAAGAGCCGATAGAGCAGAGGGCCCGCCGCAGACGTCGCAAGCGCGGAACCGATCTGACATTGGATGATTGAGGTGGAATAATGGGTTTGTTCGACCGCTTCAAGAAACGCGCTGAGAAAGCGGTCGATGAAGAAGAATTCACAGTCGAGGAAGATTCTATCGAAGCCGAGGAAGCGTTGATTCAACGCCGTCAATTGATGGAGGCGATGGAGCGCGCGAAGGACGCACCACCTCCTCCCCCACCCCCCGGCTTCGAGACATTCAAAGAAGAAGTAGAGGAACAATGGGATGATTTCGTCGAGGAATTACCTGATGATCCGTTTAGTCAACCCGTTGACAAGAAATCCCGTAAGAAGGCTGTTCGGGCCGCGTCCGTGGCAGCGGCGAAAACTTCGGATGAGCCCGAGGAAAAACCACCACACGACCGAATGAGAAGCACCACTGGGCGCGCACTCGTGGCAACCGACAAAGTCGCGATCAAAGTGGATCTGGGTGAATCAGAAGTAAAGCGGGGCGGCCGCATCATCGCATCCAGTAAGGTTCTCGATGAGATTCTAGAGGAGTTGGAAACAGATCTTCTGATGGCCGATATGGGTCACACCGCTGTCGAAGAGGTGATGACTGCGCTACGCGGCTCGCTGATTGGAGCCCGCCTCGGTCGCAAGGCCGAATTGGCCGATGTCATCGATGAGGCTTTGCGAAAAGCACTGCTCGATCTGTTGGAGTCAGGTTACTGGGATTTCGATAAGACCGTGAAGTCATTCGCAGCCGAAGCAACTCCAGTCTCAATCATGATGGTCGGCGTCAATGGCACTGGTAAAACGACGACCACAGCGAAGATCGCACACCGTCTGCAGCAGAATGGCTACTCGGTGGTGCTAGCCGCCGCTGACACCTTCCGCGCAGGCGCAATCGAACAGTTGGCGAACCATGCAGACAGACTCTCGGTACGCTGTATCCGTAGTCAGCGCGGTGGTGATGCAGCGGCGATTGCACGCGATGCTTGTGAGAGCGCAGCAGCGAGGGGAGAGGATATCGTGATCATCGACACCGCGGGCCGAATGCAGAACAAAATCAATCTGATGGAAGAACTGCGCAAGGTACACAGAGTCACGCGCCCACATCTGGTGCTCTTCGTCGCCGATGCCTTGGCCGGTAATGATGCGGTGATTCAGGCGAAGGAGTTCCAGAGGATGCTCAATTTCGATGGAGCCGTGCTCTGCAAACTCGATACCGATGCCAAAGGTGGTGCTGCATTGTCCATTTCGCACGCTACCGGCCGACCCATAGTGCTGGCTGGAGTAGGCCAAGGTTACGACGACCTTCGCGATTTCGACCCGCAATGGCTCTTGGACTCGATTCTGGGCGACGACTGAGTGAGTCGACCGCGTCTTTCATCAACAACTGCTCGTGTGTCGCGACGAGCATGACAACAGAGGAGTCGAACACAGCACTGGTGGTGGTTGGCAACCCAATCATCGAAGGACACCTCAAACGAGTCTTGCACAAGCGCGGATGGAGCATCGATGTATGCGGTGACGGTGATAGTGCAGTCGACCGATATGTGCAACTGCGACCCGCTTTGGTCTTCATCGCGCTCGACATTCCGACACTTGACGGACATGTCGCCGCTCTGGAGATGAGAGAAGCCGACTCTTCGGCGCGAATCGTCTTCGTCACTAGTCATGGTCGGAAGACGATCGCCGAAGATGCCGCATACTCCTCAGGGGCCGTCGGCGTCTTGGTGACGCCAATCACAGACTCACAGGTCGGTGAGGCTTGGAGTGATTGGCATGGCACCATTCCAGAAGCCCCAGGACTTTCGGATCTCGACGCGCTCTACCCCGTTCTCGAAGACCCCGAACCCGAACCCCCGGCCTTTCCAATGATGCCTGGCTTGCCCCCACTTCCAGATACCACACCTGACGATCCCACAAATGTCGAATTACCATCAGCCTCTACTGCTTCAGTGGCCGATTTCAAACCTCAAAAGAAGAGGAGCAAGGTTCGTTGGTTGGTGAGATTGACCGTCCTCTTCCTGCTCACAGGAGGGTCTCTGGGTGCTGCGCATTACCTCGGCTTAGTCGATTTGAACGGTCTCATCGAAGAATTCCGTTCCACAATCTCGTCCCTGTTCAATTGATTTCACTACTTTCATCAACAATCAAGACAGCAGGAACTTGATTCACAATCGAGCTTCCAGGCGGACCATCGGTGACAGTCTTCATGGAGACAGAACCGTCGGTCAACAGACTTTCATCTCCTGCTGCCAATCGCAGTCCGATTCTCCAGCGCTTGATTAATTCTCGGAGAAGAAGCACTGCGACGGCGGAAAGAATGAGCAGCGCCAGAATCAGATTGAGCAGAGATTCAAGATTCACGATATCTCCTCAGACCCGGTCCAGAAGAGCTTGGAACGACACACTCGCGTATTCCGTAGCAGCAGCAACAACATCGTCGGCAGCATGGATGCCCGAGCCGACGATGATCGCATCCGACCCCGCGAGCACCGCATCGCGTGGATGCCCGTAGCGCTGCCCCATCGCTCCAGCACCTACGTCGAGATTCACCCCCGGCGTCCAGATCATCTGTCCACTTCCAACTTCGGCTCGCAGTGCACCGATTCGATCTGCGGAACTGCCATTGCCGATGTATCCTATCACATGCGGAGAACCCCGGCCAGTGGCGAGGGTTTGAGTCGTGTATTCGGAACCCAGCATATTACCCCGGCTCGACATCTGTGCCAGCAATAGAACGCCGCCGACCCTCTCGACATCAGCCCAAGCGGCGGCGATGCCATCAATCACATCGGGCCCGGATACTCGATGAGCAGTGACGATGTCGGCCCAAGAGCGAATATCATGAGCACCAGCCATCTGTTGCTGTGAGACCTTGCCGATGTCGGCGAACTTCCTGTCTTCGAAGAGCAGCAGATCGTGCTGCTGTGCCGACTCTACCAGACGCTGCCAATTCTCCCGTGAGAAGTCGTCGACCATGTCGGCGTGAGTCTTCAGTGCAGCGATGTGGGGGCCAGCGAGATTCACCAAGTCAACCAATTCGTCAACAGTTCTCATGTCAGCGGCTAGGCACACCAGTGAGCCCTTACGAGCAGCCGTCTGCATGAAGCGGTGGGCGAGAGGGTTGGCACAATCAGTCCAGCGCGCACCCCATGCGTCCTGCGGTTGCATCGACACAATCCGCCGCTGAAGGTATCTCAAGCCTTTCCCCCTGAATCATGATTCAGGCCTATGGCCTGCACCGGTTGGTTCATTGACGGCACGCCACGGTTAAGCACCACCGAGGTTCACTCATGGGTATGTCGACTCCGGTTCATTCATTCGAGGTTACTACCCGAGACCTCGAGGGACTTCCAGATGCGCGCGGCGACTCGGTCAAATTGATGTTTGAATCGAATTATGGAGTTGACGTTGGCGCGGTTCGAGTGATCTTAGGCTACCAGATTCGTGCCACGCTGACCTCCGAAGAAGCGGAACGAGTGGTATACGATTTATTCGCCGACCCGGTGATTGAGCGGGGCAGCGTCGACAGCCCCCTGCTGGATGACAAATCAGTCTTCCCGGATTCTCCTCAGATAGTCATCGCGACCGGATTCAAGCCCGGCGTCACCGACAATGCAGCGCAAGCCGGACTCGACGGACTACTGACGATATTCCCGCACCTGGCAGGACGAGCGGAGATGGTGACCAGCCGAACATATCTATTCTGGGGGGTGCCGGAAGGAACCACTACTGAATGGTTGGCGAGCAAGTTGCACAATCCGATGATAGAGCGAGCGAAAATCGCACAAAGAGCTGACTGCCAAGCTGGAAACTGGCCAACATTGGACTTTCCCGACCGCCAACCATTGAGTCATCAAGAGCCGTCGGTCGTCGATCTCGAAGTATCCAACGAAGATCTGGTCGAGATCAGCGAGACCGGCCTTCTAGCACTGAACCTCGACGAGATGCAAGCGATCCAGAGGCACTACCGAAGTGACGAAGTCAGGGCTGCGAGAGAGGTGAGGGGGCTGGTTCCAAACGCACCGACCGATGTCGAGCTCGAGTGTCTGGCACAGACTTGGTCAGAGCATTGCTCACACAAGATATTCGCTGCCAGAATCCATCATGTCGACACTGAGACCGGAGAAGATTCGACTATTGATTCACTATTCAAGACGCACATCATGAAGCCTACGCTGGACATTCAATCAGAGGTCGATTGGCTGCTTTCGATCTTCCATGACAACTCCGGAGTCATCGCTTGGAATGACGATTGGAGTCTTTGCATGAAGGCAGAAACCCATAATTCTCCGAGCGCACTGGACCCATTTGGCGGCGCCATAACGGGTATCGTTGGTGTCAATCGCGATATTCTGGGGACGGGCCTGGGCGCGCGTCCGATTGCGAATACCGATATCTTCTGTTTCGGCCCACCAGATTATTCCGGCAAGATTCCCGAAGGACTTTTCCACCCCTCACGTGTCTTCCGAGGCGTTCACGCGGGCGTCCGGGCCGGAGGAAACGAGTCTGGTATTCCTACTGTCAATGGGGCGATCATCTTTGATGATCGATACTTGGGCAAACCGCTCGTCTATTGTGGGACGGTAGGTATGATGCCTCGTCGTTTGCCCGATGGAAGAGAGTCTCACATCAAGACCCCGACACCTGGCGATATCGTCTACATGGTTGGCGGCAGAGTTGGTTCCGATGGAATTCACGGCGCCACATTCTCGAGCATCGTGCTGACGGAAGAGAGTCCATCTTCGGCGGTTCAGATAGGCGACCCGATCACTCAGAAGAAGATGGTCGACATGATTCTGGAGGCACGCGACAGCGGCCTCATCCAAGTCATCACCGACAATGGTGCTGGCGGCCTTTCGAGCAGCGTCGGCGAGATGGCAGAGTTGACCGGCGGGGCGGATCTGGATCTCTCGGTCGTGCCGCTGAAACAAGCTGGGCTCTCGGCCTGGGAGATTCTCGTCTCGGAGTCGCAAGAGCGCATGACGGTGGGTGTGAGACCGGCTGACTGCGAAGCGTTCGAGGCACTCGCGGCGCTGCACGAAGTCGAGGCGACGGCAGTCGGAACCTTCACCGATTCCGGCTCATTCATAGTCCGATTCGGTGAACAGACCGTAGCCGATTTGCCGATTTCATTCCTCTATGGCGGCTGCCCCCAACTGCAACTCGAATCCGAATGGACACCCCCCGTTCACGAGCCAATCATCTTCCCTCGATGCGATGCAGCCGGCATGGGTGAGATTCTGCACCGGTTGATGGCGCGCCCGAATATCGCCAGCAAGGAATGGTGGGTGCGCTCATACGATCACGAAGTCATCGCCCAATCTGTCATCAAGCCTTTCTGTGGCGTGAATCACGATGCTCCGGGCGATGCAGCGGTACTCGCGCCGATTCAAGGCCAGACCCAAGGCGCGGTGATTTCGAATGGTATAGTTCCGAGATATTCAGACATCGATGCATTTGCCATGGTAGCGGCCAGCGTTGACGAAGCACTGCGAAATGCTGTCTGCGTCGGCGTCGATCTCGACCTTATCGCTGGCCTCGACAATTTCTGTTGGCCCGACCCTGTGGAATCCGCAACAACCCCTGACGGCCGCTACAAACTCGCACAACTAGTGCGTGCCAACCGTGCCTTGGATGAGGTATGTCGAGCCTACAATCTACCGTGCATCAGTGGCAAGGATTCGATGAAGAATGATGTTGTGATGTACGGTGAGAAGATCAGCGTTCCACCTACTATGCTGTTCAGTTTGATCGGCAACCATGTCGATGTGCGAAAGGCGGTTTCAAGTGATTTCAAGAAGGCAGGTGACCTAATCTATCTTCTCGGTGAAACCCACCAAGAATTAGGGGCGAGCGAGCTCGCCTTCATGCTCAGAGACGAGTCTGACGGAATGAGTGGAATAGGGGGCGACATACCGCAGATCGAAACAGGGCGCAACATGGCGATGTACCGCGCTTTGACTGCAGCGATGAGCCAAGGACTGGTAGCCAGCGCACACGATTGCAGTGACGGGGGGCTCGCCGCAGCACTGGCAGAGTGCTGCTTCGGCGCCGACTCTGGAGCAACCATCGATATCGCTGGACTTGAGAGTGACTGCAGCCATCTCGACGAGTGGGGCGCACTGTTTGGAGAGAGTCTCGGGCGTATTCTCGTCAGCATCGCAGCCAATCAGGAGGAAGCATTCCTCAAGGCGATGGCTGGCAATTCCTGCACCTTGTTAGGGGCGGTGGGGGAGGGCGATGACATCACTATCAATTATCGTGAAACCGAGGTGCTGCAAGCCTCAATGGATGCACTCAGAACTGCCTGGCAAGGTACACTCGATGGGGGTACGAACCAATGATTGATCAACCACGAGTGGCAGTCCTGTCCGGCTTCGGGATCAATTGTGAAACTGAGACCATAGCGGTCTTCGAGATGGCTGGTGCGATTGCCGAGCGAGTTCACGTCAACCGACTCGTCAATGGTGAATTGAGCCTCGAAGACTACCACATCATGGCCGTTCCTGGCGGATTCTCATTCGGAGATCACCTTGGCAGCGGACGATTGATGGGCAACCGCCTTCGCTTCGGATTGCGCGAGCAGGTTCGCGAATTCGTCAAAGCAGGCAAACCAGTGATAGGTATCTGCAACGGCTTCCAAGTCCTTGTCAAAATGGGCCTCCTCCCTGGTGATGAAGAGGTCAGCCTGACCCAGACAGCATCCTTGGCACTGAACGACAGTGGGCATTACGAAAATCGTTGGGCTACCCTGGAGTTCGACCCCAACAGCCCATGCATTTGGACCAAGGGTCTGATTCGCATCCGAGTGCCAGTTCGTCATGGTGAAGGAAAGTTCGTCACCGATAACCGAGCACTCCTCGATGAGTGGGCCGAATCCGGTCAATTGGCTGTGCGCTACGTCGACCCGAAGTCCACTTATCCTGCGAGCTCGGACGAAGTACTTCCATACCCGATCTCGCCAAACCAGAGCTGGCGCAACATAGCCGGTGTTTGTGACCCATCGGGCCTCGTATTCGGCCTGATGCCACATCCGGAAGCCAACCATTCCACATGGCTAGGAGCGACGTGGACACGTGAACTAGCGAGTCCCGAAG